>NZ_JAPPTK010000017.1:0-70283 GCF_027587055.1 Vibrio sp. MarTm2 | reverse complement strand
CCCCAAATGCTTCACTGCGGAGGTTTTGCCTCCGCCCGTTCCCGCCACATAAATCACATGCTCGGCATCGTGTGACGGGTTGGAGTTCACCGGATTAGGCAGGTTGAGCGGCTTTGGCTTTTTCGACATCGCGTTTCTCCTCCTCCGCTTTTTCAATGGCTAGTTGTTTGATGGTGCGCTTTGAGGTGTAAATCAGACCAAGCACCGCAATCAGCAGCGTAGCCTCTTCGATGTAGTCCCCAAACACGGCCATAATGCTGCCGCCGTGTTTATTAAGCACTGGCACCGCCGCATTGATCACTTCGGTTTTGCCTTTTTCATCAAAGCTAAATTCCACACCGGAGATAATGCAGGTAGCTTGCTCGCACAAGGTGAACATCACCCCCATAAAACCTTGCAGCGCTTCATCGTTCAGCCCTTCGGTTTCTGGTACGGTTTCTTCGGTTAGTTCAGTGGGAGACTCTTCGGTTTCAAGCTGCTTGATAAACCCGCCAAAATCGCCCCAATCATCGCCCTCAGTCAATGGCTCCAAGGTTTCATTCGGTTGCTGCATTGGCGACCTCCTCAGATTGTGGTTTTGGCATCAAGAGACGAACCACCCATAAGATCATCATCAACACGCCCAACGCGGTCAGCACACGCTTAAGGTTCAACACAGGTTTATTTTCGACTTGTGATTCGTCGGTTGGCGGTTCGGTTAGTTCAGTGCTTTCAACCTTGCTATTGCTGGCCTCAGCGATAACATCAGGCTCAACACTTTCAACGGTATCTAGTGCGTTGGCTTCGGTTGAATCCAACGCTTCGAGCGCTTGTGCTACCGCGTCCTTATCCGTTGAAAAGTGCTCATCAATGTACTTATCAACGCTTTTGCTCATGGAGCTATTCCCGCAACTTGGGCACTTGTAATACTTCAAACCAAGGTTGCGGCTGTTCTTCGGTGGCTCGCCTTCGGCAATCAACCGCCCTTCCCCCACTTGATGCACCGTTGCAACGCTTGAGCACACCGGACAAGGCACATAACCGCGAACCGGATTCGGATGTTTACTCATGGCTACCCTCCACCACTTGCGCCTCTTCAATATCATCCAACTGGTTTAAATTCGCAGTCACATGAGCGCGGTACTTCTTACGCGCCACATTGTTGAGCTTGGTTAACTGCTCAATTTGCTCGAAGAAGTTGGGCGCAAGCCCTAGAGCTTCCAGTGAAAAAGAGCCCGTCATTAACATCTTGGTGGCTTTGCTCATTAGCTTGCTCATGTCCATGTCTTTGAGCTTTTTCACTTCGTTCTCAACGTTGGCCGTTAATTGGTCTGCCGCATCTAACGCGGCAAGGTCACGCTGACATTCTTGAATAGAGAGTGATTTCATTGGTTTTCCTCTGTCTCTCGACGTTAGTTAATAAGATGCCCCTGATTCCCATCGTTGGCGTGTTTGGTTAGTGAAACTGAAAATACTGCTCAAGTTCACTCATGTTTCGGCTCATTAGCTCGTTGTGTATCTCTTCGGAGATCAACGGCGGTATAGTTTGTTCTAGCTGGCTCCGCCAATCCGATTGCTTGAGTAGCCAAGCCTCAAAGTCGCGTCGATAACGGTCTTTGGCTTCAAGACGAATATCATCAATATAAATATCGTCGGTGCGCATACTCCAACCACGAGCCCCTGCCGCCCACTCTAAAAACTCATTCGCTTTGTCGTCGCAATCTTCGCCCTCAAAGCTGATACAGAACTGATTCCCTGAAGTGGCGAATACACCACGGCTTCGCAAGTGCTCTTTTTCTGCTTTGATTTCTTGGTCGAGCTGCTTCATTAGTCGATTGAGCTTCACGACCACATCAACCTTTCGAGACTTTTTGTTGATGTCGATAGCCTTCTTCGTCTCAGATTTGAGGGTCTGTTTTCGGTTAATAGAGCGCTGAATGGGTGCTCGCCATCGCTCTAAGCGGTAGCCACACTCTTTAATAATTCCGGTCATGTTGTGTACATCAAAGCTCGCCAACGCCTCCCAATCTGGTGCTCGACTGCAACGAGCTATGTTGTAGCGATTGCCTTTAATAAGCCCTTGGTCTTCGTTGTCACCTTTAGCGGCATACCCCACAGCCTTAATTAGGTAACTCGCGGCCGCGTCTTTGTACTGGATACGCTCTAAGTGGGCGATACCATGCCCCCACAACCGCTCAATGCGTTTCGCCCACGCTTGGAAATGTTCGGGGGCCACTTGCCAGTTCAACAACACATGCACATGGGGGTTAGGTTGACCGTGTTCGTTGGTCGGACACTCAGCCACCCAAATATAATGAAAATCCGCTTTGCCGCGTGCAGGGCCCACTAGTTCACACTGGCTTTCACACCCCCAAATGGGTCTTGCTTCCCAACGCTTAGAACTTAACGGCTTAGCTGGGCCGAAAAGCTCCACTTTCTTTTTCTTTCCCTTCAATGGCGCGGGTTTGTAATGCCCTGCCACTCGAACCTCATCCCCCTCAAGGGGTAAATTGGCTTGTCCAGATAGGTGACTTTGTTTGTAGCTGAAACCACGATGAAACATGCGCTTTACTCCATCGAGAAAACGCGACACCTCACTACCAATCGTGATTTGTAGCGGCGAATATGGGGCCATATCGTCTGAAAGCGGCGTGAACTCGCAACCTTGCGAAGTCAAATGAACATTGGAATCAGTAGCAAACAGCTTAGCGCGTTCAAAGTCGTTAAACGTGAGCGTCAGGAAAGTGGTAAACCCACCATGACACGCGGCTACGTAAGCACCCGATTCAAATATTTTCTTAACCGCGCTTTGAGACAGTTTTTCCGTGTTGCGCTCACCCGTTTGGGCTTGTGGGGCATCACTTGGGCTTGGATGATACGTCACTTGCAACTTAACTTGCTTCGACCAATCACGTTTTAGCAGGTAAGCGCGGCTCATTCCCTTGTTTGGAATGAAATCGAGTTTCTTGCTCTCGCTATCTCGCACCCATCCGGTTTGCTGTGCAATATGTTCAGACCCATAGCATTGAGGCTCAACGTAAACGCTCTCGCTCTTTGCTCGCGGTTTGAGGCGGCGTGAGCGGGTAATAAACCGTTCTAAGTGCTTGCGGTTGGCGTGTCGGACTTTGCCGCCCTTTGACAAGCCTAGTGTCTCCACGCCTACGGCGTGCGCTTCGCGCTTAGGATTGTTGAAATATTCGGGGGTGATTAACGTGAGCTTTCCATCTTGAACTAACTGCCAAGTTTCAGCCGACTCCTTGGTGTTATGGAAGTGAACTTGCTCCGCAGAACGAACCTTGTTCAACTCACTTTCCATCCAATCAGAATTTGGAGTACTAAAAAAACCGCTCTCAATAGCGGCTATGTTTTTCTCAGTGGTGGTGACATCTTGAGCTAGGGCTGTCACATAGCCCACATCGTGCGGGCTAAGAACATTGGTAAACTCTCGCTCAGCTTGCGGTTCGTATAAGTGGTTCAAACTAAAATCTCTTTGTGCTTAATGGCTTGAAGTCGTGCGGCCTTCTTAAACTCAGCCTGACCTTTACGGCTAAAGCGGAAATCTTTCCCGCCTTGAGGTTGTGGACGGTATCCATTCGGGAACCATTTAACCTTAATTTCGTCTAGGATTTTTAGTCCTTGCTCGGTTGGCATGGCTACACCTCCAAACTCTCAAGTAGTTCAATCGCTTCTTTGAGTTGGTTACTAACTCGATCTAGATACACTTCTGAATCTGGCACTGGTGCCATTCGTGAATCAATCACCTCAAGCAGTGCTTTGGCTTCGCTTGAGTGAGTAAAATCAATGTTGATAGCGTGAACTGGTGTATTCATATCAATCGCCCTCTACATTGCCGCTTTCCAGTCTTGATGCTGTTCCGCTTGCTCCAAAGCGAACAACTCCAATGCGCGCATATTGATTAAGGTGCGACGCGAATCATTCACGGAAGAACGCTTCAGAACTGGTAGCTTTCCTCTTTGAACCTGATTTTTGACAGCTTCAACTGTAAAACCTGTCAACTCTGCATATTTCTCAGGCGTCACAAACGGCGCAAAATGGTTGTTCGTGACGTTTCCTGATTTGTTTTTATGTTCTAACATATACTTAAACCCTCAAAACTGTTTTATCTGACCTCTACTGACACTTACAAGGTTAAATAAAACAATCTGTAAGTGTCAATAGGTGTCACGGGAGAAATTATGAAGGAATGGTTTTTAAGTACAGAGCTAATGCACTTGGAAGGCATGCCAAACTCAACTACCGCAGTATCAAGAAAAGCCAGTAGAAACAACTGGTTAAAAAGAAAAGCATCTGTAAAAGGAAAGGCTATGGAATACCATATTTCCAACTTTCACTTTGATATACAAAAGTCGCTTTATGAGAAGTACGCCACAGAATTAGATAAACAAAATTTAGGCGAGGTATTTGATAAAAGCGTTCAAGATTTCTACGAGACCCAAGCATCTGAATGGGAACGTTATATCCAATCAGAAGAATTACATGGAGCTAATTTGCCAGCTTCCATTCAACCAATATCTACAATAAACGAATGGTGTAATTTAAAGTTGTTTGATGTACATGCTGCCGCAGGAGCGGGAAACTTAATCAATAGTGAGTTTCAAATTGGGATGCTACAAATCCCATGCGATTGGTTAAAAGATTTCAACCTAGATGAGTTTACAGCCGCAGTAATCTATGTGGATGGTGACTCAATGGAACCAACTCTGAACCACAAAGATCGACTTCTAGTTGATATTCGAGAGCAACAACACCCTGTTGCTAATGGCGTTTATGTAATAAGAATTGATGATGCTGTTTATGTAAAACGCTTACGTTGGGATATTGCTGACGGCGTTTACGAGGTGATTTCAGACAATCCTGCACATAAGAATTTCCAGATAAATCATAACAATGGCCGAAACTTCAAAATCATTGGTAAAGCAGTCACTACATTGATGAAGCCGATATTATGAGTTTGAAGAAAGATGGTGAAAAATGGGCGGTTGATATTCGCCCAGCCGGACGACAAGGACCGCGCTTTCGTAAGAAGTTCGAAAAGAAAAGCGAGGCTATTGCGTACGAGAAACATATCCTAGCGACTCATCACAACAAAGAGTGGCTTGGGACACCCGTAGATAAACGCCATCTTTCCGAGTTAATTGAGTTATGGTGGGTTAAGTCCGGCCAGCTCAAACGCACTGCCGATAACTACCGAAAAAAAGTAGACCTTGTTTGTAAAGACTTAGGCGATCCAACGGTCGATAAGATAAACAACTCTTTGATTACGAACTGGCAGCTTGAACGCTTAGCCAAAGGCCAGAAAGCGAACACTGTCAGACGGCTAACCTCATGCTTGAGTAATGTGTTTTCTGTTTTGATTGAAACGGGTGACTTCAAAGGTTCACACCCTTTGCATGGACTCAAACAACCCACGCCAGAAAAGTCAGAAATGACCTACTTAACAGCCAGTCAGATAGAGCGGCTACTTGATGCACTAGATGATGATTGGGAGCTGTTGAAAATAGTCGAGATTTGCTTAGCAACTGGTTCAAGGTGGCGTGAAACTGTAACTCTAAAATCCAGTAACTTGAGTCCATTTCGTATCCGGTTTACCAATACAAAAACAGGCAAACCAAGAACCGTTCCAATCGACGAACAGCTATACAATGAAATTTACCCGCTAGAAGGGGGCAAGCTGTTTACCGATGATCCACAAAAACGCTTATACCGTGTATTTGATGAGCTAGGCTTTGAACTTCCGAAAGGGCAAAAGGTTCACGTACTTCGCCATACTTTCGCAAGTCATTTTATGATGAATGGTGGTGATATACTGACACTAAAAGAAATATTGGGCCATGCTAGCATCAATCAGACGATGGTTTATGCGCACCTTGCCCCTGAACATTTAACCGATGCCGTGAAGCGCAATCCACTGAGAATGGTGCGTCCACAAAGTGTCCACACACTAGACCACGCATGATGTTTTTTGAGATTTAACAGCAAGTGTGAAACCTTTTAAATCAACGCTTTATGCTTAATCACGTTTTATGACTGAGAGGCAAAAAGCCCAGCAATGAGCCTTTTTTATTTATGACTCAACACGCTTTTAACTTTGATGCTCTGACGCCAGACTTTATGTGGTATGCACTGGAAAGCATTGGCATTCGCGCAGAATCCGGTTTTTTGGCCCTGAACAGCTACGAAAACCGCGTCTACCAATTTACTGATGAAGAGCGCCAACGCTACGTGGTTAAGTTTTACCGACCAGAACGCTGGAGCCAAGCTCAGATTCAAGAAGAGCACGACTTTACCCTCGAGTTGATCGAATCCGAGATTCCAGTCGCGCCTCCTGTCATCATCAACGGTCAGTCACTCCATCAATACCAAGGCTATCTGTTTGCTTTGTTTGCGAGCGTCGGCGGACGTCAGTTTGAAGTGGATAATTTGGAACAACTCGAAGGGGTTGGCCGGTTCCTAGGGCGCATTCACAAGGTTGGCGCAAAACAGACATTTGAGCACCGCCCCTCCATCAGCTTAGACGAATACCTTTATCAGCCTCGTACCTTGCTGCAAAACTCTCAGTTTATTCCCATGCACCTTGAGAATGCGTTTTTTAACGATCTAGACCTACTGATCAAAACGCTTGAGCAGCATTGGACAACGCCAAGTTCCCAGATTCGTCTCCACGGCGATTGCCACCCTGGTAACATCTTATGGCGTGATGGGCCTATGTTTGTCGACTTGGATGACGCTCGCAATGGACCCGCGATTCAAGATCTATGGATGTTGCTCAACGGAGAGCGTGCCGATAAGCTGATGCAACTGGACATTCTCTTGGAAGCCTACCAAGAATTTAGTGACTTTGATTCGAATCAATTGAAACTAATCGAACCATTGCGCGGTCTACGTATGGTGCACTATATGGCATGGTTAGCAAAAAGATGGCAGGATCCTGCTTTCCCGCTCGCCTTCCCATGGTTTGATGATCCAAAATATTGGGAAAGCCAAGTGTTGGCATTCAAAGAACAGATCTCAGCACTGAATGAGCCACCATTATCACTGATGCCGCAGTGGTAAAAAGCCAAACAACGACAAACATGGAGTCAATAATGAAAAAGCTGTTTGCACTATTTGCAACCTTAATGCTGAGCCTTACTGCTCACGCAGCGCAATTTAAAGAAGGCGAGCATTTTAAGGTTCTTGAGCTAGAAGCATCTAAAAAGCCAACTGTGACCGAATTTTTCTCTTTCTACTGCCCTCACTGTAATACCTTTGAACCTATCATTCAGCAGTTGAAAGCGCAGTTGCCTGACAATGCAAAGTTCCAAAAGAACCACGTTTCGTTTATGGGTGGCAACATGGGCGAGTCCATGAGCAAGGCATACGCAACCATGCTAGTGCTAAAAGTGGAAGACAAGATGACACCTGTTCTGTTTAACCGCATTCATAACATGCGTAAAGCACCTAAAAATGACGACGAGTTACGCCAGATTTTCCTAGATGAAGGTGTGGATGCGAAAAAATTTGACGCGGCATTTAACGGTTTTGCGGTGGACTCAATGGTTCGTCGCTTCGACAAACAGTTTAAAGATAGCGGTTTATCAGGTGTACCCGCTGTAGTGGTGAATAACAAGTACTTGGTTCAAGCGCAAAGCATCAAAACGATCGATGAATACTTTGAACTGGTTAACTACTTGCTGACACAAAAATAAACACACGAAAAAGGGAGCGTTTCGCTCCCTTTTCTATGATTGCTTGTGATAAATCTCTTTCAATAACTCATCTTTCTCTTGCCATACATGACCCAGCCACTGCTGGAACTGGCGCTTAAACGGCTTATCTTTAAAGTAATCACCTCGAACTTGCTGATCGACAGGTAAGACATTTACCCGAACCACCACTTTTGTCATTCGCCCCATCAACATGTCTCGAAAAGGCTTTTGGGTGTTTTCTGGGTAGGCGAGAGTCACATCAATAATATTCTCAAACTGATCCCCCATTGCCGCTAACGTATAGGCGATGCCACCCGTTTTGGGTTGAAGTAGGTAATCGTAACCTGCTTTACTCTTGCGCTGCTTTTCCGGTGTAAAGCGCGTACCTTCCACATAATTCACCACCGTTGTGGGAGAGTATTTGAATTTTTCACATGAACGGCGCGTCGTTTCCAAGTCTTTACCCCGCATTTCCGGGTGACGAATCAAGTATTCTCGCGAGTAACGACGCATAAACGGCATATCGAGCGCCCAGCAAGCCATCCCAATAAATGGCACATACAGTAGCTGCTGTTTAAGGAAAAACTTCGGCATTGGAATACGATCTTTAAACACGCAGCAAAGCACCACTATATCGGTCCAACTTAAATGGTTGCTAATCAGCAAGTACCAACCGTGCTTTTTCAGCTCCTCCCCACCTTCTATGTCCCACTCAACTCGATTGAACATGGCCAAGATGACTGCATTAGTGGATGCCCAAAGCCACATTGTCTTGTTCGCCATTTCAGTTGCTTTGGCTTTTAACATGGCGGTAGGTAATACAATCTTAAACACAGCGATGATACAAATGATTAAAGAGCAGACAGCGGAGTTTAAAGCAACCAACACAACGTTTAGGATAAGAGTCAGATAGGCCAACATAGCGATTAATTGTGAGCTCCGTATGAAAGTTTAATAAGAGTCATATATGAACAATAAAACAGCGTGTAATTATACTGGTCCTCAAGCACATTGGAATCATTGCGGCTATGGTCAGATTAGTTAGATTACTCAGGCCATACAACCAACGTTAGATCTAGGAAGAAAATTTATGAAAACAACATTATCAGTGCTTACTCTCTCGCTCTTTGCCAGCCCAGCTTTCGCTCAACTCTCGGATAGCGCGGGCTTTAGTGGAGAGCTGAGCTTTAATGTCGGATACACCTCTTCCACGTCCAACTTTAATACGTCTGGTGATAAAACCATCGATAGCCTTGATCATCAGCCATCAAGTGAGAAAGGATTTATTGCCGCCCCCCTTGGCAATTTAGCCTATACCTTTGGCGTACCACTCAATCAGCAATTTTATGTGGGTACATCCCGTGAGGATTTGGCCGTAGGTACGCTAGCACTCGAAGTGGGCTACAAGCATAAGCTCGGTTCAGGTACCGTTGTCGACATTTCATACTTACCGACAATTATGTCTGGCAAGACATGGGAAGACCCTTATCTCGTCGGAGAAAAGCGCAGTACAACAGAAGAAACTGGCCATGCCTATCGACTCAAACTCAGCAATCTATTTGGCAGCGGCTTGAGTATCGATACCGCTTATGCCAATAAAGACGTGGAAGACGAAGCGTCGGGCACTTCTCAACTTACTAGCGCTGAAGCAAATCGTCTCAGACGTGATGCCCAATCCTACTACATCAAAGGCAGTTACCGATTCCCTCTAAGCCGAACCGCTTTTATCCAACCCTCGATGACGTTTATCAAAACCGACGCCAAGGGAGAGGCTAATTCTCTTAACTCTGTCGGCGGCGAAATCTCCTACTTCAAGATCATGAATCGTCATCAGCTCGCTCTCACGGCAGGCTACACCACTCGTTCTTATGACGAAGAAAATCCGCTGTATAACAAAACACGCGAGGATGGCGAGTGGAGCTTATTCGCCGCCTACGAGTACAAGCAGTTTATGGGATGGCAAAACTGGTCCCTGATTGGCCTTGCGGGTTACGGCTCCAACCAAGCCAATATAAACTTCTACGATACCCAAGAGTCCCTGGTTTCCGCTGGTATAAACTACCGCTTTTAACGCAAAGCTATCTTACTCTCAGACGATCAAGGCTCGCATTTCGCGAGCCTTTCTATACAGCTTGAGCCGTTAACTGCTTGAGTAGCCTATCCATCGAACGATAACCTAACGCTTCCGCCAAATGATTACGTTCAATATGCTCCACCCCCTCCAAATCAGCAATGGTGCGTGCCACCTTGATAATTCGATGATAAGCACGAATAGACAATCCCAATCGGTGTAACGCGCTTTCCAGAAACTGGGCATCCTCTTTACGTAGCGGGCAATATCGCTCAATTTCACGACTGCCTAACAAAGCATTCACTTTGTTTGATCGACTCAACATTCTCTCGCGCGCCTCAATGACTCGCTGCTTCATCACTTGAGTTGTTTCACCGCGATCTCCTCCTTCCGCCAAGGTTCCTTTGGGCAAAGCGGGAATCTCTAGCGACATATCAAACCGGTCTAATAACGGCCCAGATAGGCGACTCAAATAACGCAAAATCACTTGAGGGTTCACTCGAGATTGATTGCCTTCATAGTAACCTGTCGGACTTGGGTTGAGTGCGCCGACCAATTGAAAGCGAGCAGGAAAACGCGTTTTCCCTTGAGCACGAGAAATAATGATTTCCCCTGATTCCAGAGGCTCACGCAAAGAATCCAACACTTTGCGCTCAAACTCAGGCATTTCATCAAGAAACAGCAAACCATTGTGCGCCAAAGAGATCTCTCCGGGTCTCGGTACTGACCCACCGCCCACCAATGCCGCGGTCGAGCTAGAGTGGTGGGGCGACCGAAATGGGCGCTGTTTCCAGTTGTAGGCGTTGATTTCTTGCTGCGTTAGAGAGGCAACGGAGGCCGTTTCCATCGCCTCTTCATCGGTCATTTCAGGCAACAAATCACAAAGGCGAGAAGCGAGCATGGTTTTCCCCGTCCCCGGCGGACCAAGAAATAGAAGGTTGTGATTGCCCGCAGCAGCGATCTCTAGTGCACGCTTCCCTTGTTGCTGACCAATAATATCTTGCAAGTCACGCTCTAGCGCGGGAGACGACATCTTGTGTGGAGATTGGTGAAGCTGCAGTTCATTTTGGCCGCACAACGCCGCGCAGACCTCCAGCAAAGTGCTGGCTGACTTATGCTGGTCTTCACCCACCAATGCCGCTTGGTCACCATTATTCTGCGGAACCACTAAACAACGTTGTGCTCGATTCGCCGCCAATGCCGCAGGTAACACACCTTTTACGCGCCGCAACTCTCCCGATAACGCCAATTCACCAATAAACTCCTTGTCGGCCAAATGGGTTAACGGGATCTGCTCTGAAGCGGCAAGGATGCCTAGCGCGATCGGCAGATCAAAGCGGCCTCCCTCTTTAGGTAAATCTGCTGGGGCTAAATTGACCGTAATCCGCTTAGCTGGGAATTCAAAACGAGAGTTAATAATCGCGCTACGCACCCGATCGCGGGATTCTTTGACGGTTGTTTCCGGTAGACCAACCAAGGTAAACCCTGGCATTCCATTACTGATGTGTACTTCAACTGTGACGCTGGGCGCTTCAACACCAACAGACGCTCGGCTATGGATGATGGCTAACCCCATAATTGACTCACATTCCAATCCATTATTTATCTCCCTGATAGTTCGCTGAATTTGTCATCAAGGTTGTTATATAGCCTGCCCAGTTGCTGAAAGAATGTGAAAAAAGTATGAGTTTTTGCTTGTCATTTAACGGAATTGTATGTTACCACTAGTGACGCAAACAATTTCGTACCAGTATTGAGTACCAAAAGACTTAAAAGAACTATGAATTTAAACGCCCGCTTCAACGCACTGATTCTCCTGATTATCGTGGTCATTATTGATTCCACGCGGGGGCTAGTGGGCGACAAATAACCACAGCATTTTAAAAACCCCCGCACTGAAAAGTCCGGGGGTTTTTTTACAACTTACGCCAGACAATTAAAATAGAGTTCATCTTGGTCAACGTCGTTCTTGACCCTGATGACAGGAAGAATGGGAGCGCACATGAAGTGCAATGCAACACAACATCGCTCAAGCGGTCAACAAGGAGGCTTACGATGACAGGTGCCGAATTAGTCGTAGCCGCATTAAAACAACAAGGGATCAAAACCGTATTTGGTTATCCTGGTGGTGCCATAATGCCAATCTATGACGCCCTTTATGATGGTGGCGTCGAACACATTCTTTGCCGCCATGAACAAGGCGCAGCAATGGCTGCCATAGGAATGGCGCGAGCAACGCAAGATGTTGCAGTGTGTATGGCCACTTCTGGACCCGGCGCAACCAACCTAGTGACAGGTCTTGCCGATGCCTTTATGGACTCCATCCCCCTTGTGGCGATAACAGGTCAGGTTGCAAGCTCCCACATCGGTACCGACGCATTCCAAGAAATGGATGTGATCGGTATGTCTCTCTCCTGTACCAAACACAGTTATCTTGTCACTGACATCCATGATCTAGCACCAACCCTTGCTGAAGCGTTTGAAGTGGCAAAAACGGGGCGACCCGGTCCAGTCATTGTCGATATCGCAAAAGATGTTCAATTAGGTCAAGCACCTGTCATTCTTCTTCCTCCTTTCACACCACCTGCAATGCCAGTTGCAAGCAACGACGATATAGCCAAAGCGCAAGCCTTGTTATCGCAAAGTTCACGTCCTGTCATGTATGTGGGTGGCGGTGTTCAGCTTGGTCATGCGACTGACGCAGTGCGCGAGTTCTTACGTTTAAATCCAATGCCATCGGTCAGTACACTAAAAGGCTTAGGCACAATTGAACGTCACGATCCGCACTATCTCGGTATGCTAGGCATGCACGGAACCAAAGCGGCGAACTTAGTGGTGCAAGAGTGTGACCTATTGATTGCTGTGGGTGCCCGTTTCGATGACCGAGTCACGGGCAAGCTCGATACCTTTGCGCCAAACGCTAAAGTCATCCATATCGATATCGATGCCGCTGAAATCCACAAGTTGCGCCAAGCCAATGCACCAGTACGTGGAGAGATCCCTGCCGTGCTTCCTCAGCTCGAGTTGACGCAAGACATCACCCCTTGGGTGAAGCACAGTGAAAGTCTGCGTAGTGACTTTAAATGGAACTACAATCACCCAGGCGAACTTATCTACGCCCCAGGCCTGCTGAATCAGCTGTCTGACATGATGCCAGACAGTTCGATCGTCTCAACCGACGTTGGTCAACACCAAATGTGGGCAGCGCAGCACATTCAACCACGCGAACCACAAAACTTCATCACATCAGCAGGCCTTGGCACCATGGGCTTTGGCCTTCCTGCTGCAATGGGTGCGGCAGTGGCGCGTCCTGATGACCAATCTATCCTTATTACAGGTGATGGGTCATTTATGATGAACGTGCAAGAGCTGGGGACACTTAAGCGTCGTCAAATCCCAGTGAAAATCGTTCTGCTCAATAACCAACGCCTAGGCATGGTTCGTCAATGGCAATCACTGTTCTTTGACGGACGCCATAGTGAAACGATTTTGGATGACAACCCAGATTTCGTCATGCTAGCAAAAGCTTTTGATATTCCTGGAAAAACCATCACCAAGAAAGAAGAAGTTGAGCCAGCACTGAAAGAAATGCTAGAAAGTAAGACGTCATACTTACTTCATGTTTTAATCGATGAAGAAGAAAACGTATGGCCACTTGTACCACCAGGTGCATCAAACAATGACATGCTGGAGAACACCTAACATGGAAAGATACTTAATCGACATCAAAGCTGACGATAAACCGGTACTGTTAGAGCGTGTTCTTCGCGTCGTGCGTCACCGCGGATTTGTGGTGAAACAAGTGGCTGGCACTCAAAATCACGAAAGCAAGGTTGCCAGCGTTGAAATCATTGTCGACAGCGATCGCCCTATCTCATTCTTAACCAATCAAATTGAGAAGCTTTGGGATGTGCGCACTGTTGAAGTCACGCAAATCGCTCGTGACGAACTCCCAAATAACAATTTACAACAAAAAATCTGTGCATAAGGAAGGCAATAAATGGCTACAAAAACAGCAGACTACATTTGGTTTAATGGTGAAATGGTTCCTTGGGCGGAGGCAAATGTACACGTTTTGACTCACGCGATGCACTATGGAACGTCAGTATTCGAAGGTGTACGTTGCTACAACACACCCAAAGGCCCAATTGTCTTCCGCCATCTAGAGCACGCAAAGCGCCTTAAAGATTCGGCAAAAATCTATCGCTTCCCAATCCCGTACACGGTTGAGGAGATCATGGAAGCAACGCGTGAAACCTTGCGTCAAAACAAACTTGAAAGCGCCTACATTCGCCCACTGGGCTTTGTTGGCAATGTAGGTCTAGGTGTATGCCCACCAGTCGGTACTGAAATGGATCTGATCATTGCGGCTTTCCCTTGGGGTTCTTACCTAGGTGAAGAAGCACTAGAGAAAGGCGTGGACGCGATGATCTCGAGCTGGAACCGCGCAGCGCCAAACACCATTCCTACCGCAGCAAAAGCGGGGGGTAACTACCTATCTTCACTACTTGTCGGTGGTGAAGCCCGTCGTCACGGTTACGACGAAGGTATCGCACTAAGCGTAGATGGTTACCTATCTGAAGGTGCAGGCGAAAACATCTTTGTGATTAAAGATGGTGTCATCACCACACCACCAGCAACCAGTGCAATCCTGCCGGGTATCACTCGCGATTCCATCATGACAATCGCTCGTGATCACGGTTATGAAGTTCGTGAAGCAAACATTGCTCGTGAAGCACTTTACCTAGCAGATGAAGTCTTTATGACCGGTACAGCAGCAGAGGTCGTTCCTGTTGCCACTATCGATAAGATTGAAGTCGGCACAGGCAAACGCGGCCCAATCACCAAAGAGCTCCAAGAAGCTTACTTCGGCCTATTCAATGGCACTACAGAAGACAAATGGGGTTGGCTCGATTACGTGTACCCACAAGACGCAGAAAAAGCTTAAAAAGCACCGGCAAATATAGGAAGTAACACAATGCCAAAATACAGATCAGCAACCACAACACATGGACGCAATATGGCCGGTGCGCGCGCTTTATGGCGTGCGACAGGTGTCAAAGACGAAGATTTCGGTAAACCGATCATCGCCGTGGTGAACTCATTCACCCAGTTTGTACCAGGCCACGTTCACCTAAAAGATATGGGCCAATTGGTTGCAGGTGAAATAGAAAAAGCTGGCGGTATCGCCAAAGAATTTAACACCATCGCCGTTGATGATGGTATCGCGATGGGCCACGGCGGCATGCTGTACTCACTGCCCTCACGTGAGCTTATCGCAGATTCGGTAGAGTACATGGTCAACGCGCACTGCGCCGATGCCATGGTATGTATCTCTAACTGTGACAAAATCACTCCGGGAATGCTGATGGCGTCAATGCGCCTAAACATCCCAGTAATCTTTGTCTCTGGCGGTCCAATGGAAGCGGGTAAAACCAAGCTTTCTGACCAAATAATCAAACTCGACCTTGTAGATGCGATGATCCAAGGCGCTGACCCGAAAGTCTCAGACGAGCAGAGTGAGCAGATCGAGCGTAGTGCTTGTCCTACTTGTGGTTCATGTTCAGGTATGTTCACGGCAAACTCGATGAACTGTCTAACTGAAGCACTAGGCCTTTCTCAGCCAGGTAATGGCTCAATGCTAGCAACGCACGCAGACCGTGAGCAGCTCTTCATCAACGCAGGTAAACGCATTGTTGAACTAACTAAACGTTACTACGAGCAAGACGACGAATCTGCATTGCCACGCAACATCGCAACATTTGATGCGTTTGAAAATGCGATGGCACTCGATATCGCGATGGGTGGCTCTACCAACACTATTCTTCACCTACTTGCAGCAGCGCAAGAAGGTGAAGTTGACTTCGATATGGAAGATATCGATCGCCTATCTCGCCAAGTTCCTCACCTATGTAAAGTGGCGCCATCAACCCAGAAATATCATATGGAAGATGTACACCGCGCAGGTGGTGTCATGGCGATTCTTGGTGAACTGGACCGCGCAGGCCTACTTCATAATCAAGCTCGCACGGTACTTGGTCTTTCGATGAAAGAGCAACTTGCGAAGTACGACATCATCCAAACGGAAGACGAAGACGTGTTGAAGTTCTTCCGCGCAGGCCCTGCTGGTATTCGTACCACTAAAGCGTTTTCACAAGATTGTCGCTGGGACCGTCTTGATGATGACCGCACTGAAGGTTGTATCCGTTCCATCGATAACGCGTTCTCACAAGAAGGTGGCCTAGCGGTACTTTCAGGCAATATCGCCCTTGATGGCTGTATCGTTAAGACAGCAGGTGTTGATGAAAGCATCCACAAATTCACCGGCCCTGCGGTTGTATTTGAAAGCCAAGAAGATGCGGTTGAAGGCATCTTAGGCGGCAAAGTCAAAGCCGGTGATGTTGTGGTGATTCGCTATGAAGGCCCTAAGGGTGGTCCGGGCATGCAAGAAATGCTCTACCCAACCACTTACCTAAAATCGATGGGTCTTGGTAAAGAGTGTGCTCTGCTGACTGATGGCCGTTTCTCGGGTGGTACATCAGGTCTGTCTATCGGTCACGCTTCTCCTGAAGCAGCAAACGGCGGCGCAATTGGTCTGGTAAAACAAGGCGATATTATCGCGATTGATATTCCTAACCGTTCAATCTCTCTAGAAGTATCTGAACAAGAGCTTGCAGAGCGCCGTGCAAAACAAGACGAGTTAGGCTGGAAACCAGTTGACCGTCAACGTGAAGTTTCATTTGCACTAAAAGCGTACGCAAGTATGGCGACCAGTGCAGACAAAGGCGCTGTACGAGATAAATCTAAGCTAGAGGACTAGCTTATGACTCTCACAAACCAAACTGGCGCAGATTATCTGCGCCAGATATTAAGAGCTCCAGTCTACGAGGTGGCAACGGTAACGCCACTTCAAGAGATGCCCCGCTTAGCCGCTCGCATTGGCAACAATGTACAAATCAAGCGTGAAGACCGCCAACCGGTGCACTCGTTCAAGCTGCGCGGTGCGTACAACATGGTGGCGAGCCTAACGGATGAGCAAAAAGCAGCAGGCGTAATTGCAGCATCAGCAGGTAACCACGCTCAAGGCATGGCGCTGTCTGGCACCAAACTCGGGATTAAGACCACCATTGTGATGCCAAAAACCACCCCAGACATCAAAGTCGAGGCGGTTCGGGGATTTGGTGGTAACGTGGTTTTACACGGTAGCAACTTTGATGAAGCCAAAGCCGAAGCAGAACGCTTGTCTGCTGAGCATGGCTACACTTTTGTGCCCCCATTCGATCACCCACTTGTGATTGCAGGTCAAGGGACGATTGGTATGGAGATGCTGCAGCAAAATGGCCATCTCGATTACATCTTCGTGCCTGTCGGTGGCGGCGGTCTTGCTGCAGGTGTTGCGGTGCTGGTGAAACAGCTGATGCCTGAAATCAAAGTGATTTCGGTTGAGCCTGAAGATTCTGCTTGTCTAAAAGCAGCACTCGATGCGGGCGAACCTGTGGTGCTTGACCAAGTCAGCATGTTTGCCGACGGTGTTGCGGTAAAACGCATCGGTGAAGAGACGTTCCGTTTATGTCAGCAATTCATCGATGGTCATATTTCGGTATCCAGTGATGAAATCTGTGCGGCCGTCAAAGACATCTTCGAAGACACTCGTGCGATTGCAGAGCCGTCTGGCGCGTTAGCTTTGGCAGGGTTAAAAAAGTTTGCCGAGCAAAACGAGCTTAAGGGTAAGAATCTAGGTACGGTTTTATCAGGGGCCAATACCAACTTCCACGGTCTACGCTATGTTTCTGAGCGTTGTGAACTGGGTGAAAAACGTGAAGGCTTGCTGGCAGTGACGATTCCTGAACGTCAGGGCGCTTTCTTCGAGTTCTGCAATCTCATTGGCGGCCGAGCGGTAACGGAATTTAACTACCGTTACAACGATGACGCGTTAGCTAATATTTTCGTCGGTGTCCGCCTGCAAGGTGGCCAAGATGAGCTAAACCACATCATTCACGATCTACGTGATGGAGGCTACCCAGTGGTAGACCTCTCCGATGACGAAATGGCAAAACTGCACGTACGCTACATGATTGGTGGTAAGCCTTCCAAGCCTCTCAAAGAGCGTTTGTACAGCTTTGAGTTCCCAGAGTACCCAGGAGCGCTACTGAAATTCTTGAGCACGCTCGGAACACACTGGAATATCAGCTTATTCAACTATCGCAATCACGGCGCGGATTATGGTCGTGTCCTATGTGGTTTTGAGCTTGATGAATCAGACTTATCCCGCTTCTCAGCACATCTGCGCGAACTTGGTTACCGGTGCAAGGACGAAACCGACAACCCGTCATACAAGTTCTTCCTCTCTTAACAATCTTAGAGCCAGTCAATCGACTGGCTCTAATTTTTATTGCCGCATTGCCACAGAATGCGTGATACGCATAGATATAATGCTAAAGTTTCATTTTAGTCATACCCAAATTAGGTCTACACTCATAACCAGTTTTTAAATTGCTGCTCTATTTGTGGAGATCACTATGTTTAACGCACTGATTCTAAACCAAGAAGAAAAACGTACTATCGCAACCATCGAACAGATCGATGAAGCGCAACTGCCGGAAGGCGAAGTACTGATCGATGTGGACTACTCATCACTAAACTACAAAGACGGTTTAGCAATCACAGGTAAGGGAAAAATCATCCGTAACTTCCCTATGGTACCGGGCATCGATCTCGCGGGTACAGTAGTAAGCTCAGTCGATGACCGTTACCAAGCAGGCGACAAAGTTGTGCTTACTGGTTGGGGAGTGGGTGAGAACCACTGGGGCGGCATGGCACAGCGTGCACGCCTAAAAGCAGATTGGCTAGTGCCACTACCAAAAGGTATCGACAGCAAAAAAGCCATGATGGTCGGTACAGCGGGCTTCACTGCAATGCTGTGTGTTCAAGCCATCATTGATGGTGGCGTGAAACCAGAAGACGGTGAAGTCCTAGTCACTGGCGCAAGTGGTGGTGTTGGCTCTGTAGCGGTGACGCTTCTATCAACACTAGGCTACAAAGTGGCAGCAGTGACAGGCCGCATTGAACAGAACGGTCCACTACTTGAAAAACTGGGTGCGAGCCGCATCATCGACCGCGTAGAGTTTGAAGAGCCAGCGCGCCCACTCGAAAAACAAGTTTGGGCAGGTGCGGTTGATACCGTTGGTAGCAAAGTGCTCGCGAAAGTGCTCGCTCAAATGGATTACAACAGCGTCGTTGCAGCGTGTGGTCTGGCTGGTGGCTTTGACCTACCAACAACAGTAATGCCATTCATCCTACGTAACGTGCGCTTACAGGGTGTGGACTCGGTCATGTGTCCAACAGACAAACGAATCGCAGCATGGGAAAAACTGGTTGAGCTACTTCCAGAGAGCTACTTTGAGCAAGCATGTACCGAGGTTGAATTAGCCGAAGCACCAAAATACGCAGAAGATATAACTAACGGCCAAGTCACGGGTCGTGTTGTGATTAAGCTGTAATAAACGCGACAAAGAAAAAGAGCCAGCACCTGTAATGCTGGCTCTTTTACATTTAGTCCAATCCAATGTCGTCAATGCGTTTAGCAATCAAGCGACTGCACTCTTCCTTTACAATTCCTCGCAACCACTCCTGAGCCGGAGAGTGCTCACAACGTGGGTGCCAAATCATTGAGTAGTCAAACGGCGTAAACTGAAATGGTAACGGCTTAATGACTAAGTCGTAACGCTCTGCGACTAGATACGCTAAGTCAGCGGGTACGGTAATAATGATGGGCATGGTATCAACGATCGCCAGCGCCGCTTCCAAATGGTAGGCACGCAGTACCATCTTACGCTTTGGCTGATCGACCAGTGCCCCCTCAATTAACGCTTTCACTCCATCACTGATTGCGATCATCGCGTGCGGATAAGTCAGATAATCCGCCAAGCTCATTTCTGCGTCCGCTAATGGATGCTGTTTAGAGAGCAAACAAAGCACCCCTACTCGGCCTAAGATCTCACTACGCAAAGGCTCAACAGGACCAATCGGGCGGCAAATGGCTAAATCAGCATTCTCGTAAGTGAGTTGGTCTGCCAATCTGTCATGCTGCAAGGGTAAAAAGTTAAACGAGACATTTGGCGCTTCTTGATAAATACGCGGCAAGGCAAACGGCAATATGGTTTGCATCGCGTAATCGGTCGTGGCGATAGTAAAGGTCTGATCGCAGCTTTGTGGATCGAACTCCAGCGGTGACAGCAACTGACGCAATGACTCGAGTGGCTCTCCCAAAGACCGATCAATTTCCAGCGCTTTTTCGGTTGGAATCAAATGCTGCCCTTGGCGGGTAAAGAGTGGATCTCCTAACATGTCACGCAACCGTCCTAGCACTCGACTCATCGCCGACTGGCTCAGATTTAAACGGTTTGCCGCTTTGCTTACGCTGCACTCTTCGATTAAAACGCGCAGTGCCACCAGCAAATTTAGATCACGACGATAGATGTCTTCTAGTTCCACGTTCTGCCAAGGTCATTAAAATGGGATGCGCTATTGTACCTTTTTCAGGCAAAAAAAATCCCGCTTTTCAGCGGGGAAGCCCAAGAAAACTGGGGATAGTGTCGGAATGTAGTTGAGTGTAGTGGCAAGTGCGGACAATAGTTGGAAGTCTATTGACCGTTCTCATGCTCTTCAGATGCACTCGGCCAGCGGTGCATCTCGAGCCAAATCCCTACGACCGTCGCGCCCATACCAAGTAACGGCATAAATGACGACGATTCAGATGGTGAACGTAAAACAAGAGCGCAAAAGGAAATAAAACACAGCACTGAATAGATTGTTAGCCGATCTAAAGCTGTCATAATATCTGCTCTCCGTTTTAAATGTTACCAACTTGTTAACTAAGTTAAAACAAAATGATCACTTTGCCAAGGGGTTATTGAATATTTTTTCTTCAGCAGTATCATCTAGGCCCAACTGAGGTAAAACAGATATGACCATGACATTCAATCCAGAACAGGCAAATAAAACACTAGAGGCAGAAGGATTACGTTGCCCAGAGCCAGTAATGATGGTCAGGAAGACAATTCGAACTATGCAAGATGGGGAAGTTTTGTTGGTCAAAGCAGACGACCCATCAACCACTCGAGATATCCCGAGTTTCTGTCGCTTTATGGATCATCAATTAATTGGTTCTCAGACAGAGGCGTTACCCTACCTGTATCTCATCAAGAAAGGGCTTAGCTAGACTAACCGCCGGATCGCATTTCATCGATTCACCACACAATTAGTCAGTTTTTCATTTTTCCTCCCTTCTAAGCTAGCAGTATTAAGGGAGGAAATTTTATGCAACGTAATCATTCCATTGATGCCATTCGCGGCACTTTGCTGCTGATCATGTCTGTTAACCACTTCATATGGATTACCGTGGGGTGGACAGATATTCAATACTTTACTCTTCAACCGCTCGGGCAAGTCGGAGCTGCGGAAGGCTTTATTCTCATTTCAGGCCTGATGGTTGGGCTAATATACTCGGCCTATGATCGCCAGGTGACCCGCCAAAAACTATTCCGCAGAGCCAAGCAACTCTACTTCTATCACATGGCAGCGATTGTCGGTTTACTGATCATCGCGTCGCTACAAATTGCGCTGGAACCCTCGATTCAAGCCTTTTACAACAAGATATTTCCAGGCCTGATGGAGAACAAACTGCTTGCGGTCGCGGCGAGTGCCACCTTGATTCACAAGCCGGCGTACTTCGATATTTTGCCCATGTACATTGTTTTCCTGCTACTTGCTCCACTTGTCCTGAGCCAGTTGCAAAACGGTCGCACTACTCAAGTGCTGATCGTCAGTGTTTTGCTCTGGCTGTCGAGTCGAGTGATAAATTTGTCAGAGTGGCTCACTCCATATTTCCCCGACAGCGAACTCAATACTGGCTACTTCAGTTTACTGGCTTGGCAGTTGATATTTGTTATTGGCATCACCTTGGGATACTACGCAAAGCACCAGCCGATAAACTGGTTTAAATATCGCTCTATCACGGTTGCCGTAGCTATCATCGCGACGATCATTTTCTTTCTCAATCGCAACGTATTGGCCGAGTATGGCATCCACTATGGGACACTGTATGAACTTGCAGATAAGCCTCTTATTGGCTGGCTAAGAGCCTTTAACTTGTTGCTGTTGGTCTACTTATTTTCTTGGCTGTTGCACTGCAAACCCAATGCGCTCGCCTTTAAGCCACTGGCCCTTCTTGGCCGCTATTCCCTCCATGTTTTTACTTGGCACTACGTGGTGATTTTTGCTCTCGCACCAATTGCATTGGGTCACTTTAACTTCCAGCCAAATTTCAACCTCTGCTTAGTTGCCGTCGCATTGTTGCTCTTTATTCCGCCATTCATAAAACAGCGACAACAACAGCTCAATACTTTAAATCTGACAAGGAGTTCCTAAATGAAAAGAAAGCTGATTGCCCTAATGGTAACCTCTATTGCCTTAATCGGGTGTAACGAGAGTGAAGAAGTCACCGTAGATGCGAGTAAAAAGCATGATCTGCAAGTGACTGTCACAGGTATCACCGAAGAGGGCGGAAATCTCTATATTGGAGTACGGGATAAACACAGTAATGTGGTCGCGGAGCATATGGCGCAGGCAGTAGCAGCATCGTCATCAATCCTGCTTGAGCAAATCCCTGCTGGAGAGTATGACATTTTTACTTTTCAAGATATTGACGGGAATAATGAACTGACCATGGCCGGTATGATGCCAAAAGAGCCGCTTGGCTACTCTGGCAATAACATTCTGACAGGTCCACCCCAGTTCTCTTCGACCAGTTTTAAACTGACTCAAAATAGCGAACAAACCGTCACGTTGTTTGATTATCGCTAACGCTTAGAAACCGGGATAAGCAGTTCAATACACCACTCTTGTCCCGGTAATTCGTCTGCTCGGGTTATCCACTCAAACCCTTGACGCAATACATACCCCACTTCGTGTAGGTGAGAGAAGTAAAGGCTATCAAGGTCTTCGCCAATTTTTGCCAAGCTTCCTTGCAAAACACACTTTAAGATCATGCCCGACTCTACAACGTTTGTACTGCCACCTTCTGGGGTAATCCGGCTCACACGGTAATCGTGGTTAGGCGCATAATCCGAGCTCATTGGTCGCCCAATCAGCCACTTTTCAGCGCCGGAGTTTAGCTTGGGTAATGATGCTCGAAAGTGGTTTAATACAAACGCCAAACGCTGGCATTTCTCCACACAAGTCTGTGGGATCTCCACCCCTTCAAAGCGACCAGACAAAGATTGCCCTTCCACTCGTGTAAGCAATTGAATCGACGAGGGCAGCGTTGCTGGACCTGAAAAACTTCTGAGTTCGACCCAAAACACCAACTCTCCTTCGCTATCCATTTGCCAAATGTAGGGTAAACGCTTAAGCGTCAGTTTACGTGGGATACAAAAGACTTGGTTGAGGTAGACAAATAAGGCCTTTAGAGGTGGGTTGTGGGACAATTGAAAACGCCACATTTTACGCTGTGGCAGGTCGATCCGCGCTATAGGATATGGGGACTCCTCTTTCTCCCCATTGCACACCGCCAACATCTGAAATTGACCGGACCTTACCGAACAATTATTACGATATTCCAACGCATAGTAGTCCCGAGCTTCATGTTGCCAGTCCGCAGTCGCCTCAACAAACGTTTGCCACATCTGCTCAACTTTATCGCCCGTCTCTTTCTCATCAAAAAAGACCGAAGCAAAATCACTGACGACGCCATAAAAGGTGTCCGCAGGGAAGATCACTTCCTCTGGAGGACAAGATTGCATTCGCTGAAAAAATGTTAAGTAGCTAATATCAATTGGTGGCACACCGAAGTACTTGGCCAAGGTTGGGTTGCGTTTAAAATGCTTTGGAGAGATGAGGAAGTTTTGTCTAACAGCGCGATACAAGGCTTCTTGCGATTCAAACCCGTAGTCGAGCGCAATATCGAGCACGTTTCGCTCTGAGCACGCCAGCGCCTTCATCGCTAACGTCAGCAAACGCAAGCGGTAGTAACGCCCCAGAGGAATCCCCGTATAGCGTTTAAATTCATGCTGAAGGTGCCATCGACTGACGTTTAAAGTGTCAGCAAGTGCGTTGATCTCAAGCTTGCACGGTAAGCGAGTTTCAACGGCTTCAACAATACGTAAAATAAAACAAAACTGGCGCATAACGCTAGTTGTAACAGCCCCTTAGAGCAGAGCAATAGCCTTACCGACAGTTTACGTTTCACTTCAAAAATTGGACAAAAAAAGCAGCCCGACGGCTGCTTTCAATTATTCATCATATTCTAAGGTGCGGACTTCCGATTGGAGCTTATTGAGCTGTTTTCTCATCGCTCTCATCTCCTCATGCATAGGAATAATGTGTGCGACGCGAATCCACGCCTCTACCGTCAACCCAGTTAAAATAAATGTCCCGGCAACAATGGGTAACCACATGTCGGTGAGCACCATTGCTAGTAAGCATAAGGCGAGACCAAAGGTGAACAAATAACTCTGACTTTTTGGGGTCATCCCCATGTAACGTGTAAGCATAAACTTGCCCTCTCGCTATCATCCACAGGATTAAATTAGCATGACAATTGTGACACTAATATGTCAGCGATCACGACTTCCACCGAATCTATTCAATGCGTCACGAAACTTGCTTTGTTATTGAAATACAAAGGCCCTAATCGAAATTAGGGCCTTGAAGGTTGGGGTTATCTTGCCCCTAGCTACGAGGCTTTAGATCAAGCACATGCAGTAAACGCTCAGGTGTGCCTTCCCAAATCATTGGGCGCCCTTTCGGATTATCCGCATTCCACCGGCCGGTAAAGCGGGTCGTATTGTATTGGTAGAAATTCGGCCCAGACAACACAGGAACCGTGACCTGATTTTCAGCAATGGTCTTTTGAATTGAGTGAGCGATGGATCTCTGCTCTTTAATATCAGCCGTTTTATAGAAACTGTCTAACAAGCTATCTAACTTCTCACTCTTCCAGTGGTGCATGGCAAATCGAGGCATCCCTTCCGATGCTTGCAAGCGTGAGTGATAGCCACTGTCCCAATATTTGTGTGGCGTCGGTCCATGGAAGTAGTTGGTGTACGCAATGTCGTAGTCTGCCCCTAGCATACTCTTATTGTAGATAGAGAAATCAGGCGTACGTGCTTTGACCTTAATCCCAACACTGACGAGCTGCTCTGCGGCCAACATGACCGTGTTATTGAAGTCGGTCCACCCTTGCGGAGACTGAATGCTCAATTCAAATTTTTCACCCGACGGAGACTCAACAAAGCCATCATTGTCGATATCTTTATAACCTGACTTGGCAAGTAACGCTTTGGCCTTCTCAGGCGAGTAAGTCATAAATGGCTTGTACTGGTTATGCACTTTTTCATCTGACCAAGCTTCAAACGCGTAGCCCAAACCAGAAGCAAAGTCATTCAAGACCGCATTTCCGTAGTTAGCGATATCAATCAATGTCTGGCGGTCGATCGCCATAGAGAAAGCACGACGGAAGTTAATATCGTTCAGCACCGCATGTTTGACTTTATCTTTCGATGCATAGTTAAACATAAATGCTTGGGTCCCTGCGGGTGGGTACCAATAACCATGGTTATTTGACGCTTTCATGTAGGTTTGGTCAATATCAGGAACAAAAGATCCAGCCCAGTCGATGCGCGAGTTCATCAATTCAGCGAGCACTTGGTCATTATGATTCATTTGCGGGACGCGTAAGCAGTCAACATCTAGGTTTGCTTGATCCCAATAGTGCGCATTACGACACTGGAGAAATAGTGTTGAAGTAAATTGAGGCAACTCAGTAAATGGTCCAGTACCAACAGGATTTGGGTTCATAAATGCGGCAGGATCGTCAACGGACTTCCATTGATGCTCAGGAACAACAGGTACTTGAGCGATCTCATAACCGATATTGGTATTCACCTTGTCCAGATTGAAACGCACCTGATATGGCCCCAATTTCTCAACCGACTTAATTTTGCTGTTGATACCACGGTCATCGATATTAGGGTTTTTACGCACAAGGTCAAAGGTAAACAACACATCATCGGCATCGAAGGTTTCTCCGTCTGACCATTTCACTCCTTCGCGAAGGTCAAAAGTGATACTCAGCAGATCATCGCTCATCGTGTACCCCGTCGCAAGGCGGTACTCTGGGACATTACCTTTTAGTTCATTGAAGATAACCAAAGGCTCAAAAATAAAGTCTCGAGCCGTATGTAAACGAGAAACCGCATAAGGGTTAAAGTTTCGAATCAGAGAAGGGTTGTGGTTGGGAATGATCGTCAACTTCGACATGTTGTCTAAGTTAGCATCGGCCACAGAATGGGCGGAAAATACTAATGATGACGTAATCAGAGTAGATAGAAGTTTTGTTTTCATGACAATACCTTACGAGTAGAGATGCATAAAAACTAACCGGACTATCGCTCTGCTTCAATATGAGTAAATTTTGATAAAAAACAGAAAGTTGCAAAAATAACACAAGAAAGCACTGTTTAATTATTAAGCAACCACAATTCTATCAAGATAGCGGATGCTTTGCGTGTCATATCATCAAATGACGCCGTGTTTGAAGGAAAATTACCACATCTTCCAGTGACATCAACCGCATACCAATCAACGAAAATGCGACCAGATTAAAACTCTTTCTGGTCGCCATCGTTGAGAACACCGACGCTTAAGAGAAAACCGCAGCGGCAACAGCCAAAGCAACAAACAGCAATGCGGTCACTTTTCGGATCAAGCTAAGGGGCATCTTATCAGCGGACAATTTGCCAATCAGCACAACCGGAACATTGGCAAGCAGCATACCAATCGTGGTACCTAGAATGACCCAAGTTAAGGCATCGGAGTACTGCGCACCTAAGATAGAGGTAGCTATCTGCGTTTTATCGCCAATTTCCGCAATGAAAAAGGCAATAAAACTGGCAACAAAAGGACCGCGATTGGAGATCTCTTCATCGTCATCCAGTTTGTCTGGAATCAGCACCCAAGCCGCCATGGCTAAAAAGCTAACAACGACCACCCACTTTAAGACTTCTGGAGAAAGGTAATCCGCAACCACGACCCCGAGCCATGCAGCTAAAGCGTGGTTGGCAATAGTGGCAAAAAAGATCGCTGCAATAATGGGAATGGGTTTACGGTATCGACTGGCCAGTAGCAAGGATAGCAATTGGGTCTTATCGCCAATTTCTGCTAAGGCTACGGTAGTAATTGAAATAGCTAAAACGCTCAAGACATGCTCATTGGGGCAGGGATTATAGTTTTTTAACCATAGATAAACCTCGCGCCCCACCCCGGTTCACGATGTTTATCTAAGGTCTTGCTAAGCTCATGTGCATGAGCCTCGAACGCCATGGTGATTTTGCACCAATTATGTTGACGGACGAACCTGATAAACGTGGTATCTATCAAGTAAGCTACTCCCCAAAGATGGCTGCATTTTAGTCATCTCATTGCAACATCTCAAGCAATAAACT
Organism: Vibrio sp. MarTm2; assembly: GCF_027587055.1. Lineage (NCBI taxonomy): Bacteria > Pseudomonadati > Pseudomonadota > Gammaproteobacteria > Vibrionales > Vibrionaceae > Vibrio > Vibrio sp. MarTm2. The sequence continues at coordinate 43,020 of NZ_JAPPTK010000017.1, read as the reverse complement.
GGTGAAAAACTCCCTTTTAGGAAAATTTGGACGAATAAGCCATTAAAAATCTACTAAAGGAGAATTTCGACTAGGAATTAATCAAGATTAGCGCTACTCCCATGCCAATTATCTGGGTATACTTGATTGTTATTTTTTGTCTATTTTAGACACAACTATTACTCAAAGAATCGCGCGAATTACTATGCAAAAATACGATATCAAAACCTTCCAGGGAATGATCCTCGCGCTGCAGGATTACTGGGCACAAAACGGTTGTACCATTGTTCAACCTCTAGATATGGAAGTAGGTGCAGGCACCTCTCACCCAATGACATGTCTACGTGCACTTGGCCCAGAGCCAATGTCGACAGCTTACGTTCAACCTTCACGTCGTCCTACCGATGGCCGTTACGGTGAAAACCCGAACCGTCTGCAGCACTATTATCAATTCCAAGTAGCCCTAAAACCTTCTCCTGATAATATTCAGGAGTTGTACCTAGGCTCACTTGAAGTTCTTGGTATCGACCCGCTAGTTCACGATATTCGTTTCGTAGAAGACAACTGGGAAAACCCAACGCTAGGCGCATGGGGTCTTGGTTGGGAAGTATGGCTAAACGGTATGGAAGTGACTCAGTTTACTTACTTCCAGCAAGTTGGTGGTCTTGAGTGTAAGCCAGTTACTGGTGAGATCACTTACGGTATCGAGCGTCTAGCAATGTACATCCAAGAAGTGGACTCTGTTTACGATCTAGTGTGGAACATCGCACCAGACGGCAGCAAGGTAACTTACGGTGATATCTTCCACCAAAACGAAGTTGAGCAATCAACTTACAACTTCGAGCACGCAGACGTAGATTTCCTATTCACGTTCTTCGACCAGTGCGAGAAAGAGTGTAAAGAGCTACTTGAGCTAGAGAAGCCACTTCCGCTTCCAGCTTACGAGCGCATTCTAAAAGCGGGTCACGCATTCAACATTCTTGATGCGCGCAAAGCTATCTCTGTAACAGAGCGCCAACGTTACATCCTTCGTATCCGCAACCTGACTAAGTCTGTTGCTGAAGCGTACTACGCATCACGTGAAGCGCTTGGCTTCCCCATGCTTAAAAAAGACGTGTGCCGTAAGGAAGAGGAGAAGTAATCATGGCTAAAGAATTTCTAATTGAACTGGGTACTGAAGAGCTACCACCAACGCAACTTCGCACTCTAGCGGAAGCGTTCGCAGCAAACTTCGAAGCTGAACTAAAAGGCGCAGACCTAGCACATGAAGGTGTGAAATGGTACGCCGCTCCTCGTCGTCTAGCACTTAAAGTTTCAGCGCTAGCTGAAGGTCAAGCTGACAAAGTGGTTGAGAAGCGTGGTCCTGCAGTTTCTGTCGCATTCGATGCTGACGGTAACGCGACTAAAGCGGCACAAGGCTGGGCGCGTGGTAACGGTATTACTGTTGAGCAAGCTGACCGTCTAGTAACAGACAAAGGCGAATGGCTTCTTTTCAAACAAGAAGTAAAAGGCCAAGCAACGACGGAAATCGTTGTTGAGCTAGCAGCAAAAGCACTGGGTAACCTGCCAATCGCTAAGCCAATGCGTTGGGGCAACAAGACGACTCAGTTTATCCGTCCAGTTAAAACACTAACTATGCTGATGGGCTCAGACCTTATCGAAGGTGAGATCTTAGGCGTAGCGTCTGACCGCACTATCCGTGGTCACCGCTTCATGGGTGAGCAAGAGTTCACTATCGAATCAGCAGAGCAATACCCAGCGATCCTAGAAGAGCGCGGTAAAGTTATGGCTGATTACGAAGCGCGTAAAGCGATCATCCTTGCTGACTCGCAAAAAGCAGCAGCGGCCGTTGGCGGTGTTGCTGATCTAGAAGACGATCTAGTTGAAGAAGTAACGTCTCTAGTTGAGTGGCCAGTTGTACTTACAGCGAAGTTTGAAGAAGAGTTCCTAAAAGTGCCTTCTGAAGCGCTGGTTTACACTATGAAAGGTGACCAGAAGTACTTCCCCGTCTATTCATATGAGAACGGCGATGACAACAAGAAGCTACTACCTAACTTCATCTTCGTTTCAAACATCGAATCGAAAGAGCCTCGCTACGTCATCGAAGGTAACGAGAAGGTTGTACGTCCACGTCTAGCGGATGCAGAGTTCTTCTTCAACACTGACCGTAAGCGCCCTCTAATCGACCGTCTACCTGAGCTAGAGCAAGCTATCTTCCAAAAGCAGCTTGGTACGATCAAAGACAAGACAGACCGCATCACAGAGCTAGCTGGCTACATCGCTGAGCAGATCGATGCTGACGTTGAAAAATCTAAGCGTGCAGGCCTACTGGCTAAGTGTGACCTAATGACCTCTATGGTATTCGAGTTTACCGATACTCAAGGTGTAATGGGCATGCACTACGCGACTCACGATGGTGAAGATGAGCAAGTTGCACTGGCACTTTACGAGCAATACATGCCTCGTTTCGCCGGTGACGACCTACCAAGCACAGGTATCTCATCTGCGGTAGCGATGGCAGACAAGCTAGATACTATCGTTGGTATCTTCGGTATTGGCCAAGCACCTAAGGGCAGCGACCCATTCGCACTTCGTCGTGCGTCACTAGGTGTACTACGTATCATCGTAGAAAACGGCTACAACCTAGACCTAACAGACCTAATCGCGAAAGCTCAGTCTCTATTCGGCGACAAGCTAACTAACGCGAACGTTGCAGACGACGTTATCGAATTCATGCTTGGTCGTTTCAATGCATGGTACAAAGACCAAGGCTTCAGCGTGGATATCATCCAAGCGGTACTGGCTAACCGTCCAACCAAGCCAGCAGACTTCGACCAGCGTGTGAAAGCGGTATCTCACTTCCGTGAACTAGAAGCCGCTGAAGCACTAGCCGCAGCGAACAAGCGTGTAGGTAACATCCTAGCGAAGTTCGACGGTGAACTCGCTGCTGAGATCGACCTTGCTCTTCTACAAGAAGACGCAGAGAAAGCTCTAGCAGAAAGCGTTGAAGTGATGACAGAAGCGCTAGAGCCAGCATTCGCTACAGGTAACTACCAAGAAGCACTAAGCAAGCTAGCGGGTCTACGCGAGCCTGTTGATGCATTCTTCGATAACGTAATGGTAATGGCAGAGGACGAAGCTCTGAAGAAGAACCGTCTAACGCTACTGAACAACCTACGTAACCTGTTCCTACAGATCGCAGATATCTCTTTACTACAAAAGTAAGCCTTCGATTAAACCTCAGAAGACCTTACTTAAAGTAAGACCTTTTAAAGCCCAACTCCACGGAGTTGGGCTTTATTTTTCCGCTTATTCTAGCCTGCCCCAATTTAGTGCTTTTCGTCTTATGGCCATTAAGGTATGTTCAAGGATTACTCGATTGATCAGCCACGCACTGATCTCTGATAACAAAAAGCAATGACAATAATGAATTAGGTAAAATCTGCGATGCAATTCTCTCAATTTGGTGAAAAATTTAATCAGTACTCAGGTATCACACAATTAATGGATGATCTCAATGATGGTCTTCGCACCCCTGGTGCCATCATGCTCGGAGGCGGTAACCCTGCCGCGATTCCAGCCATGCTCGATTACTTTCATCAAACCAGTGAAGAGATGCTCGCCAGTGGTGAACTCGTGGCCGCCATGGCGAACTACGATGGTCCCCAGGGCAAAGATGCCTTTGTTAAAGCACTCGCTCAATTACTCAAAGATACCTACGGTTGGAATATCAGTGAGAAGAACATCAGCCTGACCAATGGCAGTCAAAGTGGCTTCTTCTACTTATTCAACTTGCTGGCTGGTAAGCAACCTGACGGTTCACATAAAAAGATTCTTCTGCCACTTGCCCCTGAATATATTGGCTATGGCGACGCTGGCATTGATGAAGATATCTTCGTCTCTTACCACCCAGAAATTGAGCGACTTGATAACGGCCTGTTTAAGTACCACGTTGATTTTGAACAGCTTAAAGTCGATGACTCAGTTGCCGCGATTTGTGCCTCTCGCCCAACCAACCCGACAGGCAATGTACTCACTGATGAAGAAATCCATAAATTGGATAAGCTGGCACGTGAAAACAACATTCCACTGATCATCGATAACGCCTACGGCTTACCGTTCCCAAATATTATTTTTGAAGATGTTGAGCCATTTTGGAATGAAAACACCATTCTTTGCATGAGCCTATCAAAACTCGGTTTGCCGGGTGTGCGTTGCGGAATAGTGATTGCCAGTGAAGAAATCACTCAGGCGATGACCAATATGAATGGCATTATCAGTCTAGCGCCAGGCAGTTTAGGCCCTGCGGTGGCCAATCGTATGATCGAAAAAGGCGATCTGCTTGAGCTGAGTTCCAATGTGATTAAGCCGTTTTACCAACAAAAGTCTCAACGTGCGGTTAAATTGCTGCAAGAAGCCATTACCGATAAGCGCTTTCGTATCCATAAACCTGAAGGCGCCATCTTCCTATGGCTATGGTTTGATGAGTTGCCGATTACCACAATGGAGCTCTACAAACGCCTTAAATCCCGTGGTGTATTGATTGTCCCAGGAGAGTACTTCTTTATCGGTCAAGAAGATGATTGGGAGCATGCGCATCAGTGCTTGCGCATGAACTATGTTCAGGATGACGAGATGATGCAGAAAGGCATCAAGATTATCGCTGAAGAGGTCGAAAAGGCGTACCAACAAGGATAATACCTAGCAGTGGCCTGAATAACGAATGCTTGCCAAGTCGCTTACGCAAGATACAAAAAAGAGCACCTAGATGGTGCTCTTTCACTCGTTACTCGCAATTATTTGCTTTCAATAAGCTTGCTGCCGTTAATCGCAATTTTACGTGGCTGCATCGCTTCTGGGATTTCGCGCTCTAGGTCAATATGCAGTAGACCATTTTCCATACTTGCCCCCACGACTTTCACGTAGTCTGCCAGCTGGAATTTTCGCTCAAAATCGCGCTCTGCGATACCTTGATAAACGTATTGTTTCTCTTCTTCTGCTTTACGCTCACCTTTAACAATTAGCATGTTCTCTTTCTGAGTCAGATCTAACTGCTCTTCAGCGAAACCCGCTACGGCCATGGTAATACGGTAGTGGTTTTCGTCTTGCTGCTCGATGTTGTATGGAGGGTAACCGCCAGAAGAATTCTTTGATGTATTCGCTTCCATCATATTCAAAAGACGATCGAAGCCAATTGCGTTGCGGTAAAGTGGAGTGAAATCTACAGTTCTCATAATGCTATCCTCATAATAAGCAATAGTCTTAGCCGTGAGTTTGCGTAGATCGATGCTCTGTTCGATCCTTGCCGGCTAAGGGATTTATCTTCTACTCCTCGGGCTCAATCAGCACTGGGACGTAGTAATAAATCAGTTCAATTGTGTGCCTCTAAAGTCATCCTCTCTTGAGCGACACCTTATCAGCGAGTCCAGAGGTCTGTTTCTTCTCTCTTGAGCAAGACAGCTTCCCTCTTCACCAATAGATATGTGGATACTACAAATCAGTTTCAAGGGATTATTTTCAAAAATTTTTGTATTCCTACATTTTTCAGATACCTAAAAACAAAAAAGACCGCCATTTCGGGCAGTCCTTTTAATTCATTTTAGATTATTCCATTTAAGAAAAATCTATACATCCAAGTTAGCAACCTTTAACGCATTCTCTTCGATGAAGTTACGACGCGGCTCAACTTGGTCACCCATTAGTGTCGTGAACAGCTGGTCAGCACCAACTGCATCTTCGATCGTTACTTGCATCATACGGCGCGTTTCTGGGTCCATTGTGGTTTCCCAAAGCTGATCTGGGTTCATCTCACCTAGACCTTTGTAGCGCTGTAGGCTTAGACCACGACGAGACTCTTTAATTAACCACTCTAGTGCATCAACAAAGTTAGTCACTGGTTGAGTACGCTCACCACGTTTAATGTATGCGCCCTCTTCAATCAGACCATCTAGTGCTTCCGATAAGCTTGCTAGCTTGCCGTACTCTTTCGAGTTAATTAGGTCAATGCTTAGTACATGCTCATGCGTCACGCCGTGAGTACGTACCACAATCTTAGGTAGGCTTAGACCTAGCTCTGCGTGCAGCTCAACTTCTGCGTTGTATTGGCTTGCGCCCACTTCTTTCGCGTTTAGCTGCTCGACAAGTTGCTTAGTCCAAGCTTCTACTGCCGCGGCATCATGGCACTGCTCTGCGGTTAGACGCGGCGTGTAGATGAACTCATGAACAAGCGCGCGTGGGTAACGACGGCTCATGCGATCCACCAGCTTGATGCCAGCGTTGTATTGCTGAACCAGTTTCTCTAGTGCTTCACCCGCCAGTGCTGGTGCTTCTGCGTTTACGTGCAGAGATGCGTTATCAAGCGCCAATGCCACTTGGTATTGGTTCATCGCATCTTCATCTTTAATGTACTGCTCTTGCTTACCTTTCTTCACTTTGTAAAGCGGTGGCTGAGCAATGTACACGTAGCCACGCTCGATAAGCTCTGGCATTTGACGGTAGAAGAAGGTCAATAGTAGCGTACGGATGTGCGAACCATCGACGTCGGCATCGGTCATGATGATGATGTTGTGGTAACGCAGTTTGTCTGGGTTGTACTCGTCACGACCGATACCACAGCCTAGTGCAGTGATCAGCGTTGCTACTTCTTGAGAAGAAAGCATCTTGTCGAAACGCGCTTTCTCTACGTTAAGGATTTTACCTTTCAGAGGAAGAATCGCTTGGTTCTTACGGTTACGGCCTTGCTTTGCGGAGCCGCCTGCCGAGTCACCCTCCACTATGTAGAGTTCAGAGAGTGCTGGATCTTTTTCCTGACAGTCCGCCAGTTTGCCTGGTAGACCCGCTAAGTCTAGTGCGCCTTTACGACGAGTCATCTCACGTGCTTTACGCGCCGCATCACGAGCACGAGCTGCGTCGATGATCTTGGTACAAACGATTTTTGCTTCTGTTGGATGCTCAACAAGGAATTCTGACAGTTTCTCGCCCATTGCAGACTCAACCGCAGATTTCACTTCAGAAGAAACCAGCTTGTCTTTGGTTTGGCTTGAGAATTTTGGATCTGGCACCTTCACCGAGATAACCGCCGTTAGACCTTCACGCGCATCATCACCAGACGTTGCGGTTTTCGCTTTCTTCGAGAAGCCTTCTTTGTCCATGAACGAGTTCAAGGTACGCGTTAGCGCAGCACGGAAACCCGCAAGGTGGGTACCACCATCACGCTGAGGAATGTTGTTAGTGAAACAGAAGATGTTCTCTTGGTAACCGTCATTCCACTGCATCGCCACTTCAACTGCGATACCATCTTCACGCTCTGCGTTGAAGTGGAAGACTTTCTCGATAATTGGAGTCTTGTTGGTGTTCAAGTGATCGACAAAGGCTTGAATACCACCTTCGTACATGAAGTGATCTTGTTTGTCTTCTTCACGCTCGTCACGTAGCTTGATTGATACGCCAGAGTTTAGGAAAGATAGTTCGCGCAGACGTTTTGCGAGAATGTCGTAATGGAACTCAGTATTAGAGAAAGTCTCTTCACTCGGCCAGAAACGGATTTCTGTACCCGTTTTATCTGTCTCACCAATCACAGCCAGTGGTGCTTGAGGCTCACCATGATGATAAGTTTGAGTGTGAATTTGCCCACCGCGATGGATAGTTAGCGTTACTTGCTTAGACAGTGCGTTTACCACCGAAACACCAACACCGTGCAGACCACCCGATACCTTGTATGAGTTGTCGTCAAACTTACCACCCGCGTGAAGTACCGTCATGATAACTTCCGCCGCTGAGACTTTTTCTTCTGGGTGCATCTCGGTAGGAATACCACGACCATCGTCGCGTACCGATACCGAGTTATCTTCATGAATTGTAACCACGATGTCCTGACAGTGACCCGCTAACGCTTCATCAATTGAGTTATCCACCACCTCAAAAACCATGTGGTGCAGACCGGTACCATCATCCGTGTCGCCGATGTACATACCAGGACGCTTACGTACCGCGTCCAGACCTTTTAGTACTTTAATACTCGATGAATCGTAATTTTCAGACATGAGTTATCTTCCACTATATATTTTGCTCTATTGTGCCATGTTCCACATGGAACATCTTACCATTTTCATCTGCCATGTCGGCAATCTGGCTTTGCGTAATAGAGCTTACAAAAACTTGTGCCCCCGTCTCTTTTAAGCAGTCCGCAAGACGCTCCCGACGTTGGCTATCTAATTCCGATGCAAAGTCATCTATAAGGTAAACACACTGTTTGCCTGTCATTTCAGTCAAGTGTTGGCCTTGCGCCACTCGTAAGGCACATACCATCAGCTTAAGCTGGCCACGAGATAACACATCCTCAACAGGCGTGCCATTTACCTTAATTTTTAAATCTGCCTTATTTGGGCCACTAAAGGTGTAACCTAGGGCCTGATCCCGTTCAAAATTCTTCTCAAGAATTTGCTGATATGGGGTCTCTTTGTCCCAGCCTCGGTAATACTTCAACTGGATATCAAACTCCGGCAGGAAAGTTTGACAGATTTCTTCAGCCTTTGACTTCATTTGCTCAACATACACTGAGCGCCACTGACTGATATTTTCAGCCAACCGAGCCATCTCTTGATCCCAATAACTGAGCTCTCGATAACTGGTTGCTGTTTTCAATAAGGCATTGCGCTGCTTGTTCAAGCGCTTAAATCGCCCCCACGCATCATAGAATGCCGACTCGGTATGAAATACCCCCCAATCGATAAATGCGCGGCGATGTTTAGGCCCATCCGTCAGCAAATCGAACCCTTCAGGGTGTATTAATTGCAGGGGTAAAACCTGCGCTAACTGAGCGAGCTTTTGCCCAGATTGACCGCCTATTTTAACCTCTGTTGAGCCATCACGCTGCTTATTAATGCCAATTGGTAGCTCAAATTGATCCGAGTTCAAAAAACGCCCATGAACAAACAGTTCATTACAGTCATTTTGAATAATTCTGCCGGTCAAAGAGCTCTTGAAAGAACGGCCATGACCCAACAAATAGATCGCCTCTAAGACGCTGGTTTTGCCACTGCCATTCGGGCCAATAAGAAAGTTAAAGCCTGCTGACAGGTTAATGTCACAGGCTTCAATGTTTCTAAATTGCTTAATGATGAGACGTGTAAGCGGCATGCTAAAGTCGAATTGGCATCACCACGTACATGGCACTGTCGTCTTCTGCATTTTCAATCAGAGCACTGGCATTCGCATCCGACATCGAGACCCGTACTTTTTCGCAGCGTAACGTGTTGAGCACATCCAATACGTAGCTGACGTTGAAGCCAATTTCGATCGGCTCACCATCAAAGCTCACATCCAACATCTCTTCCGCTTCTTCCTGCTCTGGGTTGTTGGCGGTAATGCGCATTTCAGTATCGGCTAGATTCACACGCACGCCACGGAATTTTTCATTGGAAAGAATCGCAGCTCGAGAAAACGCGGAACGCAATTCATCGCAACCCGCTTCCAACGTCTTGGTTGTATTTTGCGGCATTACGCGGCGATAATCTGGGAAACGGCCATCAACAAGCTTGGATGTGAAGACAAAGTTATTCACTTCAGCGCGCACATTGGAGCTGCCAATTTGCAACGTGACGGGCTGCTCAGGCGCATCCATCAACTTGACCAACTCAAGGACCCCTTTACGCGGCACAATGATCTGTTGCTGAGCAAAATCAGCGCCCAGTGCCGTTTGCGAAACGGCCATTCGGTGACCATCAGTCGCCACACTGCGCAACGTTGAACCTTCAATTTCAAACAACATACCATTGAGGTAGTAGCGCACATCTTGGTTGGCCATTGAGAACTGAGTTTTCTCAATCAGTCCGCGCAGCTCTGCTTGGGTCAATGAGATTTCAACTTCGCTTTGCCAATCTTCGATATTCGGAAAGTCATTAGCTGGTAGCGTCGCTAGGGAGAAGCGGCTACGACCAGAGCGAACTTGAACGCGATCACCTTCTAAGACAAAGGTAATCACCGAGTCATCGGGTAAACCACGACAAATATCAAGGAACTTACGCGACGGGACAGTGATGCTCCCTGCCTCAAAATCGCCTTCTAACGTCACTCGGCTGATCAGTTCCACTTCTAAGTCGGTTGCTGTCATTGACAGTACATTGTCTTCGACTTTGAGTAGCAGGTTACCAAGAATAGGCAGAGTTGGACGACCACCTAAAGCCCCTGAGACTTGCTGGAGAGGCTTCAGTAAATGGCTACGCTCAATGGAAAATTTCATAGGACGCTCTTATCAGAATTCTTCTAGCTTTATAAAAGAGATTAGTTCAGGTGCAATGGCCTCGAACATTCAAGGCCATAGAATACTGCGAATTACGAAGAAAGGGTACGAATCAAGTTCGAGTAATCTTCTTTGATGTCATGGCTCTCTTCGCGAAGCTGCTCAATCTTACGACAAGCATGCAAAACTGTCGTGTGGTCACGACCACCAAACGCATCACCGATTTCAGGTAAGCTGTGGTTGGTGAGCTCTTTGGCCAATGCCATCGCAAGCTGACGCGGACGAGCCACCGAACGTGAACGGCGTTTGGACAAGAGGTCCGCCACTTTAATCTTGTAGTATTCCGCGACCGTCTTTTGAATGTTATCAATGGTCACTAGCTTCTCTTGCAGAGCAAGCAAGTCGCGCAGTGCTTCACGAACAAAGTCAATGGTAATAGGACGACCAGTAAAGTTAGCGTTGGCGATAACGCGGTTCAATGCACCTTCCAACTCACGAACGTTAGAGCGCAGACGCTTAGCAATGAAGAATGCCACTTCATCAGCTAGGTGGATTTGGTGGTCTTCCGCTTTTTTCATCAAGATCGCAACGCGCGTTTCAAGCTCAGGTGGCTCGATCGCAACCGTCAGACCCCAACCAAAACGGGATTTCAAACGATCTTCTACACCGTTGATCTCTTTCGGGTAACGGTCAGAAGTGAGGATGATCTGTTGATTACCTTCCAATAACGCATTGAAGGTATGGAAAAACTCTTCTTGCGAGCGCTCTTTGTTGGCGAAAAATTGAATATCATCGATAAGTAGAGCATCAACACTGCGATAGTAACGTTTGAACTCTTCAATCGCGTTATTCTGCAGTGCTTTTACCATATCTTGCACGAAGCGCTCAGAATGCATGTAAACCACTTTAGCATTCGGTTTGTTGTCCACAATCGCGTTACCGACCGCGTGCAACAAGTGTGTTTTACCTAGGCCAGTACCACCGTATAAGAACAGCGGGTTGTATGCTGAACCAGGGTTATCCGACACCTGACGCGCTGCCGCTAAACCGAGCTGGTTCGATTTACCTTCAACGAAGTTAGTAAACTTGTGTTTTGGGTTGACGTTAGAGCGGTGATTAATGTCAGCAATGGCTTGTGCGTCGTCATCCCAGGTTTTATGAACCGGTTTACGAGCTTGCAATTGTGCCGGTGCCGACGACTCTGCAGCAACATCGGCTGGCGTGCGTTTCGGTGTCGGCTTAGGTGCAGAAACAGGTCTGCTGCCCACTTCAAAGCGCAGGTTCGGAATGTCATTGCCACAATACTCTTGCAGCAGTCGATTAATGCTGTTGAGGTACTTATCGCGAACCCAATCGAGGACAAAGCGGTTTGGGGCAAACAAGGTGAGCGTATTGTCATTAAGCTCCGCTTGTAGCGGACGAACCCACATGCTGAATTCAGTTGCTGGTAGCTCTTCTTGAAGCTGTTGCAGACATTGCAACCAAAGCGAAGATGACACGGTGCCCCCACTCGAAGTAATTGATTGGAAAAGATTGGCAATTTTACCTGTTGATAACCAAGATCGCTAGCAATAGATCGACGATCCAGTGAATAAGATCCAAGTTATTCACAATATTTTCGACATTATTCGGCGGATCCCCACACACTGCCCCATTTTTACTCACACATTGATCCACATAAGGGCAATTTCCGCCCGATCCTGACTCTGGTGATAACTCTGTGCATGAAATATCGATCGCCACCTTCACAGGATCGAAAAATAATCCTCCGCCCCGTAAGATTTAGACCAAAATATCAACCTTATTACTCTACTATCTAGGATATTGCTCTTAGTTATTTATCTAATTAACTAAAGTAACAGTAATATTTCTCCCCATAATTATATGGAGTTGTACTATGAAAATCTGGTTTAAGGCTGCAGTTGCAGCAATCGCTCTGTCTGCTGCGACTGTGCAGGCTGCTACGGAAGTCAAAGTTGGCATGTCTGGCCGTTATTTCCCATTCACTTTCGTTAAGCAAGATCAGTTACAAGGCTTCGAAGTGGACCTATGGGACGAGATTGGTAAACGTAATGATTACAAAGTGGAATACGTAACCGCAAACTTCTCTGGTTTGTTCGGTCTACTCGAAACAGGACGCATCGATACAATTTCTAACCAAATTACAATGACAGACGCTCGTAAAGCAAAATACCTATTTGCTGACCCATATGTGGTGGATGGCGCGCAAATTACGGTTCGTAAAGGCAACGACGAGATCAAAGGTGTTCAAGATCTTGCGGGCAAGACGGTAGCTGTAAACCTAGGTTCAAACTTTGAACAGCTACTGCGTGATTACGATAAAGATGGCAAGATTAATATCAAGACTTACGACACAGGTATCGAGCACGATGTTGCACTAGGCCGCGCTGATGCATTCGTGATGGATCGCCTTTCAGCACTAGAGCTAATTAAAAAGACAGGTCTTCCTCTTCAACTTGCAGGCGAACCGTTTGAAACGATTCAAAACGCTTGGCCATTTGTAAACAATGAAAATGGTAAGAAACTGCAAGCAGAAGTTAACCAAGCGCTTGCAGCAATGCGCGCAGACGGTACTCTAGCGCAAATTTCTGAAAAGTGGTTTGGTGCAGACATCACTAAATAATGTGACCACTCCGCTACTTTTGTTGAAGTAGACTTTTCTAACCCACTGCTTTCCTTCCTTTGCAGTGGGTTTTGCTTTTCTATGTCGTTATAAACTGGGACACGTTATGGGATTCGATTTTAACTACATGCTGGAGTTGATGCCGATACTGCTTAAGTATCTGGGAACAACTATGGAGATGGCCGTTTGGGGTCTGATCTTCTCTTTAATACTGTCAGTGATTCTCGCCAATATCCGCGTATTCAAGGTTCCAGTGCTCGATCAACTGAGCCAGCTGTATATCAGCTTCTTCCGTGGCACGCCTCTGTTAGTACAGCTGTTTTTGCTTTACTACGGCTTACCACAGATTTTCCCATGGATGGTCGGGCTAGATGCTTTCAGTGCCGCTGTCATCGGTTTGACCTTACACTTCGCCGCCTACATGGCAGAAAGTATTCGCGCTGCCATTATTGGTATTGATCGAAGCCAGATGGAAGCGAGCCTCTCAGTCGGCATGACGACGACACAAGCGATGCGTCGCGTCATTTTGCCGCAAGCGACTCGTGTGGCCTTGCCTTCACTGATGAACTACTTCATCGATATGATCAAATCAACGTCACTGGCATTTACGCTAGGCGTTGCAGAGATTATGGCCAAAGCACAAATGGAGGCATCATCAAGCTTCCGTTTCTTTGAAGCGTTTCTTGCGGTTGCACTCATTTACTGGGGTGTGGTGGTTATCCTTACTCGTGTTCAAATCTGGGCAGAAGCTAAACTCAATAAGGCGTACGTACGATGATCAAACTGAGCAATATTCAAAAACGCTTTGGGGATACTGAAGTGCTAAAAGGGATTGATCTTGAGATAAAACAAGGTGAGATCATTGTCATTATTGGCTCTAGCGGAACCGGCAAGTCGACATTACTTCGCACAGTAAATTTCTTAGAGAATGCCGACAAAGGGGTTATCACGATTGATGATGTCAGCGTCGATAGTGAAAATCACACCAAAGCCGAAGTTCTCGCTTTGCGTCGTAAGACAGGCTTTGTGTTCCAAAACTATGCGCTTTTCGCCCACATGACCGCGAGACAAAACATCGCTGAAGGGCTGATTACTGTGCGCGGTTGGAAAAAAACAGACGCACTTCAACGCGCGCAAGAGATTCTTGATGATATTGGCTTAGGCGATAAGGGTGACAGTTATCCAGCGGCGTTGTCTGGTGGTCAGCAGCAGCGTGTGGGTATCGGACGCGCTATGGCGCTGCAACCAGAACTGCTGCTGTTCGATGAGCCAACATCGGCACTTGATCCTGAATGGGTGGGTGAAGTTCTTAATTTAATGAAGGACTTAGCTACAAAACATCAGACCATGCTGGTGGTCACTCATGAGATGCAATTTGCTAGAGAGGTCGCCGATCGGGTGATCTTTATGGCAGAAGGGCATATTGTTGAGCAAGGTTCTCCACAGGATATCTTTGGAAATCCACAAGATCCTCGCTTACAAAAATTCCTTCGACAAGTTGGTGCAGAGTAAAGATCACAAAAGAGGATCGTTTGATCCTTGAGATTTTGCTCACACTACGTATAATCGCTCGGCCGGAATTTAGCGCTTGCACAAAGATTGACACTTTGTGTGACTGTGATTACAATTCCGCCTCTTTGTTGAGAGGCGTCGGTTTGTCCTCTTTATATTATAGAGAAGACCTCGTATACCCACGCCGGGTTAACATTGACCTAAAACTACTGATCAGTAAAGGTAATAACCATGTCTAAACGCACTTTTCAACCTTCAGTTCTAAAGCGCAAGCGTACTCACGGTTTCCGTGCACGTATGGCTACTAAGAACGGTCGTGCAACAATCAACGCACGTCGTGCTAAAGGCCGTAAGCGTCTTTCTAAGTAATCTTCGATTATTTTGAATACGTACGCGTTCAATCGGGAGTTACGCTTGTTAACTCCCGAGCATTATCAAAATGTCTTTCAGCAAGCTCATCGAGCTGGCTCACCTCATTTCACTATCATTGCTCGCAAAAATTCCTTATCTCACCCAAGACTAGGTTTAGCCGTTCCGAAGAAACAGATTAAAACTGCTGTTGGTCGTAATCGCTTCAAGCGTCTCGCTCGCGAAAGCTTTCGTAACAAACAACATCAGCTTCCTAACAAAGATTTTGTTGTTATTGCCAAGAAAAGCGCGCAAGATTTAAGCAACGATGAAATGTTTAAACTGTTTGATAAATTATGGCAGCGTCTGTCTCGCCCCTCTCGCGGTTAGCGATCGGCCTCGTCCGACTCTATCAAGGCTTTATTAGTCCACTTCTTGGACCGCGTTGTCGTTTTACTCCAACCTGCTCTACTTATGCCATTGAAGCGTTGAAAGCTCACGGTTTTGTAAAAGGGTGTTGGTTATCAAGCAAACGTCTATTAAAATGCAACCCTTTAAATAAAAAGGGTTGGACATACGACCCCGTTCCACCAGTCCAAAAACAAGACAGAGACAATTAACGATGGATTCTCAACGTAATATCCTGTTAATCGCGCTAGCACTGGTTTCTTTCCTATTGTTCCAACAATGGCAAGTTGCAAAGAACCCAACGCCTCAGCCGGTTGAGCAGGCTCAATCAAGCAGTACTCTACCTGCCCCATCTTTTGCTGACGAGCTAGATCCAGCTCCTGGTCAGCAAGCTTCTGCTAAAACGATTACCGTGACCACTGATGCATTGACTCTGTCGATTGATACAGTTGGTGGTGATGTCATTCACGCAGATCTAAACCAATACTCGGCTGAGATGGATTCTGCTGATGCATTCGTTTTACTCAAAAACGAGCCTGGTCACCAGTTCATCGCTCAAAGTGGCCTTGTTGGCCCTCAAGGTATCGACCTAAGCAGTACTAACCGTCCTGCATATGCAGTCAGCGCGGATAGCTTCACTCTAGCAGATGGCCAAGACGAACTTCGCGTTCCAATGACATACGCAGCAAACGGCTTAGAGTACACCAAGACATTCATCCTTAAGCGTGGCAGCTACGCGATCGACGTTGAATACAACGTTGTGAACAACTCTGGCAACAACGCGACATTCGGTATGTACGCTCACCTACGTCAAAACCTTCTTGACGCTGGTGGCAGCATCACAATGCCAACTTACCGTGGTGGCGCATACTCAACAGAAGATACGCGCTACAAGAAATACAGCTTCGAAGATATGCAAGATCGTAACTTGTCTCTAAACCTGCCAGATGGTCAAGGTTGGGCGGCAATGATCCAGCACTACTTCGCATCAGCATGGATTCCACGCAACGAGCCAGGCACCAACCTATACACTCGCGTTATTGGCAATCTTGGCGATATCGGCGTTCGTATGCCGAACAAAACCATCGCAACCGGTGACAGCGCTCAAATGACGGCAACGCTTTGGGTAGGTCCAAAACTTCAAGACCAGATGGCTGAAGTTGCTCCAAACCTAGACCTTGTTGTCGATTACGGCTGGCTATGGTTCATTGCGAAACCTCTGCACTCACTGCTTTCGTTTATTCAAAGCTTTGTTGGCAACTGGGGTGTAGCAATCATCTGTTTGACGTTCATCGTACGTGGAGCCATGTACCCACTAACGAAAGCGCAATACACATCTATGGCGAAAATGCGCATGCTGCAACCTAAACTGCAAGCAATGCGTGAGCGTATTGGCGATGACCGTCAGCGCATGAGCCAAGAAATGATGGAACTGTACAAGAAAGAGAAAGTGAACCCACTAGGTGGCTGTCTTCCTCTTATCCTACAGATGCCTATCTTCATCGCACTATACTGGGCATTGATGGAGTCGGTTGAGCTACGTCACTCACCATTCTTCGGTTGGATTCATGACCTTTCAGCGCAAGACCCGTACTACATCTTGCCACTACTGATGGGTGCATCCATGTTCCTAATCCAGAAGATGAGCCCGACGACCGTGACGGATCCAATGCAGCAGAAGATCATGACCTTTATGCCGGTTATGTTTACTTTCTTCTTCCTGTTCTTCCCATCAGGTCTGGTTCTATACTGGCTGGTATCGAACATCGTAACGCTTATCCAACAAACGCTTATTTACAAAGCATTGGAGAAAAAAGGCTTACACTCTAAGTAACCTTTAATGCGAAATTATTATCAAAGGCGGCCAAAAGGTCGCCTTTTTTATTTGAGCTGATTACAATTCATCACATTACTTATTTGCCATGCAATGGCACCGAGATTCTACAGGCACAACTATGACTACAGATACCATTGTCGCCCAAGCAACCGCGCCTGGTCGTGGCGGCGTCGGCATTATTCGAGTATCCGGCCCACTGGCAGAGAAAGTCGCTCAAGAAGTAACAGGGAAAACTCTGCGTCCACGTTATGCAGAATACTTACCCTTTACCTCGCAAGATGGCTCCCAGCTTGACCAAGGTATCGCATTGTACTTCCCGAACCCGCATTCATTCACAGGTGAAGATGTCCTTGAACTGCAAGGTCATGGCGGCCCTGTCGTGATGGACATGCTAATTAAACGCATCCTACAAATACCGGGGATTCGTACCGCAAGACCGGGCGAGTTTTCAGAGCGCGCATTTTTAAATGACAAACTCGATCTCGCTCAAGCAGAAGCCATTGCTGACTTGATCGATGCAAGTTCGGAAGAAGCGGCTAAATCCGCCCTACAATCACTGCAAGGTGCGTTCTCGCAACGTATTCACACTCTGGTCGAATCCCTGATCCACCTTCGCATCTATGTTGAAGCGGCAATTGACTTCCCAGAAGAAGAGATCGACTTTCTGGCTGATGGAAAAGTAGCAGGCGATCTGCAAGCCATCATTGATAACCTGAGTGCGGTACGCCAAGAGGCGAACCAAGGCGCGATTATGCGTGAAGGCATGAAGGTGGTTATCGCTGGTCGTCCGAATGCGGGCAAATCAAGCCTGCTCAATGCACTATCAGGCAAAGAGTCGGCCATTGTGACCGACATAGCAGGAACCACACGTGACGTGCTGCGTGAACATATCCATATTGACGGAATGCCACTGCATATTATCGATACCGCAGGTCTGCGTGACGCCTCTGATGAAGTCGAGAAAATCGGCATTGAACGCGCTTGGGACGAAATCGCTCAAGCGGACCGCGTACTCTTTATGGTTGATGGCACAACCACAGATGCCACCGATCCAAAAGAAATTTGGCCAGACTTCGTTGATCGCCTACCAGATAACATTGGTATGACAGTGATCCGCAATAAAGCCGATCAAACCGGTGAAGATCTTGGCATTTGTCATGTCAACGATCCAACTCTTATCCGCTTATCAGCGAAGACGGGTGAAGGTGTCGAGTCACTACGCAGTCATTTAAAAGAGTGCATGGGCTTTGCAGGAGGTAATGAAGGCGGCTTTATGGCTCGTCGCAGACACCTAGAGGCACTGGAACGTGCAGCCGAACACCTAGACATTGGTCAACAGCAGCTTGAAGGTTATATGGCTGGGGAGATTTTGGCAGAAGAGCTGCGTATCGCTCAGCAACATTTGAGTGAAATCACTGGCGAGTTCAGCTCAGACGACCTACTGGGCCGCATCTTCTCTTCTTTCTGTATTGGTAAATAATCATCGACAGTGCGACCTCTAGGTCGCACTTCTTTTAGTAAAGGACGAACAATGATTCACATTATAACAGGCAGCACTTTAGGCGGAGCTGAATATGTGGGTGACCACCTAAGTGATCTTCTCATTGAGAAAGGGTTTGAAACCACAATCCACAACCAACCAGACATTAACGATATTGAAAACAAGGGGACATGGCTTGTTATCACATCAACTCATGGTGCGGGCGAATATCCAGATAACATTCAGCCCTTCATTAGCGCATTGCAAAACACACCACCTAAAATGAGTGAGGTTAAGTATGCCGTGATCGCGATTGGTGACTCGAGCTACGACACCTTCTGTGCCGCTGGAAAACATGCCCATAACCTTCTGGAAGATATTGGTGCAACCCCCATTACTGACTGTTTAACCATCGATGTACTCAGCCACTCAGTTCCCGAAGATGCAGCTGAAACTTGGTTGCTAGAACATATTGAGCGCTTCTAATCCCCAATTCAGAGTCGTTTTTCGGCTCTGATTTCCTCTCTGTGAATAACTTCTCCCACCACTTTTAAGTTTACTTGGTCAAAAAGCAACCATTCGGCCTGTGGATAAACTAGATCAAATCCAGTGACTTTCCTATAGTTATCCCAATAACAACTCGGATCCTTTTTCACCCCTGTGCATAACCATCAATTTTGATCTCAGGAAATCCTCGATCTGATCAAAGGCTGATCACAGATTACGATCCATAAAAGATCCATGATCTTGTTGATCATTTTTGAGTTATCCACAGAGATCGTCGATCCTAATAATAGATCTAATAAAAGATCATATATATAGATCTTATATATATAAGTCTTTCAAGCCTTTAAATGAAAAGTCTCAAAAGCGTTTCCACACTCTGTGAAAGAAGGTAGAATAACGCTCTTTTATCTTTCTATAGCTTGATTGAATACCTGAGGTCAGTTCATGCTCTATCACGAAAACTTTGACGTCATTGTCGTTGGTGGCGGTCACGCAGGAACGGAAGCCGCATTAGCATCTGCACGGACAGGTCAAAAGACCCTTTTGCTTACTCACAATATCGATACTTTGGGCCAAATGTCATGTAACCCAGCAATCGGTGGTATTGGTAAAGGTCACCTAGTCAAAGAAGTCGATGCAATGGGTGGTTTAATGGCTCAGGCTATCGATCATGCGGGTATTCAATTTCGAACTCTCAATGCCTCTAAAGGCCCAGCTGTACGAGCGACTCGAGCGCAAGCAGACCGTGCCCTGTACAAAGCGTATGTTCGTGAAGCGCTTGAAAATGCTGACAACTTAACGCTTTTCCAACAGTCAGTGGATGACCTAATTGTGGAAAACGACACCGCTGTAGGTGTTGTAACCCAAATGGGGCTTAAGTTTCGAGCAAAAGCCGTGGTCCTTACCGTCGGCACCTTTTTAGGTGGCAAGATCCACATTGGTATGGAGAGCTCTTCAGGTGGTCGAGCTGGGGATCCACCTTCGATCGCGCTAGCTGATCGTCTCCGTGAGCTCCCATTCCGTGTTGATCGTCTTAAAACAGGCACACCTCCAAGGATCGATGCTCGAAGTGTCGATTTCTCAGAGTTGGAAGTACAACACGGTGATAATCCAACACCAGTATTTTCATTCATGGGACAACGCACTCAGCATCCTCGTCAAATCCCATGTTTCATCACGCATACTAACGAAAGTACGCATGAAGTGATCCGCAACAACCTTGATCGCAGTCCAATGTACGCAGGGGTGATTGAAGGGATTGGTCCTCGTTACTGTCCTTCGATTGAAGACAAAGTGATGCGTTTTGCTGACAAAAACAGCCACCAGATTTTTATTGAACCAGAAGGTTTGACGACTCACGAACTCTATCCAAATGGTATTTCCACCAGCTTACCATTTGATGTTCAAGTTCAGATCGTGCGTTCGATGAAAGGGTTTGAAAACGCGCATATTGTTCGTCCTGGTTATGCGATTGAATACGATTTCTTTGACCCACGTGATTTGAAACAGACTTACGAAACCAAGTTTATTAGCGGTCTGTTTTTTGCCGGCCAAATCAACGGCACAACGGGTTACGAAGAAGCGGCTGCACAGGGCTTGATGGCGGGCTTGAACGCAAGCTTGCACAGCCAAGGTAAAGAAGGCTGGAGCCCACGTCGCGATCAAGCTTACATGGGCGTGCTAATTGACGATTTGTCTACCATGGGTACCAAAGAGCCGTACCGCATGTTCACTTCTCGTGCAGAATACCGTCTCTTGTTGCGTGAAGATAACGCAGACTTGCGTTTGACAGAAAAAGCTCGCGAGCTAGGTTTGATTGATGATGCGCGTTGGGCTCGTTTCAACGAAAAACTCGACAACATGGAAAAAGAGCGTCAACGTCTGAAAGAAACGTGGATGAATCCTAAGTCAGAAGGTATCGATGCCCTTAATGCGATTTTAAAATCGCCAATGTCTCGTGAAGCAAGTGGCGAAGATCTTCTGCGTCGTCCTGAGATGACCTATTCACAGCTCACGGCTCTGGATCGTTTTGCGCCTGCACTTGAGGATCAACAAGCCGCTGAGCAAGTTGAAATCCAAGTGAAGTACGAAGGTTACATTCAGCGACAGCAAGATGAAATCGAAAAATCTCTGCGCCACGAGAACACGAAACTACCTGTCGATATGGATTACTCGAAAGTCAGTGGCCTTTCCAATGAAGTAGTAGCGAAACTGACGGAGGCGAAACCTGAAAGCATCGGTATTGCTTCTCGTATTTCAGGTATTACTCCTGCTGCGATTTCCATTTTACTGGTTCACTTGAAAAAGCAAGGCATTTTAAAAAAAGGTGAGGTCGCGTAATGAGCCAACTTCGTAATAAGCTTGATGAACTCATCGCGCAAACTGACTTAGAGGTGTCTGAACTGCAACGTAACCAGCTGGTTGAGTACGTTGAAATGCTCAATAAGTGGAACAAAGCGTACAACTTGACTTCGGTTCGTGATCCCGAAGAAATGCTGGTGAAACATATTCTAGATAGCATTATTGTTAGCACTCACTTACAAGGTGAGCGCTTTATTGATGTTGGCACAGGTCCTGGACTTCCGGGAATTCCTCTGGCCATTATGTGTCCAGATAAGCACTTTCACTTACTCGACAGCCTTGGCAAGCGTATCCGTTTTATCAAACAAGCACTCCATGAGCTGAAGATCGAAAATGTGATGCCGATTCAAAGTCGCGTCGAAGAGTTTCAACCAGAAGAAAAGTTTGATGCCGTACTGAGCCGTGCATTCGCATCTATGGTAGATATGGTAAGTTGGTGTCACCACCTTCCCAAAGCCGAGACAGGGCTATTTTTGGCACTGAAGGGGCAATTACCACAGGGTGAGATTGATGAACTTCCTGAGTGGTGTTGTGTGACCGACATCAAAGCTTTGAATGTTCCTCAATTGGAAGGTGAGCGTCATCTAGTAACCTTATCGCGCAAGGAATAATAGCGAGGTCCATTGTGGGTAAAATCGTAGCGATCGCCAACCAGAAAGGTGGAGTTGGTAAAACAACAACCTGTATCAACTTAGCGGCCTCTATGGCTGCGACTAAGCGTAAAGTCTTGGTGATTGATCTTGATCCACAAGGGAACGCAACCATGGCCAGTGGCGTTGACAAGTATCAAGTCGATGCCACTGCCTATGAACTTCTCGTCGAAGATGTACCGTTTTCTGAAGTGGTTTGTACGAACACATCAGGAAACTATGATCTGATTGCCGCGAACGGAGATGTAACGGCGGCTGAAATCAAGCTAATGGAAGTCTTCGCTCGAGAGGTACGCCTAAAGCACGCTCTTGCGTCAGTTCGCGATAACTATGATTTCATCTTTATCGATTGTCCTCCCTCTCTAAACCTTCTTACAATCAATGCCATGGCCGCAGCGGATTCGGTCTTGGTTCCTATGCAGTGTGAGTACTTTGCATTAGAAGGTTTAACGGCGTTAATGGACACAATCAGTAAGCTTGCGGCCGTGGTGAATGAGAACCTAAAGATTGAAGGGTTGCTGCGCACCATGTATGACCCTCGCAATAGGCTCTCGAATGAAGTGTCCGATCAACTGAAGAAGCACTTTGGCAACAAGGTGTACCGCACTGTTATTCCTCGTAATGTTCGTTTGGCTGAAGCGCCAAGCCATGGTAAACCAGCCATGTACTACGACAAATACTCTGCAGGCGCAAAAGCCTATCTCGCGCTTGCTGGCGAAATGCTTCGCCGTGAAGAAGTACCTGCATAAACCAACCAAAGGAACTCCGTCTCATGTCTAAACGTGGTTTGGGTAAAGGGCTTGATGCTCTGCTTTCGACTAGTTCGCTAGCGCGTGAAAAACAGCAAAATGCGCTCCAGAGTCAACAGCTCTCGTCTGAAGGTGAACTGACCGACTTAAGCATCAACAGCCTTAAGCCTGGTGTTTATCAACCTCGCAAAGATATGTCACCTGAGGCATTAGAGGAGTTGGCTGCGTCGATCGAATCCCAAGGCATTATCCAGCCGATTGTCGTTCGTCAGGTTGAACACGACAAATTTGAGATTATCGCAGGTGAGCGGCGTTGGCGTGCGGCGCGGAAAGCCGGTCTAAAACAAGTGCCTTGTGTGATCAAAAATGTGGAAGATCGCGCGGCGATCGCGATGGCATTGATCGAAAACATTCAACGCGAAGATCTCAACGTGATTGAAGAGGCGGTTGCGCTTGAACGTTTGCAAACTGAGTTCTCACTGACTCATCAGCAGGTCGCTGATGTGATTGGTAAATCTCGAGCGGCTGTCAGCAACATATTACGTCTTAATCAGTTGGAAAATGACGTAAAAGGTTTGGTTTCAGACAATTTACTCGATATGGGGCATGCTCGAGCACTGCTAGCTCTTGAGGGCGAACAACAGATCGAAGTTGCCCTGCAAGTGGCCAAGAAGCATTTAACGGTTCGTCAAACGGAACAACTTGTAAAAAAATGTCTGCAACCGGCGGTTGAAGATAAAAATGCTCCTCAAGATGTGGAGATACAAGAATTGTCACAAAAATTGAGTGTAATGCTCGGGGGTAAAGTTGCTATTGTCCGAAACCCTAGCGGAAAGTCGAAAGTGACGATTAGTCTTGATGAGCCTCACAAATTAGAGCAACTGATTGCCAAGCTAGAGAGCTAAATGAGATAATTGATCTCAATCAATTATGTAAAAAACTATTTTTTGTGCGAAAGTTGTCGGTTTGTAAACAAAAATGTAACTTTTTGCGGGCTTTTAATTGCATTAAGGCACACTGACCGTATAATTTTTGCCAATTTCCCAGCACAGAGTGAAGTCGTGCAAAGTGGATATTACTAGAGGTACGAATACATGGTGGCTGCGTTAGCTAGACCAGGACGAGAGCTTGCTAAGCGATTGTTGTTGATCGAAATGGGCGCGGTTACGTTAGTGGCAGCAGGAATGGCGATTGCTGTAAATACTGAATGGGGAGTTTCAGCGCTAATTGGTGGTGGCATTTTTGTTATCGCTAATGCTGTATTTGCCTTGTGTGCTTTTCTCTTTGTAGGGGCTCGTGCTGCCAAAATGGTCGCTGCGTTTTTCTACACAGGGGAAGCACTAAAGATTCTCATCACAGTGGCACTCTTTTCCGTTGCTTACATGTATATGCAGGTGGAACTCGTTCCCCTGAAACTAACCTATTTGCTGGTACTTGGGATTAACATCTTTGCGCCAGCGCTATTCATTAACAACAAAAAATAGGATGAGTTATGGCTGCGCCAGGTGAAGCGCTAACAGCTTCCGGTTACATCACTCACCACCTTACTCACCTTTCAACTTACAAGTTGGGGTTAGTGGCGGAAGAGACGAGTTTCTGGAACATACACATCGATAGCCTGTTGTTTTCTTGGATCACTGGTTTAATGTTCTTAGGAGTATTTTACAAAGTAGCTAAGAAGTCGACAGTAGGTGTGCCGGGTAAGCTTCAATGTTTTGTTGAAATGATCGTAGAATTTGTCGCGGAAAACGTCAAAGATACGTTCCATGGACGCAACCCATTGATTGCCCCTCTCGCACTGACTATCTTTTGTTGGGTATTTTTAATGAACTTGATGGACCTTGTGCCTATCGATTTCTTACCTTACCCAGCAGAGCATTGGCTAGGTATTCCTTATCTTAAGATAGTACCTTCTGCTGATGCGAACATCACCATGGGAATGGCAATAGGCGTATTCGCTCTGATGATTTTCTACAGCATCAAAGTGAAAGGTCTAGGTGGGTTTGCCAAAGAACTAGCATTACATCCATTTAATCACTGGACAATGATTCCGTTTAACCTATTGATTGAAGTGGTATCGCTACTAGCGAAGCCTCTGTCACTTGGTATGCGTCTATTCGGTAACATGTTCGCAGGTGAGGTTGTATTCATTCTTTGTGCGGCAATGCTACCATGGTTCCTTCAATGGATGGGTTCACTACCGTGGGCGATTTTCCATATTCTGGTAATCACGATTCAGGCCTTCGTGTTTATGATGCTAACGATTGTTTATATGTCAATGGCACACGAAGACAGCGATCACTAATTTTTTAAACTCTTATTAGTCAAAAGTATATTTGGAGATAGTAATGGAAACTGTATTGAGCTTTTCAGCAATCGCAGTAGCAATCATCGTTGGTCTATGTGCAGTAGGTACTGCAATCGGCTTCGCAGTACTAGGTGGTAAATTCCTAGAAGGTGCTGCACGTCAACCAGAAATGGCACCAATGCTACAAGTTAAGATGTTCATCATCGCGGGTCTACTGGATGCGGTTCCAATGATCGGTATCGTAATCGCTCTACTATTTACTTTCGCAAACCCATTCGTTGGTCAACTAGCTGGTTAATCTTTGCTTTTCAAAGGCAAACATCGGTTTGTCATTGATTAACACTAAGTCCAATAAAGAGGGGTAGCTGTTGTGAATATGAACGCAACTCTGCTAGGTCAAGCAATCTCGTTCGCAATGTTTGTGTGGTTCTGCATGAAATATGTATGGCCGCCAATCATGAACGCTATTGAAGAACGTCAGAAAAAAATCGCTGATGGCCTTCAAGCGGCAGAACGAGCTGAGAAAGACTTGAATCTAGCTCAAGCTAATGCTTCTTCTCAAATGAAAGAAGCGAAGCGCACAGCAACTGAGGTCATTGAGCAAGCGAACAAGCGTAAGACTCAAATTCTAGACGAAGCTCGCGAGGAAGCTCAGGCAGAACGCCAGAAAATCCTTGCTCAAGCGGAAGCTGAAATTGAAGCTGAACGCAACCGTGCGCGCGATGAACTGCGCAAACAAGTTGCAACTCTGGCTTTAGCTGGTGCTGAGAAAATCCTTGAGCGTTCAATCGATAAAGATGCGCACAAAGATCTTCTCGACAACATTACTGCAAAACTTTAAGTCTGGGGGCGCACATGGCTGATATGACTACTATCGCACGCCCCTATGCTAAAGCAGCATTCGACTTTGCTGTTGAAAAAGGCCAACTAGACCAATGGGGTCAAATGTTGTCTTTTGCAGCGGAAGTTGCCAATAACGAACAAATTCATGAGCTTTTAACCAGCTCAATGTCTGCAGACAAACTTGCAGAAGTATTTGTTGCGGTATGTGGCGAACAAGTTGATGAGTTCGGTCAAAACCTGATTAAGGTGATGGCTGAGAATGGTCGATTACAGGCCCTTCCTGATGTATGCGCTGAGTTCTTGTTACTTAAGCAAGAACACGAGAAAGAAATCACCGTTGAAGTGACTTCAGCAACAGAACTTTCTGAACAGCAAAAAGCAGACATCAGCAGCAAACTTGAAACGCGTCTTGAACGCAAAGTCCAGCTGAATTGCAGCGTAGATGAGGCCCTACTTGGTGGGGTTATTATTAGAGCCGGAGACTTAGTCATCGATAACTCAGCACGTGGCCGTTTAAGCCGCCTGAGCGATGCATTGCAGTCTTAATGGGGATTGGAGCATGCAACTTAATTCCACGGAAATTAGCGATCTAATCAAACAACGTATCGAATCTTTCGAAGTTGTTAGTGAAGCTCGCAACGAAGGTACTATCGTATCGGTAAGCGATGGTATCATTCGCATTCACGGCCTAGCGGACGTGATGCAAGGTGAAATGATTGAATTACCGGGTGGCCGTTATGCACTAGCACTTAACCTTGAGCGTGACTCGGTTGGTGCGGTTGTAATGGGCCCATATGCTGACCTTAAGGAAGGCATGAAAGTTACAGGTACTGGTCGTATCCTTGAAGTACCAGTTGGTCCTGAAATGCTTGGTCGTGTTGTTAACACACTAGGTGAGCCAATTGATGGTAAAGGTCCAATCGAAGCGAAACTGTCTTCGCCTGTAGAAGTGATTGCACCAGGTGTAATCGACCGTAAATCGGTTGATCAGCCTGTTCAAACTGGTTACAAATCTGTTGACTCAATGATCCCAATCGGTCGTGGTCAGCGTGAGCTTGTAATCGGTGACCGTCAGACTGGTAAAACAGCAATGGCGATCGATGCAATCATCAACCAGAAAGACTCTGGTATTTTCTCTATCTACGTAGCTATCGGTCAGAAAGCATCGACTATCGCTAACGTAGTTCGCAAACTAGAAGAGCACGGCGCGCTAGCAAACACTATCGTTGTTGTTGCATCGGCTTCTGAATCTGCAGCGCTACAATACCTAGCGCCATACGCAGGTTGTGCGATGGGTGAATACTTCCGTGATCGCGGCGAAGACGCACTGATTGTTTATGATGATCTATCTAAGCAAGCGGTAGCTTACCGTCAGATCTCTCTACTACTAAAACGCCCACCAGGTCGTGAAGCATTCCCAGGTGACGTTTTCTACCTCCACTCACGTCTACTAGAGCGTGCAGCTCGTGTAAGCGAAGAGTACGTAGAAAAGTTCACTAACGGAGAAGTGAAAGGTAAGACAGGTTCTCTAACTGCACTGCCTATCATTGAAACTCAAGCTGGTGACGTTTCAGCATTCGTACCGACAAACGTAATCTCGATTACTGACGGTCAGATCTTCCTACAGACTGAGCTATTCAACGCAGGTGTTCGCCCAGCGGTTGACCCAGGTATCTCAGTATCTCGTGTTGGTGGTTCTGCACAGACGAAAATCATCAAGAAGCTATCAGGCGGTATCCGTACAGCACTAGCTCAGTACCGTGAACTTGCGGCATTCGCACAGTTCTCTTCTGACCTTGATGAAGCGACAAAGAAACAGCTAGACCACGGTCAGAAAGTTACAGAACTAATGAAGCAGAAGCAGTACGCTCCTATGTCTGTATTTGACCAAGCGCTAGTAATCTTTGCGGCAGAGCGCGGCTACCTAGCAGATGTTGAACTAAGCAAACTGCTAGATTTCGAAGCGGCTCTACTATCGTTCGCTCGCGGTCAATACGCTGAATTTGCAGCTGAGATCGACAAGACGGGTGCATATAACGATGAAGTTGAAGCACAGCTTAAGAAGCTGACTGACGACTTCGTAGCAACCCAAACTTGGTAATAGGTCGGTGGCAGTAATGCCACCAACTAATGGAGAGTAACGATGGCCGGCGCAAAAGAGATACGTAATAAAATCGGTAGTGTTAAAAGCACTCAGAAGATTACGAAAGCAATGGAAATGGTAGCAGCTTCAAAAATGCGTCGTTCTCAAGATGCAATGGAAGCTTCTCGTCCATACGCTGAAACAATACGTAAAGTGATCGGTCACGTAGCAAACGCAAGTCTAGAGTATCGTCATCCATACCTAGAGGAGCGTGAAGCTAAACGTGTTGGTTACATCATCGTTTCAACAGACCGTGGCCTATGTGGCGGCTTGAACATTAACGTGTTCAAAAAAGCTGTCATAGACATGCAAAGCTGGAAAGAGAAAGGTGCTGAAGTTGAACTGGCATTGATTGGTTCAAAAGCAACTGGCTTCTTTAATAACAGCGGTGCAAAAGTAGCGGCTCAGGTTTCTGGTTTAGGCGATAGCCCAAGCCTTGAAGACCTAATCGGTTCTGTTAGCGTAATGCTGAAGAAATACGATGAAGGTGAATTGGACCGCCTATATGTTGTGAGCAACAAGTTTGTGAACACCATGGTTCAACAACCAACGATCGATCAATTACTACCTTTGCCTAAATCGGACAGCGAAGAGATGCAGCGTACCCACCAGTGGGACTACATCTACGAGCCAGAACCAAAAGCACTACTAGACACGCTTCTAGTGCGCTATGTGGAATCTCAAGTATACCAAGGTGTGGTTGAGAACCTTGCTTGTGAGCAAGCGGCTCGAATGATTGCAATGAAAGCTGCAACTGATAATGCGAGCAACCTGATTGATGACTTAGAGCTTGTGTATAACAAGGCGCGTCAAGCGGCGATTACACAAGAGCTATCTGAAATCGTTTCAGGTGCGGCAGCGGTTTAAGCTTAGGTAAAACGAAACAGTTTAGAGGATTAACGATGGCTACAGGTAAGATCGTACAGATCATCGGTGCAGTAGTCGACGTAGAGTTCCCACAGAGTGAAGTACCAAGTGTATATGACGCTCTGAACGTAACAGAATCAAAAGAGCGTCTAGTTCTTGAGGTTCAACAACAGCTAGGCGGTGGCGTAGTTCGTTGTATCGTAATGGGTAGCTCTGATGGTTTACGTCGTGGAGTTGAAGTAGTAAATACAGGCGCTCCAATTTCAGTACCAGTAGGTACTAAGACCCTAGGTCGTATCATGAACGTTCTAGGTGACGCAATTGACGAGTGTGGTGAAATCGGTGCGGAAGAGACTTACTCTATCCACCGTGAAGCACCAAGCTACGAAGAGCAATCAAACGAGATCGCTCTACTAGAAACTGGCGTTAAAGTAATCGACCTAGTTTGTCCATTCGCTAAGGGTGGTAAAATCGGTCTATTCGGTGGTGCAGGTGTAGGTAAGACCGTTAACATGATGGAACTTATCAACAACATCGCACTTCAACACTCGGGCCTATCAGTATTCGCTGGTGTAGGTGAGCGTACTCGTGAAGGTAACGATTTCTACTTTGAGATGCAGGAAGCAGGCGTTGTTAACGTTGAAAACCCTGAAGAATCTAAAGTAGCGATGGTTTACGGTCAGATGAACGAGCCACCAGGTAACCGTCTACGTGTTGCACTGACTGGTCTAACAATGGCAGAGCGCTTCCGTGACGAAGGTCGTGATGTACTACTGTTCGTTGATAACATCTACCGTTACACACTTGCAGGTACAGAGGTATCAGCACTGCTAGGTCGTATGCCTTCAGCGGTAGGTTACCAGCCAACTCTTGCAGAAGAGATGGGTGTACTACAGGAGCGTATCACGTCAACGAAATCAGGTTCTATCACGTCTGTTCAGGCGGTATACGTACCAGCCGATGACTTGACTGACCCGTCTCCAGCAACAACGTTCGCGCACTTGGATGCAACGGTTGTACTTAACCGTAACATCGCTGCAATGGGTCTATACCCTGCGATCGACCCACTAGATTCAACATCTCGTATGCTTGACCCTCTAGTTGTTGGTCAAGAGCACTACGACATTGCTCGTGGCGTTCAGCAGACACTTCAGCGCTACAAAGAGCTGAAAGATATCATTGCGATTCTAGGTATGGATGAGCTATCTGAAGAAGATAAGCAAGTTGTATCTCGTGCACGTAAGATTGAGCGTTTCCTAACTCAGCCTTACCACGTAGCGGAAGTATTTACTGGCGACCCAGGTGTTTACGTACCTCTAAAAGAGACTCTACGTGGCTTTAAAGGTCTACTAGCTGGTGATTACGATGACATTCCAGAGCAAGCTTTCATGTACTGTGGTGCAATTGAAGATGCTATCGAGAATGCGAAGAAGCTATAAGGCTAACTAGGAGGCGATATGGCAGCAATAACCTTTCACCTAGACGTAGTAAGCGCTGAGAAGAAAATCTTCTCTGGTCGTGTTGAAACGTTTCAGGTGACCGGTAGCGAAGGTGAACTTGGTATTTTCCATGGACACACTCCGCTGCTAACCGCTATCACGCCTGGAATGGTGCGACTTGTTAAGCAGCACGGCCACGAGGAATTTATTTATGTTTCTGGTGGTATGGTAGAAGTTCAACCTGGTACAGCGACTGTACTGGCTGATACAGCTATCCGTGGTGAAGAACTGGACGCAGCTAAGGCTGAAGAAGCTAAGCGTTGTGCTCAAGAAGCAATTCAAAACCAGCACGGTGATATGGACTTCGCTCAAGCGGCTAGTGAACTGGCTAAAGCCATTGCTCAGCTACGAGTAATCGAGCTGACGAAACAGCGTCGTTAAGCAACGGTGTTGTTTTAAAAGTGATAAAGGCGGTCATTAGACCGCCTTTTTGCTTATTTTTTATTAGAAATTTTTCCTGATCAATTAACTAATTAACGATTAGTGTCTAAAATACCTCTCAATTTTAATACAACGTCATACAGGTCCATTCATGAAATTTAGCGCGGTGATTCTCGCAGCGGGTAAAGGCACTCGCATGTACTCTAACAAGCCTAAGGTGCTCCACACGTTGGCAGGCAAACCTATGGTCAAACATGTGATTGATACTTGTAATAGCCTCGGAGCGCAGAATATTCATTTGGTTTATGGTCACGGCGGTGATCAAATGCAAACAGAGCTCGCGCAAGAGAATGTGAACTGGGTACTTCAGGCGGATCAATTGGGTACAGGTCATGCAGTGGATCAAGCTTCTCCTCAGTTTGAAGATGATGAAAAGATCTTAGTGCTTTATGGTGATGTACCACTGATCTCGGAAGAAACGATCGAAGGTTTGTTGGATGCGCAGCCTACAGGTGGTATTGCACTGTTGACTGTCGTCCTTGATAACCCAATGGGCTATGGTCGTATCGTTCGCCGCAATGGTCCTGTTGTTGCTATCGTCGAGCAAAAAGATGCAACCGATGAGCAGAAGTTGATCAAAGAAATCAATACTGGCGTCATGGTAGCAACTGGCGGCGATCTTAAGCGCTGGCTATCGGGTCTTAACAATGAAAATGCACAGGGTGAATACTACCTAACGGATGTCATTGCGGCTGCACACGACGAAGGTCGAGCGGTAGAGGCTGTACACCCTGTTAACCCAATCGAAGTTGAGGGTGTTAACGACCGAGCTCAGTTGGCTCGACTTGAGCGCGCATTTCAGTCAATGCAGGCAAAAAAACTGCTTGAGCAAGGGGTAATGTTGCGCGACCCAGCACGTTTTGATCTACGTGGTGAGCTTCAATGTGGTATGGATTGTGAAATTGATGCCAACGTTATCATCGAAGGTAACGTATCTCTGGGTGACAATGTTGTAATCGGCACGGGTTGTGTTTTGAAAGATTGTGAAATCGACGACAACACGGTTATTCGCCCATACAGCGTAATCGAAGGTGCTACTGTTGGCGAAGAATGTACAGTGGGGCCATTCTCTCGTCTGCGTCCAGGTGCTGAGATGCGTAACGACTCTCACGTCGGTAACTTCGTTGAAGTGAAGAATGCACGTATTGGTGAAGGCTCGAAAGCTAATCACTTAACTTACTTAGGTGATGCAGAGATCGGCCAACGCACGAATATCGGCGCAGGTACTATTACGTGCAACTACGATGGTGCAAACAAGTTTAAGACTGTGATCGGTAACGATGTGTTTGTTGGCTCTGACAGCCAGCTTGTTGCGCCTGTCACTATCGCTGATGGCGCAACTATTGGCGCAGGCACGACGCTGACCAAAGATGCCGCTGAGGGTGAATTAGTCATCACTCGTGCGAAAGAGCGTAAGATTACCGGCTGGCAGCGTCCTGTCAAAAAGAAGTAAGTACTAACAAGCTTTAAGTCATTTTTTCTAAGCCGCTTTTTATGAGCGGCTTTATTATTGAGGGTTAATGGCTTGGAATAGCGATACGTTTTTCTAGCCAGCGCACGGCTTGAGAAACCAACAAAATCAACACTAAGTACTCGAGAACTAAGAAGGTGTAAATTTCTAGAGGTAAGTACTCATTAACCACTAGTTCATTGGCTCGTCTTGTTAGGTCACTCAAACCAATCACACTCACCAAAGAGCTCATCTTAAGAATATAAACAAACTGGTTGCCAAGCGGCGGTAAGATCTGCCTAAACGCTTGGGGTAGAATCACCAAGCGCATCTTCTGCCAATAACTTAGCCCCAACGACTCCGCTGCTTCATGCTGACCACGGCTTATCGCTTGGATCCCTCCCCGAAAGACCTCGGCCATAAAAGCACTTTCGGCGACGGTTAGAGCAATTACCCCCGCCCAGAAGTGATCCAAAGACACATCCAGCAACGTCGGCATTCCATAATAGACCCACAGCAATAGGACTAAGACGGGGATCGAGCGAATGATCTCCACATAGAGGCGATTTATCCCCTTTAGGATAGGTGAGTTGGAAAGTGCAGGGAGCGCGACGAGCAAACCGATGGTCATGGCAAACAACATGCTGAGTAGTGACACTTGGATCGTGTCCTTAAAACCGGCGACCAAAAACTTGATGTTTGTCAGCCCTTGCTCGGTTGAAGGATCCAGCACATACCAACCCCACTGATAATCCGAGCAACCAGTCAGTAAAAATGGGAAAAACAGCCACAGAGTTCGATTATTCAATCTTCATTTCCTAACTTGACTAATAAATGCCGCTTGTTACTGCTATGTTATCAAGAGTGTTTTTATAAATCTCGAATCAAAATAAATATATAAGGAAATAGAATGAGAAAGCTAATTTTTGCTGTTGGTCTTTGGTTACTCGCGCTTACTCAGTTAGCTTATGCGGATAGCCGATTACACGAAATACTAGAGAATGGTGTGTTACGTGTTGGCACCACTGGAGACTGGAATCCAATGACAATGAAAGATCCCGCGACCAACAGTTATCGTGGGTTCGATATTGATGTGACCACAGAGTTAGCAAAAGATTTGGGTGTTGAGGTGGAGTTTGTCGCTACCGATTGGAAAACACTCGTGAATGGGATTACTGCGAACAAATATGACATCACCGGCAGTGCATCGTTAAATATGTCACGAGCGAAGGTAGCGGGTTATAGCCAACCATATTTCTACCTCGCGTTTGTACCTGTGGTGCAAAAGAAAGATTTGGCGAAATTCTCTGACTGGGCTGATTTCGATAAACCGGATGTAAAAGTGGCCGCAACGCTTGGTACCGTACAAGAAAAAATGGTCAAAGACTTCTTCCCATCAGCGCAACACATTGTGATTGAAGCGCCTGCTCGTGATTTCCAAGAACTGCTTGCCCGTCGAGCTGATGTTTCCGTTACCTCAAATGTAGAAGCCGCAACGCTGGTGGAAAAGTTTAAGCAGTTGGCTATTGTGCCAGTGAAAGAACTACGCAAACCAACGCCAATTGCCATGTTGTTACCGCAAGATGACCAAGTATGGATCAACTACATTAACCACTGGGTTGAACTGAAAAAAACGCAAGGCTTCTTCAATCAAACCGCCGAAAAGTGGGGATTAAAGAGTATGTAACGTCTCTAATTGAGATAGAGAGCCGCACAACAGCGGCTCTTACGATTAAAAATTAGAGTTCCTCTTCACTCACGACGCGAGCATTATCAGGCGTTGTGAAGTGCTGAGAGAGTTCTCGATTTGACACGATATAACCCACCCATAGTCCACCCATACAGATGATGATTGCAACGCCTGTGACCATCTGAGCTTGGCTTGCCATCGCGGCAACAAGTGCACTTGAAAGGCTGCTCACGGTAATTTGTAGGCTGTTTTGCAGACCCGCAGCCGTCGCTGGGCTTTGCTTCGCACTTGCTAATGCACGGTTTACTACGATTGGGTACAGCGCACCATTCGCTACCGCAATCAAGCAGAAAGGCGCTAGGATTGGCCAGATTGATGTTAGTTGCCACTGTGAAGCGAGGAAAATAAGCAGAGCAGCAACGCTGAACAGACCTATCAGTTGGCGCAGCACTTTCTCATCGCCAAACTTGCTTACGCCCACCTTACCCAAGTAACCACCTAGCATGAAGGCGATGGTTTGTGGGATAAAACTTAAACCAATGTCCTTCGCTTCGTAGCCCAGTTGCGCCATGATTTCTGGCATTCCGGTCAGGTAAGCAAAGAACGCCGCAGAGGCGGTGGCGAACATCAACACGTTACCAAGGTACGTTTTAGAGCCGAGTAATGTCTTAATGTCTGACGATATGCTGGTTTGCTTTGATTCTACTTCTTCATTGTTTTGTGCCATCGTCGCTATAACTAGCATGATGCCCATTAGCGTGAGCGCAATAAAAATACTGCTCCAGCCAAAATTATCGGCGAGAAGCACGCCTAATTGTGGGGCTAATGCGGGGGATAATGCGACTAATGGCATGATGGTAGCAAAAATTTGTTGGCTACTGCTCGAGTAACGCTTAATGACCATCGCTTGCCAGATAACAGCTGGCGCGCACACACCGATCGCTTGGACAAAGCGCAATGTGAGAAGTTGCCACACTTGGTCACTGTAAGCCAAGCCAAATGAAGCAACGGTGAATAGTGTTAGACCTGCCGCCAGAGTATTTCTATGACCAAATTTATCCGAAGCTAGGCCCCATAAGAGTTGGCCAAGTGCCATACCCACTAAGAATACGGTAAGAGATAGGGCGATTTGCTCTGGTCCTGTAGCAAAATCTATCTCCATCGCTTTAAATGCAGGCAAATACATATCAGTAGCAATGAAGCCGAGCATAGATAAAAGAGCTAGGTAAAAAAGTTGTAATTTTGAAATATTCATCATTTTTCCATTCAAAATAATTGATAGATAGTTATCAGTCGGCGCCAACCTTTTTATTAACTTGAGTAGTCTATTCTTCACTTTTAATAAAATAAAACGCTAAAATTTGCAGTTATCAATCAAAAAAATTGAAAGGTAGTTATGAGTGCTTTTTCCCAATCGTCCCTAGAGCTGGTGGACACCGTTGCGCGGCTAGAGAGCTTTACCGCTGCCGCTGAGGTACTACATAAAGTACCTTCTGCCATCAGTTATAGCATTCGGCAAATAGAACAAGAGTTGGATGTGGTTTTGTTTAAGCGACTGCCGAGAAAGGTAGAGCTGACTCCTGCGGGAGAGCTTTTCCTTACTCAAGCTAGAACGATGCTTAGGCAGATGGAAGAGGTAAAAGCCCAGACTCGGAGGGTCGCTCAAGGGTGGAAGAAAACACTTAAGTTGACGCTGGATAATGTGGTTAAGCTGGAGCGGCTCAAGCCTCTAATTGAAGATTTCTATCAAATATTTCCCAATGCGGAGCTGCAGATCAATATGGAAGTGTTCAATGGCTCGTGGGAGGCTATTTCACAGGGGCGTGCCGATATTGTTGTTGGCGCGACATCGGCCATTCCAGTCGGTGGAGACTTTGAAGTCAAAGCCATGGGTCTCTTGGATTGGGCGTTTGTGATGTCATCAAGCCATGCCTGTGTGAAACAGCAGTACTTAACAGAAGAGTTTGTCAGCCAATTCCCTGCAATTTGTTTAGATGATACCTCGAGTGTGCTACCAAAGCGTCACACCGTTCATTATCCAAAGCAGCGTCGATTGTTATTGCCTAACTGGTATAGCGCTATTGAATGCTTAAAGCATGGTGTTGGGGTGGGTTATATGCCGCGCCATATCGCGCAGCCGTTGATCACTGAAGGCATTTTGGTCGAGAAAATTCTTCCTGAAGATAAGCCGCTGAGCCACTGTTGTTTAGTTTGGCGCAAAGATGAAAACCACAAGATGATTCAATGGATGGTCGATTATTTGGGTTCGAGTGATCAGCTTTATCAAGATTGGTTACAAGCGTAATGAAAAAGCGCCAGTGTAGACTGGCGCTTTGACTACATAAATATAGCTTACTAAGGTCGCTCAAACACGGTCGCGATACCCTGACCTAAACCGATACACATGGTTGCCAGGCCGTATTTCGCGTCTTTGGCTTCCATTAGGTTGATCAGAGTCGTCGAGATACGTGAGCCAGAACAACCAAGCGGGTGACCCAATGCAATCGCACCACCGTTAAGGTTGACCTTCTCATCCATCACATCAAGCAGACCCAAGTCTTTAGCACATGGTAGAGACTGCGCGGCAAATGCTTCGTTTAGCTCAACCACATCCATGTCTTCAATTGAAAGACCAGCACGCTTGAGCGCTTTTTGCGTCGCAGGTACAGGGCCGTAACCCATAATGGAAGGATCACAACCCGCAATCGCCATGCCTTTAATACGTGCACGAATCTTCAAGCCAAGTTCATTGGCTTTCTCTTCGCTCATGATCAGCATTGCTGATGCGCCATCAGACAGCGCTGATGATGTGCCGGCTGTTACTGTGCCGTTTGCTGGGTCGAAAACAGGACGAAGTTGAGATAGACCTTCAACGGATGTTTCAGGGCGAATCACTTCATCGTAATCTAGAGTGAACAGCGTGCCGTCAGCCGCATGACCTTCAATTGGTAGGATTTCGTTTTTAAAACGACCCTCTACGGTTGCAGCATGTGCACGAGCATGAGAGCGCGCAGCAAATTCGTCTTGTTGCTCACGGCTAATGCCATGCAGCTTACCAAGCATTTCTGCCGTTAAGCCCATCATGCCTGCTGCTTTTGCAACTGTCTTGGACATACCTGGATGGAAGTCCACGCCGTGGTTCATCGGTACGTGTCCCATGTGCTCAACACCACCAATTAGGCAGATTTCAGCGTCACCCGTCATGATCGCACGTGTACCGTCGTGAAGCGCTTGCATTGATGAACCACACAAGCGGTTAACCGTCACGGCGCCAATCTCAATTGGTAGGCCAGCAAGCAGCGCTGCATTACGAGCAACGTTAAAGCCTTGCTCTAGTGTTTGTTGTACACAGCCCCAGTAGATATCTTCAATCTCACTTGGGTTCACCTGTGGGTTACGCGCAAGAATACCTTTCATCAGGCGCGCAGATAGATCTTCTGCTCGAGTATGACGGAAAGCACCACCTTTAGAGCGACCCATTGGAGTACGTAGACAATCGACTACGACAACATTTCTTGTTTGATTAGTCATTTTAGAATCCCTCCTTAGATAGAACCTTGCTGTTGTGCACCGTAAAAGCTTTCACCTTTCGCCGCCATATCAATCAGCATCTGTGGTACTTGGTACATAGCACCAAGCTCTGAGTATTGTTTTGCCATTGCAACAAACTCAGCGATACCTACGCTATCTAGGTAGCGGAATACGCCGCCGCGGAATGGAGGGAAACCAAGACCGTAAACCAGTGCCATATCCGCTTCTTGTGGAGTGGCAATGATGCCTTCTTGTAGACACAGTACCACTTCGTTGATCATCGGAATCATCATACGTTGAATGATGGTCTGATCGTCAAAGTCCTGCTTATCGGCACAAACGTCAGCGAGCACTGGCAAGATCTCTTCAGAGAAGGTTTTCTTCGGCTTACCTTTTCTATCAATGGT
Organism: Vibrio sp. MarTm2; assembly: GCF_027587055.1. NCBI lineage: Bacteria > Pseudomonadati > Pseudomonadota > Gammaproteobacteria > Vibrionales > Vibrionaceae > Vibrio > Vibrio sp. MarTm2. The sequence goes on along the minus strand of NZ_JAPPTK010000017.1, from coordinate 5,126 downwards.
GTAGCTGTAGAAACCATTGCCATTTTTCTGGCCGTATTTATCTGCTTCGAACAGCGCATCGATCGCGTCACGGCCTTGTTTGCCCATACGCTCAGGGAAACCCTGCGCCATTACGGCCTGTGCGTGGTGAGCAGTATCAATACCAACAACATCCAGCAAGTATGCAGGTCCCATAGGCCAGCCAAACTTACGTTCCATGATTTTGTCGATTTTCGTAAAGTCTGCACCGTCACGAAGTAGCATGCTGAAGCCGCCAAAGTATGGGAACAATACGCGGTTTACAAAGAACCCAGGGCAGTCATTAACGACAATTGGTGATTTGCCCATTTTCGCTGCGTACGCAACAACGCGATTGATGGTTTCATCAGAGGTATGTTCACCACGGATGATCTCAACAAGAGGCATGCGATGCACTGGGTTGAAGAAGTGCATGCCACAGAAGTTTTCTGGGCGTTTTAGCGATTTTGCCAACAGGTTGATAGGAATCGTCGAGGTGTTTGAGGTGATAACCGTGCTGTCACCGACATGCGATTCGACTTCACTCAAAACTGCTGCTTTTACTTTCGGGTTTTCTACTACGGCTTCAACAATCACGTCTGATTCTTCGATGCCTGCGTAATGTAGGCTTGGTGTGATAGACGCTAAAATGCCAGCCATCTTAAAGCCATCAATACGACCACGAGACAAGCGTTTATTTAGCAGCTTAGATGCTTCAGTCATGCCTAAGTCGAGTGAAGGTTGCGCGATGTCTTTCATTAACACCGGAACGCCTTTTAATGCAGATTGGTAAGCGATGCCGCCGCCCATGATACCCGCACCAAGCACAGCCGCACGTTGCGTGTCTTTACTTGCTGACTTAGCTGATTTTTTCGCAAGCCCTTTGATGTATTGGTCGTTGAGGAATAAACCAACCAGTGATTTTGCTTCTTCAGACTTAGCCAGTTTTACAAAGTGCTTACGTTCAATGTCGAGTGCTTCGTTACGAGCGAAGCGAGCGCCTTCTTCAATCGTAATAACGGCAGTCATTGGTGCTGGGTAGTGAGGACCTGCTTTTTGTGCCACCAGACCCTTCGCCATGGTAAAGCTCATCATTGATTCGAGCTTACTTAGCGTAAGTGGTGATGTCTTTTGCTTACGACGAGCTTGCCAGTCCAACTTCTCGTTAATTGCCGAGGTCAGTGTCTTGAGTGCTGACTCGTAAAGTGCATCGCTATCGACAACCGCATCAAGAAGACCAATCTTTAATGCTTCATCCGCACGACACGCTTTGCCCTGTGTGATCACTTCCATCGCGCTGTCGGCACCAATAACACGTGGCAGGCGTACACAACCACCAAAGCCCGGCATGATACCCAGTTTCGTTTCTGGTAAACCGATGCTGGTGGTCTTGTCACCAATTCTCATGTCAGTTGCAAGCACACACTCACAACCGCCACCTAACGTATGACCTTTTAGTACCGAGATAGTCGGGATCGGTAAGTCTTCCAGCTTGTTAAAGATGCTGTTAGCAAATTGCAGCCACTGATCGAGTTCAGCGTCTGTCTTGGCAAAAAGACCTAAGAATTCGGTGATATCAGCGCCAACAATGAACGCGTCTTTATCTGAGGTGAGCATCAAGCCCTTCAGCCCTTGGTGCGCTTTTAGTGCATCAAGGGCTTTGTCGAGTGACTCTAGTGTCGCTAGGTCGAGCTTGTTAACGGATTTTGGAGAGCAGAAGCTTAGTTCTGCAATGCCATTTTGTACTTCCTTTACCTGTAGGGTTTCGGCTTGGTAAATCATTGTCTATCTCCATGACATACAATCTTGGATTGTGTGTTCACCTGTCACATAAGGCATGTAATAGGCAAGCAGGAAAGTTGTTATATTTTTAATCTGGTTTGACCAGTGGGATTAGTTTGGATCGGTCCTTGGTTAAATTCAATACATTTTTTAAACAAGTGTTTAACATTGTGCGCTGGTGCAGATCAAGGGCGACGAGTAAAGAGTGGTCGTGATAGACTCAAATGATCTGAGAAAACCTAGCGTTATTATGAACGACACACCTTATTTAATACCTTCTGAACCTTGTCAGTTTGAAGAGGAAATAAAGAAAAGCGTCTTTATTACCTACTTAGCTCACACGCCAAATATTGATGCAGCGAAAGCTTTTGTCGAAAAAATAAAAAACAAACATTCAGGCGCTCGCCATAATTGTTGGGGATTCGTAGCTGGGCGACCAGAAGATTCCATGCAGTGGGGCTTCAGTGATGATGGAGAACCTTCAGGGACTGCAGGTAAACCGATCCTTGCTCAGCTATCTGGTTCCGGAGTTGGAGAGATTACAGCGGTAGTCACTCGATATTCTGGCGGCATCAAGCTCGGTACAGGTGGCTTGGTCAAAGCTTATGGCGGCGGCGTGCAACAAGCGCTCAAGCTGCTTCAAACAATTGAGAAAAAAATAACCGCACAATTGCAACTAGAGTTAGACTATGGGTTTATGCCTATTGCTCAGTCCCTCATCGGCCAATTTGAAGGCCATGAAATATCGGCAGAGTATAGTGACCAAGTGCGAATGGTGGTTGAGATCGAGCGCAGACATGTCGCAGATTTCACCCAGAGCGTAATCAATAAAAGTGGTGCAAAAGCACATGTTACCCCTCTGAAGGGACAATAAATACTAGGAAGTTGGAAGCTCTGCTTCATTCATTAATCACACATGCAATTTCGTTCAATTATTCGCATTGTCGGGCTATTGCTCGCCCTTTTTAGTGTCTCCATGCTTGCGCCCGCTTTGGTTGCGCTTATTTATCGTGATGGCGCGGGGGTTGCGTTTGTTACTACTTTTTTCGTACTGCTATTTTGTGGGGCAGTATGTTGGTTCCCCAATCGTCGATTTAAGCACGAATTAAAAGCTCGAGATGGTTTTTTGATCGTCGTCCTGTTTTGGACTGTACTTGGTAGTGCCGGCTCCATTCCCTTTTTGCTCTCAGATAACCCAAATATTTCGGTAACCGATGCGTTCTTTGAATCCTTTTCTGCCTTAACAACCACTGGTGCTACAGTGATTGTTGGTTTGGATGATTTGCCAAAAGCCATCTTGTTCTATCGCCAGTTTCTGCAATGGTTTGGTGGTATGGGCATCATTGTTCTCGCCGTTGCCATCCTTCCAGTATTAGGTATCGGTGGTATGCAGCTTTACCGCGCAGAAATCCCTGGTCCGGTAAAAGACTCCAAGATGACTCCTAGGATTGCTGAGACAGCAAAAGCGCTTTGGTATATCTATCTGAGTTTAACTTTAGCCTGTGCTGGTGCGTTTTGGCTAGCGGGCATGACTCCATTCGATGCGATTAGTCATAGCTTCTCTACTATCGCAATTGGTGGCTTCTCCACACACGATGCGAGTATGGGTTACTTTGATAGTTACGCTATTAACATGATTACTGTTGTCTTCTTGTTAATCTCGGCATGTAACTATTCTTTGCACTTCGCCGCGTTTGCATCTGGTGGTGTTCATCCTAAATACTATTGGAAAGATCCAGAGTTTCGCGCCTTTCTATTCATTCAAGCGATCTTATTTGTTGTATGTTTTTTAGTGTTGTTGAATCACCACTCTTATGATTCGGTGTACGACGCATTTGACCAAGCTCTATTCCAAACTGTTTCCATATCAACTACAGCGGGTTTTACCACAACAGGTTTCTCTGATTGGCCATTGTTCTTACCAGTGTTGCTATTGTTTTCTTCTTTTATCGGTGGTTGTGCTGGCTCGACAGGTGGTGGCATGAAAGTGATCCGTATTCTGCTACTGACCTTACAAGGTGCTCGTGAGCTGAAGCGTTTGGTTCACCCGCGCGCGGTTTATACCATCAAAGTGGGTGGTACCGCCTTGTCACAGCGTGTTGTTGATGCGGTTTGGGGATTCTTCTCTGCTTATGCGCTAGTGTTCGTGGTTTGTATGCTAGCGTTAATCGCGACGGGTATTGATGAGCTGAGCGCTTTCTCTGCGGTCGCAGCGACATTGAACAATTTAGGCCCTGGTTTAGGTGAGGTGGCGCTTCATTTTGGTGATATTAATGACAAAGCAAAGTGGGTGTTGATCGTATCCATGCTGTTTGGTCGTCTAGAAGTGTTCACTCTTCTTATACTACTCACGCCTACGTTTTGGCGGAGTTAAGGAACAATTTTGGCTAAAGCACTATTTTTATACTCTTCTCGTGAAGGGCAGACAAAAAAAATTCTTCATTATATAGAAGAACAACTCACAGGCTTCGAGTGTGAGCTGGTGGACCTACATACTGTCCCAACGGTCGACTTCAGTCATTACGACAGGGTCTTGATTGGAGCTTCTATTCGTTATGGTCACCTTAATAAGAAACTGTATCAGTTTATTGAGCAGAATCTCGAACATCTAGAACGAAATAAAGTCGCATTCTTTTGCGTGAATCTAACCGCTCGTAAAGAAGAGCAGAGAAAAGACACACCTGAAGGCAGTGCGTATATTCGTACCTTCTTGAAAAAGTCGCCCTGGCATCCTGAGCTTATCGGAGTGTTTGCTGGCGCTCTCTATTACCCTCGTTATGGTCTATTCGATAAAATGATGATTAAGCTGATTATGACCATGACTGGTGGAGAGACAGATACAACAAAAGAAGTGGAGTACACCAACTGGGAAAAAGTCGCCTTATTTAGCCAAAAGTTTGTGGATTTGTAATCATAAGGTATGTTTTTAGCTGTTTTGGCCTAATTATTGACCGAACAGTCAAAAAGTTAGAAAAAAAGGCAAAAAGGGGTTGCCAAGATAATTCCGATCCCTATAATGCCACCTCGCTGACACGGCAACGCTTCGAAAGAAACGAGAGCCCAGTTAGCAAGGTCAATTAGCCAAGCGGAAACGCTTGAAAAAAAGTTTAAAAAAAGTGGTTGACACTAAACTTTATCTCGCTAAAATGGCCGTCCGATTTGAGCGAAGCTCAAGCGGAAAGTTCTTTAACAATATAAACCTATCAATCTGTGTGGGCACTCGTTGATGATAATCCAATTAGAAGCTTAGGCTTCAAATTAGGTTTCAATGAAACGAAGTGACCATTGAATCGAAAGATTCAGCACAGTCAATTCAAACATTACTTATGCTATTTATTAGCAAGAGC
>NZ_JAPPTK010000016.1:0-73609 GCF_027587055.1 Vibrio sp. MarTm2 | reverse complement strand
AAAACTCCTTACCGCTCTGCAATCAGCTATCTATTCACATAAACCAAAGCGAGCTATTAGGCTCGCTTTTTGGTGTTGGGTAGCTCAATGCAATCTAGCGTCATAATCAGTTAAATCATGACTCAAGCCTAAAACACGTCGCAAATCCAAAGGTCGCTTTCGACGGCAAGTGCGATGATGTGGTTTTCGGATAGTTGCAATTGCTTCGCAACAGGCTCGATGCTTACCCAATCGTTGGTCTCAAGCCATTTAGTGATCTGCAATGTTGCGCCGATCTTTCCTGAGTGATGTACCAACGCACTGGTAATCGCGGAGTCTAGCTTCAAGCTTTGGCCAATATCTTCAATGTTCATATCTAACATGGCATCGGTTAAAGAGAGCAATCCTGTCAAATAGGCTTGTTCGGCTAAACTCTCTTGGTTTAGATAGCGCATGGTCAAATACATAAGACGTGCTCGCCTTAAAGCAAAAAGCTGAAGGACTGGCGGCTTTTCACTCCCCAGTTGTGAGAGCAGAGCATAAGAGCAGTATTTAACCACTTTACTGTCGCCAAGATAAGCCAAAGCTTGTTTGACACTGGTAATGTCTCCGACCAACCCCGCGTTATTGACGTACCTAAGTAGTTGATAACTTAAGCTTGGGCTTTGGTTGATTACATTGGTGATCTTATTGTAATCCAATGGTGTTGATGCGATTAACTTGGATAGGCTGATGAGTGTTTCTGTTGAAGAGCTCAGCCTAGTACGCTTGATCAGTTGCGGCTTAGTAAAGAAGTAGCCCTGGAATAGCTCAAATCCCCACTTTCTAGCTGCTTCAAATTCGTCATAGCTTTCCACTTTTTCTGCTAAAAAGCGGATGCCGTAACCTTCGAGGCTGCGAATAGTTAGCCCACATTTAATCATCGACATGCTCTGAATATCGAATTTAATGATGTCAATCAGAGGGTAAAAAGATTGCCATTCATCGCTAGGGGTAAAGTCATCCAGTGCCAGTGTGTAACCTTGTGATTTTAGGCCGCTTAACACTTCAAACAATTCTTCTGTCGGCGAGCAAGTCTCCAGTATTTCGACAACGATCGCTTGTGGAGGGAAGTCCATCGCCGCGCCATTGAGCAGTGAATCGTAGTCAAAATTGATGAAGGCAGGCGTTTTGCCCAAAAGCCCCACGATGTCACCCAAAAAGTGCTCGGCATACATTCTAGCGGTTGCTTCTGTGTCAGCGACACCTTGTGGATAACGATTGGCCATGCTGTTTCGATACAGAAGCTCATAACCAAAAACGTTACCATCAACCTCAAGGATAGGTTGTCTAGCGATGTAGGTGTTGGTGTCCAAATTTGTTTGCATGCTTGCAACTACCATTGTTTTGATTGTATTAGCAGTTATTAATATAACTAAAAATAAGTCATTTTTGTTACAAAAATATTTCACGCGCCAATTTGTTCATTTCTTAACTATAGCGAATAGCAGAGCCAACGATGTAATCGCTTCACATTTGGGCTCGTTCAACATTAAAATTTTCGGTTGCCTGTGACACATTGATTGGACGCAGGAGTGAACCGAGTCCAGCCTTTTGCCGTAATTAAATCACTATTAACCAACAGGAACGATCAGATGTTAAAGGGTGACGAAGTATCTCGCATTATTGAGATGGCATGGGAGGACCGAACGCCATTTGAGGCGATAGAAGTCCAGTTCGGGTTAACAGAGCCTGAGGTGATCCAGTTAATGAGGCGTAATCTAAAGTCTAAGAGTTTCAAGCTATGGCGAGAAAGGGTGTCTGGGAGAACAACCAAACACATCGCACTGCGAAGTCGTGATGTCATCAGAGGCTACGCGCCCACGCAATACAAACATCGTTAACTGGAGGGGGCACGGATAGCGTTTTCGTGCCCCTGATCGTCTCAGTATTAATCTGGCGCTAAGGCTCGCCAAGATGAGGGTTCTCCCTCTTTGGTGAGGGGAAAGAGCGCTTTGTCTGGTTTGGCATAACTCAAACGGTGAACGCGCTGGGTGACGTGATAGCTGTCCAAGCCAGAAATAGTGACGAGGTCTAGAGCTTCGAGGTCAACGTAACCGTCGGGCATGATGACCTGCTCTGGCAAACTTAAGTGAACGACTTCCCCAATCACCATTTCCGTATCGTTGCTACTAATGATGATGTGCTCACGCAGTTCTAGCGCCATTTTTAGGGGACTTTCCAAAACAAACGGGGCAGAGATGTTGTCTTCATAATGGGGCGTCAAACCAGCTGCGTTAAATTCTGAAACGTCTTTAGGATAACGAGCAGAGGTTTGGTGGGCTTGCTGTGCAAAATCAAGCGCTATTGCATTGATGGTGAAACTGCCTGTACTCAAAATATTGTCTAGCGTATGTCGTTCCACTTTGCGCGGTCGAACAATAAAGCCGAGCAGGGGTGGGTTCGAGCCCATATGGATCACAGAGCTGACAACCGATAGGTTTTCATTGCCTTGTTCATCGCGTGTACCGATTAAGTTGGCACTTTTATAGCCAGACAAACAGTTAATAAGGCGGGTGCGTTGCATTTTTTCGAGCGCTTCAATGTCAGCGCGGGTCAATGTCTTGTTGTGCATATGAATTGGGCAGCGAGTCGCTGCCCTCCTATTATCGACGGGTTGGAATGAACGTTTACTTCGGCATAATCACAGTATCGATGACATGGATAACGCCATTTTTAGCTTTTACATCTGTTGCGACAACATTTGCGTTGTTAACCATGACCTTATCGCCCATCACTTTCACCATCACGTCTTGGCCTTGTACCGTGGTTGCTTTGTCTAGCTTAACTACGTCTGCTGCCATCACTTTACCTGATACAACGTGGTAGGTGAGGATAGACACCAACTTGTCTTTGTTTTCAGGCTTAAGCAGCATTTCTACAGTACCTTCCGGTAGTTTCGCAAACGCTTCATCAGTGGGTGCAAACACGGTAAATGGGCCATCGCCTTTCAATGTGTCCACGAGTCCCGCCGCTTTAACGGCAGCAACTAGGGTGTTAAATGAACCATTGCCAACGGCGACGTCAACAATGTCTTGTTTTTTCATTCCGTGGTCGTGAGCTTGCGCTGGCATTAAGAATGAAAAGAGTGCGAATAGTGCAGTTGTGATAACGAGAAGATATTTACTCATGGTATGTTCCTTGTAGGTGAGGGTACCGAATAATCCCTGTTAAAAGTGAAAGCTTGTACGCGGCTATTCTTAACTCGATCAACTGTGTTTCGGTTTTCCGGCTCGAACGTGTCGTTTTAAGATGCGATAGCCTTCCGAGACGACGGCGGGCTCTTTCTGCCAAGACCATAGACGTTCTCTAGCCTCACGGGCGCAGTTGTCTACATCAATGACAGGGTTCAGATAAAGGCTCTGCTTAGGAATCTCATACATCATTATTTCCATCGGTGTCATTTTCCATGGTTCGAACAACAGGGGAACGGGCAGGGCTGCAAGCTCAGGTAGCCACTTCTTTATAAAGTGACCATCAGGGTCGTGTTCTTGGGCTTGCTTGGTTGGGTTGTAGATACGAACGGTATTGATGCCAGTAACTCCGGCTTGCATTTGAAACTGTGGATAATGGATCCCAGGTTCGAAGTCGAGAAACAGCTGCGCAAGATGAGTGACGCCGTCACGCCAATCTTGGTTCATATGATGGCAAAGTACACTGACGAGCATGGCTCGCATCCTAAAATTTAGGTAGCCGGTATGATGCAAGCAGCGCATGCAGGCATCGACCAAAGGCAAACCAGTGGTGCCGGTTTTCCACGCCTTCAACATCATTTCGTTTTTGCGTGTGCTTTGAACGATCAAAGGTTCGTAACCTCTGTTTAGGCAACGAAACTCCATTTCGACTTCAGACTCAAACTTTTGCATAAAGTGACAATGCCAATGCAAGCGTGAAGAGAGAGCAATTGCACTGCGTTTAAAGCCCTTTAACTGCCAGTGCTGCAACAGGTACTGATAAACTTCCCGCAGTGATACATTGCCCCAAGCGAGGTAAGGCGAAATACGGGTACATGCGGACCTAGACAGTGAAGGGCTCGAAATGCGGCGGTAGTAGTCTTTACCACGTCGACGAAAAAAATCATCGAGCGTTTTCCAAGCAAGTTGACTGCCGCCGGTTTGCATGCCGTTAGCTTTGCCTTGCCACTCAAGAGGGGGCGAAAAGCGCATGTGTCGTTCTATCCCTTCGAGGCTTACCCAGCGAGCGTGATCGAGTTGCGGGTCGGCTAGGGGCGCGCGCATGAATGTGTGCCAACGCTCGTCCCACTGCTGGCGAGTTTTTGCCCCGCGTAGTACTGCCCCATGTTGATACTCGTGCCATTGAATTCCGTTGGATGTAAACCAAGCAGCGAGGCGTTTATCGCGCTCAAAGGTATTGTTTAGGCCAATTTCTTGATGGGAAAAGACCCTCCCAATGGAATAGTGATGAGCTAGAGACTCAAAACACTGTGTCGCATCGCCAAACAAAATATGCACCGACGAGCCGAATCGAGAAAGTGTCTCATTGATGTCGTCAAGAGATTGCAGCACAAACCGCCAATGACGATCGGAATAATGAGGGTCATTAAGAAGAAGGGGTTCAAAGATGTAAATGAGCGCGAATGGCGTGCCATCTTGAATCGCATCATGTAACGGTTGATGGTCGGTGAGCCTTAAATCTCTTTTTAACCAGACTAGATTGATTGATTGCATTTGGGACCTCGTTGAGTTCCCAGGTTTTACGTATTTTTAGCCCTCTGTTGTCACTTTGGTTTAAAAATAATTCTGCGCGGCACTGTCAGTCTGTAAGCCTTGCGCTCAGAAGGACTTTGAAGATATTCAAACACATAGCATTGGCTTTTATGACATGTTGTTATGTGTAGATATATTGTATGTAAATGTAGTGAAATGTAACCATTTGACTACTTAATATGTTTGTTTATATTGGCCGACCATCGCTTTACACGGAGTTTGGCTAGTAACAATGTTTGCATATTTAATGAAACGCTTGGCGTTAGTTGTACCAACGTTTCTAGGTATCACTATCTTAATATTCGCGATTACGCGCTTTGTCCCCGGGGGCCCTGTTGAACGAATGCTGGCGAATATGCAGCCACAGGGAGATTCGGGTGGAGCGAGTGTAGTTGGCCAAAATTCAGCCCTGTCTGAAGAGCAGATGGCTGATCTCAATAAATTCTACGGATTAGATAAGCCAGTAACAGAAGCTTACATAGATTGGTTGACGCGATTAGCGCATTTCGATTTGGGCGAATCTACGCGTTACTACGAGCCTGTTACCGATATGATTTTCGAACGCCTTCCAGTATCACTTTTGTATGGTGGCGTTACGTTTTTTGTTAGCTACTTCATTTCAATCCCACTTGGTTATTTCAAAGCGCTCAAACATGGCAGCGTGTTTGACTCCGCCTCTTCAATAATGATTTTTGTTGGCTACGCTTTACCCGGCTATGTGGTGGGCGTTCTGCTTATTACACTGTTTAGCTATCACTTGGAATGGTTTCCGATGGGTGGGTTCGTCGGGGAAGACTTTGATGACTTAACCACCGTCTACGACCAAATGATAGACATCGCTTGGCATGCGGTACTTCCGTTAATTTGTTATCTGATCGGCGATTTCGCGACGCTAACCATGACGATGAAAAACAACTTAATGGAGAACCTCTCTTCAGACTATATACGCACTGCGATTGCCAAAGGGTTGCCTTTTCGCAAGGCCGTACGTAAACACGCGTTGCGTAACAGCTTAATTCCTATCGCGAGTCACTTTGGTAATTCACTACTTTTCTTTATGACTGGCTCTTTTTTGATAGAAGTGATCTTCGATATTAACGGCATCGGTTTGCTTGGTTACGAGTCCATTGTCGAACGTGATTATCCCGTTGTTATGGGGATTGTCGCCATTAATGCGTGTATTTTGCTTTTGGGCAACATTCTTTCGGATGTCTGCGTTGCGCTTGTCGATCCTCGCGTGAAATTTGGAGCTTAAATGATGACTGTGAATCCGTTAACACTTAAGCAAATCAAACGATTTAAAGAAATAAAGCGTGGGTACTGGTCATTAGTTCTGCTGGCGTTGATGCTCATGCTCTCTTTGTGCGCAGAGCTTTTGATCAACAGCAAAGCTTTGATGGTGAAATACCAAGGTAACTACTACTTCCCCGTTGTTTCTGATGTTTATGCTGGGAGCGATTTTGGCTTAGATTACGCGAGTGAAGCCAATTACCGCGATCTTCAAAAACAGTTTGAAATCCGTAATCAAGGGGATTTCGTCATATTGCCTATGGTGCCTTGGAACCCTTACGAACAGGACTTTTCCGGTGATTTCCCGCCCAACGAGCCGAGTGCAGAGAGCCAACACTACCTTGGAACCGATGTTATTGGGCGCGACATCCTGGCCCGACTGGTCTACGGCTTTAGAACCGCGATGGGCTTTGCACTTTTGACGATGGCGATTTCCTACGTGATTGGCGTGTCAGTCGGTTGTGCAATGGGCTTTTTTGGCGGCAAGTTCGACTTGATTGTCCAACGCATTATTGAGACTTGGTCAATGGTGCCATTCCTTTATGTGATTATGATTTTAGTCTCTATCGCCCAGCCAACGTTCTTCCTCTTCGTCTTGATCAATGTGACTTTCGGCTGGATGGGGATCACCTGGTACATGAGAACCATGACGTACAAAGAGTCTGCTCGTGAATACGTGATGGCCGCGAAAGCGCTTGGGGCATCGACATCTCGCATAATCTTCAAACATATTTTGCCAAATACGATGGTGATGATTGTGACACTTGCTCCGTTCACGATAGCAGCCAACATCACCGCATTGACGGCACTTGACTATTTAGGGCTAGGTCTTGTCCCTCCTACACCAAGCTGGGGCGAGTTACTTCAACAAGGAAAATCGAACCTTGATTCACCATGGATTGTGACGTCAGTCGTTATCGCCATTGTTTCTGTATTGGTGATGGTCACATTCATTGGGGAAGCGATTCGCACGGCGTTCGATCCAAAAAAATATACGTTATACAAATAATAATTAAGGAAGCAGTGATGATTAAAAAAGGACTATTAGCCTTGCTGATTAGCGGATCGGCCTATGCAGACGTGCTGCCTGAAAACTTGTTGTGGCACACGAATTGGGATGACCCTGTTTTTGCTTCCCCGGAAGCCACACGTGGCGGCACATTGCGCAGCTATATGCTCAGTTTTCCTCAGACCTTACGTTCGGTAGGGCCCGATGCCAACTCTGGCGTACGTTACTATTTGATGGACGGTGCTCCGAAATTGGCGCAACGTCATCCAGATACAGGCAACTGGATTCCTCAGCTCGCTAACGAATGGGCGTTTGGCGAGGACCAAAAAACGGTTTACTTCAAGTTAAATCCTTCGGCTAAATGGTCAGACGGCAAAGCAGTCACCGCAGACGATTATCTGTTTATGCTGACTTACTACCGTTCTAAAGACATCGTTGACCCTTGGTATAATGACTTCTTTCAGAGCTCGATTTCGAGTGTTGAAAAATTCGATGACTACACCATTTCAATTGAACTGGCTGAGCCAAAGAGTAATGACGAGCTTATGTCATTACTCAATACGCCAAGCAATGGCGTTCAACCCCGTCCTAAGCATCACTTTGCAAAGATTTCTGATGCCAACGGCGACGGCATGGATGACAACTTTGTTCGTAAATACAACTTTAAACCAGAACCAACGACGTCTCCTTACTACATAGACAAAGTGAAGAAGGGGAAAAGTATCACCTTCAAACATGTAGGGGCCGATTGGTGGGGTTACGAGAATAAGTACTATCAACATCGCTTTAATGTCGACAAGTTACGACTAAAAGTGATACGCGATAACGATATTGCGCGCAAACATTTTGAAAAAGGGTCACTGGATACCTTCGCGATGGTGCTTCCTCATTTGTGGCATGAAAAAGCGAACACAGAACCATTTCAAAGAGGATTTATCCATAAGTTTTGGGGCTTTAATCAAACGCCGCAGGGGGCTGGGGGGCTGTGGATCAATACCTCAATGCCATTGCTTAGCGACATTAATGTACGCAAAGGTATTACTTACGCCACAGATTTTGATGGGATGATCAAAAACGTGCTCCGTGGGGACTATTCACGTAAACCACACGCGATGGGATTCGGCCATGGAAAATATGACTTAGCGTCGGCAATACCACCAAGTTTTGACCCCAAGAAAGCGGGTCACTTTTTTGAGCAAGCGGGATTTGAACAGATTGGCCCAGATGGGATTCGCGTGAACGCAGAAGGCCAGCGACTCAGTTTCAAGATCACTTATGGCTACACCATCTGGACGCCGAGAATTGCTTATCTAAAAGAGCAAGCGAAACAAGCAGGGCTGGAATTTGATTTGAACCTTGTCGATGGGTCGGCTGCGTTTAAGTTCATTTTAGAGAAGAAGCATCAGTTGGCTTTCCTCAATATGGGGGGCGGCGATATCCCTGCATACAAAGAGTACTTCCACTCGAGTAATGCGAACAAACCGCAAACCAATAACCACACCAACTACAGCACGCCAGAGTTAGACAAAAAAATAGCGGCGTTTAAGTCTGAGTTTGATGTGGAGAAAAAACAGAAACTGTCGCGCGACATTCAGCAAGATATTAGTGACGCTTATGTCATTGTACCGGGCTACATGGTGCCATACACACGAGATGCCTATTGGCGTTGGATTAAGTTCCCAGCTAACCCGATGACGAAGAAAACTGGCGCCATGTTTAATATCTTAGGCACGAGCAACTTCTGGATAGATGAAGATCTAAAGAAGAAGACGCTTGAAGCCTACAAGAAAGGGGCTTCCTTTGAGCCAGTCACCATCATTGATGATAGGTACAAGCTGTAATGTCGAAACAAGTCTCTAAAGTAAAGCAAGATGTGATTTTGCAAGTTCGCGATCTGGAGGTGGAATTCGACACCGACGACGGCGCGATAAAAATCATCAAGGGCGTCTCTTTTGATGTAAAAGCCGGAGAAACACTTGGTCTTGTGGGTGAATCGGGTAGCGGCAAGAGTGTGACCTCTATGTCAATCATGGGACTTTTACCTAAGCCCTATGGGAAGGTGACCGCTGGCCAAGTGCTGTATCGTGGTGAGGATTTAACCTGCGTACCAGATACGGAAATGTACAAGATGCGTGGTAACCGTATTTCAATCATCTTTCAAGACCCGATGACAGCACTGAACCCTGTGCAGACGATTGGCAAGCAACTGATCGAAGTGCTTGATTTGCACCACGGGCAAATGAGCAAACAAGAAAAGGTCGATTACGCTGTCGGTCTGTTGGATAAGGTGCGTATTCCGTTACCTGAGCAGCGATTCAATGAGTATCCGCATAATTTGTCTGGAGGGATGAGACAAAGAGTGGTGATTGCCATGGCGCTAGCTTGTAAACCCGACATATTAATTTGTGATGAACCCACAACGGCACTTGATGTAACCGTGCAAGCGTCAATCCTAGAGCTAATGCGAGAGCTCCAAGAAGAGACAGGGATGGCGATGATTTTCATTACGCACGATCTTGGTGTGGTCGCCGAGATATGTGATCAGGTTGCGGTGATGTACGATGGTCGAATTGTCGAAACCGCTGAAATTTTCGAACTGTTTGATCACCCAAAGCATCCGTACACGCAAAGATTGCTTTCATTGGTCCCAAGTTTGGATGGTAAGCCGAAACAGACTATCCAGATCAACCCGATTGATGTGACTCAATTCCCCGAGTATCAAGGAGGTTGACGATGAATGAAGTTCTAAAAATTGACAATATCAAACAACACTACTCGTCAGGAAAAGGCTTATTTCGCCAAGGCTATGTGATTAAAGCGGTGGATGGTGTTTCTTTCTCTGTTGCACAGGGGGAAACGCTAGGTTTAGTTGGAGAATCGGGTTGCGGCAAGAGTACACTTGGGCGCACGATTCTAAAGCTTTATGAGCCAACAGAAGGGCGCATCTTTTTCGAAGGAAAGGACATAACGAGCTTATCATGCAAAGACATGAGGCCACTTCGCAAAGAGATGCAAATCGTTTTTCAAGATCCCCTAGAATCGCTAAACCAGCGACACACTGTGGGTATGATTTTGGAGGAACCGTTCATTATTCATGCGGTCGGTTCGCGAGAGCAGCGAAAAGCATGGGTGTTAGAGTTACTCGATAAAGTGGGTTTGCCTCAGACAGCAGTGAACCGATACCCGCATGAATTTTCGGGAGGTCAGCGTCAGCGTATCGGGATTGCCCGAGCTATTGCGCTGAAACCTAAATTACTGATCTGTGATGAGTCCGTTTCTGCATTGGATGTTTCCGTTCAAGCTCAGATTCTAAACTTATTGCTAAAAATTCAAGGAGAGATGAATCTAGCCATTATATTTATCTCCCATGACTTGTCGGTAGTTAAGCATGTTTCGGACCGAGTCGCGGTAATGAATAAAGGAAAAATTGTAGAAATGGGTACGGTAGAAGAAATATATTCCTCTCCAAAAGATGAATATACAAAGAAATTACTTGACGCCATTCCTATTACACACCCATCGCAGAGGAAATATATCAGTGCAAGGAAGGTGGTTAATCAATAAATATCTAGATTAAAACGGAACTTTATTTTCAGAAGGACAATATGAACAATCGCTACTTATTACCAGCTATGCTGCTGGTGGCCCCCTTTTGCGCGTCGGCAAATGATTTGCAAGACAGTTGGAGCGATGATGAGTCGAGCCGATGGTCTGGTTACATCAGCGCTGACTATTCTCGCAATGGTTACAGGGATGGCGCAACAAACGCCAATCGTTCGGCTTCTGCAACTGGGGTTATTCGCTACGCATTTGAGGACAACTCACGCTTGCAGTTGGTCGTCTCTGGGTATCATCAACAAGATGGTGACGTGTATGGGACGAAAGGCCAGTTCTGGAATGACACCTCGATAGGCTACGTACGAAATGGTCTGTTTAATCCAACAGAAGGTTCAACAATAAGTGGAGAAGTACGCGCTATTTTGCCGACTTCAAAAACATCAAGGAGGAATGATTTAAAACTAGGGACAAGACTAAAATTACGCTGGAGCGCGGCTTTCGATGAGTGGTTAGAGGGTTTGTCGCTGAGTAATACATTGTTGCTTAGAAAAAACTTTCATGAATATAAGACGGCAGGTGGATATCAACTTATTGAATATAGGTTGAGCAACCAGTTCTCAGTCGATTATGTATTTGCAAAAGATTTTTACTTCAACATCTATTTAATGCCAAGGCAATCTTGGGACTACAACGGAAATACGTTTGATCCCGACATGATGCATGGCGAAGAAATAGGCTATCAGTTCAATGAAGACATTTCATTGGCAGTGGGTATGACTAACGGAATTAGCTATTACGATCCTGAAAAGGGCTCTAGCCCTATCAATGATCTAATTGACTTAAAGAAGACAACTTATTACGCATTAGTTAATTATCAGTTTTAAAATAAAAATAATACAGGTGAAAAATGTTTAAACACGCATTGATTGCTGCCAGCATAGCCGCGATATTAAGCGGGTGTGGTGCTGACGACAGAGCATACGACACGTACGAAAAACCTTCTCAAGAGATATCCGTTCGCTCTCTTGATACTGAATCACTATGGATGTACATGCCATCTACCGGAGAAGCGCCACGTTACGCTCTTACTCAGCGTGGTTTCTTCCAGGGTGATCCAAAACTCGTTACCTTAAGGTTTGATGAGTTCAACGGGATTTATGTTGAAGAAGTGGATCGGGACAAAGTAAATGTCGATGACCCAAGCCGCTGGGACTCAGAAATTAACCGAGCGCCTGTGCTCAAAATTCCTGGTGAATTTCGTCAGTATCGCTGTGCGGAAAACAGCTACGGCGAATGTACTAACAAAGAAGAAATCAACCAAGACGAAAGCCTAAGTTGGAAAGAAGCGACCCACTTTGTCCCCCAGTATGAAGCCATTAAAACACTTTCTCAGGATTCTTTGAGCGCTTGGTACACAGCAAGTAACGTTAGCGAAAGCGCAGAGCCGCGTTTGATTTCCTACGAGTACAACGCAGAAGAGGGCGTGATAAACGTCGAAGTGGAGCGTACGTTTACAGCGGCTGCAGAAGATCAGTACCAGTTTGGTGGTGACTTTAGAAACCTATCTTTTAAAACGCGCTTTTTCTACTCCTTGGTTAAGTTAGACAAATTAGCCAGTGATGATTACGAGCCCGTTCTCTACCAAGGGCAAGACAGCGCCTACTTCGGATTCTTTAATGACTCCAAAGAAGTGAAAACACACACTGGCGAAAGTAATGTGCAAGGGTCTCGTTTCTCTTATATAAACCGTTTTAACCCAAACAACGACACGATTGATTACTACTTGAGCGACAGTTATTTCGACGAAGGGAATGAAGAGTTTCTTGATCTAACGATCGACACCATTCGCGAAGTGAACCAGACACTTGAGGGTACAGGCGTACCTACAATTAAAATCGTCAACCCGTCGTCGAAAGCAGGGGTTAAAACCGGTGACTTGCGTTACAACGTGTTTAACTTGATTGCTGACCCTGTGGACAATGGGCTGCTCGGCTACGGCCCTTCAGCGACCAACCCGCTGACAGGTGAAATCATCCATGCTCACGTTAACCAATATCTAGGGGTTATTCGCTCGGCGAGTCGTTATACATGGAACGATCTCGCCATGCGTTACAACCGCCAAGAAATCGAGAAACTCGAACCGACCGCGACTAACACGGCTGATACAGGATCGGATGATACCGATGCACCCGTAGAAAGAACGGAAGTGGATGACTTTAGCGATATGATCGCTGATGACCGAGGTCCAGCTTTTGATGTACCTACGATGTCAGATGATGAAATCAGCTTCATTACCGCAGGTAAGCTGGGTGATGGTTTACCCAAAGCCGATATGGATTTTAGATTCGACACAACCAACTCAGATTTAGCGGTTCAATCGTTCTATAAACGCCAAGACATGCTGAAACGTTTTTCAGAACAAAACGTTTATAGCTTGGACTTTATGTGGCTGAGTACCCAATCGAAAGGCTTGGTTAAAGGCATCGATTATGAAGAGGGCGATTTCTTTGTTGATGACGCCCAGACAACGATGAAAACTTGGGACGAGTTGAACCTAGAGCAGCAGAAAATGGCGAGCTTAGCGATTTCTAAGCACATGTTTAAGTCGACTCTGATTCATGAGCTAGGGCACAACTTAGGTCTGCGTCATAACTTTATGGGTTCAACTGACAAGAATCATTTCTACACGGTGGACGAACTCAACGCTCGTGGTTCAGACGATAAGCCAGCAGCTTACAGCTCAATCATGGATTACGGCGCGTCGATATTTGATGAGCTGCTAACGTTCGGTAAATACGATAAAGCTGCATTGCGTTTTGCTTACGGCCGTGAGCTCGAGCTTCAAGAACCTGACTTCTTATATGATGCAGACAATAAACCGCTACCTAACCTAGATAGTACGGGTGTTCAAAAGCGAAAAGTGATTTCACTGGATAAATACGATAAGGCAATGACAGAAGATTATCGTGCGTATCCAACAGGCATTGTGACTTACATTCGTCAAAACGCAGACAAAGAGGGTTTAACCTCGCCGTTGGTTGATTACCGTTATTGTACCGACGAGCACACAACGACCAACTTGATGTGTGATCGCTTCGATGAAGGTACCAGTTTAGAAGAAGTGACCCAGTTCCGTATTCAGCGCTACCATGATAGTTATGAAACAATGAACCGTCGCAATGGTCGTGAGTGGTTCAGCCAGTATCACCAATATACTTACTTCCTTACTCGATTGGATCAGTTCCAAAAAATTCGAGACATTGTAGAGAACGTGGGTGAGATCGATCATATGTTTGCTCGCTACCTAGGTGCGGATACGACCAATAACAATGGTCTGGTCTTCGAGGAAATTGCAGGCAATAACTGTGTCGATTGGCGAGGAAACCCGGTCGATCTCGATACGCTTTCTCCAGCGGTTCGTCCAATTTGTGACACTTACCATGCGGCTAACTTGGCTGCTGACTTCTTCATCGAAGTGCTGACAGCGCCAGACAAAGTGTGTGAGCTGGTAGAGCTAAGTGGCGTTGAAGGCGTGCCGAATCGTTATCGCTTTGCACCGTTATCTGAGCTATGGCAAATCTATCAAGGGGCAATGTCACCAGACCGTGATGTACCGTCTACTTGTTATGATGAAGAGCTTGTCGAGGTGCTGGAAGGTCAGCGAAACAAAGTTGTGGTTCGTTCTGAAACGCGAGATGGAAAGATTTGGTCTAGTTTGAAAGCGAACAATCCTTATCAGACGTCATCGTCATCGGTTGATCTATTGGGTGTATGGCCAGACAAACTGCTTGCCGCGCAAATGTTAGTTCGTCGCGACTCGCCATTTGTTTCGACAGAAAACTCAAGCCTAGCGCTGATTGATATGTCGGATAAAGTGACTCACCTCTACACCTATCTCTCAGACCTTGCTGGCCGACCTGAAGCGCGCCAAGCGATCTTTGTCGATAAAAATGGTGACTATGTAGAGACTGTGAAACGCTATACACCGCCAATGACCAAAACCATTGAAGCGACGCCATCATACTTGTGGCCTATGAAGCGCTACTTTGGATTGGGTGGGGATGAAGCCTTTGTTTATTGGACTGAAGGTGAATACCAAGACACTCGTGTTCCGTACTTTAGCGCATTGCTACAGAACCTAAACAAGTTCAGCCGAGCGAGAGAGTATGGTCTGAGTGACTCTTCCAAAGGTTTGCGTGATGCTATTCATGTTAACTACGCGAACAGTAGCTATAGCGATGAAGATGGCATTAACTTCACGTGGAAGGGGACGCGTTACTCCATCTCGTCTCGCAACACTCTTGCAAGAGCGATGGCGTCTCGAGCGCTATACCTTGAAGAACAGAAACCACAGCTAGAGCAGCTTAATAACTTGCCGTACCCAGTGAGAAATGCGCTCTCTGTGTTTAGGGAAACTCGTGATAGAAACGAAGCTCGAATTATTGCTATCGGTGATAAAGATGCGCTTGTCGCGCTAAGAGATACGACTGGCTTTGCTCGTTGGACTATGTATGACAAACAGTTCGTCAAATACGAAGAAAATGGCACTGAATGTCTGCGCTTTAAAGTAGACGGAGAGACAGAAGAGCAGCGCTTACAGCGTAAATGTAACCTTCAATCTCGTCTAGAAACGGTTCAGAACAGCGCAATTGGCAAGTTCGAAGAAGAAGATCACGAACGTATCTTTAACATTGCACAGGTGTTTGGTAATCAAGTTGTAGAAAATAACCTTGTTCCGCGCTTTGCTGAGAAGAAGGATGTTTATGATTACGACCCTGAGCTGTTAAGACTGTGGAGCACCAATGAATACGCGATGTATCGTCGAGCATTCGAACAGTTCCCAATCTATGATGACTAAACCGTCATAACTCAAACCGGCGACCCATTTAGGTCGCCGGTTTTTTCTTTCAGAAAATTAATCCTTTAGAGCGATTTTAAGCTGCATCTCGCATAAATTATGTGATATACCAATATGACTATCAGTTACATAATGGATTTTTATTTGTAGAGCGAACAAGCACGACACGGATAAAAAGCTAAAGCGATAAAAGTTTGTGAGTAAGAAGGAACTATGACAAACCCAACCCTCGTGATCGTTGAAGATGACCCAATTTTGAGTGAGATGTTGCAGGAGTATTTTGAGAGTCAATCATTTGATGTAGTGACCATCTCTGAAGGGACATCTGCCGCTGAGCAAATCTTATCAATTCAGCCTGACATTGTTTTGCTTGACCTTATGTTGCCAGAGGTTGATGGCCTGACTATCTGTCGTCAATTGAGAAACAAGTTCTCCGGTAAGATCTTAATGTTGACCGCCAGTGATGATGACTTCGACCACGTCGCCGCCTTAGAGACAGGTGCAGACGACTTTATCAGTAAGCCTGTTAAGCCGCGTGTGCTTCTTGCACGGATCCGAGTGCTGCTTCGCAGAGTCGCGGAATCTGAAGCAAACTCAGACGCGAGCAATGAATTGAGTTTTGGTAAGTTAACGCTCAACAAGTTAACCAAAGGATGCGTTCTCAACGGTAAAGACATCGCGATTGCCGAAAGTGAGTTTGAATTGCTGTGGTTACTTGCGTCGTCGCCTGAGCAGGTGCTATCACGAAATTATCTCACTCAACAATTGCGTGGGGTCGATTATGACGGCATTGATCGGTTCATCGACAACAAAATCGTTGTTCTTCGAAAAAAGCTCAACGACAACACCATTCCTCCCAAAAAAATCATCACCGTTAGAGGCAAAGGTTATTTATTTGTCCCTGAGCGCTGGTAATCACTAACCAAAAGCCGTCGATATGCGCCGCATTTATTTTGAGTATTTGATTGGGCTAACCGTTATATTTTTGGTTAGCATTTATTCTTATGCCTTTATTGTTTACAAGCTCAGTACTGATTACGAATATATATTGAGAGATCATCAAGCAGAGGCCTATCAGCAATTGCTCGATGTCATTTCATCGGTCAAAACAGAAACGGAGACACTTGATATTATTCAAGCGTATGCCGATAAAACGCGCCAAAACCTTAGAGTGGTCAATTTATCGAGTGCTCCACAACTTGTTCAACACGTATTTTCTGACCCAAATATAAACAGTTACTACTATGATGAAGACTATCTGTGGTTTCGTTTGAGTAACAGTCGCACTCTATATGAGTTGAGCGATAACAAGGACTCTTTCTTACGCCAAAAAATTCGATTCGAAAATCGACTAATTTGGGTATTTGCAATTACGGGTTTTGCACTCAGCGGGCTGTTTTTAGTCTGGAGAATCAAGCGTCGCCTAAATAACCTTGAACAGGTCACAGTCTCATTTTCGAATGGTGACCTTTATCAACGCGCATCAGAGAAAAACAGCATCAAGCTAGGGACGTTAAATAAAAGCTTTAACGTAATGGCGGATAAGATATGTGATTTGATCAACAGTAATAAATCACTGACCAACGCGGTCGCCCATGAGTTACGCACCCCCATCTTTCGTATTCAGTGGCAAGCCGATATCCTCAGCGATTTAGAGCTGCCAGCAGCTCAAAGTAAAGCGGTCGCGCGCATTATTGCCGATACAGAAGAGATGGAAGATATGGTGGATGAGCTGCTTTATTACGCCAGATTAGAGCGCGGCGGGTCAGAACTGCAGTTGCAGTCGATCAATATTAATGAGTGGCTGCAAGAGCGATGTGAATTTTGGCGAAAGGAAACGCGTTTGGAATTGGTCCACGTTGTTTCTGCGATTCCTGTAGGGCTAAATGTTGATTTGAAGCTTTTTAATCGAGCAGTGGACAATATTGTGCGCAATGCCTTCAAGTTCGCACGAACCAAAATTGTGATTGAAGTGTGGTCAAGCGATGAAGACGTTGTGATTGAAATTCATGATGATGGAAAAGGTGTAGGCTCTGAGCACTGGCCGTATCTATTCGATCCATTTTACAGCGCGAATGCCGCACGAAATAAAGGCAAAACTGGACACGGCCTTGGTTTAGCAATCGTGAAACAAGTTTGTGATCATCATGGTGCGAGAGTTTCAGTGGCTGACAGTTACTTGAATGGCGCTTGTTTCTCTCTCAGTTTCCGGCGTCAGCGCACTCGCTCGATTGATGAGCGTTAACACTAGCCTGCGTGTTGAATACGAGTTGCATCGTTTGTGGGGTCAAGGTTGTTGTTTTATTTCAACCGTTTGCATACATAAAATAAACAGGGCATTATCGTTATAGTGAATTGACCCAATTGAGAACGCGTATGCAGATTTTGATAGAGCAGGAAGTGGCATTACATCAGTACGAAATTCGTCAAAATAAGCACGAGATAGCACGCCTCATACATCCTTCCTTTAAAGAAGTTGGCAAGTCAGGAACAAGTTTTGACTATGCTGACATCCTAGATATGATGGGTAACGAAAAGCCTTGTCTTGGTCATATTCACTCGCAAGATTTTGAAACCATTCAGCTCGAACCCTCAATTCAACTTCTCCTCTATAAAACGGCTTGGATCGACAAACTGGGCACCAAAGGCCACTACGCCAAGCGTTCCTCTATCTGGGTTTTTACAGGGGAAGGTTGGCAACTGAAATATCATCAAGGCACGCCCTGTGCTGAGTTTGAGCTAGTCACCTAATCGGATGTAAGGAGGCGGTATGAATGTCGCAGTGGTGTTAGGAACGTCCAAATCGGATGGCAATACGCGTCGTTTGGTCAATGAGTTTGTTTACCAATCGGGCGCGGCTCTGTTTGATTTGTCTGAGCGCGAAATCTCATACTATGATTACGAGCACAAAAACCGCATGGACGACTTCTTGCCTCTAATCATCGAGTTAAGCGAGTTCGATCATATCGTGTTTGCCTCTCCCGTCTATTGGTATTCCATGTCAGCACAGTTGAAGGTGTTCTTTGACCGACTCTCCGATTTGCTGACCATAGAGAAACAACTCGGCAGACGCCTAAAAGGCAAGTCCATTTCCATTTTATCGACTGGCTACAATACCGAGTTGCCGGAATGCTTTATTGAACCTTTTGTTCTCACGGCTAAGTACATGCATATGGAATTTAACGGCTGGACTTACGCAGCGATTCAGAGTGAAGTGGATCTCGCTGCGCTAGAGGCAGTGGCGGAAATGGCACTGCATAAAATTCATTAAGCAAGGAGCATCAATGAAGAAAACAGCGCTCGTCACGGGTGGTTCAAAGGGTATTGGACTTGAAGTGATTAAACGTCTCATCGAGCAAGGTGTTCAGGTCATTACGTGTTCACGGAACAAAGCGCATTGGCTGGAACAATGTGAGGTGTTACCAGAACTGCAAAATGTCGACTATCTCGCGCTTGATATCTCAATTGAATCCCAACTTAGGGATTTTTTTGATTACGTTGAGCGTCAATATGGGCAACTTGATTTCGCCATCAACAATGCCTCTCCCGCGATTGGTTCGTTAGGCGAGTTTGGCAGTGTGTCACTGGATGATTTGAAAAACACATTGGATGTGGATTTTTGGTCACAAGCCTACTGTTTGAAGCGAGAAATTAGCCTGATGGGTTCTGGCGGCGCGATTGTGAATGTCAGCTCGGTCAATGGCATTAGACCTACGCCCAATGCGGCGATGTACAGCGCGGCGAAACACGCACTTGAAGGTTTAACGCGTTCTGTGGCACTCGAAACGATCAGCAAAGGGATACGGATTAACGCGGTGGCACCAGGCGTGACGTGGACACCGCGTTGGCAAGAGAGAGAGCGTGAAGATCCGGGCATTCGTGAGCGAGTCAACGACGCCGTGCCATTAAAGCGTTTTGCACACACTGGTGAAGTTGTGGACGCCATTGAATTTTTGCTTTCAGATAAGGCAAGTTACATCGTTGGGCACACTTTGGTTGTCGACGGTGGTCTATCACTCGCCTAATGGTTTTTTCCTGATTTTTCTCTTACTCCTAGTGTGACAGTTAAAAGAAATAGCGCGCTAGGACTCGCAATTTTCGTCACTATGTCTAAGCTCCTTTAAGGGCAGGGCTGCGGTTTAGTTCGTTCCAGTGCTGCCTTTCTCCAACTCAATCACACCGAGAGGCACAAGCTAAGTGTCCATTTTGCACGCTAAAAGTCAGTCAAATAAACGTAAACGAGTTAAGGACTAAGGAAATGTTTAACAACAAAATTTGCCTAGTGACAGGCGCAGCCCAAGGAATCGGCAAAGCAGTAGTGGAACGATTTGCCGAGCAGCACGCTCAAATGGTCTATGCGATCGACATGAATGAGCAAGCGTTACTCTCGGCATTTGAAGGCCGGACCAATGTAAAACCGATTGTGATGAATATTTGCGACCGCGCTGCGGTATTCGAGTTCATGGAGCAGGTAAAAGCGGACGTGAGCAGAATCGATGTTTTGGTCAACAATGCGGGCATTACCCGAGACGCATTGATCGAGAAAATGACCGAAGATGAGTGGGACGCGGTAATAAACGTGAACCTAAAAGGTGTGTTTAATCTGACTCAAGCTGTTGCCCCGATCATGATGGAGAACAATGCAGGCTCTATCGTAACCATGTCTTCGGTTGTCGGAACCGATGGCAACATTGGCCAAAGCAATTACGCCGCAACCAAAGGCGGGGTGATTGCAATGACGAAAGGCTGGGCAAAAGAGTTTGCACGAAAAGGCGCACAAGTGAGAGCGAACTGCGTAGCCCCTGGCTTTGTTCAAACCCCAATGACTGAAAACCTCCCAGAAAAAGTGTTGGATATGATGAAAGCGAAGACGCCGCTCGGTCGGATGGGAACGCCAGAAGACATCACCAATGGCGTAGAATTTCTTGCCAGTGACAAGGCCAGCTTTATCACGGGTCAAGTGCTTAAGATTGATGGCGGACTGGTGTTGTAGTTTAGTTTGATAATTCGCTGTCATGGCATCGAATCCGTGACAGCGGCTTTTTAGCTCGATTTGAGTATGGCGTCCACCAGTTTGTCGAGCTCTGTTTTCACGGTGTCGTTGAGTTCATAGCCGATGTTAATACGAAAACAATCGTTATAGAGTGCTAGCGTACTAAACAGATGACCAAGTCGAATATCGATTTTTCCTTGTTCGACAAGCGATCGAAACTGATCAACGTCTAAATTTGATACCTGCAACCAGAGCACCATTCCTCCTTTCGGGTCACTCATATTCACATGGCTCGGTAATCGTTCAGAGAGATAATGGACATACGCTTGTCGAAGCTGGAGTAGCCGATTTCTGCGCCGCTTGAGCTGTTTTGCATAGTGTCCAGACTCAATAAAATCGGCCACTGCGAGTTGGATAGGCAGAGAAACACCAAAGCAAGAAGCGGTATGATGTTGACGGTATCGGTCTGTATAGCGACCTGGAAGGCACCAACCTAACCGATAACTCGGAGAAAGACTCTTAGAGATGGAGCCACACCATAGAACATAGCCGCCTTGATCGTAATACTTAGCAGGAAGCGGGGTGTGATCAGCGTAAGAGAGTTCTAAGTAAACATCATCTTCAATAATCGGGGTTTGGTATTGATTGGCGAGCCTTGCGAGGGTCTGTTTTTGTTGAGCGGACATAGTGATGCCTTGCGGGTTCATATGCGAAGTACAAAAAATGCCTGCTTTTACATTCCCATCTCGCAAATGGCCTTCAAGTTGAATAAGGTCTATCCCATCATCTAGTGAAGGGACTTCAACAATGTGTCTGCCCATTTGACCAAGCAAATCCAATATTCCACTGAAACACGGAGAGCTAATAGCAACCGCATCACCGGCTTGAGTACATGCTTCAAGCGCAGCTTTGATTGCTGGCATACAGCCAGAGGTTACAACGAGTTCTTCTGGATTTAGGTGTAAGCCTAGTTTTGAGAAATGAGTACTTAGTGCATTTCGAAGCAGCGGCTCCCCTTGAGTATTTGGGTAGTGATTTAGCCGCTCTGTGAGTCGTTTGCTGGCGCGTCGAAAACTACGTTCCAACTCATTTAACGCGATTCCATCAATACTCGTACTAGAAACGCCAAGTGGACCGTTGTGGTTGGAGTGAATCGAAAAGCTGTGGTTTACGGTTGATACCCTGCTGACAAAGCGGGCCCACTCAGGCGTATTGTGTTTGCTGGGTCTGGCACTGACGAAATAGCCAGCTTGGGGGCGAGCATAAATCCAACCTTGAGATTCAAGCTCTTGATAGCAACTCACTGCCGTAGACATACTGATCGAATGTTGCTTAGAGAGTTGGCGCAAAGAGGGCATACGGCTACCTTCGATCAGTTTTCCGCTTTCAATCTCGTGGACGAACTGGTTTGCGAGTGCTCTATAGATGCTCATAGTCATACTGTACTGGTTTTTATGTGAATAATTGTATCTGTACTGATAACTGTACCCGATCAATACTAATTTTCAACAGAAAGGGAGGGCAGTTATGACAAGAAACGATTTATTGTTGGCTATTTTTGTAATGGCGATTTGGGGGTTTAACTTCTCAATGATCAAAATGGGGATTACAGATGTTCATCCGTTATTGGCGACGGCAGCACGTTTCACACTTGCAGTGATTCCCGCCATATTCTTCATTCGCAGACCCAGCGTGAAGTGGCGATACCTAATGAGTTATGGCGTTGTATTTGGTGTTGGCATCTGGGGAATGGCGTCTTGGTCAATCACCGCGGGGCTATCGTCTGGGATGTCATCGGTACTGCTATCATCCAATGCGCTGATCAGTATGGCTGTGGGCGTGTTTATTCATAAAGAAGCGGCCTCGAAACGAAAAGTCATGGGGGCAGTGACGGCTTTGGTAGCCTTGCTTGTTTTGGTCTCTGCGACCAATGGTAATGTCACGGTTCAAGGATTGCTCTTTATTGCAATTGCGGCGGGAAGTTGGACGGTCATGGGGATGATAGTCAAAGGGTCAAAGACCACCCAGGCATTCGCGTTCAATGTATGGGGGATGCTATTTGCTCCGATCCCATTGGTGTTATTTGCTATCAGTTTGTACGGTGCGGATATTGTGTTTGACGCTGTTCGTGTTTGGGATACGAAAACGACGGTCGCAGTGCTCTTTCAGGCTTACCCGACTACTTTATTTGGTTATTGGGTTTGGAATCGATTGTTGATCCGCTATCCATTGAGTACCACGGCCCCGTTGACTTTATTGGTGCCGGTGTTTGCGCTTGTTTCAGGCTATCTGATGTACGCAGAGCGACTTAGTAGCGCACAAGTTTTGGCTTGTGGGATGTTTCTTGTCGGCATCGGTTTGATTGTCAAGCCAGCTAGGGAGAAATGGCGCACTGGACCAAAGGTCAGCGTATCTTAGGTAATGTAAAAAGGGGCTGAATGTCAGCCCCTTTTGCTATTTGATAAACGCGAGATCAAACACGGTTGAGCGGTTTCTCCCAGTCTCTTTTGAGAAATAAAGCGCTTTGTCTGCATGCTCTAGCCAGTTCAAGTGGTTAGATTGATAAGGTGAGATTTCACAAATCCCCAAACTGATGGTGTACTTAACGTTGTAGCCTTCACATTCAACGATCGAGCTCTCGATCTTCTTACGTAAACGCTCAGTAAAGTAAAGAGCTTGGTTAGCGCATGTCCCCGGAAGCAGCACGGTGAACTCTTCGCCGCCATACCGGCCACAAACATCGGATGTGCGTGATGCCTTTCTTAGTTCATTCGCGGTGTGGCGAATCAC
The DNA here is from genome assembly GCF_027587055.1 of Vibrio sp. MarTm2. NCBI lineage: Bacteria > Pseudomonadati > Pseudomonadota > Gammaproteobacteria > Vibrionales > Vibrionaceae > Vibrio > Vibrio sp. MarTm2. Next base: position 50,366 of record NZ_JAPPTK010000016.1, on the reverse strand, counting down.
GTGGTCACCAACGGTATGACCATAGGTGTCGTTAACGCGCTTAAAATGATCGATGTCGAAAATCACAAGAGAGGAGACCGCACCTGAAATTTTGCAGCTCTCATACTCCTTCATTAAACACGTTTCCCAATAGCGGCGGTTGAACAGTTGGGTTAAACCATCGGTTCGGCTCAGATCGGACAGTTTTTGATTGGAGTCCATCAAGTGGATTTTGTTTTTGGCGATATCGGTGACGTCATTGATCACTAAGCTCACATGTGACACCTCACCATTGACCGATGTTAACGGTGAGAATGTGATGTTTTGACGCATCTCCCTTAACCCGTTTGAGATGGGGCTAAAGTTCTTAAACTTGAAGAGGTAAGGGCGATCTTCCCAGCAAGAAAAGCCGCGGCTGTTGAGTTTAAAAGAGGCGTCGACTTTTTTTCTTAGCCAAGATTCCGGTAGCCCCTCAATCACATCAAACAGAACTTTGCCGATGATTTTGTCGGCGCTAATACCGCTGTAGGACTGCATGAAGGAGTTCCACGCGTAAACACGGTACGCTTTATCTACAACGATAAGGCCAGCATCGAGATCGCCGATGATTTGCATTGTCCAATGGAAGTCACTGATTTCGGTTGCTTTCATAACACGCTCTTTAGAATCTGTTCGATGGCGTCAATGGAGTCATTGTCCATCAGGAAAATGACATCGCAGGCAATGTCGAGGTTTTCCGCTTTATAGACGAACTCGATGGTAAAAATATCTTCATCGTACCCCGCAAGAAACTGATTACAGCTCAATGACACTTGCAGCAGCTCTTTTTCAAGCACGATAGGTTGGCGTAAAGAGATGGCGATATCGAGTTGACGGCTAAACGACACTAAGAAAGAAGAAACCAGTAGGTTGGAGATATCGAGAATGACTTCGTTGGTGCCGTTGCTTTCTTCACCTCCGAGGTTATCTAGCCCGCGCCCGTGCAGGCAGACGAGCGCTTCGCCATTGATGCCATTGCCCACAAAACGCTGAGATACCGCTCGATACTCAGAGTTATTTACAATGTCTTGGACGGTCATTTTTAGCTCTGACTGATGCAAAGACGCGACGTTTGGCAACGGCATTTCAATAAACTGACCAACTTGTTCTGCAATCAAGGAAGCACTGGTTCCTAAGGCGATATTACTCATCTCGCGGATACTGCCCATCAAATCGACAGATTGGTGAATGCACTCTGGCGTTGCCATGTTAAACGCCTGAAGTGGGATACCGTACTTTGAAAATAGTTGGGTAAGGTCAGAGGTACTGAAGGGTTTTTCGATAAAATCGAGGGCGCCCATTGCACGGCATCGTTGTTTGGCTTCGCTTTGAATATCACCAGACACGACGATCACTTTTGTCGGGTAACGGCTTACAGGGAGGGACGCGAGCACTTCAAAGCCATCCATTACTGGCATGGTAAGATCAAGAAATAGGATGTCGATGTCAGTTTCTACGAGCTGCTCTAAGGCTTCTTTACCATTTTCCGCCTGAAGAATGACGGTCTTAGCGGTTTGCCCGATTTTGCTGATGATAGCTTTGCGTGCGATCTTAGAGTCGTCGCAGACCAATATATTCATGAGGTGTATTTTAAGCCCAAGGGTGACGAAGGTTTTTTATAGTTGTATAAAGCAAAAATCGATTATAGTGTGATATTAGTGCCAAATACTCAGACTTAGTTAACACTTTTGAACGGGTTATATCACGACCTTTTTAATCGCTAGGGGTGATTTTTAGAGCCCCAACACAGAATCATCGTTTGATGTGGTCGTGTAATGCTAATGCAACATTCGAGTTAGGTGAGCGGTTTAGATATTGTGTGACTCGCCAACCACTTAGCGCCACTTTGCGAAGGTCTACACCGGTATCAATACCCAGCCCTTCACACAGATAAAGCACATCTTCTGTGGCTACGTTGCCTGACGCGCCTTTTGCATAGGGGCATCCGCCAAGCCCAGCCACGCTCGAATCGATAACATTCACCCCCATTTGCAATGCTTGATAGATGTTCGCCAAGGCTTGTCCCCAGGTATTGTGAAAATGAACGGCGAGTCTTGATTGATCAACTCGGCGCATCACGGCATTCAGCATTTGGGCAACTTTTAGTGGGGTGCCTGTGCCTATCGTGTCACCCAGCGAGACTTCGTAGCAGCCCATTGAAATAAGTTGTTGGGCGACATCTGCAACTTGTTCTGGTTGAATTTTGCCTTCATAAGGACAATCAATAATACACGAAAGGTAACCGCGCACAGCAATACCTTGCTGCGAGGCTTTTTCGATAACGGGTTTAAATCGGTCTAGGCTCTGTTGGGTCGAACAATTGATGTTTTTTTGGCTGAAGGACTCCGAGCAGGAAGCAAACACCGCGACTTGGTCCGCTTGAGCTTTCATCGCGGCATCAAAGCCGGTGATGTTGGGCGTAAGTGCCGCGTAGATGACGTCAGGGTTGCGTGTGATCTGCTTAAAGACCTCATCAGAATCGGCCATTTGCGGAACCCACCTAGGAGAGACAAACGATCCCACTTCGATGTGAGTGAGTCCGCTACTTGAAAGTTGGTTTATGAGCGCCACTTTCGCGTGAGTAGGGATGTTCGCCTCATTTTGTAAGCCATCCCTCGGTCCTACCTCAACAATTTTAACGCGCTCAGGCAGTGACAGGTGAGCCATTGGGTTACTCCTCATCTGGCCAAATGGGCGGGCGTTTTTCGATAAAAGCGGCGAGTCCTTCTTGCCCTTGTCGTGAAACGCGCACATTGGCAATCATATCGCTTGTATAGCGAACCAGTTCGCGGTCGATGATTTTGTTGTCACAGTGTTCAATGAGCTCTTTAGCGTGACGTAGTGCAGCTGGGCTGTTACGTAAAATCTGCGCTATGAAGCGATCAATACAGGCTTGTGCGTCGTCTTTGTTTGTCAGGTGGTGAACGATGTGCAGTTCTTGCGCGGTTTTTGCGTCGATGGTTTCTGCTGTCAGCATGTATCGTCGAGCTTGTCTAACGCCAATACTTCGAATCACATAAGGGGCAATCGTTGCGGGGACTAACCCCAATTTGACTTCACTCAAGCAAAATCGAGCGTGATGATCAGCAATGGCAATGTCGCTACAACAGATAAGACCTAAAGCACCGCCAAACGCCCAGCCATGAACGTAGACGATGGTGGGGTGGGGAAACTGATCCAATATGGACATTAACTTGGCGAGCGTTTGCGCATCTTCGACGTTGGCCTCATGCGATTGCTCCGCCATTTGTTTCATCCAGTTTAAATCCGCACCCGCGGAGAAGTGTTCGCCATTCCCTTTAAGCAGCAAGCAGCGCACATCAGGATGATTGGCGAGATAATCAAGGGCAAGGATTAACTCGTGAATCAATTGATCACCAAACGCATTGTGTTTATCGAGGCGGTTAAGGCTCAGCGTTGCGACGCCGTTTTGATCAATCTCATACTGTAAATCGCTACTCAGCGTAATGTCCATTTTACCGTTCCTTTGTATTACATCCTGAAAATCCCAAACTCGCTATCTGGAATCGGCGCATTCAGGGCGATTTTTAACGCGCGGGACAGCACGTTCCGAGTCTCATTTGGATCGATGATGCCGTCATCCCAAAGTCTAGCACTTGCGTAATAAGGCGAGCCTTCGGTTTCGTATTGATTGATGATCTTCTGTCTGAACGCGGATTCGGCGTCTGGTGACCAGTCGCCATTTTGCCTTTCGATGGCCTCGCGTTTGACTTGAGTCAGCACGCCTGCCGCTTGCTCTCCACCCATCACAGAAATTCGTGCATTGGGCCACATCCACATCATGGTGGGTTCGTAAGCGCGCCCACACATGCCATAATTTCCAGCTCCATACGAGCCTCCCACGATGACTGTAAACTTAGGCACATCGGCGCAAGCCACGGCCATCACCAACTTGGCTCCGTGTTTGGCGATGCCGCCTTCTTCGACCTTTTTACCGACCATAAAACCGGTCACATTTTGTAAAAACAGCAAAGGAATCTTGCGTTTGGCGCAGAGCTCAATAAAGTGCGCCCCTTTTTGCGCCGATTCTGAAAACAAGATGCCGTTGTTGGCAACAATTCCAATCAGTTGACCGTCAATACGGGCAAATCCGCACACAAGAGTGGTACCAAATAGCGCTTTGAACTCGTCAAAATCGGAATCATCGATGATCCTCGCGATCACTTCACGAATATCAAACGTGAGGCGCAAATCGGCGTTTACAATGCCGTACAGTTGTTCGGCTGGGTAACGCGGTGCAATCGATGGTGAGTGATTGTAGTCGACGGGCGTTAGGTGGCAATTGGCAATGGCTTGGCGCGCGAGACTCATTGCATGTTGCTCGTTTTCAGCGTAGTAATCCGCAACGCCCGATTTTCGGCAGTGCACATCTGCGCCGCCTAGTTCTTCGTCGGTGACCACTTCTCCAGTAGCGGCTTTCACCAGTGGGGGACCGGCTAGAAAGATGGTTCCTTGCTGTTTGACGATGATCGACACATCGGCCATTGCTGGAATGTAGGCGCCACCAGCGGTGCAAAGACCGAGCACGACCGATATCTGCGGGATACCCAATGCCGACATGCGTGCTTGGTTGTAAAAGATGCGCCCAAAATGCTGTTTATCTGCAAAGACATCTGCTTGGTGAGGCAGATTGGCACCACCGGAATCCACCAAGTAAACGCAGGGTAGGTGACATCGCTGGGCGATCTCTTGGGCGCGAAGGTGCTTTTTAACGGTTAGAGGGTAATAGGTTCCTCCTTTGACGGAAGGATCGTTGGCGATAATCATGCACTCCACACCATTCACTTTTCCTATGCCAGCCACCGCGCCTGCGCACGGTATTGGCTCTTCATACACTTGCCATGCAGCGAAAAGTCCGACTTCGAGAAAATCACTGTTGTCGTCTAAAAGCATGGCAATACGTTCTCGGACAGGATGTTTCCCCTTTGAACGTTGCCTTTCAATTGCCTTGGTACCGCCGCCTTGTTTGATGAGCTCTATGTTGCTTTTTAGCGTATCGACGAGTGCAGTCATCGCTTGATGGTTTTTTACATAGAGCGGTGCGTCAGTTTTAATTTTGCTTGTGATTACCGTCATTGAATTCCCTCAGCGTGATTCTTCAAACAGTTCGCGGCCAATGAGCATGCGTCTTATCTCAGATGTACCCGCGCCAATTTCATACAGCTTAGCATCACGTAATAAACGCCCAGCGGGAAACTCATTGATGTAGCCATTGCCGCCAAGCAGTTGTATTGCGTCTAAGGCGAGTTGGGTGGCCAGCTCTGCGCTATACAAAATCACACCAGCGGCATCTTTACGTGTTGCTTCCCCCCGATCGCAGGCGGCAGCAACGGTGTACACGTAACTTCTTGCGGCGTTAGTTCGGGTGTACATATCGGCGACTTTGGCTTGCACCAGTTGGAACTCGCCAATGGCTTTGCCAAACTGCTTGCGCTCATGTACGTAAGGGATCACTAAATCTAAGCACGCTTGCATGATGCCCAAAGGTCCGCCCGCAAGGACGACACGTTCGTAATCTAATCCGCTCATCAGCACCTGAACGCCTTTGTTGACTTCACCAAGGACATTTTCAACCGGGACAAGGCAATCGTTGAACACAAGTTCGCAGGTGTTTGAACCTCGCATACCCAGCTTGTCGAGTTTCTGCGCATGACTAAAACCTGAGAACGCTCGCTCGACGATAAAAGCGGTGATGCCATGTGAGCCAGCGGATGAATCGGTTTTGGCATAAACGATGATCACGTCGGCATCGGGGCCATTGGTGATCCACATTTTGTTGCCGCTGAGTCGATAATGGTCTCCATTTAACGTCGCTTTAAGCTGCATACTGACCACATCGGAACCCGCGTTTGGCTCGCTCATCGCCAATGCGCCAATCGCGCAACCATCAATGAGTTTGGGTAGGTATTTGGCTTTTTGTTCTTGGGTGCCGTTGCGAAAAATTTGATTCACGCAAAGGTTGGAATGAGCCCCATAGCTCAATGCAACTGAGGCGGAAGCACGGCTGATCTCTTCCATTGCAACCACATGAGCCAAGTAGCCCATGCCAGCGCCGCCAAATGACTCGGACGTGGTTATGCCAAGTAGCCCCATATCACCGAGCAGCGGCCACAAATGGTTGGGGAACTGATTGTCTTTGTCTATTTGATCCGCGATGGGCGCGATATGTTGGTCGGCAAATGCACCAACATGGTCGCGTAGCATGTCGATGGTTTCGCCCAGTCCAAAGTTGAGCGGGTGGTATGGAGATAACATAGCGCCTCCCAGTTGCACCTAAAGATGCAAAAAGAAGCGCTAAGTTACTTAAGGTTGCTAGCTTTGACTTAGGGCTTCTTCACATCGTTGACGAGCTGCGTTTAAGTCTTCAAGAACTACGGTAATGTCTTCGAGTTGACGCTTAAGCACAGCTTCCTTTTCATCAATAATCTTGAGCATTTTGGTCAGCTGAGTATCTTCTTGGTGAGTATCATACAGTGCAAATAGCTCTTTGATCTCGGCCAAAGAAAAGCCCAGTCGTTTACCACGAAGAATCAGTTTTAGGCGGATTTTATCCCTACGCTGGTAGAGTCGCATTGTGCCTTTACGTTCGGGCTCGATAAGCCCCACATCCTCATAAAAGCGAATGCTTCGAGTGGTAATACCAAACTCTTTTGCCAGCTCACTAATCTTAAATCTTTCCACCTGTCTTTATTCTCCAACTGCCTAAGAATAGATTGTAAAAAATGCGTTTCTTTACGTTTACGTAAATGTTAGTGCTATGCTTACGTAAACGTCAAGAAATTCCATGGAGTGGGGGACACAATGGGAGATAGCGATATCTGGATTGTTGCGGCGAAACGGACACCGATGGGGTGCTTTCAAGGTGCCTTATCAAGTTTTTCCTCTCCACAGCTTGGCGCCATGGCGATAGAGAGCGCAGTTGAAGCCGCAGATATTGCAATTGACCTAATCGATGAAGTATTCATGGGCTGTGTGTTACAAGCTGGTTGTGGCCAAGCGCCCGCAAGACAAGCAGCGCTTGGGGCTGGTTTAAGTGAATCAACGCCATCTACGACGGTCAATAAAGTATGTGGCTCAGGCATGAAAGCCGCAATGTTGGCAAACGATCTTATCAAATTGGGCTCGATGCAATGTGCGGTCGCGGGTGGAATGGAAAGCATGACTAACGCGCCTTATTTGCTAAAAGATCAGCGTGGCGGTGCGAGAATGGGGCACAAAACAACGTTCGACCATATGTTTTTAGATGGCCTGCAAGATGCCTATCAAGGCGAGTTAATGGGCGTCTATGGACAACAGATTGCCGACAAGTTGAAGTTTACCCGCGAGGCGATGGATGCGTGGGCAACTAACTCGATTCACCGAGCTCGAAGCGCAGATGAACAAGGTTTATTTGTTGACGAGCTTTGTCCGGTCACATTGAGCTCTGGTGAAAAGCTTGAGCGTGATGAACAACCTCAACGCGTTGACCCTGCCAAAATCCCCAAACTAAAACCTGCTTTCGATAAACAAGGTACGGTGACAGCCGCGAACTCGAGTGCAATTTCTGATGGCGCCGCTGCTTTGATCTTAATGTCGCCGACACTGGCAAAGCAGCAAAAACTTAAGCCACTCGCCGTCATCAAAGGTCATTCAACACATGCCAGAGCCCCTGAAGAGTTCACGTTAGCGCCGGTGTTTGCCATCGAAACCTTGTTATCGACGCTTGATTGGAGTGTCGATGAGGTTGACCTATGGGAGATCAACGAAGCATTTGCGGTGGTTACCCAAATTGCGGTCAAACAGCTTGGTCTTGATCCCGATAAAGTCAACATCAAAGGGGGCGCCTGCGCACTTGGACATCCCATTGGTGCCAGTGGCGCAAGAATTCTCGTCACCTTGATCCACAGTTTAAGACAGCTACAGGCGATAGGGACGGATGGGGATACGGAAAATAAAAAAGTGGTGCGAGGTATTGCTTCTCTGTGTATCGGCGGAGGTGAAGCCACCGCTATGGCAATAGAAATTCCACTTGAGTGAAAAAGGATACCACTATGACACAGTCAGTTCCGCTTTATATCGATGGTGAGTTCTGTCAATCGCAATCCAATGATTGGATTGATGTGACTAACCCCGCAACCAATGCCGTGATCGCCAAGTTACCAAAGGCGACAGATGCAGAAATAGCGCGCGCGATCGAGAGTGCAAGCCATGCTTTTCATCACTGGAAAGAGGTGGCGGTTTCTGAGCGAGCCAGAGTCATGCTCCGCTACCAACATTTACTTAAAGAGCACCACGACGATTTGGCTGAGTTATTGTCTCAAGAAACAGGGAAAATCCTACTGGATGCCAAAGGGGACGTGTGGCGCGGGATAGAAGTGGTCGAGCAAGCCGCAAACATCGCCAGCAATATGATGGGAGAAACGGTTGAAAATGTTGCCACCGACATTGATAGCTACTCGTTAATTCAGCCCCTCGGCGTCTGCTGTGGCATTACACCGTTTAATTTTCCTGCAATGATTCCATTATGGATGTTTCCGTTGGCCATTGCTGCTGGCAATACCTTTGTCCTCAAACCTTCAGAGCAAGTGCCATTGACGTCAATCCGTTTAGCTGAGCTTTTTGAGCAAGCGGGCGCACCGAAAGGCGTGTTGCAAATCATCCATGGTGACAAACACCAAGTAGATACCCTTCTTGCCCATCCAGATATCCGAACCGTGTCTTTTGTCGGGTCGGTCTCGGTTGCCGAATACATCTATCACACCGGAACCCTGCACAATAAACGAGTCCAAGCTTTTGCCGGTGCCAAAAATCATATGGTGATCATGCCCGATGCTAATAAAAATCAAGTGGTCAGCAATTTAGTTGGGGCGTCGGTTGGCGCTGCTGGGCAACGGTGCATGGCGATTTCCGTCGCGGTGTTTGTGGGTGAATCCAAGCAATGGATTGCTGAGCTCAAAGACGAAATGGCGAAGATGAAACCAGGGGCATGGGATGATGAATCCGCTGCTTACGGGCCTTTGATAAGCAAAACGGCGAAAGAGCGAGTGATACGATTGATTGATGAAGGCAAAGCGCAAGGCGCCATTTGTGAATTGGATGGCAGTGATTGCACGGTAACCGGCTTGCCTGACGGAAATTGGGTAGGCCCGACGCTGTTTAGCGGTGTGACGACCGATATGTCTATCTACCAGCAAGAAATTTTTGGTCCTGTTTTGGTGTGCCTTGAAGTGGATTCACTGGATGATGCCATTGCGCTCATCAATCGAAACCCATACGGCAATGGCACCTCGATATTTACTTCGAGTGGCGGCGCGGCGCGTAAGTTTCAACACGACATCCAAGTTGGGCAGGTGGGCATCAATGTCCCGATTCCCGTGCCGTTACCCTTCTTTTCATTCACTGGATGGCGAGGCAGTTTCTACGGCGATTTGCACGCTTATGGTAAACAAGCAGTGCGATTTTTTACCGAAACCAAAACGGTGACCGCGCGTTGGTTCGATGACGACATTCCCACTGGCCCCAACTTAACCATTCAATTGAAATAGGAGCGGCAGATGGACTTTGAACTGAATGAAGAACAACGAGCGTTTGCCGATACCGCGGCACAATTTGCCGAGCAACGTTTAATGCCAAATGCCGCCAAATGGGATAGCGAGCAAATCTTTCCTAAAGAGGTTCTGAGCGAAGCGGGCGAGCTGGGTTTTTTAAGCCTGTACACGCCAGAAGAGCAAGGCGGTTTGGGCTTGAGCCGTTTAGATGCCTCTATCGTGTTCGAGCAGCTTGCGATGGGCTGCACGTCAACCACAGCCTACATGACCATTCACAATATGGTCTCTTGGATGGTGGCAAGTTTTGCAACCGATGCCGTCAAACAGCGCTATTGTGACAAACTGGTCACTGGCGAGTGGTTAGGGTCTTACTGCTTAACCGAGCCAAACGCAGGATCAGATGCTGCCTCTTTGACAACCAGTGCTACCAAGCAAGGTGAACGCTATATATTGAACGGGGCCAAAGCATTTATCTCGGGTGCGGGTGATACCGATGTATTGGTTGTTATGGCAAGGACCAGCGACGACGGGGCTAAGGGCGTTTCGGCGTTTGTGGTTCCCGCAAGTGCCGAAGGGATAAGCTACGGACGAAAAGAGCCGAAAATGGGGTGGAACAGCCAGCCAACACGCTCAGTCAACTTTGATGGTGTGGTCATTCCTGACGATCATAGACTTGGCGAAGAAGGTGAAGGATTTACCTTTGCCATGAAAGGATTGGATGGAGGGCGGATTAACATCGCGACTTGTTCCATAGGGACTGCCCAGCAAGCATTGAATCAGGCGACTCAGTACATCCAAGAACGCAAGCAGTTCGGTAAACGGATTGCCGATTTTCAATCTATTCAATTTCGACTGGCTGACATGGCGACAGAATTGGTGGCTGCGAGACAATTAGTGCGTTTGGCTGCGTGCAAGCTCGATCAAAACTCCTCAGACGCGACGGCCTACTGCGCCATGGCAAAACGCTACGCCACCGACATTGGTTTTAAAGTGTGCGACCAAGCGCTGCAGCTTTTTGGTGGCTATGGCTACATTCAAGAATACCCAATGGAGCGCTATTTTCGCGATGTTAGGGTGCATCAAATACTTGAAGGCACCAATGAGATCATGCGTTTGATCATTTCAAGACGATTGTTAGCGCAAGGCGCGCAGCTACTGTAAAGGACAACCACTATGACCAACGCAATCGAACACACAGTGTCTGACCATATCGCCGTGATCACGATGAACAATCCGCCCGCCAATACATGGACAGAGCAAAGCCTGATGCAACTAAAGCAACTGGTGGAGAGGTTAAATGCAGATCGCGATGTCTATGCGCTAGTGCTAGTGGGGCAAGGCGAAAAATTCTTCTCTGCGGGCGCTGACCTTAACTTGTTTGCATCAGGAGATAAAGCCGTCGCGTTTAAGATGGCAAAAGCCTTTGGGGAAGCATTTGAAACCCTATCTCAATTTCGCGGCGTGTCGATCGCGGCTATCAACGGTTACGCCATGGGAGGCGGGTTAGAAGTGGCGTTGGCTTGCGACATACGCATCGCAGAAACGCAAGCCAAGCTCGCGTTGCCTGAGGCGAAAGTGGGCTTGCTGCCGTGCGCTGGAGGGACGCAGAATCTCACGGCTTTAGTGGGTGAAGGTTGGGCTAAGCGGATGATTCTCTGCGGCGAACAGATCGATGCGCAAATGGCTGAAAAAATTGGGCTGGTTGAACAAGTGGTTGCAAAAGGCGATGTGTTAAATCAAGCCATTGAACTTGCGAAACAAGTCGCCAATCAATCACCTTCATCGGTGGCGGCGTGTAAAACGCTGATCCAGACCACACGGTTCCAAACGCGAGACTACGGTTTAGCAAAAGAAAGGGAGCTGTTTATGGCTCTTTTCGATACGGATGATCAACAAGAAGGGGTGAACGCATTTCTTGAAAAGCGTACACCTGAATGGAAAAACCAATAAGGGGGCAATATGACCGATACTGTCCATTTTAATCTACTGCCTTGCAGTGACAGTCAACACAAAATCGCCGTTGCCACGCTCGACAACGCCCCTTCATTAAACGCGTTAACCGCCAACATGCTCACCTTGTTAATGACTCAATTAGCGTTGTGGCAAGAAGACGATGACATCATCTGTGTCGTGCTTGAAGGTGCCGGAGAAAAGGCTTTTTGCGCGGGCGGCGATGTAAAATCAATGCATGAAGTAATGCGTGACAACACCAATGATGAGATTCGTCGAGTGTGTGGTGATTTCTTTACCATCGAGTATCGATGTGACTACCTAATTCACACCTACTGCAAACCGATCATCGCATGGGGAAGCGGAATTGTGATGGGCGGAGGCATGGGTCTGTTTATGGGCTCAAGCCATAAAGTCGTTACGCCCAATTCGAAGCTCGCAATGCCTGAAATCAGCATTGGCTTATACCCTGATGTCGGTGGAACATGGTTCTTGAATCGGCTGGATGACGGGATAGGTCTGTTTCTTGGACTCACCGGTTCCATGCTCAATGCGGCTGACGCCGTTGACGTCCATTTGGCAGACTTTATGGCGCTTGCGGAACATAAAGCCAGCTTGATCGAACAACTCCAAGTGGCCGACTGGGAATGCGTGGACGACGCCTATGAAGTCGTGACTGAGTTGTTGGAAACATTTGCTCAAGAGGCGCATCACGAATCACCTAAACCTCAGCTACTTCCCTTTTACCCGCATATTCAGCAAGCCTGCCATCAGGACAGCTTACTTCAAGTGGTTGATGCCATTGACGCGATAGAGGGTGAAAGCCAGTGGCTAGCGCGCGCGAAATCAAATCTCGCCACGGGCAGCCCGATCAGTGCCCATATTTGCTACCGTCAATTGACCGCTTGCCATGACCTTTCATTGGCAGATTGTTTTCGCTTAGAGCTGACGTTGTCAGTGTGTTGCTGTCTAGTGGGCGAGTTTCAAGAGGGCGTGAGAGCACGATTGGTCGATAAGGATGGCTCTCCAAACTGGAAGTATAAAAGTCTCGCTGCTGTCGAAGATAAGCTTATTGATGAAATGTTTACCTCCCTGTGGACACCAGAGTCACACCCTCTTGCACAGTTAGGGCATTACTAGTCAGTTGACTCTCAAAAACAAAAGGACACTGTTATGACAACCATCGCGTTTATCGGACTTGGCAATATGGGCGCACCCATGGCTCTGAATTTAGTGAAAGCAGGGTGCAGAGTGCAAGTGTTTGATTTGGTGCAGCAATCGGTGGAGCAAGTAGCGTCACATGGCGCTGTAGCGGCAAACTCAATCGAAGAGGCGCTAAGCGGTGCAAACGCAGTGGTAACCATGTTACCCGCGGGGGAGCATGTTCGCGCGGTCTACCTCGGTGACCACCAAGGCAATAAAGGACTCATCGATGCCGTTGCCCCAAATACGCTATTAATCGATTCCTCCACCATCGACCCAGACTCCGCCCGTTTGGTTGCGTCTCACGCGCAGAGCAAAGGGCTAGAGTTTGTCGATGCGCCGGTCTCTGGAGGCGTAGCGGGGGCAGCAGCGGGGTCACTGACCTTTATTGTTGGTGGCAGCGATAAAGCGTTTGATAAAGCAGAGCAAGTGCTAAAACACATGGGCAAAAACATTTTCCACGCTGGCAAGGCAGGCGATGGTCAGATGGGAAAAATCTGTAACAACCTGATGCTGGGTATATTGATGTCGGGGACCTGTGAGGCGTTAAACCTAGGCATTGAAAACGGTTTGGATCCAAACGTCTTATCACAAATTATGCTGCAAAGTTCGGGGCGAAATTGGGCACTTGAGCTTTATAACCCATGTCCGGATGTGATGGAGACAGCGCCAGCTAGCAATGGCTACCAGCCCGGATTCATGACCAAACTGATGCTCAAAGATCTGGGCTTAGGGCTTGATACCGCGGCAAAAAGCCAAACCTCGGTGCCGATGGGATCGCTCGCTCGAAACCTATTCGCTTTTCACAATGCCAATGGTAACGCGGAAAAAGACTTTTCTAGCTTGTTTGAGTTTTACCAAAGCAAGAATAAGTGAGGGCGACGATGGACTTAAAGCAGAGTGTCATTGCGATAACAGGGGCAGGTAGAGGATTGGGCCAGATGATGGCAATCAATTTGGCTCATGACGGCGCGGAGTTAGCCCTACTTGATAGGGATGAATCTTCTCTGGAAGAGACCAAGAAACAATGCAATATGTTGGGCGTGAAAGCGCTGTGTTATTGCGTGGATGTCACATCGGAAGAAGAAGTTGAACGCGTTTTTAACGACATTGTGGACGATTTTGGCCAGTTAGACGGACTCATCAATAATGCAGGGATCCTACGTGACGGCTTACTTGTCAAAGTGAAAGATGGCGTAGTCAGCAAAATGTCGTTGGAGCAGTTCAATTCAGTGATTAACGTTAATCTGACTGGGACGTTTTTGTGTGGCAGAGAGGCAGCGTGTCAGATGGTCAAATTACAACGACCGGGCGTGATCATTAATATTTCGAGTGTTGCGAGGGCAGGCAACATTGGCCAAACCAATTACGCGGCGTCCAAAGCTGCGGTAGCGACACTTGCGGCAACTTGGGGCAAAGAGCTAGCAAGGTACGGCATACGCTCAGTCGCTATTGCCCCGGGCGTGATAGAAACGGAAATGACACGTCAAATGAAGCCTGAAGCCAAACAACGATTGGAGCAGGCCATACCGCTGCGCCGCTTGGGCTTGGCCAATGAAATCGCCAGCACGGTTCAATTTGTTCTTGAAAATGATTACGTCAATGCGCGAACCATTGAGATAGACGGTGGAATTTCATTTTAGTCTGTCCAGTAACGGGTATCCGCAGATACGTTGACAGACTTTTTTTCTCAATTTTTCGTAAAGTTTCCAAAGCGTGCTTACAATTATATCACTAGGTGCATAAATATATATGACGTCAGATGGCAGTTTCCTCTAATTCGATAAGCGGATATGGATTTTCCGCGAGAGGTCATTGTTATGAAAATTGCCACCAAAATAGTAACGGCATCAACCATTCTGTGTACGCTGGCGGTTGTTGCCACGGGCGTGATAGTAGGTTGGCGCTCCTCGGTGTTATCTGAAGACGCACTATATAATCGCGCCACAGAGCAGTTAATCTCCGTTCGTGAAATAAAGAAAAATGAGATCGAACTCTATTTCGAACAGATTCGTGGTCAATTGATCACAACAGCACACTCGGTGGGTATTCAAGACGCCATTACCGAGTTCTCTCAAGCGTTTGCTCAGTATCCGACAGAGTCAGTGACTGAGCGCGATCACTCAGTATTGGAACGTTACTATCAGAGCCAGTTTGGTGCGACGTATCGAGCGTCAAACAGCGGCCGTTCTGCCAATGAAATGCAAAAACTGTCGATGATTTCTCCCCTGGGCAAGGCGTTGCAAGCAAGATACATAGGTAGCAACCCAAATCCACTCGGTAATAAGCATCAATTGATGGCTGACAGTTTGGGCACTCGTTACGATGAGGTTCACGCAAAATATCATCCAAGTATTAAAGGGTTTCTGGAGCAGTTTGGCTATTACGATATCTTTCTCGTTAACCCAAACGGGGACGTCGTTTATTCAGTGTTTAAAGAGCTGGATTACGCCACAAACTTATTGACTGGCCCTTATGCGGGCAGCGGGATTGCAAAAGCTTTTAGTCAGGCACTTTCAATGAGTGATGGCCAATTCCATCTTGAAGACTTCGCGCCTTACTATCCTTCTTATCAAGCCGCGGCTTCTTTTATCTCTTCACCGATCAAACAGGGGTCAACAACCTTAGGTGTGCTGATATTCCAGATGCCAGTGGACGAAATCAACAACATTATGACTTTCAACGGCAACTGGAGTAATGCGGGTTTGGGGGAAAGTGGTGAAAGTTATCTTGTTGGTCCTGATGGGCTTTTGAGAAGCGAATCAAGATTTCTCATGGAAGATGCCGATAATTACTATAAAACGATGCTGAATTCAGGGGTATCAAACACCATTATTGAGCAAATCAAGGGCAAAGGATCTGCGATTGGTCGTCAGCCTGTGACGACATCTACCTCAAAAGCGGCGTTGCGTGGGCAAAGTGGTTCGGGCGTTGTGGTTGATTATCGTGGTGAGGATGTTTTGTCAGCTTACGCGCCAGTTAATGCGGCGGGATTGAGCTGGGGGATCGTGACAGAGATTGATAAACACGAGGCACTAAAAGATGTAGATAGCTTAATCAATGCAATGATCTTTACCGTCTTGAGTAGCATTGTGGTCATCGTGCTTATTGCAATTGTTATCTCTTACTTCTTAGGTAGAAGCATCGCTTGGCCTATCAAGTTGGCGAGCGAGCGTATTCAACAGATCAGCGAAAATAATGATCTTACCCAGCGACTCGAAGTGGCCGGTAAAGATGAGATGACTGAACTCGCTCTAAGTTTGAACGGGTTATTCACACATCTACAGCAAATCATTGGCAAATTTGCACAAGCGACTGACGACTTAAACAGCAATACCAACAGCATGGCGGGCAACATGAACAGTACCCGTGCGGCTGTCGATGACCAAAATCATCGAACCGAATCGGTGGCTACGGCTGTTAATGAGATGAGCGCCTCAATTGCTGAGGTGGCGCAGTTTGCAACCCGAGCAGCAGAGTTTGTCAAAAACGCCAATGACGCAGGCAGCCAAGGCGTAAATATTGGTCGAAGTTTGGGCGTGGAAATCTCTCAGTTGAATCAGCAAATGCAAACTGCGGTTGAAGCGATCGGACGCCTACACAATGAGACCAACTCAATCGCCGAGGTGCTCGATGTGATTCAAGGCATTGCCGAGCAAACGAACTTGCTGGCTCTCAATGCAGCGATTGAGGCGGCTAGGGCTGGTGAGCAAGGGCGCGGTTTTGCTGTGGTAGCTGATGAAGTCCGTTCATTGGCTGGGCGTACCCAATCATCAACGGAAGAAATCCGAGAAAAGATTGAGTCACTTCAACGCGAAACCAATGAGGTTTCGAAGAGTATTGAGAATGCAAACATCACGGTATCGAAAGGCGTTGCGACGTGTGATGAGAACACTGACATGTTGGAGCAAATCGTCACGATGTTGATTGAACTCAATGAGATGAACGTTCAAATCGCTGCCGCGACCGAAGAGCAACGCGCTGTGACGGATGAGATTAGCGGCAGTATCACATCCATAGCGGATGCATCTTCAGCAGTGTCAATTCAAGTGAACGATGTGGACGATGTCTTGCAAGGGCTCTCTTCCCAAGCTGAAGAGCTCAATCAGGATGTTACCCAGTTCAAATATTAATCCAATTGTAACCGCGGCTACTTTGCATGAGCCTAGATCAGCGAAGTAGCCTCGGCTCATCTTGATTCCTTTCTTTATATAGCAGGGTTAACCTACCTATTGCCTGACGACAAATTAGCGCTTTTTATCTCGTAATCAATCGCATAGACTGACCTCTTTATAATATCTATGGAGAGAGTCCAAATGGAATTGAATGCCTTTATTGAAAAACTAAACCAGCAGCCTGAGCAAGTTGAATTTGAACAAACCATCGCGGTGATCGACGCTTTCTACGATTTCGTTCCAACCTCGTTTACTAACGGAAGTACCCGCAATGATGCTGGGCAAAACAACGGTTCGTGTAAGATTTTTGCGTTCGGCAAACTGAATGGATTGGATAAGGCAAGTACGCTCGCTTGTTTTGGTCGTTTTTATCGACAAGATGTGCTGGAAAACCCACAAGGCGAAGACCACGCCAATATTCGTAACTTTATTCAGTCAGGCTGGGATGGTGTTCACTTTAACGGTGAGGCATTGATAGCAAAATAAGCGTATCGATTTCGACTTTCTGGAGAGCAAACAATGACGAACAACGAACTAGAAAAATACCTTGATACCTTTATGTGCGCGGAGTCGAGTTTCCCATTTGGGCCAGATGCGTTGGTATTTAAGGTCAAAGGTAAGATGTTCGCCATTTTGGCGCAAAGGGAAGGGCGAGAGTACGTGACTGTAAAGGTCAAACCCGAAGACGGAGAAGTACTCACCGATCAGTTTGCGGATATCACACCAGGTTATCACACTAACAAGCGCCACTGGGTGACCGTTTATTATCCTGGTGATGTCGAAGACGGCTTGATTCACGATCTTTGCGAGCGTTCTTATGAGCTTGTGGTGAGTAAACTGCCTAAAGCACAGCGAGAATTATTGCAGGGCGGAGCGGTCGGAAGTGTTTAAAAACCGCCTGATTAGATCAAACAAACAGCTATTTGATGTAATTGTCGGCAAACAAACAAAAATATGAGATTTTTGTTTGACTCTCAGTGCTCAATCCGTAAAGTATGCAGCGAACGCAACGGTGGGTAACCTAAAGCGTTGAAAGAAAAGGGCGCCTTGGCAGAGTGGCTATGCAGCGGATTGCAAATCCGTGGACCTCGGTTCGACTCCGGGAGGCGCCTCCATTCTTTATCATATTTTAGATGGTGTTTATTGTTCTAAACGGCATCACAAAGCGATTTGTGTGCCCTGGTGGTGGAATTGGTAGACACAAGGGATTTAAAATCCCTCGGCGTTCGCGCTGTGCCGGTTCAAGTCCGGCCCGGGGCACCATCTTAAATTACTCGAGAGAGTGCAAAAATAATGGCGCCTTGGCAGAGTGGCTATGCAGCGGATTGCAAATCCGTGGACCTCGGTTCGACTCCGGGAGGCGCCTCCATTATTTTGAAGCCCTGACAGAAATGTCGGGGCTTTTTTATGTCTGTAGCTTTGGCAAAAAAATGCCCAGTCAAAAGACTGGGCATTGTTGATTAATAGCTATTCATAATGATGAGTTGCGTATCATCAATGACATAAGTTTGATAGCCATCGCCTGACACATCCAGTTCATTGTAAATACTATTGTTATTGCCTGACGCGTCACCGCTGTACCGCTGTGAGCCATCCGCTCTGAAGATCCACACATCTTTGTCGCCATAGTAGTTACTTGTGGTGGCATGAACTTCGTTGTTCTCGCCCATTGCTGAGCCAGCAGCGTACCCGTCGGTGGTAAATACTTGCGTAACCTGCATGCTATCGACATCAAGACCGAGCAGCGAGGAGCCAACCGGATAGACCACGCTACCATCTTTGTTGATGGCTAAGCCGGTGGCGAATGAATCTGTACCGTGTGGCGCTTTAGCGATATGCTCCACTTTGACATCGTCACGATAGCTGTTGTACGTCAGTTCATAACAGTGCAATAGGTACGGCGATAGACCAGATTCGGTAGCACAGAAGCGGTTACCAAATTGGCTTGATGCAAGAATGTCATAGCCTTGATACCAGGCAACATCCGATACCCAGTGACCGTCACCACGTACATTTAGGCGTGTACCGGTATTGGCGTGATAAATGTTCCCACGAGCGGCAACAATCAGTGGTACGCCTGAAGGTTCGGTAATTGTAAACGTCTCTGCGAGCCCTTCATTACCTGACCAGATCGTATGTAGGTTAAATGTCGTCAGGTCAAAGACCGCAATACTGTTGCCATCCAAACCACTGTACAACCATCTTCCGTCCTCACTCACTTTTATGTCACCAAACTGGTGAGTTCCGCCAGGTGATAGCCCCGCAACGTACTCTTGCGTATGGCTATTATAAACACTGATTTCAGCAGAATCGGCGGTTCCATCGTTAAGGTAGATGTAAGGCCTAACAGGGTCAGCCGCTACATTGATTGCTTTTTGAGGTATCACTTGCTTCTCGACAGGGTCGGTATCGCCAACCCAAAGGCTGACACGAATGCTATTGCTGTTGGCAATACTCACGTCATCTGCTCTGACGACAACTTCCGCTTCATGCAGCTGATTGGTCGCTAAACCGCTAGCATCCGCAGTAAGCTGCAACTTATCAGCCGTGGTACCAGAGGTTGTCACCGTCAGCCAAGGAGCTTCCGTTGACGCTTTCCAAAGCGTGGTGGAAAAGCCGTAGGTATCTAGGATATCGATTTCAGCAGTAAGACGCTGTTTGGTTGCAAACTTAGTCAAGGCAACACCGCGATCAGGCACAACCAACGCACGACGAGACGCAAGCACGTTGACGTCAAATTGTTTGTTGATTGTGTGTTCACCAACCTGAGCAGAAGCCGTTGCGGTAAAGGTGTTAAGGCCTTCCTTTACACTTTCAATAGAGGTCAAGTTCACATCAAGCGTTTTTGCGGTGCTCGATGCGTAAATGTTGGAGGAATGCAGACCTTCAGGCAGTGACACTGTTACTGGATGAATCCGATCACCTGTCGATAAGCTGACATCTAGGCTGGTTGAAATAGGTTCAAAACCATCTGAGATGTCGAGTGTGACGCTATTATTACTTAGCGTTAACTCTGGTAAAGCAAACTCAGCGGAGACTTGGATTTGCGAGTCTGTGCCTTCCGTTTTGTCGCGCAACGTTATAGTCGTTGAATAGGATCCTGGCGTGAGCTTGTAGTCGATAATGGAAAGCTCGACAGTGGTGTCACCGGTGCCCATTCTTTCACTAATTGAGAGCCAGCTTGCGGTGTCTAGTAACAGCCACTCTATGTTAGTTCCGGTAATTGAAAGCTGTTTAACCTCCTTCATTGAAGAACCGATAGTGTGGGACAAGGTAGTACTTGTGAGGTTTGCCTTGAGTTTATCGTGACGAGTTGGATCGAGTGGGTAGTGATCGTTGACATCCAATACGCCATCGTTGTCATCATCGGTATCATCATTGTTGCTAATACCATCGCCATCTGTGTCTACTACAGGCTCAGTAGGCTCAGTAGGCTCAGTAGGCTCAGTAGGCTCAGTAGGCTCAGTAGGCTCAGTAGGCTCAGTAGGCTCAGTAGGGTCGGTAGGATTTGTTGGTTCCGTAGGTTCCGTTGGTTCGGTAGGGTCCGTTGGCTCTGTTGGTTCCGTAGGCTCAGAAGGATCAGTTGGCTCCGATGGCTCAGTGGGTTCGGTTGGCTCTGTGACAGGCGCGGTGAAGTTTGTGAGTTCAATGATTTGACCGCCTTGAACACGGCGAACAATACCAACATTGTCGGCGAACCACAGGTCTACTTGCCAAGGAATCTCAAAGAAGTAGCCGTCGATGGTAGAGCTAATGTATAAATCTACGGTTACGTGAGTGGCATCAAAAGTACCGTAGGGAACGGTAATCTTCTCAGTCCCATTGATGGTTGTCGAACCATAAACATTGATGGGGTTATTTCCGTATGTCGGTTGGATGTTGGCTGTGCCAGAAGTGGCAACACTTTGCAGCGATCGAGCTGAACTCTCAACTAACTGCATAGATTCATCGAATCGGAAATCAATACTAAAAGTGCCGACGCCAGAAACATAAGTGGATGGCGAATAGAAACCCGCAAACGAGACACTTTCCTCTGTGGCGATAAAGTACTCTTTACCTCCAGATGGATAGTTGATGACTTGCGCGGTTTTTCCGCCTATTTGGGTGGTCGTTGCGTACGTAACTTCGCTACTGTTGTCGTAGTACCACTTAGTGTCACTGGTGGTTGGTAGATAGCTATTGGGAGAGTTAGGCGCGATGGTTTGAGGTTTGTTGCCACCATTACTGCTGCCACCTCCGCCTCCGCCACCACACGCTGACAGTGTCAATGCACAGGCTAATATAAGCCCATGATGCAATGTTTTTTTTGAGGTCGAACCTCGTCGGCTCCGTGCCGAACAATTAAGCCAGTTCAAACGATTTCTCCTGAAAAATCAAAATCGCCTAAGTTTATAATTTGCTCAATTATATTGGTTGGGATTGATGGGCAATTTCGACTGACTTGGCATATTTCTCATCAATATTTCAGTGGGTTGTGAAGTGTTTCTCAAATGATTGTTTTTGATGTCTAAATAGAATGCTAACTCTACTTTAACTTCATGTTTTACATATGGAAACATTTCCAAGGGCAAAAATATTAACAGGGGAGAATCAAGTGATATTGAGAACGAGTCGTTAACAAAAGTATGCTCTATGAAGCATAACTGACTTGAGACTCTATAACGACATAGAGTGATAAGACATCGAACCTAATTTACTGTTTTATTAAGGTCCTTCGAAGGTCGCTTTGTAACCGAACACAATGAACGGATTGTATTATTAATAATACAGTGTACATTTAGCAGATGAATCATCCATTATTCTTATATTAGAAACTCTTAACATGAAAAAGAACTTGCTCACTTTGTCCGTAGCAGCGTTGCTAGCCTATCCATTCATCTCTCACAATGCTCACGCGGTTTCCGTTGCTTGGGATCAGCAGGATGAAGTATGGCAAACTCAAGAATCTGATCATTTCTCAATCCATTTTCGTTCTGGGCACGAAAAGCAGGCAGCTCGCTCACTCGATTTGGCAGAGCAAGTTCATAAAGAGCTGACGCCTTTTTTTGGCTACGAGCCTAAAGATAAGACCGAGATAGTATTGGTCGATGAGTTTGACTTTTCAAACGGTTGGGCGACCGTACTCCCTTACCCGCAGATCAGGCTCTATATGAGCCCGCCAGATGACGTAAACAGCCTTGAAAGTAATGACGAGTGGCTGCACTTACTGATACGACACGAGTATGTGCATATCCTGCATCTAGAAATGGGGGGCGGTGCGCCTGAGTTTTTACGCAACATATTTGGTCGTAACGTATTGCTTTACCCCCATACTCTTACGCCATCAATGCTAGTCGAGGGCTTGGCGGTGTATTTGGAAACCAATAAAGATCTTGGTTACGGGCGCTTGCAAGGTTCAAGCTATCCAATGGAAATGCGCATGGAAGTCGCCTCTGGAAAGGTTAAGGACCTCAATCAAGCGGTGGTCGCCAGTAAACACTTTCCGCTTGGTTATCAATATCTCTATGGTGCTTACTTTGTTGACTATCTTGTTCTTCAATATGGAGAAGATAAAGTTCAGACCTTCTTGGATGATTATAGTCGTCGTTTACTGCCATTTTTCCTCTTGAACAGAACCGCCAAAAATACATTTGGTGAGTCGTTTGAAGCGTTGTGGCCACAGTTTCAAACCTACCTAAATGAGCGCTTTAGTGAAGAGATCGTATTACGCACGGCGAATAAGGTGTCGGGTGAAAGACTTAATGAGACAACTCCCGTTATGCAGGTAGTGACGACAAACGCGGCGGGTGATGTTTTCATCAATCGAAACAACGGTGAAGATAGAAATGACGTTGCTCAAGTGCAGGCATCTAAAGAGATCAATCGTATCTCAAGTTCAAAAGGTGTCGTTGCTCTAGATGCCCACCAAACCTCTGGATTGGTTGCGTCAAGACTGGTTTATTACGCCGATGGGCGAGGTATTACAGACTTGTTCTGGTTACAAGAAGGGGCATGGAAGCGGTTAACCGAGCGGGAGCGTTTTAGAGATGTTCGTTGGCTTGCCAATGGTCAGCAGGTTATCGCAAGCCGAAAAATCGATGGGTTTAGTGAGCTGTGGTTGATTGATGTTATGGCACCTGAAAACAAGCAACGGCTCTGGCGAGGTGCTGAAAACGAAGTATTAGGTGGGTACGATCTTTCTCCTGATGACACTTACTTGGTGGCGAGTGTTAAGCGCTCCCAAGATGGCTGGAATCTTGAGCGTTTGAATCTAACGAACTTGCAATGGTCCACAATCACCAAGACACGATCCGTTGAAAATAGCCCAGTATTTGTGGATGCAGACACTGTGATGTTTAGCGCTGATTACGACGGAGTGTTTAATGTTTACCGCCATACTCTCGGTAGCCAATCGGTTGAGCAACTCACCCGCGAAGTGGGGGGAGCATTTTCACCATTATGGTCAGATACCTTTGGCTTGGTTTATCAAAGCTATGACAGTGAAGGTTATACGCTTCGCGCACTTAAGCAGCCAGATGCTCTCGATAATGTCGTTTTAGGTGAGGTTGCTGCAAGCTACCAATACCCAGATCCAGCGCCAATGTCTGTGGAGAAAACCGATGCTGTTGATTATTCACCCTGGAGCAGTCTAAGACCAAGGACATGGGTACCGATCTTCAGCCTTGATGAGAATCAATCGATCGCCGGAATCGTAACCAATGGCTCTGATGCGCTTGGCAGGCACAACTACACCATTGAGTTAGGTTGGGATACGGAAAACGGATTAGGTCAATACCACCTTAGTTATCTTTACGACAATCGATGGTTCGCCGCGATTGGCAGAAACCATGACTTTACAACATTCTCAGAATTAGGGGTTGAGTCCCAGCGCATCGAACAGAACGATAATGCCTTGTTACAACGTAACCATATTTATACCGCGTTTGAAGATCAGTTATCTCTTTCTGCGGGTCTTTTTTGGGAGAAAGAGAGCGAGGTTCAACAACCTAAGGTAACGACCAGCCCATATGAAGAGCGGCAAGAAACGCTAGTCGGTTTAGCGGCTTGGTTCGACAACAGAGAAAGCTACCTTAACGTCATGGGCGTGGGTTGGGGGCACTATCTTGATCTCACTGCCGAAACAAATGATTTGCTGGGAAGCGACTATGAAGGGAACAAATATCAAGCGCAGTGGCGAAGCACGTTTGATCTGCCTGGGCGCTCTACACTGACGCTCCGCTTAGCTGGTGGATACAGCGATGAGAAGGCGAAACCGTTTCGTTTAGGTGGCAGCGACCAAAGCGATGAGAGCGCCCTGTTTGGTCGAGAAACTCAGGCATTAAGAGGCTACGATGAAACTGTTCAATCAGGGAATCACTATTTTACTCAACGAATAGAGTACAGGTCATGGTTGGCTCGAATTGAGCGCAACTGGGGACTGTTTCCGATTGGTTTGGGGGATATCTCTGCAACCCTGTTTGCCGACTCTGGTAGTGCATGGAGTGAAGGCGGCCAGTATAAAAGGCTTACTGGGCTGGGTGTATCAACAACCGTTGAGCTTAAGATGGGGTACAACTTAACGGTACCCGTAACCATGGGTTATGCCAACGGCTTAGATAAGGAGCTAGGAAAGGACCAGTTCTATTTGTCTGTATCAGGTGAGTTTTAAAGGCGAGTCTGAGATTGGAAAGGCGGTGCCAAGTCGTGAGAATAAAATAAGTTGTCGAGTTTTAACGCAAATTCCTGCACATCCATTACACTTATACGCACGAGCTTGGTGCAAAAAATTTGCGTCTAAATGCTATGTTATTGAAATTTAGAGAGATGTTTGTTTGGCATCAGATTTGCTCTACTCAGTATTGTGACCTTTGAAAGTCAAAGGCAAGACAAGAATAATATAACAGCGTCAAAGGCAACTAAGCCTCTTCCTCTCTAGGGAAGAGGCTTTTTTATTCTCTGGAGATACGGTTTTCTCGGTAGCGTTAAAAAGGTCGAAATCGGGAGAATCAGACCAGTATGTAAGCGAGTGTAATCAAGGCTAGCAAATTAATAAAACACTGTTCATAATAAGTGCATCTCATAGGAGCAGTTATTATGAAAAGAATTTGGTTAGCCGTACTTTTTAGCGTTGTATTGTCCGGATGTGTCGTTTTTCCAACAACCCGCGACTACTACAAGCCAGTTGTAATGCAATCACAATCTGCAGTACCAAGCTCAGCTTGTGGCTACGTTAAAACTAGACTGGATGGAATCGAACAGACAGCTGGCCACTATGGTGTTAGCGTATTCCCTTCAAAAGACAGTGAAAACGGTATATCCATTACCGCTCTGTTGGAATCGAAGAGAAAAGGTCCTGAAGTGGTTAACGTAGAGGTGGTAACTGAGATCGGCGCCTTGATGCGTGATGACCACGCGACCCAAGTCTCTAATACGACTGAAAGTATCGGGATTCACCGCTCTTGGTTCAATGTTAAATATCCGCCTTTAAAAGTGTTACCAGAACAGTTGAAGATAATGGTGACTGATAGCGAAGGTAAGACTTTTGAGTTCAACTTTGAACATACCATTCAAAGTGACGTTTATCATGGCTCTATTAACTGTTGAACCCACAGCTTTGATGAGTCAGTCGTATAAAGTTTGCGCGTGTTGCGGTGGTTTTACGCGTTTAAGCGGTTTTTTAAGCACTTAAACGAATGTGAAGACGTTAATTGTTGACGTGTAAAATCAATCGGTTAAAGTACGCCTCGTTCGAACGGGAAAGCCCGTGAGGATGATGGTGTACCATCGCATTATGCGTTGCCCTGGTGGTGGAATTGGTAGACACAAGGGATTTAAAATCCCTCGGCGTTCGCGCTGTGCCGGTTCAAGTCCGGCCCGGGGCACCATCTCATCAAAGTAAACAATTTGGCGCCTTGGCAGAGTGGCTATGCAGCGGATTGCAAATCCGTGGACCTCGGTTCGATTCCGGGAGGCGCCTCCATGACATTTTGGTCAGACTTGAGGCCAAACATAAACCAGCATTAAGCTGGTTTTTTTATGTCTGATGGTAGCTCAATCTCTTTTTATATCGCACTACCACACCTTCACCGATAAGCAGGGAACAGTTTAATGCTCCCTAGCGTCGATCACTCACTATGCACATAGATGCTATCGCGACCGTTGGCTTTCACATGCAACAAGGCTCGGTCTGCGCGGCGAAGTAACAGATCAAAGTCGTGACTGTTATCTGAGTTAACAATGCCAGTACTGATGGTCACGGTTAGGTGTTCTGCCACGCTGCCAAAGTCTCGTTGTTTAATGGCATTTCGTAATGATTCACACACTGAAAACACCTTCTGCGGATCCCAGTCTCTAAATCCTATAACAAACTCTTCGCCGCCCCAACGAGCGACAAAACCATTTTGTGGCGTCGCATTTTTAATCTCTTGCGCGACGATCTTGAGCACTTGGTCACCTGCTAAGTGGGTGTAGGTATCATTAATTTGTTTGAAATGGTCAATATCGATCAGCGCGAGAGAAAACGACGTCGATTGACCCGGTGCGTAGACAACTTTCTCAATCCATTCATCAAAGGCACGTCGGTTGTTGAGTCTCGTTAATTGGTCTTCTCGAGCTTGAACTTCAAACGCCGCAGCTTGTTTGCGGAGTGCGAGGGTTTTCTGCATGACCTCGTTTTTGAGCCTTAGCTCTGAGCGTTTTAACAACCTCAAGCGCCACCAAAATAGAAGTGCGATTGACGCCGCGAGCAACAAGAATAACCCTATTTGAACGCTGGCACGTTGCCACCAATAGGGCAATACCACGAATTCAACGCTTGCTAGGTTGACGTCACTTTCATGATGTTCGTAATAGGCTTTCACAACAAAACGGTAGTGGCCGGGTGCAAGGTTGGTGTAGTCGGCACTCGTTTGTGAACCACGAGATACCCAACCGTTATCCAGACCCTCAAGTTTCGTTCGATAGCGAATGTGTTGAGCGGATAAAAAACCAAGACCCACGTAATCAAATGAGACGCGCTGGCTGCCTGCGGGAAATGAGAAAACGTGTTGTTGGGCTAAATCATATTGCGTTTTATCGACGGTGAGACG
Organism: Vibrio sp. MarTm2; assembly: GCF_027587055.1. Taxonomy (NCBI): domain Bacteria; kingdom Pseudomonadati; phylum Pseudomonadota; class Gammaproteobacteria; order Vibrionales; family Vibrionaceae; genus Vibrio; species Vibrio sp. MarTm2. The sequence goes on along the minus strand of NZ_JAPPTK010000016.1, from coordinate 23,405 downwards.
TTCGATGACGGTCGGGAAATGAGGAATAACTAACCCCTCGGTATTGCGTGGATTGGTAGATGCAACGCCTTGCGCGGTTGGGAACCACAATGTCCCTTCATTATCGATAGTCGCGGCTGGATTAGAGCCTCCGTTGACTTGAGCGGTTCGCATACCATCGCGTTCGTTATAGAGTTCGAAACGTATAGGTCCTCTTGCGCGGCCGTCGGCTATCGCGTTCGCTTGGTCTAGACTGATCCTCCAAAGCCCACGGTTGGATGTTAGCCAGAAATAGCCCATGTGATCGGGTATCACTTGGAAGAACTTATCAATCGGTAATCCTTGCGGTCGTCCAATAAGGCTGAGCTTTTTATCGCTAAATCGATAACGAATTAAGCCACGATCGGTGGCTAACCACATCGAAGAGCCTTGCGCGTAGAAACCAAACACATATTGCGCATCTTCCATGCTAGTGAGATCGATCTGTTCAACCTTGTCACCACGAATGACGGCGACACCAACCGCTGACCCAACCCATATATGCCCATGTTTATCTTGAGCGAGTGCCATCACATAGTTATCTACTAAGCCATCGTCGACGGTAAACAATCGTGTTGTGCCGTCCGGTGAGCGACGCAATAGACCTGCCGTTGTGCCAAACCAATGCTGATTTTGCTTGTCCTGCAAAATGGCGCGAACTTCGTGCGTAGGAAGCTCATCAAGTGGATAGGGGGCCAATGTTTGACCATCAAATAGGTAAACACCTCTGTTGTACGTCCCAACCCACGCGCCGCCTTGTGCTCTGGGGGCTAGGCTCAGTATTGATAGCAATTCACTTTGATTTGAGTCTGTTTGAACATTGCGGATCTCTCGGTTACGAATAACACTTAAGCCGCGACTTGTTCCCGCGATAATGTCGCCAGAATCGAGCGCAAGTACGGTTCTTACGTAATCGCCGGCTAACCCACGATGCCGATCCCAAACGGTAAATGGTGCCTTGTGCAACCGCGTCAATCCACCGTTGGTTCCGATCCAGATGCTGCGCTCTCTATCTTGGAAAAGGGAAAGCACGCGGTTGTTGAGTAATCCTGAGCGCTCATTAAAGTGAGTTAATGTGTTGTTTGCTAGCCGATAAACCCCGTTATTAATGGTACCAAACCAGTAATCACCAGAGTCGTCAGCGAGAATTCGAGTGATGAATGCACTGTCTAATGTTGGGTGAAGTGAGTGCAGCTTGTTATTGGCATCGAAGCGCCAAGCGCCATGTTTGCCACCAAATAGGATCTCACCATTGCTTAGTTGGAGAGCGTCGTAGATTGGATTTGGGTCCAATCCAGCTTGGGCGCTAATGTTGACCACGCCTTCTTGACCGACTTTGAATAAGCCTTTGTTGGTTGACGCAAGTACGTCCCTATCGAGCGCGAGAGTCAGTTTGTAAACACCGACTGACGAGATTTTGATTTCGTTCTTTGCTTCTAAGCTGCCACGATAGACTAAGCCAAGGCTTTGCGTGCCTATCCAAATTCCACCGTTTGGATCGCGTAATACTGCATTGATGAGCTTACCCGCGGGCTCGACAGGTTGCCAACCTCGCTGATGGCGATAAGTTAATCCACCACGTACGCCTCCGGCAAGTAGCCCGCCTTTGGCGTCTGCATAAAGAGCGCGCACGCCCGAGTCAATTAAGCCTGAATCAACGCCGCGAGTGAAATGTTCGAATCGGTGTCCGTTGAATCGCGCCAGACCTTCCCATGTTGCGAACCAAAGATAGCCGTCATCAGTTTGGGTGATGGCATTAATGCTGTTGTGGGGAAGACCATCTCGGCTAGTCCAAGTCTCAAAGAGGTATTCACTCAGTTCAGAAGCGCGCGCGGAAAGGGGAGAGACGAAAAACAGAACAAAATAGATTAAGCCAGCCACTAATTGAGGGGACCAATTTCGTTCGTTCATCTGTATACCTTTGGCTGCAATCTCTTCGAACGAGACAGCATAGTTGATTTCATATTATTGCTCAATGTATTAGCTCTATGTTATACACAGCGTAAAGCGCAATTGAAGCTAGCGATTAAGGTACAAAAATCCCCATATAAGGAAACGTTCTATGGAATTGGTTATGATCTTTGCCATTATATTTGGCGCTGTGTTTGGTACTCGGTTTGTGAAGTTGTTTCTATCTCACCGCAAAGAAATCAAACAACTAGAACTAGAGCAGCAAAGTGGCGTAGATCGTGCCCAAAATGTCGAACTTCAGCAGCAAGTAGAGCAACTGACCGATCGTGTCGAAGTGCTCGAAAAGATCGTTACCGATCAAAAGTATCAGTTAGAGAAAGAGATCGCGTCGCTCTAACTCATCGCAAGCGCAACAATCCCGACAACTATGCGGAACAGGGGCTCGTTCTCTGTGCCATTTCATATTGTCGAAGTGGCATTTTATCGATAGTTGATTTAATAGAGTCCCAATCGGTATTTTTTCCCCAGCGCAGCTTTTCCATGCCATCCTTACCAACTAAGACCGCGGTATGTTCGCCCGGCACAACATCGTAGATGTGGAACATACCACTAAGGTTGAATTCCTCTCTGACCCAACTAGGTACTGTAAATCCATCTTCCGTTATAACAAGGGTGACAACGTCACGCTCTGCCAGTTCGCACTCTATCATCAGAGTTTCGAGCAGGAACTGTTTGACGTGTTCGTCATTAGTCGGAGCAAAGTAAATGACACTTCTGTGAGCCCATTTTTCCGAATGAGCTGGGTATGCTAGGGTCGTTTGCACAAAACCAAACATCAGCATTGTCAGCAGTAGAACGCGCATTGTGAGCCTCCTAGTCGCACTATCCGAGCTTTGTTGCTTTCATTTCCTATACGTTAATTGTAGGTGTTAAGCTCAGTCATTTCTGATTGTAAGAGGACATCGCATCATGGAAGTGATTCACACCTCAAGATTGAGACTTAGAACGGCGACAAAAGACGATGCGCTATTCATCCAAAACCTCTATCCAAGTGAAGACTTTAAAAGGTATGTCGGCGACAAACAGCTTCACACCAAACAAGACGCCGAGCGCTATATTGAAGAGAACATTTTAACCATGTATCGAAACCATGGCGTATGTTTGTTTGTGGTCGAGCGCCTTAGTGACTCTACGCCCATTGGGGGTTGCGGACTAATAAAGCGCGACCAATTTGATGCATACGATATTGGCTATGGTTTTTTACCGACCTGCTATGGATGTGGCTTTGGTCTGGAGTCATCGCTCGCCATTATTGAATACGCAAAGCAAAACCCACAAATTGAAGAGCTGATTGCGATCACAACGTCAGACAACATAGCCAGCCAAAAGCTACTATCTCGACTTGGCTTTACCTATGTCAAAGTCGAAAGCAAAGTGAGTGATACGATTGATCTACTCTTGTATCGATTACCTCTGAACAACCATGAAACACATCCATAGTGATATCTTGCAAGGTGCTTTACTTACGGAACACAAAACCGTGGCGGCGATGATGGCGATTTACTGCCGTGATAAGCACTATTCAAAAGGAGAGCTTTGCAGTGAATGTGCTGAGCTTTTGGCTTACGCTGAGGTAAAGTTAGACCGCTGCCCTTATGGTCAAGAAAAACCGACGTGCAATAAGTGCCCGATCCACTGTTATAAACCCCAGCCCAAAGCGGCAATGAAAGCCGTTATGCGATACTCAGGGCCTAGGATGCTTCTACCTCATCCAATTCTCTCAATTCGTCATCTTTTGTTGGAGCGCCGGGCAGCTCCGGAAAGGCCGCTAACCAACATGTCAAACCGAGCCAAGCGGCGTCAAAAATAATCGGCTCAACAACTTTACTCTCTCTTCGCGTCTAAGTCGAAATGTTATACGCCGCTTCACGCACATCGCTGGCTAGCTCACAAAACATCACCTTGTTGAATGCATCTCTCTATAGGTATTACCAAAGCAAAGGGTAAATAGTGGGCGTGATATATATTTTTCCTATATGACACTAGCTATAGCCTATTTTTCCAACCGATATCGACTGAGTAAACTGACTCTAAATTGCTGAATTATTGGAGTTTACAATGCGAAGAAAAACGGTGTTATACGGCGCTTTGATGACCGCTATATTAGCGGGGTGTACGAATACCGAGCAGGCTTCTACGACAGAGTATTTTGAGGGAACCGCGAGTTATCAGCTTAATGCTGCCGATGTATTTCGTCTCAGTAAGCAGTTGAAACAGAGGGGGCTGGTAAAGTCGCTTAAACCACTCTACGGCGAGTCTTACTACTCGGAAGAGGCATTCAAATCGGCCATTTCTACTCGCTTAAATCGCGAACTTAGTGACGAAGTCTACGAAGAATTAAAGCAAAAAGCGTTTGTTGCTCCGCAAGTGCTATCGCTGGAGTTTGTCGCTGACAATACGTTGCGGGTGCGCTTTGGTCACGAGCAAGTCCCTCTGCAGCAAAAGCTACTCGACGTAAGCGCTTTAACACTCTCAAGTTTAGATAAATTGGGCAAGTACCAGTGGGCGACCAGTTCATTGGTTGTTGCCGTTGAACCGACGACCTTGTGCGTTCAGATTCAAGATAAGAAAGGCAGCGAAGTTAATCAGGTTTGCCCAGCACAATCGACAGGCTTCACCGTCCACACTGATCATGACTATCACTACCACGGACTAGGCCAAGAGTTTCAAAAAGCGGGCGACCTAGATGGTCGATGGAATCAACGAACACGCCACGCGGGCAACAAAATGGAAGGATTCAATGGTGGGGCGACTGGTAACACTATTGTTCCTGTTCTTTATGGTGCGAGCCCAACTCAGAGTGATTTCGCGCTCTATCTCAACAACCTTTACAGTTCGGAATGGCAGTTCGATGGCCAAGAGATAAATGTAAAAGCCTCAAAAGGAGCCAGTGAAATCATTGTGATGGTCGCTCCTAAACAAAAAGAGCTGCGTAAGCAGTTTATGCAGTTGTCAGGCAAGCCGCTTGTGCCGCCAAGAAAGATGTTTGGTATGTGGCTGTCAGAGTACGGATTTGATAATTGGGCTGAAATGGATAGCAAGCTCGCGACACTGCGTGACAATCAGTTCCCTATTGATGGGGTCGTTATGGATCTTCAGTGGTTCGGTAATGTGAGTGGCAACGATCCAGACAGCCAGATGGGCTCTCTTACCTGGGATAGAGATAACTTCCCACAGCCCGAACTAAAAATAGCCCAGCTCAAACAGCAAGGAATCGGGATGGTGCTGATCGAAGAGAGCTATGTCAGTCAGGGACTTGATGAATTTAAAGCGCTCGAAGAAAAAGGCTATCTCGCCAAAGACCCAGAGACAGGGTTAGGTGCCAATGTGAACCCTCACGGGGGAGGCAACTGGTGGGGGAAAGGCGGCATGATTGATTGGTCGAACCCTGAGGTGAATGGCTATTGGCACGATTGGAAGCGCCAGCAACTGATTGATATGGGAGTCATGGGGCATTGGACTGATCTTGGCGAACCAGAAATGTACAATCATCAAGCTCGTTACTTTGGCGATCAAGCGCATGATGAAATTCACAACCTGTTTAACTACTACTGGCTAGAAGGCATCTATCAGGGCTACCAAAATAATGATGTGGACCAAAGGCCATTTATGATGTCTCGCTCCGGAACCACGGGAATTCAAAAGTTCGGTGCGTCGATGTGGTCTGCGGATATTGGCTCTAATCTGACAAGCCTCGCCACTCACATTGGGCAACAAACCAATATGATGTTGTCAGGCATTGACTACTATGGGTCAGATATCGGTGGGTTTCATCGTAAAGGGCTTGGGGTAATTGGCGAGAAAAAGCAAGCAGCCCTAGATGAGACGTACACTCAATGGTTTGCCTACAGCAGTTTGTTTGATGTGCCAGTTCGCCCACATACCGAGAATTTGTGCAACTGCAAAGAAACCGCGCCAGATCGTATTGGAGACAGGGAAAGTAATCGCAACAACCTTGCTCTGCGCTACGAGATAATCCCATACCTATACTCTCTGGCTCATCACGCCCATCAGGATGGCGAGGCGATCTTTGCGCCTGTCAGTTATGAGTTCAGCGAGGATTCAACCTTGTATGACATCCAGCACCAAAAGATGATCGGCAATCAGTTGATGAGTGCAGTGGTCGCCGAACTTGATGCCAAAGACGTTACTGTGACATTCCCGCAGGGAGATTGGTTTGATTTCCGAACCGGAACCAAGATGGATGCGCTGAAAGCACAATCCAAGACAATTGACTTATACAACGAGAATAACCAATACCAACTGCCACTATTTGCAAAACAAGGCGCGATCATCCCTGTTTCAAAGAGTAGTGCAGGGCAATGGACCAGCGAAGTGCCGCAAGACATTACACTAAAAATCTTTGGCTTCGCCAATAATGCCTTCACGCTTGTTGAAGACGATGGCAAGACGACTGACTACTTGCATGGTGCGAAACGGGAAACACAAATCACGACGCGTGTATTGGATTCGAGTGCAACTTTGAGTATTCAATCGCTAGGGAAATACCAAGGCATGCCATCGTCACGCGCACTTGAAGTTAACTGGAGTCTAGATGCGGAGATACAAGTTTCTCGAATCTCTAGCAACGCAGAGCAAGCGATCACATGGAAACAATCAGGTGACCAACTTTATGTGAAGCTCGCTCAATTACCTGAGCAGGGAGAAACGACCATCACACTCGAGTTTTGAAAGTGAAACGGGCATAAAAAATAAGGAGAACATCGCGTTCTCCTTATTGATTTATTACTCGCCAGCGACAGCTTGACGTTTGGTTTTGATGCTTGCGATGAGCATGTAAACGCAAGTCGCCAGCAGCGTTGCAAATAGGTAGCCCATCAAACCTTGTTCTCCAGACATAAACCAATCAGCGAGAACTGGACCTGCCACGGAGCCCACGCTGTAGCTAAACAGCATCACTTGTGTCGCTGACACAATGTAGCTTGCATCTAGTTTGTCGCAGCCAAGATTGATTGCAACGGGATAAAGCGCGAATGTCGCCATACCCAAGATAAACAGCCCCGCACCCAACGCATGAATACCGGAATACGCAGCGGTTAGCGCAATCGCAGCAACGCCAAGCAAGCAAAATATTGCCATTAAAAACGTGCGGCCAAAATACTTAGACATCCAAGGAACGATTGGCTGAACCGCCATTCCGCCAAGTACTACCAGTGCCATTAGGCTACCCAAATTGTCGTTACTGATACCGCGCTGAGATAGCTCTAAAGGCATTAACCCGTAAACGGCGCCAAGCGTCAACCCAGACACTATGCAACCAATGATTGCCGCATGATTGAGCTTCGCGATTTGTTTCAATGAGAGCGGTGAGCTGTGTTGGCTTTCAGGTTGGTCAGTTTCACCAAATAGTAGAACAACAATTGCCAACAATAGCATGGTCACAATGGCAATGAATGGTACGCCACCAGTCACACCAAGTACGCCAATGCCTAGTTGACCAAGTGATGTGCCGCCGTACAACGAGCCCATGTATAACCCAAGGCGTTTTGCTCTTGCAGATTCGTCTCCGTGCAGTAACCATGACTCAACAATCACAAACACGCCCGCTACCGCAATACCGGCGACAAAACGTGCACAAAGCCAAACCATGGATTGATTGAATGCTGGCAACAGCGCAATCGTAAACAGAAAAGCGCCCAAACAATATACAAAAGCGTTTTTGTGACCAACCTTGGTGACTACAGGTTCGATAATCACAGCACCAACTAGTAGACCCGCGTAAAACACACTGGCTAACCAACTGGCAAGGGAAGATTCCAAGCCATAATGTGGCAGCATTAAAGGAATCAAGCTCATTAAATAGCCTGACGCTACCGCATAAAGAGCAAGCGCAATAACAGGTACAGAAATGCGTGCTTTTGGAGCAGGAGCAAGGGTGTTTTCCAACGTCGTGACCTCTGGTTGATGGAGCGAAAATAATCAGAATTTGGCGCGACTATGGGGTTAAATGGGGGAGAGGTAAAACGATAAATATTGTTCGAGACGATAAAAGATACTTATCGTTATCTATGTGTAGAAAATGAATAATTAAAGCCGAAATTTTTGCTAATTTCGGCTTTCTAAATTGCTAATTTAATCTGTGTGCTACTTCAGAAGAGCTTGGTTTAACCATTGATCAAATTGACCTTTAGGAAGAGCGCCGTTAATCATATCGACTCTTTTCCCATCTTTAAACACCATAACGGTTGGAATGCTTCTAATCTGATATTTAGCGGCGATATTTTGCTGAGATTCGGTATCGACTTTTACAAATCGTACACTTTGCGCTCGTTCAGAGGCAACATCAGAAAAAACAGGAGCAAACCCAACACATGGGTTACACCAAGGTGCCCAAAAATCGATCACCACTGGCTGTTTTGACTCAAGCAACGCATCTAGATTTTGCTCCGTCCCTTCAATTGGCGCGCCATCTAACAATGATGTTTGGCATTTACCACAGTTTGGGCTCTCTGACACTCGCTCTGTTGGAACGCGATTGACGCCTGAACATGACGGGCATCGTGTATTAAATGTAGACATGACTTTTCTCTTTCTATTTGTAATTGCTGTGACACTAGTTGTTTCAATAGGATGACACCACCCACCAACGCTAGTTATACTCTGAAAAGGTCGAGTGACTCAAATAAGAAAACGAAAAGGCTCAGAATGACAACTTTTTTTGCAGAAATTACTGGCTGGGGCAAGTGCCTACCTCCAGCTACGCTCTCCAATGATGATCTAAGCACATTTATCGATACCTCAGATGAATGGATCCGAACTAGAACGGGGATCGAAAATCGCCGTATTAGCCACGTCGAAACTTCTGATATGGCGACCGTTGCCGCGAAACATGCACTGGCTTGTGCTGGAATTAGTGCCGATGACGTTGATTTGCTCATCGTCGCGACTTGTTCTCCTGATTCACTGATTCCGAACATTGCCTCGAAAGTGTCGCAAAACCTTGGGATGAAAGCGACCACAGCGTTTGATTTGAACGCTGCTTGTACAGGTTTCGTGTACGGCTTGGAAACGGCGACGCGTATGATTCAAGCAGGCAACTACAAACATGCAATCGTGATCGGTGCAGAGCGTCTTTCTTTCTACATTGACTGGACGAAGCGTGACACCGCTGTATTGTTTGGTGACGGTGCTGGTGCAGTCGTGCTTTCGCGCACTGAGCAACAAGTCGGCTTGCAACATGCACAGCTCGGGTGTGACTCGGCAGGACGCGATATTCTAGCGGTACCAAAATTTGGCACATCAATGGACCGCTTTGCCGCCGACAATGGACATTGGGACTTCAACTTTGTTGGCAAAGAGATTTTTAAACGCGCCGTTAAAGGTATGGGCGCAGCGGCTCACAGTGTTCTGTCGAGAAGTCAGCTAGCCACCGATAACATAGACGTGGTCATCCCACACCAAGCGAATATTCGCATCATTCAAACACTGTGTGATATGTCTGGAATTAGCCAAGATAAAGCCTTCGTCAATATCCAGAAGTATGGCAACACCTCTGCTGCTACGGTTCCGATTGCGCTGTGTGAATCTTTGGAGCAAGGCGTTGTTAAACCGGGCGACAATTTACTACTTGCCGCATTTGGTGCGGGCCTCACTTGGGGCGCAGGCCACATTAAGTGGGGTGACCGAGTGACGCCGATTACACAAAGCGATGCGGTATTGCCTGATTGCGATGAAACCGCACTTGAATTGCTTAAAACGGCGATTGAGTTTTGCCATAGCCGCGCAGAGTAAAGCCACCCCTTAAAACGAAAAGCCGCGTATCATTCGCGGCTTTTTTACGCGACTAGCAAAGAAAAAGCGGAGGCATAACCGTAAAGAAGACAGTATCATAGAGCGTAAATCATAAGAATGATAAAGGGCGTTCATGAAGTTTCTGCACACCTCAGATTGGCATTTAGGTCGACAATTCCACAACGTTTCATTACTTGACGATCAAGTGGTTGTTCTTAACCAAATCGTCGATTACATCAAGCAAAATCCCGTTGATGCGTTAGTCGTCGCGGGCGATATTTACGATCGCTCAGTACCACCAACCGCCGCGATAGAAGTCATGAACCGCTTCGTCAACCAAGTGTGTGGTGAGTTAAATCTGCCAATCATCTTAATTCCGGGCAACCACGACGGTGCTCAGCGACTCGGTTTTGGCTCTGGCCGAATGAAAAGTGCAGGACTTCACATTCTGTCTGACTTTGAGCAGATGCTAACCCCGGTTGTTATTGAGTCAGAGATTGGTCCCGTTGCATTCTACGGCATGCCATATAGCGACCCAGAGCAAGTTCGCCACCACTTTAAGCAGTCGGTGTCGACACACGATGAGGCTCATCAACTGCTCACTCAGCAAATCTGCCAGCAATTTCAACCTTCACACAAGAATGTACTAATCAGTCACTGCTTTGTAGACGGCGCCATTGAATCAGACTCAGAACGTCCTTTGTCCATTGGTGGTTCAGATCGCGTCAGTCACGAGCATTTCACTTCATTTGATTACGTCGCACTAGGGCATCTTCATCAGCCGCAGAAAAAGGGTGAAGAGTATATTCGCTATTCCGGTTCCTTGATGAAATACAGCTTCTCGGAGCAGCATCAACGAAAAGGCATGACGTTGGTTGAGTTGGATGAGTCGGGTTTCAAGCTGTCTACCCACATTGACCTAGCGGCGCCTCATGAGATGCGTATCTTGGAAGGCGAAATGGAAGAACTTCTCTCTGCTGGCCAAACTGATCCTAAGTTTGATGACTATCTACTGGTCCGCTTGCTTGATAAACACGCGATTCTAAATCCAATGGACAAACTACGCGCGGTTTATCCAAATGTATTGCACCTTGAGAAACCCGGCATGTTGGTAGGGGTTGAACAGCAGATGGCCAAAGCCAAATTAGCAAGAAGTGAAATGGATATGTTTCGCGATTTCTATTTAGAAGCACAAGATTCAGCGCTCAGTGATGAACAAGAAAGTGCACTCTCTGGCATCATCAAACAACTGACAAAGCAGTAAGATCACTATGAAACCAATTAAACTCGTACTACAAGCTTTTGGTCCTTTTGCCCAAAAGCAGGAGATTGACTTCACTCAATTGGGATCAAATCCGCTGTTTCTCATCAACGGACCAACCGGATCGGGGAAAACGTCGATTCTTGATGCAATCTGCTTCGCGTTGTACGGCGAAACGACGGGAAATGAGCGTCAAGGCATTCAAATGCGCAGTGATCTTGCTCCGCTCTCAGTACCAACTGAAGTGATATTAGACTTTGCGTTGCAAGGAAAGACTTACCGAGTGACACGTTCTCCCGAGCAAGAAGCGCCCAAAGCTCGCGGTGAAGGGACAACCACAAGAAAGCACACGGCGTCTTTGTATCAATTGGGTGAGCCAGAAGTTCTAATCGCCGGTAAAACGGCGCAAGTGAAAACAGAAGTTACTGACCTACTGGGGTTGAACGAAACCCAGTTCCGTCAGGTAATGGTGCTGCCGCAAGGTAAATTTCGAGAATTACTGCTCGCAAGCTCGAAAGATCGCGAGGAGATCTTTGGCCAGCTTTTCCAAACCGATATTTACAAGCGGATAGAGTATTCTCTGAAAGACAAAGCCAATGCGATAAGCAAAGCGAAGAATGACTTTGACCATGAAATACGGGGCGCATTGAGTGTTGCGGACGTTGAATCTGAATCTGAGCTTAAAGAACAACTGACCAATCTAACAGCCGCGCTAGAACACGCGACAACCCAAGAGCACGATGCGGCTGCGCAGCTGCAAGCGCAAAAACAAACGCTTCAGCAAGCTCAAACTATTCAACAGCGCTTTAGTGAACTAAGCGCGGCCTCTAAATCATTGGCTGAACATGTTGCTGCGGCAGACCGCTTTACAGAAAAGCAGCATCTTGTCGATATGGCGATAGCCGCCAATGGTTTAGCTTTTACCCATAGCCAATGGAAGCAGAGTGCTTTGCAGTCTGAGCAGGCAGCGAATCAACTCACCAATGCGAAAGAGAAACTGACCTCAATTAAGAAAGAGGTTGAGAATTCTGCTGCCCAGCAAAAACAGGCAGCAGAGCAAGTCGCGACAGTACCAGCGCTCAACGATGAGCTTTATACTTTACAAACCATTAAATCCAAATTGTCTGAAAAACAGCGGGTTGATGCTCAGTGCACATCACTGGAAACGTTAGCCGCCGAGCAACAACAGACGTTAACGCAGTACATCGCGCACAAACAAAGCCTCGAACAACAAGCAGAAGAGGGCAAGGCGAAATTTGAGCTCGCAAGGCAACAGCACCATGAGAAGCCTGCCGTTGAAGCTGCAATTGTTCGTTTACAGCGTTCGATGTCGGATCTCCAAAAGTTTACTCAACTCAAAAATGAGCTTGCTAGCCAGCAGAAACAGCTTACGCCACTCGAAGTTCAGCTGGCGAATGCAAATCAAGCCTTATCGGAAGCCACACAACAGGCTGATAGGCTCGATTGGGCTTGGCATAGTGCTCAAGCAGCGGTGTTGGCACAAAAGCTTCAAGATAAGGTGCCATGCCCTGTGTGTGGCAGCGAGGAGCACCCCAATCCAGCGCGATTTGAAGGCGAAGAGATTACAAAAGAGCAAGTCGAACAAGCCCGTGCCAAAGAGCGACAAGCGCTGAATACCCAACAACAGGCAATGAGTTCCCTTGAGCAGCAGCAATCGTTAATCGCTGCGAGTGAAAAGCGAGTCGTTGAGACGGCGGCAGAACTTGGAACACTAGCGCAAGCCGACCACATCGCGCTTGAAGAGGAACTGAAATCTAACCAGGGCAAGCTCAAAGAGATCGAATCGCTTGATTTAGCGAACTTGGAGCGAAGCGTCACAGAGCTTATCCAGCGCAGTGACAATGGTGAGCGCAAGATTGCAGAGCTCAAAGAGGCAATGTCTGCTACGCAAGCACAATTAACTGGATTACGAGAGCAATCGACAGTGTTAGCTAAAGAGATCGGTGAAACTTACCAAGAGGTAGGGGTAGTCGACCAAGCTTTAGTTCAATTAAAACAGCGTATTGACAGCATCAACCATGCGCACGACCTTGCGCAGAAACAGTTCCAAGCCATGTCCAACCAGCACTACGAACTTGAAGGGCAAGTGAAAACGCTCAGCGAACACTACGAACAAGTGACGTTGGCACTAACCAGTAACGCTCTATCTTGGCAGCAGGCGCTGGAGAAGAGTCAGTTTTCTGATGAAGTGGCATTTCTTGCTGCAAAAGCGCACGATGAGCAGCTGAAACAATGGCAAGAGGAGATACAAGGCTACCAACAGGCGCGAATCAAACTCGAGCAGACAGTACAAAACTTGACCGAGAGCTTAAAAGAGCAAACCGAACCAGATATGGAGGCGCTGAATGCACAACATGCTGAGGTCGAATCGCGTTATCAAACAGCTCGTGCTGAGTTAGATATTACTCGCTCTGCTTATGAGCGCGTCAACAAGGTATGCGAAGATATTTCACTGCTGCACCAAAAGAATGCCGAGTTGGAAAACGAGTACAAGGTATTCGGAACCCTTTACGATGTGGCGAGTGGCAAAACAGGCAGTCGCGTTAGCTTACACCGCTTTGTGCTTGGCGTATTGCTTGATGATGTTCTTATTCAGGCTTCTCAGCGTTTGAGTCTAATGAGTAAAGGGCGCTATATCCTATTACGCAAGACCGAAGGCTTTAAAGGCGCAGCCGGACGAGGTTTGGATCTGATTGTCGAAGACGGCTACACAGGCAAAACGCGAGATGTGGCAACACTCTCTGGCGGTGAGTCATTCATGGCGGCGCTTTCTCTCGCGCTCGGCCTTTCGGACGTGGTTCAATCTTACAGCGGCGGCATCCGTCTTGATACCTTGTTCATTGACGAAGGGTTTGGCAGTCTCGATCCAGAATCACTTGATTTAGCCGTTCAAACCTTGGTTGATCTTCAGCAATCGGGAAGAACCATCGGTCTTATCTCACACGTCTCTGAACTAAAGGAGCAAATGACACAGCGTATCGACGTAGAGCCGACCAAACTTGGTAGCTCCATCAAACTCGTGTCATCTTAGCGGAAGATTGGGAGCTCAAATATGGAGGGCTCCCAAGATATGTGCTAATTGTTAATTGAATAAACCCATAAATATAAAAGCAATATAGATAGTCAGCGAGTCGGATAGGTGATTAATGGACGCATTTCGCGTAGCAATCCAAGACACGGTCAACAAAATATACCAGTACGCAGAGCCTAACCTTACCTTAGTTGGTTGGATGGGGCTGCTAGGGTTTCCTACATACTACTACGTATGGAGCTATCTATTTCCGCAACCATACGAAAGTTTGGCATTAAGAACGTTTTGTTCTTTGCTGTTCGCCGTTATTGCGTTTCGTAATCAGTTGCCTGAGCACTATCGGCGCTATATGCCGTATTACTATCTCGTTTCTATCACGCTCTGTTTACCGTTTTTCTTCTTCTACATGATGCTGAAAAACGACTGGTCAACGATCTGGGCGATGTCATTTATGTCGTCCATTTTCCTGCATATTTTGCTCGTGCATCAAACGCGGATTGTGTTGGCTCAAGCGGGGGTGTCTATTTTCATCGCTATTGTGCTTGTTTATGGTGCCGATATGAATAAGGCGCTGAACGATGTGGTTTGGCCCTATATTCCTATTTTCCTGTTTACCTATGTGTTCGGTAACTTATTCTATTTTCGAAATCAAGCCGAGCACGAGAGCAAGGTGTCGATTGCCAAATCATTTGGCGCTGGCATTGCCCATGAAATGCGCAACCCGTTAAGTGCGCTTAAGGCGTCTATTGAAGTGCTGAGCTCCATTTTACCAGCGGATAAGAGTGGCTCTCAAAGTGGCATCAGTATATCAACGCATGAACTGTCGATGGCCAGAGAGGTTCTTGATGACGCTGATGAAGTGATTCGCAACGGCAATGAAGCCATCGATCTGCTTTTAACTTCGATTGATGAGAATCGAGTGTCGACGTCTACGTTTAGGAAACACTCCATTGCTACGGTCACGCGACACGCGCTTGAGAGCTTCCCTTACAAAAGCGGCCATGACAAATCTGCGGTGGAGCTGGTTGTCGAGCAAGATTTCGACTTCTTCGGTAGTGATACCTTAATCAAATACGCGCTCTACAACCTGCTCAAAAATGCGTTTTACTACCAAGCCGACAATGATTTTAAAATTGTCATTACGCTCACCCGCCGCGATGATAAAAATCAAATGATTTTCCACGATAACGGTGTCGGTATTGCTCCCGATGTTATCGAGCATGTTTTCAAGGATTTTTATACCTTTGGTAAGACCGGCAGCTACGGGCTTGGCCTGCCTTTCTGTCACAAAGTGATGGTGGCGGTTGGTGGAATAATTGAGTGTTATTCTATTCTGGATGAATGGACGCAATTCACACTCACGTTCCCAGAATATAAATCTAATGCGGTAGGGTCGATCAAGATCGATCTGATGAAGTCAAAATCCATCCTGCTGATTGGCGAACAAGGAACCTTTAGTAATATTTTAAATGAACACGCGTTTTACCAAGGGTTTCGATTTGTCACTTTGGACCTTGAGGCGGCGAGTAAAAAACAAGAATATGAATTCGAATTTGATGTCATTTTTATCGACTTCGATATTGCACTCAAAACGCCAAGTTTGATGAATGAACTTGAAGCAAAACTGCACTTTACCGAAGGACGCATCGCACCGTTATTCCAAAGTGATCTCTCGTATCACGACAATATTGAGCGCCACCTAGCCATCTATCCGGTTGAGAAAGAGCGCTTGAAGCAAGATCCTGATAGCGTGCTCGATCAACTTCTGTTTGAACAGCTCGAACCGAGCCGAAGCGTTATTCCAAAGAAACGTGTTTGCCACGGGAAAACCATCGTTATTGCGGACGACAATCAGTCTCTGCGTGCTTACACGTCGATTTTGTTGGAGCAACAAGGGTTCGAAGTTATCCAAGCTCAAAATGGTCATGAGGTGATCGAAAAGCTTCAACAAAGCCCTGTAGACTTGGTGATTATGGACATCGAAATGCCGTCTCTTAATGGGTTGGAGGCGGCCAATGCAATACGCAATTCAGCCAGTGAGTATGCCAATGTTCCCATCCTTGGTCACACGGGAGACTCAACGGCGCTTGCTATCGATAAAATTCAACAAGCGGGCATGAATGACTATGTCATCAAGCCCGCAGGCACCGATGTTTTGCTCGACAAAATTGCCAACTGGATTTAAGTGCCTTCGCTTAGAAGGCACGTTAACGTGACTATAGAATGTATAGGTTAGGTTGCTGACGAGCCGACTGAACCGCTGCGATGATCTGGTCCAGTTGTTGTTGTGTGGCGCTGCTATTTAATGAGAAACGAATGATGTTTTTGTTAGGAGTGGTTGCTGGCTGACAAAAAACGGCGCCAAATACGTGTTTACTCTCTAGGAAATCTCGTACGTTTTCTGTGTTTCTCTCATCACCGGTTTCAAGCGTGACGATTTGTGATTCGCTACGAATCGTTACGCCGATTTGCGTCAGCTGTTGTTTCAAATAACGACTGATTTTGCGCAAGTGCTCACGCTGGTGGTCACTTTGGCGAATGATCTCTAAGGTTTTGTCGAGTCTCTCAATTTCATAGGGCAACATGGCTGAGCTAAACACTGCTGGGTAGCCAACAAATGGAATGCACTCATTTGCTCGATTGTTGCACCAAATCGCTCCCGCACGATAGGCAAAAGCCTTCGCTAAACTTGCGGTCATAAAATCAACTTGGTGGCTGAGTTTGAGGCTCTTGAGCAAACCTTCACCATGCTTGCCATGAGTTCCAAGGGAATGGGATTCGTCTATAACCAGAGCGCAGCCATTCTCCTTCGACATTAAGACAATATCGATGAGAGGGGCAACCGTACCTATTGTGCTATACACCGAATCAATCAAGACTAAACCGGGTCCGTGGCGGCGAATCAGCTTTTGTAAATGACGGACATTGTTGTGCATAAACGGATGGATGTTTGCCCCTGCAATTCTTGCCCCTTCCCAAAGTGACATGTGGGCAAAGAAGTCAATATAAACCTGGGTTTCGCTATCGCAGATGGTTTGCAGCAAGGCTAGGTTTGCTGACCAGCCCGATTGAGATAATAAACAAGAGCTAAATCCCGTGTAGTCTGCCAGTTTGCGCTCGAGCGCGGGTTTTCTATCTTCACTTTGCAAGAACACCCCAGACATGACGGATGTGTGCCGTTTTTCGAGTATGGCTTCGGCGTGACGGTGAATGATCTCGGGGTGGTTCGCGAGATCAAGATAATCATTGCTTTGCAGTACAATATCGTCATCGTTGGGCTGGGCACCCATCACCAAATGTTTGCCGTTTTGATGGCAGTTAACGAGCTTCGCTAAGTGATGTTCTATCTTTTTGTTTATGAATTCTGGAGATGGAGGGCATAGGTTTAGCGTATTCATAATCGTATATCCTTTATTTGAAACCATGTGCCAGCTGACGAAAGAATATATGAATGAAATTTAATAATGTTTCTAGTTAAGATAATTATATTTTCGTGGTGGGTTACAAACAAAAATATCAACTATAATGCATAAGGGAAGTCTTCCCTAGGCTACGGCACTATAACTTACTGAAAATTCGGCGATAAAAGTTAGCCTTTTGCAACGTTTCGGGTTCAGAAAAACGCGTAAAAAAGCATGCTAGGGCGGAAATTGTTACAGGTTAGAAATAGCAAATAGATGGCTAGTTTGCCGCTTGATTCGTGCGATCGGATGAAAACAGCTCAGGCCAGTACATTTTTATGTAACCCACCGAAACCCAAATCACCAACCCTGTCGCGACACTTAACTCGAATAGTCCAAAATGGTGGAGCCAATGCCATTGAGGGTGATATTGCTCAAAGAAGCTGGTGAGTCGATGCATTGCAATGGCGCTGATGACAGACGGAAACGTAACCGCTGCAATAGAGGGCTGAAACTTAAGCCTAAGTAATTTGAAGTAACACAAGTAAATAAACAGCGTCATGGTGACTGCTATGCCAGCGAGAGCGCCGGTGAGGATTGGGTCTGGCTGTGGAAAGTTCACTAAGTAGGTCGCCAGCGTCAGGTTAATTGGCGCGGCCATAATAGCAAGGGTGGGTCGGGCGCGTCTTGGCAGCATCCCTTCAAACATTAAGCGATAAAGTACCAGCGGCAGCATGAAAAAATAGATCGCGATACAAACTGACACCAAGGTTTCGGAGAATACGGTATGACCAAACTGAGTGCCAGCCAGTGAGCTACTGATAAGCCCAACGGGATACAAAAACCAACTAGGGACGATGTTCGATATTTTGAAGTTGGTTAATTGGAAACCAAAGAACATCACCATCATGGTAAGGTGCAGTAATAACGCCGCAAACCAAAGTGGGTAGGCGACAACGGGTGAAATAACCGCTAAATAATCGCATAGAATCAGTAGTGCCATGCTCATCGGAGCCATCAAACTGCCACTAAGCGGATTGCGAATATCGTTAATGAATGTATTCGCATTGGTGAGGTATTTAACTAAGACAGGAAACAGCAATATCGCACCAAGAGAGGCGAGATAGGGGCGAACGAACTCACCAACTTCAGGAATATACAAGAACCACGCGTGTCCCAATCCAATAACACCCAGTGCAAGTGCAGCTTGCGATGGGGGTACACTCTGAAATTGTGTTAAGCGTCTCCAGTTCAACGACCTATTCCTACTTTGTGCGAGTAAATGCTCTAAAAATCGATCGAAGGTTTTGCGAGTTACCGATTTTTCTGCGCAGATGATAACAAGCCAAACGGTTGCGATGCAATTATCATTTCACTTCGCTAGGTAGGTCTTCCTGTCTTAACTTCTCATTTTTAAGAGTTCTGTGGAGCAATTGACTGTAGATTGGCTGCCCACCGAGCATTTGGGCAAACACCACTGCACCTAAGCTGGTGATGATCAAAGGAAGGATCAAGTAGTAATTATTGGTCATTTCTATCACTAACAGTATTCCTGTAATTGGCGCTCTCACCGTTGCGGCAAACAGTGCACCCATTCCTGCTATCGCGAACATGCCGGGCTCAATCATCAAGTCAGGTAACAGTTGATGCGCAATCAGACCAAACGCATAACCAAACAAGGTACCTAAGGCTAACATTGGCGCGAAAATACCCCCCGGTGCGCCCGAACCAAAACAGATCATGGTAGTGGCGATACGGGCGACAAAGAGCAATAGAAGAAACCCTGCGGTATAGCCGCCGCTGGCAATATTTGGAATCAAGGTGATTCCGCCGCCTGTAATCTCGGGCATGTAGAGTAGAGTGATGCCGAAGAATCCCCCAATTAAGCTACCGGTAATCAAATAGCGCTTACGTTCGTTTTTGTGGACTCTGGCAAAGAAGTCTTGTGACAGTGTCACTAGTTTATTAAAAACAACACCAAAGATACCAAACATAATACCAAGTAAGAGAAAGAGCCAAAGCGCTGGTAACTCCGGTGGCTGATACTGAGGTAAGGTAATGACGGCTGATTGCCCATTAATAGCGCGAAAGACAATATTGGCTGAAACCGCAGAAACAATGACCGCTTTTATCGAGATTAATGAGTACCGAAACTGAGGGCGCATCTCTTCAACGACAAACATAATCCCCGCTAAAGGTGCATTGAATGCCGCCGCTAAGCCACCCGCAGCGCCAGAGGCCAATAGGCTGTGTTTGGTGTCGTCATCTTTTACTCGAAAGATATCGGTTACCATGCGACCAATCGCGCCGCCCATCTGAACCGTCGGGCCCTCGCGACCGAGCACCATGCCGGAGCCGAGGGTACCCATACCGCCAAAAAATTTAACAGGGATTACTCGCCACCAGCGTACCGGGCGAATTCCATCCATCGCACCCTCGATTTCCGGTATTCCAGAGCCCGCGGCTTCCGGTGCGAATCGATGTACCAAAAAATAGCCAATGAATGCCAGCGAAGCGCTAATTAAAAATGCGCTTAACCATAGTGGTAGAGCACTTCCAATAGAATCTTTCAGCCAGTCGGTACGGGTTTCAGAAACAAAGTGCACCGCCAACTCAAATAGAGTGCCAACAAAACCAGCAAGAACGCCAACGATAATAGAAAGTAACAGGACTGAAACGGGCGTTTTGTCTTTGGAGAGAAATTGATTGATCGCGTCCTTGGGTACTGCTGCGAGTAGGGACTGCTTGAATTTCTCTCTTTTTGTCATGGAGTGTTTTGCCTCGTACGATAAGCGGTGGAAATGATGTTACGGCAAATTATACGCCGGTCTATGCGTAACTATAGCGACAAGAATGGAATATTGATTTTCAAATATGACAATTTAATGAGACTCGTGGTGAATCGAGAGAATTTAATTATCGGATCGGTATCACAGAACCGATTAAATAGGGGAGATGATCAGCTTGCAAACTGGTGGTTTTGAACCATAGTTAAAGGGTAAGACAACTCGAACCAACCCGCATGGAGGAAATAGTGTCTTACCTACAATTTGGATGGATTCAATGATAAAAATTGAAAATCCTCGTTTTACATCGAGTGGCGTAAGTCGCACTCGATTCGCAGACTCACGATTGAGTAACGAGGGATAGGGCGCACTGAATGGTGCGCCTTTTGTCGTTTAGAGAGAGTCGATATTTGATATGCGTTTTAGCACGCCTTCTAACTCATCCCATGGCAATAATTGGCTATCAATGACCTCTAGTCGGCTTTCAAACCCTTCAAGAGACATTTGATTCACCGAAACCACGCCATTGCTAACATTGAATGCAAAGCAGCCGTTGTTCGTATTGAGAACACCTTTCACGCGTTCAGCGGTAAGGTCAGATAAAACTGAGAAAAGGTCATCAAAGTCGAACTCGACTTCAGCACCAAATATCCAGCCACAGCTAAAGTAACCCTGTCCTTTGTTTTCTTTGCGGACAAAGGTTTGGTTTGGTGGCAACTGAAATTGCGGCTCTTTTTCGGCATGTTCGTGGTGATGCGACTCAACCTCATTCGACTCAGTAGGGTTTCGGCGCGGACTATCGAGTAACTCGATTGGGAAATTACCGTGCTTTACCAGCTGGCTAAAGATTTTCGGTGGGGATTGATCGGTAACCCAATCGTTAAATGCGTCAACATCACCCACATGACATTCATCCACCTTATTACCGATTACAATGTCGGAGATGGATAATTGATCATTAAAGTTCTGATTCTCTATATATTTGGGATTTGAAAGGTTACGTGGATCTACCAAGCCGATTGTGGCTCTTAGGTCGATGTAATCTTTAAACTGACTTGACGTCAACGTAGCAAGAACTTTATGTGCGTGGCCAAGGCCTGTAGGTTCAACGATTAGGCGATCTGGGTTGGTACGTAGCAGGGCGGTGATAGCGACAGACATAGGCACACCAGCGGCGCAACACATGCAACCACCAGGTACTTCTTTAATCAAGGCGCCTTGCTCGGTCATTAACGCGCCGTCGATACCAATTTCACCAAACTCATTGACTAGCACTGCCCAATTTTCACTTTCGGGCTTGTTCTTGAGTAGATTCAAAATGGCCGTTGTTTTCCCCGTGCCAAGAAAACCGGTGATGATGTTGGTTGGAATTCTCATAGAAAACTTCTCATTGTTTGTTTTGTTACACTATAACAAAAACTCAATCTTTGTGATCAAAAAAGGGCAGTGATGTGCTGCCCTGTTTAAGTCTTCTAGCGCTTGTTTCTGAGGTAGCGTTTGCGACGTTCCTCTTTCTTCTTCGCTTTTTCTTCTGCTTTGCGTGCTGCTTCAATCTCAACTTCAATAAGCTCTTGAGTGATCATTTCTGGTCGCTCTAGCGTGATTTGTCCAAGCGTCCCGCCTCTTAATTCATGAAGGAGAATCTCAGAGCACTTGTGCAGATCCACTCGACCTCCGGCGCGCAGTGCACCCCGTTTGCGACCAATCTCTTCCATTAGCTCTATATCTGACTCAGGTAAGTCTTCAATTTGATAGCGCTCTTGTAATCGCTCAGGGTAGGCTTGGGCTAGATATTCGACTGTGTAAAAAGCAACTTCGTCATATTCCATGGCGGTGTCTTTTACTGCACCAGTCGCGGCCAAACGAAAACCGCTGTGAGGGTTTTCGACTTTTGGCCATAAAATACCCGGGGTATCGGATAAAACGATGCCGTTTTGCAAGTTAATACGTTGTTGACGTCTAGTCACCGCAGGTTGGTTGCCTGTGACTGCGATGGTTCGACCTGCAAGAGCATTAATGATGGTCGACTTGCCCACATTTGGGATCCCCATAATCATGGTACGAATGTTTTTACCAATTTCTTCGCGGTGGGGAGCAAGCTTACGAACAAGCTCCATGATTTTATTCACTTCGGCTTGCTGTGACGTAGTGATCGCGATCGCTTTTACATTGTGTTCTTTCTCAAAATGATCAATCCAAAGTTGTGTTAGCTCTGGATCGGCAAGGTCTCGCTTGTTCAGCACTTTGACAACAGGTTTATCACCTTTGAGCTCGGCGATCATCGGGTTTTCACTACTAAAAGGAATGCGAGCGTCGAGTACTTCAATAATGACGTCTATTTGAGGAATCGCTTCTGCAATCTCTTTTTGAGCCTTATGCATGTGGCCCGGAAACCATTGAATTTTACTTGCAACCATATGAAAATCTTACCTTTTATTTTTATGGTTAGGCTGGTGGGGTATCAGGTGGGGTACCAAAAGAGAAATCAGATAGAGGGGTACTGGAAGTATTTAACGACCACCTGATGCCACGTCAGCATTGATGTGATCATTCTAACACTTTAATTGTTTAGACGAAAATCTTAGTCGTTTTAAAAATTTCACAAGTTAATTAGTGAAATTGAGTTTTCTGGCTTGATCCACCTACCTCAGTACGCCGACATAAACTCAGCTCTTAACAGAGCATTTATAAAAAGTAATATATAAGATGGATGGAATATAATTGTGGGCTACTTATATACTGTCTCTTTTAATTTTGAGGTTGAAGCTTTGTTCTGTATCTCGTAAACGTTTTAGGGTACTCAGTCTCCAAGTATATAAGTTTTCCAAACTAGCATTGCTGAATTCTAAGCGCTCAGAATTTAGAGATGATGATCTGCTTTAACCTATCTATGATGATTCATATACAATTTCTAAAATGGTTTGTAACCAAGTAGCTATTCTTTCCCAATTTTTCAGAAATCCACTTCAGTCTAAACTAGAACTCAAAAATGCATTGGTAATTTAGTGAGTATGGAAATTTCATTTTTCGGGAGATTTAAAAACATCCGTTCTAGATTTAAATTTAGAAAGTGCTTTGATAAAGAAACTAGCGAAAATTTCAATCATATGAGGAGCACAGTGATCGTGTTTAATTATCACCTCATTTATTGGTTGAATTTTTTT
>NZ_JAPPTK010000015.1:0-88198 GCF_027587055.1 Vibrio sp. MarTm2 | reverse complement strand
CCAATTTATTTTCACTTTTAAAAAGTGAAGACAAAAAGGTATCGTTACCCGTAATACGTGTAACAACATCCTCAGTGTACTAATCTGACGATGACAATTTGTGGAGAGATGGCTGAGTGGTTGAAAGCACCGGTCTTGAAAACCGGCATACGTTAATAGCGTATCTAGGGTTCAAATCCCTATCTCTCCGCCACATTGAAAAGCCTCGCTAGAAATAGCGAGGCTTTTTTCATTTCATCTCTGTATAAATTAGCCTTTCTGTCATCAGTGAGTGCTCAGTAGTATTGCTTGTAGATGGCGTCTGTTTCTCTACTCTCTTTCATTTCCTTTAATATCTTTTCAATCTGGAATACTTTGGAATCTGTACTGAGCGTTACGGGAAAGTTAGTGGGACTCAACTCTTGGCTAGGATCAAAGTGGGGATTTGGGGCTTCCGAATAGTGCTCAGATTGACGAGAAAAGCCAAGGTAGATAGGCTCCACACCACCGCAGCAGTTAGGGTGGATCTTGATATCGCTACTCTTATTCGTCCTCAGATAGTAGAGCAGTGAAGCGCGGTTATAGATATAAAAGTCGCCTCGTTTTTTCCTCAATAGATTGACTGCTTTGTCGATAGTCATTTCCGGGACAGCATAGATGCGAATGTTCTCGAGATCTCGGACAAAGTCTGGAGAGCCAAGAGATTGCAGGATTGTTGCGCCTTCTAACTCTTCCAAATGATTTATATCAGCAAAGTCAGAGCGTGATATGCCTATTTCCCCTCCGGGAAATCCGTTTTCAATGTAGTAGGTGTACAGGGCTCTGTACTCGTTGTAATTAAAGCCTGGATAAAAGTCTATTTCACCATCTTCGAGCTGTTTCAGGATACGTTTCTTGGGTCCACGAATAATTTTTAATTCACAACCTAGATGATCCGCCATAGCTTGATAGAAGTGTTGATAAAGACCACTGTTGTCAGGGGAAGCGGAAATCAGTGGGAGCCTTTCGTTCGTGCGATAACCCATTTTTAAGATGCAGGTGTCGGCAGACCATGAACTGCTAGCGTACATGAGTAATGACCACCATATCCAAGCCTTCCACTGCATGCTGTACTCCTTCAAAATTATGTTGAGGGAACACATACAGTTTAGCCAACGTTGAAGGATATGGATCGTGAGAGGTGGATTGCAACTGTAGTTCTAGTTTGAAAACTGGGAGGGGGACTGGCCCCAGTTAACCCAAGTTAGATGGCCACTCTTGGAAAGGAACAGGGCGACTATAAAGGAACCCTTGTGCTTGATGGCAGTTTAACTGTGCAAGCATTTTAGCCTGTTCTGTTGTCTCGACCCCTTCAGCGACAATGTCGACTTTCATTCCGCGCGTCATGTTGATGACAGCGGCAACAATTGAAGTATCGAGATCGTTGGGAGTTAACTTGTTGATGAAAGTTCTATCTATTTTGAGGCAATCAAAGGGTAATTTATGCAGGTAGGCAAGAGAACTGTAGCCTGTACCGAAGTCATCTATCGCGATTTGCACGCCTAGCTCTCTAATTGCCTGCATGTTTTGAATCGTCACTGGATCGTTGTCGACGATGCGAGACTCGGTGATTTCTAAGGTTAAGTTGTTCGGATTTAAATCTGAGATAGTCAGCACTTTTTGCAATGTCTCGATGAAGTCCGGTTGTGACAGTTGGTTCACCGAAAGGTTAACGTGTAGGTGGAACTCCGTATCCCACTTGCCTTCTCCTATGCCTTTTACGGCATCGTTACACGCCTGCATGAGAATTTGCTCACCTATTTGACCGATTAACCCGCTTTCTTCCGCGATTGGAATGAAGTCGAGTGGGGAAACGAGGCCTGAGCTCGGAGACTGCCAGCGAGCGAGTGCTTCTGCGCCTAGTACTTTGCCACTGCGGATATCAACAATTGGCTGGTAGAAAGGAATAAACTCTTTGTTCTCAATAGCCTCTCTAATTTTTGATAGCATCAGAGTTCGTTTACGTGACACATCGGCCATTTCTGGGCTGTAGTAACTGATTCGAGTGAGCTCTTGTTTCGCATTGCTCAGAGCAATACTGCCGTTTCTTAGCCATAGAGTCATATTTTGGTCTGGACCTTGAGTAACGATCCCTACTGAGATGCTGACCAAAATACTCTCGTACTCCATAACAAACGGAGAAGCAAAAGCCTGCAATACTCGATTCGCCGTTAAGCTATTTTGTTCTTTGTCTTGAGGACCAGGGATGTAGATCGCGAACTCATCACCGCCAATTCGAGATAAATAGCACTCATTGGAGAATACAGACCTCAGACGCTCAGAGATGATGACGAGAAGTTGATCCCCTTTGTAGTGGCCTAAGCTGTCATTGATGTCTCTAAACTTATTTATCCCAATAAGCATGAGTGTGCCATCGAGCTTATCAAGGGTGTCACAAGTATCGATCAAGCCTTCACGACTGTAGAGTTTTGTCAGTGAGTCGTAGAGCAATTGCGTGCGTAGGGCTCTAAAAGAGGCTTTGAGGTTGTTGGCCATTTCATTGAAAGCAAACACCAACATACTGGTTTCGTAGATGCTTCCAGGTTTTGGCATGTGACTATCCCAGTCCCCCTTCGCTAGATGTTTGGCTGCATCAGCGGTAGAGGTTATGGGGGCGACGATGCGATTGAAGGCGATTAAGCCAATGAAGATACCAATTAAGCTGGCCACAATCCCCAAAATCCAACTGTGTCGTTGGCTCTCGGGAAGTTTACCGAGCAGGTCTGACTCAGAGATCGCCATGCCTATTTGCCAGTTCAGACCGTACTGATCAACATAAGGGGTGAGATGATTGAAGTAACGTTCACCATTAATATCGACAGTAAAGTGCTGGGTTTCTTGTTTCTCATACAGGCCCAATGACTCAGCATACTCTGCGCTTGAATTGACGACAGGGTTCGCACTCTCTATTGCTAATAAGCGGTCACCTTTTTTGCTAGAGGGGGTACCCCAAGAGACAACACTGCCACCTGTGGAGTGAGCGACCAAGCGCTTCTTATCATCGACAATAAAAACGACGGCATTGGTGTTTTGTTGAAGTCGGTTTAAGAAAGTATTGAAGGTATCAATTTTTACGTCCGTGACGACGACTCCTTGAAACTCATCGCCATGAAATACAGGAGTGAGCGCGGAGAGCGTAATTTCTTGACGCTCATCAGCGTTGGCATAAATCGACGACCACATGGGCACTTGGCGCTCCGCTACAGGAGCGTACCAAGGACGCACTCTAGGGTCATAGCCATGAATGACCGAACGCACATCTTCACTGATTACCTGACCGCGATATATCACCAGCTTTTGCTCTGTACGGTCATCCTGAATCATTAGGGTGTAGCCTTTGTTCGCCTCCCTGCGAAAGCCAGTATATTCGGCATTCTCGCCACCGAACCCAATCACATCGAGGTGAGGGATCGATTGATACAGATCTCTAAAGCTTGAAAGAAGAAATTGTTCAATCTGGGTCGTATTTCCGGGAGTGTAGAGTTGGTTGTAGCCAATACTATGACTGAGGGCGAGGCTCGCTTCGAAAGGTTTGGTTAAGAACTTATTGAGCTCTAGTGTCACATTGTCAGTTAACGAAGAGAGCTGCTTATCACTGATGTCAACCACCATCTCTTCATAGCTCTTTTTCTGAACAGCGATAATCACCCCAATTGTAATAATAAAAATCATTACGAATGGGAGGACAACGGCAGTTCGGAGCGTAATCTGTGTGGTCGTTGACATACTATTAATTCTATTAATGCAATATACTGGATTCTATATTCTTTAAATACAACGAGCGAGCCATTTTTGGTGAAAAAGAGACCACTGTGTTTTTAGAAGCGATAACTTACGAGCGCTTTTTACGCCTCTTTTTTGCATTACTGAGTATATCTTTCTTTAGTAAAGCTCTTTGAGTTTCCTAGTGAGTGTGTTGCGTCCCCACCCCAAAACTTTTGCGGCATCTTGCTTATGACCGTTCGTATGTTCGAGTGCTACTTCCAAAAGTATACGTTCAAATTCAGGAAGTGCGTAAGAAAGTAACTCGGTATCTCCTTGGGTGAGCGACTTTTTTGCCCACGTCGCGAGCTGTTTTTGCCAAGTCGTGTCGCTATCAAAACCTAAATGAGGTTTCTCTTCAATCAATTCTGCAGGTAAGTCATTTGGTAAGACTTCACTGCCACTTGCCATAACGGTTAGCCAACGGCAGATGTTTTCTAGCTGGCGTACGTTGCCTGGCCACTCGAGGTTATTGAGGCGCTCTACCGTTGAAGGATGAAGTGTTTTTACATCGACGCCCAATTCTTCCGCGGCAAGAGCCAGAAAGTGTAAAGTGAGTTTTTCGATGTCTTGTCTGCGCTCTCGTAGGGCTGGGATTTGAATTCGAATGACGTTCAAACGGTGAAAAAGGTCTTCACGAAAATCCCCTTGATGAACCAGTTTTTCCAAGTTTTGGTGAGTCGCTGCCACAATTCTCACGTCGACTTTGATGGGAGAGTGCCCCCCCACTCGATAAAACTGACCATCAGCGAGCACACGCAGCAATCGGGTTTGAATATCGAGTGGCATATCGCCAATTTCATCGAGAAACAGTGTTCCGCCATTGGCTTGTTCAAATCGCCCTTGTCTCACGGTATTCGCACCAGTGAACGCGCCTTTCTCATGGCCAAATAACTCCGACTCGATCAAATCTTTGGGAATTGCGGCCATATTGAGTGCAATAAATGGTTTAGCCGCTCTTGGACTATGTCTATGTAGTGCATGGGCGACCAGCTCCTTACCTGTCCCTGATTCGCCATTGATTAAAACAGAAATTGAAGAGCGAGAGAGGCGTCCAATCGCGCGGAATACCTCCTGCATGGCCGGTGCTTCACCTATGATTTCTGGCGCACTGTAATCGCCTGTGTCGGCATTGGCTTGTTCTCGGCGTTGTTCATGGCTGTGTGTAATCGCTCGTTCAACCAGGGTCAATGTTTCATCAACATCGAATGGCTTTGGTAGATATTCAAATGCCCCTTTTTGATAGGCATTCACAGCTGCATCCAAATCAGAGTGAGCAGTCATAATGATGACCGGTAAATCGGGTGATCGCTCATGCACTTGGCGTAATAACTCTATACCATCGATGCCAGGCATACGGATATCCGATACCAAAACATCGGGACTTTCACGCTCTAATGCGAGCAGAACGCTTTCGGCATCGGAAAAAGTGTCGCATTTAATGCCTGCTGAAGAGAGGGTTTTCTCCATTACCCAGCGGATGGAACTGTCATCGTCGACCACCCAAACGTATCCTTTACTCATATTCTGGTTTCCTCACAGCAATGCAAATAGTGTGTAATATTAAATTGGCAGGTAAATTGTAAATATGGTTCTGCCTGGCCAGCTTTCGACATCAATCTTGCCTTGATGCTGATCGATCAGGTTTTGAGAAATCGATAGCCCTAAGCCTGTCCCGCCTTCTCTACCGCTGACCATCGGGTAGAAAAGGGTGTCTTGTAAATCGGCTGGAATGCCGGGGCCGTTATCCATGATCTCTATTCGAGCGGCGAGCTTGCAGCGCTGACCATGGATGTTGGCTTGATGCACTGTTCTGGTGCGTATGACGATCTTACCGTTTTCTTGGCCTTGTAGGATTTGCCCAGCGTTGCTAACGATATTGAGTAGTGCTTGCTCTATTTGATCGGCATCCATTAAGAACTCCGGTAGGCTCGGGTCGTAGTCGCGTTCGATGACGATCGATTGACCAATCTCAAGCTCGACCAGTTGGCGAACTTTCTCCAAGATTAAATGCAGATTTTCGTGCTGCTTTTTCCCTGGCTTTTGTGGCCCAAGTAGTCGGTCGACCAAATTTCTAAGGCGATCGGCTTGCTCAATAATGATTTGAGTGTATTCGGTTAATGATTGATCGGGCAGCATACGCTCTAGCAGCTGAGCCGCCCCTCTCAGACCACCAAGCGGATTTTTGATTTCATGGGCTAAGCCTCTGACCAGCAGTTTGGCCGCTTGTTGCTGCGCATGTTGGTTGAGCTCTTGAGATAGACGTCGTTGTTGGCCGATTTTGCGCATTTCCACTAGCAACATAAGTTCTCTATGCCAGGAAATTGGGCTCACCGTGACCTCAAGCATTAAGGGTTTGCCATCGACCACAAAAGTGACGTCGCTATCGGTGATACTTTGTCCGCTTTGTAGTGGCTGAGAAAGTAACGCGAGGTCCATCGAGGCGTGCTGGATGAGCTTGGACAAAGGTTGTTCAACAATGCGTTTTGCACTTTGTGAAAACAATTGCTCCGCTGAAGGATTGGCATATTTGACTTGCAGTGTTTCATTCATCACTAAAATCGCGGTGACTTGGTGATTTAAAACAATCGTATCGAGCTCGCTACTCACAAAAAACCTCTCATCCATGAACTTAAAATGTGCATTGCACCATTGTGGTGCGACGTTTCTTTCAAGTATGGCGCATGATTAGGCGTAGCAGAAGAAAAAAGTCACCAATTTACTGAGCTTTGACTGGAGATACTGCTTTTTGCTGGCTACTGCGTAGTAGATGCACCGTTATAGGACTTGATGATGCAATAAGCTTGCCGTCTCTATAGGCTTGAATGGTAAAGGTATGAGTTCCACGATCGATGTTTCTCAATTCCCACAGAGGACGAGTCGTCGGAGCGTGATAATTGGCATTATCCATCTGGAGTTGGAGGGTCTCATCAACAGAGAGTTTACGATTAAGTTCGGCTCGTATGGTGATCATACCGGCATTGCTACGTAAGGCCTGATCGTGCTCAGGGGAGGTTATCGTGATTTCAAGGGGGGACAAGGCTGTTGGTTGGTTATCTTTTTTGTCTGACTTAGGGTCAACTTTTGTTTCAGCTTCAAAAGCAGGCGGTGGGGACGGCTGATGATAGTCTGGCATTTGGATTGCTTTGACGTTCTTACCACTCGGAGTGTCACTGAAATGAATCACGCCATTGTTGTCTGTCCACGTATAGACAGTTTGAGCGAAAGCTAAGCTGGATATGGTGAGCAGTATGCTTAGAAGAGTGATCACTTTGTGCATCTTGTTCTCCGGATGGATTATCGTGGACAGCATGATACTAAAGGGTCTCGGTCAGGTGACAAATATGAAAAAGGCCCGCCTGCGAGGCGAGCCTTGAATTTGTGCAACAAAGCGTTTTGTTGCTTACGTAACCTGATTAAACAGAGTAGTAAAGTTCGAACTCTAGTGGGTGAGTTGTCATGTTCACTTTCTCTACATCTTGAGACTTAAGGTCGATGTAAGAGTCGATGAAGTCGTCAGAGAAAACACCACCAGCTGTTAGGAACTCACGGTCAGCGTCTAGACACTCTAGCGCTTCTTTTAGTGAGTAAGCCACTGTTGGGATTTCTGCTGCTTCTTCTGCAGGTAGGTCGTAAAGGTCTTTATCCATCGCTTCGCCTGGGTGGATCTTGTTCTTAATACCGTCAAGACCGGCCATTAGCATTGCTGCGAAACATAGGTATGGGTTCGCTGATGGGTCACCGAAACGTAGCTCGATACGACGTGCTTTAGGGCTTGGTACCACAGGGATACGGATAGAAGCAGAACGGTTACGTGCAGAGTAAGCAAGCATAACTGGCGCTTCGAAGCCTGGTACAAGACGCTTGTACGAGTTAGTTGATGCGTTAGCAAATGCGTTGATTGCTTTAGCGTGCTTGATAACACCACCGATGTAGTAAAGCGCCATTTCAGATAGGCCGCCGTACTTGTCACCAGCGAACAGGTTAACACCGTCTTTCGCTAGAGATTGGTGAACGTGCATACCTGAACCGTTGTCACCAACGAGTGGCTTAGGCATGAATGTCGCTGTTTTACCAAATGCGTGAGCAACGTTGTGTACAACGTACTTGTAAACTTGGATTTCATCAGCTTTAGAAGTTAGCGTGTTGAAGCGAGTTGCGATTTCGTTCTGACCCGCAGTTGCTACTTCGTGGTGGTGCGCTTCTACAACTTGGCCCATCTCTTCTAGGATTAGACACATTGCAGAACGGATATCTTGAGAAGAATCTACTGGAGCTACTGGGAAGTAACCACCTTTAACGCCTGGGCGGTGACCTTTGTTACCACCTTCGTAGTCAGAACCTGTGTTCCAAGCTGCTTCTACGTCGTCAATTTTGAAGAAAGAACCTGACATGTCAGTTGCGAACTTAACATCGTCAAATAGGAAGAACTCTGGCTCTGGACCAACAAGAACAGTATCAGCGATGCCAGTTGCACGTAGGTAGTCTTCAGCACGTTTAGCAATAGAACGTGGGTCACGATCGTAGCCTTGCATTGTTGCAGGCTCAAGAATGTCACAACGGATGTTTAGCGTTGCGTCTTCTGTGAATGGGTCAAGAACAGCAGATGCTGCGTCAGGCATCATTACCATGTCAGATTCGTTGATACCTTTCCAGCCAGCAACTGAAGAACCATCGAACATTTTACCTTCTTCAAAGAAGTCTGCGTCCACTTGGTGAGCAGGGATAGATACGTGCTGCTCTTTACCTTTTGTATCTGTAAAACGTAGGTCAACAAACTTAACTTCGTTTTCTTGGATCAGCGATAGAACGTTTTCTACTGACATCTTGGATAACCTCCAGTGTTATTAAAGCGGTTTAGCTCGATTGGTTTCATAATCCAGCATTGATTAACTTCGTTTCAATCGTATTAATCGATGCTGAATTTAATAAAGCCAAAACCGTGCCAAAAAAATTAATCCATTAATTTCAATAAATTAGCGGGCTTGATTAACCTTGGTGCAGAAAAGTTGCACCAAAATGATCTTGTTTTGCACTAAAGTGGTGCGTTTGTATCTGTGTTGCACCAAGAGTAAACAAAATCGTACTCCATTCAGCCTAGTTTTACCCCTTATGTCAATGAGGTTTTCGCTTATCGGACAAGGAACTTGGGTGTGGTCATCAAATATCTGCTGAAAAGAAGCGGAACAGATCACATATTTCTGGGTTTTTCGCTAAAATCTGGTACATTATGGCCGTTTTTTTAATCAAATAAGTTCGCGGAGATTCTCGGCGAGCTTCTTATATCGAGTGAATCAAATCCATGGCTACTCCACAGATTGATAAATTAAGAAATATCGCGATCATCGCGCACGTTGACCACGGTAAAACTACACTGGTTGATAAACTACTACAGCAATCAGGTACTTTAGAGTCTCGCGGCGAAGCAGAAGAGCGCGTCATGGACTCGAATGACATCGAAAAAGAGCGTGGCATTACCATTCTTGCTAAAAACACAGCAATCAACTGGAATGACTACCGTATCAACATCGTAGATACTCCGGGACACGCGGACTTCGGTGGTGAAGTAGAACGTATCATGTCGATGGTAGATTCAGTACTACTTATCGTTGACGCAGTAGATGGCCCAATGCCACAAACGCGTTTCGTAACACAGAAAGCTTTTGCTCACGGTCTTAAGCCTATCGTTGTTATCAACAAGATTGACCGCCCAGGCGCGCGTCCTGATTGGGTTATGGATCAAGTTTTCGACCTATTCGATAACTTAGGTGCAACTGACGACCAGCTAGACTTTAAAGTGGTTTATGCTTCTGCACTAAACGGTTGGGCTTCTCTAGAAGAAGGCGAAACTGGCGAGAACATGGAACCTCTATTCCAAACTATCGTTGACGTTGTTGATGCGCCAAATGTTGACCTTGAAGGTCCACTGCAGATGCAAGTTTCTCAGCTAGACTACAGTTCTTACGTTGGTGTTATCGGTGTTGCGCGTGTAACTCGTGGCTCTGTTAAGCCAAACCAACAAGTAACAGTTATCGGTGCAGACGGTAAGACTCGCAACGGTAAAGTAGGTACAGTAATGGGTTACCTTGGCCTAGAGCGTCACGAAGTTGAGCAAGCAAACGCGGGTGACATCATCGCAATCACTGGTCTTGGTGAGCTGAAAATCTCTGACACTATCTGTGCACAAAACGCAGTAGAAGCGCTTCCTGCACTGTCTGTAGATGAGCCAACAGTAACCATGACGTTCCAAGTAAACACGTCTCCATTCGCGGGTAAAGAAGGTAAGTTCGTGACTTCACGTAACATCCTTGAGCGTCTTGAGAAGGAACTGGTACACAACGTTGCACTACGTGTAGAGCAAACTGACGATCCAGACAAATTCCGCGTATCAGGCCGTGGTGAACTTCACCTATCTATCCTGATCGAAAACATGCGTCGTGAAGGTTTCGAGCTAGCAGTATCTCGTCCAGAAGTTATCATCAAAGAAGAAGATGGCCAGCTAATGGAACCGTTTGAAACGGTAACTATCGACGTGATCGAAGAGCACCAAGGTGGCATCATGGAGAACATCGGCCTACGTAAAGGTGAGCTGACTGACATGTCTCCAGATGGTAAAGGCCGTGTACGTATGGACTTCATCATGCCATCTCGTGGTCTGATTGGTTTCCAAACGGAATTCATGACGCTAACGTCAGGTTCTGGTCTTCTTTACCATACATTTGATCACTACGGCCCACACAAAGGCGGCGAGATCGGCCAGCGTATCAACGGTGTACTTATCTCTAACGGTATGGGTAAGGCGCTAACTAACGCACTATTCAACCTACAAGAGCGTGGCCGTATGTTCATTGGTCACGGTGTTGAAGTATACGAAGGCATGGTTGTTGGTATCCACAGCCGTGACAACGACCTAACTGTAAACGTACTGAAAGGTAAGCAGCTAACCAACGTTCGTGCTTCTGGTACGGATGACGCACAGGTTCTTACTCCGCCAATCGTGATGACGCTTGAGCAAGCTCTAGAGTTCATCGATGACGACGAACTAGTAGAAGTAACGCCGGAAAGCATTCGTATCCGTAAGAAGTTCCTAACGGAAAGCGATCGTAAGCGTGCGTCTCGCGCTGCTAAATAATCTGCGTTAACAGATTAGAATCATTAAAGCCCCGAGCATTGCTTGGGGTTTTTTGTATTTGAAGGAACAACATTATGAAGCCAATTGTCATCACTGGTGGTCCAGGAGCAGGCAAAACCACCTTGCTCAATGCGCTTGGAGAGCTAGGCTACGCCACATTTGCCGAAGGTTCACGTACCTTGATTGAACAGCAGTGCCAACTTGATGAGGGGATTCTGCCTTGGACGAACTTGCCTGAGTTCGCCAACTTGTGCCTTGAGTTAATGGGAAATCAGAAGCGAGAAGCAGAGAACCACAAGGTCGCGTTTGTTGACCGCGCAATCCCAGATATTGTGGCGTATCTTCAGGTGGGTGGCTGTAAGGTCGAGCCAAGGTTTATCACTGAGAGTAGGGGATACCACCCTAAGGTACTTGCTTGTCGACCAGAAGCCTCTATCTATGTGCAAGATGAAGTGCGCCCACACAGTTTCGAAGAAGCGCTGCAAATTCATCAAACCCCAGTCGAGACTTATGCAGAGCTTGGCTATCACGTGGTGGAAGTACCTTGGGGAAGTGTGGCGGAGCGAGTGGACTTTGTTCGAATAACGTTGGGGCTTGAGAGGGAAAGCTAAAACCTCCCCACAAGGAGGAGGTGAGTCTGTTTACTTTTGGTTGAGTTTTTGCAAGAACTTATCCGATTCCGCTATCGCGGCATTCATTTGTTTGATTGCGAACTGAATGTCTTGCTCGAGATTCGAAAACTCGCCTTGTAGGGAGCCAATCGCACTCGCATTGAGGTTATGTTTCAAATAGAGCGTATTGTCGCGCAGAGTATTTAGGACTGGCGTCATTTTCTGCTCAGCACGCTTCATCGCTTTCAGCATGGTGGCGTATGACGATTTGGTGTCACGTAGCTTCTGTTCGCTCGCACGACGCAGTTTTGAGCTGGTGTAGAGTTCTAACTCATCTTGCCACTCGGCAAAGAGAGCGTCGGACACATCTTCAATCGCCGCAATACGTGAACGTACATCTTCTGCTGCTTTTTCGCTGTCTTGGTATTTGTCGTTAATCTGGTTATAGACGCTTTCTAACTCGCCACCATCAAAGTTGGTGAGTGCTGAGAGCGCGTCCAGTGCACTCGTGAACTCTTGCTGTGCTTCTTGTTGCGATGTTTTGGCTTCTTCAACGCGATCCACCATAATGTCACGTTTGTGGTAGCCTACTTGTTCCATGGCTGAGTAGTAGGCGGACTGGCAGCCTGTTAGAGTAAAAATGGATAATACCAAAGCCAGTATGTACGGCATGATTGTGTCCTTTCTTTTAGAATTACGATGTTAGGATGGCTGAGACGGTCAGGAGATACAAGTTGAAATTAGAGCAAACTATTAAGCAAAGTCTGATTTTTGGGCAATATTTAATCGCCCGAATGGCGCATGATCGCGTCAACGTCAATGCGGGCTACCTTGCGTATATTACTTTATTGTCGATCGTACCCATGTTGACGGTGTTGTTGTCTGTTCTGTCATCATTCTCCATTTTCGAAAACGCGGGTGACGCGATTCAAGACTTTGTGATTACCCATTTCGTCCCTGCTGCGGGTGATGCAGTGAAAGGAGCGTTGCTCGAGTTTGTCTCAAATACCGGCAAGATGAGTGCGGTCGGTGGTGGCTTTCTGTTTGTGGCTGCGTTGATGTTGATCTCTAACATTGATAAGAATTTGAATTACATTTGGCGAGTCAGACGCAAGCGCAGAGCGGTGTTCTCGTTCTCGATGTATTGGATGGTTCTGACTTTGGGGCCGATTCTGGTTGGAGCCAGTATTGCCGCGACCTCTTACGTGACTTCGCTGAAAATTATAGAAAGTGAAGCGGTATCGGGTGTGTATAACTTATTGTTGCGCTGGTTACCGTTTTTGCTCTCCCTGTTTGCCTTTGTTGGCCTGTATCTTTTGGTCCCCAACAAAAAAGTACACATTTCTCATGCTTTAATTGGTGCTGTTGTTGCGGCCGTTTTGTTTGAAGCCAGTAAGAAAGGATTTGCGGCTTACATTACCCAGTTCCCTTCGTATCAATTGATTTATGGCGCGTTAGCCGCTATCCCAATCTTGTTTGTTTGGGTCTATTTGTGCTGGCTGATTGTGCTTGTTGGCGCCGAAGTGACGGCGGCGCTCGGGGAGAAAGAGCACTGGAGCAAGCCGCAAGAAATGGTACACTCGCCTGAAAACTTAACGCAATCAACATCTAAGAAAGGAAACCACAGTGATAGCCCTGATCCAGAGAGTGAGTGAAGCTGCCGTTCGTGTGGACGGTGAAGTCGTTGGCGAAATTGAGCACGGCCTTTTGGTGCTATTGGGCGTTGAAAAAGATGACGACGAAGCAAAAGCGAAGCGTCTCATGGAGCGGGTCACCACCTACCGTGTGTTTGGTGATGACGAAGGCAAAATGAACCTCAATGTCAAACAAGTTGAGGGCAAGGTATTAGTGGTGTCGCAGTTTACATTGCCCGCTGATACCAAGAAGGGAACACGCGCAGGGTTTTCTCGTGGTGCTCACCCTGCAGACGCTGAGCGCTTGTACGAATATTTTGCCGATCGCTGTGCAGAGGTACTACCCACAGAGCGAGGCCAGTTTGCCGCAGATATGAAAGTGTCGCTGGTGAATGACGGACCCGTGACATTCTGGCTACAAGTTTAGCCACACTATAATGAAAGACAAAGGCTAGAAGGGAAGAGCGGTGCTCTTTCATAAAAAAGGACTTTTATGTTTAAGCTGATTACGCCAAAAACGGAAAACCAACTGAATAAGTACTATCACTTTCGTTGGCAAATGCTGCGTGAGCCTTGGCGCATGCCGCTTGGTTCAGAGCGAGATGAGTACGATCCAATGAGTCACCACCGCATGATTGTCGATGGCCGTGGTCGACCTATGGCGATTGGGCGCTTATACATCACCCCTGATAGCGAAGGTCAGATTCGCTATATGGCGGTAAAAGGAGCTCGCCGAAGCAAAGGGATGGGGTCGCTCGTGCTTGTTGCTCTTGAATCCTTGGCTCGCCAAGAAGGGGCAAAGCGCTTGGTGTGTAGTGCTCGTGAAGATGCGATCGCCTTCTATGAGAAAAACGGCTTTGAGAGGCGAGGTGAGTTGACGGATGAGCGTGGCCCTGTTCGCCACCTACAGATGGTTAAACCCCTTGACCCAATGGCCAATGTCCTTCGCAAGCCGGAGTGGTGCACGGAGCTGCAAGAGCGTTGGGAAAATCAAATTCCCATCAGTGACAAAATGGGCATCAAGATTAACCAATACACGGGTTATCAGTTTGAGTGTAGTGCCCAGTTAAACCCTAACCTAAACCCACACAATACGATGTTTGCTGGCTCGGCCTTTACGCTGGCTACCTTAACGGGATGGGGCATGACATGGTTATTGATGAAAGAGCGTAATCTTACCGGAGATATCGTACTGGCAGACAGCCAGATCCGCTATCGTCATCCAGTGACCCAGAATCCAGTTGCGTCGACATCTCTTGACGGCATCAGCGGAGATTTAGACCGACTTGCGTCTGGCCGCAAAGCGCGGATTGTCATTCATGTGACTATCTACAGCGGTGATGACGCCGCGGTTGAGTTCATTGGCACCTACATGCTGCTACCCAACTACAAGGCGATTTTGCCGGAAGAGTCAGACGCCTCTTCTTGATGTTGCGCGCCATCGGCATGGGCTGGTGGCGCGGCCTCGGCTTCTTGGCAGGTTTGTTCAATCACATTGGTTAAACTGAAAATATCCGACCACAGCCTCTGACATGGGGTTTGAGTGCGAAAGATCAGCGTCGCAAATTCCGGCTTTAACATATCAATATGCCCTTTCAGTTCGGCTTCTTCTCCTTCGGAAGAAAGGCTCAGCCGCCCTCGGTCGGCCTGAATCGAAATCGTCTCTAATGGCCACTCCTGTTCAAAACTGGTTTCGCCATCGGCGCTCTTTGCTTTGAGCGTGGTTTGATGCAGTTGCAGTTTGGCATCGCCGGACAGGCTATGTGCAAACATGGCGTAATCACCAGATAAACCGGATAGCTCAAGCTCAACTTCCACCATCCCTTGCAGATGAAATGGCAGCTGTGCATCAAACAGTGGTAAGTCGGCAGGTACGCCATCGGCATACAGGGTTAGCCTCCAAGGAGCGCTGATGCTGCTACGATCCCACTGGCCATTGGCTTCGATGTAGCCAGCCTGAAGCGGGAAGAAAGCGCGCTCCAGATTCAGTTTCCCTTGCTCAGCTTGCATCTCCATAACCAACTGAGTGCTCAATAGGTTATCTAGGCTGGCGTTGCTGGCGCTTAGCTCAATCTTGCCGTTCAGTAATCCCGTTTGCTGGGGATTGATGAACTCAAGGTCACGCCCTTCGATGCTCAGTCCTGACACCTGCCAATAGGGACGTTTTTCCACTTGAATAAACTGACTGTTGCGCACATCGAGCTCTTTGATGGTCAGAGAGTTAAGCGATGAAGTCAGTGTCTTTAAATCGCTGTCCATCTGTGGAAGGTCTTCAAGCCACTTCACGCCAGAGACCCTTAGTTCATCAAGCGCAATGCGTTCTTCGGATAGCTTGCCTTTAAGTTGCAGCCAGCCTTGCTTGAAGTCGGCGTTAAACAGCTCAACGTTAATGTCATTTTGCCCAAATCCAAGCTCGGCCGTTGGGTTAATAAACCTTAACTCTTGGTAAGTAAGCAGCTCGGCATCAAATGAAAAGTAGCCATTATTCTGCTGCCAAAGCGACTGATTGAGATAAAGATTCTCGATTGAGGCATCCAACTGTTCAAAATGCCAACCTTGATAGTTAACGTTGCTGCGCAGTATATCAAGGCTGTTGATGTGGTAGACCGGAAACTCTAGAGAGCTCAATGTGTTGATCAGTTTTGTTGCTGGGGCAACGCTGTCGAGATTGAGATCAAAAACTGTCACATTGATGAGTGACCAGCCTTGTTGAAATTGCTCTGCTTGACCAGAGAACTCAGCGCCATGCCATTTGAATGATGCGCCATAGAGAGTGCTGTTCTGAGGTCTGTATTGAGCATCAACTAAGACGTCGTTCAGCGCTTCGCCACGAACATAAAGCTGTTTTGCTGAAAACTGAATATCACCAAAGGGCAGGGCCTGATTGTCTTGCTTCCATTCAGGATTCTCGACCTGTAAATTGACCTCTCTCGCTGACCATTGGCCCGAAGTAAGATCGACATGCTGCAGCGCCACTTGGCGAAGGGTAATGCCGTCCAGCATCGAAGCGTAATTGTGTCTAAGGTCGAGTGTTGCGCCTTCAATGAGCAATGAATCAAAAGCGAGCTTGCCATTCTGCCAGAACGACTGACTGAGCCATACGGTCAGCTTTGGAATGCGTGCTTGTTGTTGTTCTCGTTCGACAACTACGTCTTGTAGAGAAAGCTGGAATGGTGGTGTGTAGGTAACTTGCTGGGCATTTACTTGGTAGGGGGTGAGTTGCTCAAACAAATAGCTAACCACTTGCGGCGCGTGGCGTGTCTGCAGCATGGCAAACAACGATAGCAACGAAAGGCAAATTAGGCTTATCAGGATGATGGTGGTCAGTATCAGCGGTTTCTTCACAGCACGTATTCCCTCGCTTTAGTGCTGTTAGCTTGAAACATTTTTGACCATCAGGCAACAAAAAGCCCCTCAAAAGAGGGGCTTAGATTACGATTTGATGTCGATATCACTAATCAAGCTGAGGACCAGCTGCGACTAATGATTTACCTTCATCGTTATCGGTGTACTTATCAAAGTTATTGATAAAGCGGCTCGCAAGATCTTTTGCCTTACTTTCCCATTGAAGTGGGTCAGTGTAAGTATCGCGAGGATCGAGAATGGTTGGATCCACATCGTGTAGCGCGGTTGGCACTTCTAGATTGAAGATCGGGATGTGCTTCGTTTCCGCTTCTTCGATAGAGCCATCTAGGATTGCATCAATGATGCCGCGCGTATCTTGGATAGAGATACGTTTACCGCTGCCGTTCCAGCCCGTGTTGACAAGGTACGCTTCTGCGCCGGCTGCTTCCATACGCTTAACCAATACTTCAGCGTATTTGGTTGGGTGCAGTGTCAAGAATGCCGCGCCAAAACACGCTGAGAAGGTTGGTGTTGGCTCTGTAATACCACGCTCAGTGCCCGCCAGTTTTGCGGTAAAGCCTGATAGGAAGTGGTACTTAGTTTGTTCCGGAGTCAATTTTGATACCGGTGGAAGTACACCAAACGCATCTGCCGATAGGAAGATAACCTTGTTGGCATGGCCTGCTTTAGACACCGGCTTCACAATGTTCTCAATGTGCTCGATTGGGTAAGAGACACGCGTGTTCTCTGTTTTAGAACCGTCATCAAAGTCAATAGAACCATCATTACGTACGGTGACGTTTTCTAGCAGCGCATCACGGCGAATCGCGTTGTAGATGTCCGGCTCAGCTTCTTTAGAGAGCTTGATTGTCTTCGCGTAACAACCGCCTTCGAAGTTGAAGATACCGTCGTCGTCCCAGCCGTGCTCATCGTCGCCGATTAACTCACGTTTAGGGTCTGTAGATAGGGTTGTTTTACCCGTACCAGAAAGACCAAAGAAGATCGCCACATCGCCGTTTTCTTTGCACTTGTTCGCACTACAGTGCATAGAAGCGATGTCTTTCAAAGGAAGGAAGTAGTTCATCATGGCGAACATACCTTTCTTCATCTCGCCGCCATACCAAGTACCGCCGATTAACTGCATGCGCTCAGTTAAGTTAAACACTGTGAAGTTTTCAGAGTTCAGACCGTGCTCTTTCCACTTTTGGTTGGTGCATTTTGCACCATTCATGACCACGAAGTCAGGTTCAAACGTTGCAAGCTCTTCCTCTGAAGGACGGATGAACATGTTTTTCACGAAGTGCGCTTGCCATGCCACCTCGGTGATAACACGAATGCTCAAACGAGTATCAGGGTTTGCACCACAGTAACCGTCAATGACAAACACGCGCTTACCAGAAAGCTGGTTGGTCACGAGCTCTTTAAGATCATTCCATACCGCTTGATCGATTGGCTTGTTGTCATTCTTAACGGCGTCAGAGGTCCACCACATATGTTCTTCTGTGGTTGCGTCTTTGACGATGTACTTATCTTTCGGTGAGCGGCCAGTAAAAATACCGGTATCAACTGCAACAGCGCCTAATTCGGTGACTACACCTTTTTCGTAGCCTTCCAGATCAGCACGAGTCTCTTCTTCGAACAACATTTCGTAGCTTGGGTTACGAACAACCTCTTTTACGTTTTGCAGCCCATGTTTAGTAAGATCAATTGTTGCAGCCTTTGTATGTTCCATAACGGTCATAGGTGCTCCTTATCGGAATATTTGTAGGGATTTTGTAAGAATTTTTGTAATTTTTATCTGCTCACCATGCTAGCA
Source organism: Vibrio sp. MarTm2 (assembly GCF_027587055.1). Classification (NCBI taxonomy): domain Bacteria; kingdom Pseudomonadati; phylum Pseudomonadota; class Gammaproteobacteria; order Vibrionales; family Vibrionaceae; genus Vibrio; species Vibrio sp. MarTm2. Next base: position 69,880 of record NZ_JAPPTK010000015.1, on the reverse strand, counting down.
ATGGGCTTGCGAGAAAACAGGGATATAGCTCAAAAAATATCCATGATTTTCGTGGGGTTTTAAGCGACTCATCACATATTGGTTGGTATAGTTTATCGTGTGCGCAAAGCTTTGCGCTAGGGCAAAAGAATTAATAATTGATTAAAATTAACCAGTTGTTTTATTACAGTTCAGGCTAGGTGTAGCGGGCTTTTGATCACAAAAAGGCCTGCGTGGTGCAGGCCTTTTGATAGGAAAATTACGTGCTTGATAAGCTATGAAAATTAATGCAGGGTTTTATTGCCCGAATTTGCTTCAATAAATAGCTCAGAGACCTCTGCTTCGTCATACGTATATGTCGTGCCGCAGTAATCACAATGTAAAGAAATTGAACCAAGCTCGGCTAAAATGTCGTTCACTTCTGCTCGATCGATCGTCACGATCGCGGCACCGCTGCGTTCACGTGAACAGCCACAGTGGAATTCAACAGGTTGCGGTTCAAATAGACGAACTTTCTCCTGGTTGTATAAACGATATAGCAGCTCATTGGCTTCAAGCGTGAACAACTCTTCGTTTTTGACGGTGTCCGTCAACTGCTCGAGGTGCTCAAAATCCTCTGGTGAACCTGTACCGTCTGGCATTACCTGAATAAGCATACCTGCAGCGTGCTTCTTGCCATCGATCTCGCCATTGCGGATCCAAATGCGCGTTTTAAGCTGCTCAGAGTTGGCGAAGTAACCTTCTAGGATTTCTGCCAGATTGTCGCCTTCTAGCGCAACAATACCTTGGTATCGCTCACCTTTTTTCGGCTCAATCGTAATGACAAGATAACCTTTACCCATCATGTCATGGATTGACGCGTCTTCAGCGATGTCACCTTCCCAGCGTGCAACGCCACGGATCTTTTGGTCGTGATCACCGTTGATAACCGCCAGTGATACCGGTCCATCACCTTGAAGCTGCATGGTAATGGAACCTTCGAACTTTAGTGTTGCCGTAAGAAGGGTCGTTGAAACGAGTAGCTCACCAAGCAGCTTTTGCAGTGCAGCTGGGTATTCCTTGCTAGAAATAATACGTTGGTATGCTTCATCCAATTGTACCAACTCACCACGTACAGAGAGATCTTCGAAAAGGTAGCGGTTTAATACGTTGTTTGACATGGAGTGGTTTCCTCGTACGTATGGTACTTACTGATGTTTAAACTTGATGATGTCGCGACGCTGTTTCTTATCGGGGCGACGATCAGGGCTAGGGTTGTGAGCATGAAGTTTGCGCTGCATGGCGTTTTCTTCACGCTTATTTACGCTTTCGGCGGTTTCACTGTATAGGGTTTGAGCTTCTGGGGCGCCACGGCGTTGATCAGAAATCTTTTCTATTACAACGGTTTTCTCTTCGTGACCTTGACGAAGGGTAATGATGGCACCGAGTTCAACAGCCTTACTCGGCTTGCTTCGTTGGCCATTATAGTGAACTTTGCCGCCATCGACCATATTTCGAGCAATGGAGCGAGTCTTATAAAAGCGCGCGGCCCAAAGCCATTTATCGAGTCTGACTGCTTCTGTTTGGGAACCCATTGGGAATAGTGACCTCTAAGGATGGTGGATGTGGATGCCAATATGTTGAAGTAACAATGGTGACATGCCGCCCATTTTTCAAGCGAGAGTTGCAAAAATGTCTTTTGCAAGGCTGTACAAATAGAGTAAACGGTTTAGCTTGTTTCATATTTTGGTACAATGATTGGCTGCCCTTTTGATTATCGGGCGCCATTTTTACTCAGCGCAAACGAGAAGGATATTCAGTGAAGCAACAAGGCGTAAGCGCACTTTATAAGTTGGGCGAGTCAGTAAAAGAAGTTCAAGTGCAGCAGCGTATTAGCTTTACCTTAATGACGTTGTTGCTCGCGTTGAGTGCGTGGATTTTAGGACAACTGATTTGGCAACCTTTAGTGTCTGATAGCGTGACGAAATGGCAACCTGTCCTCGCCTCGTCTGGGAAGCCTACCGCCTCACAAACCGTCAACTTGTCAGAGCTGCAGAATAGTCACTTATTTGGTGAATATCAGGAGCAACGTCAAGTTGTTACACAACCAAAAGTCGAAGATGCTCCGAAAAGCCGTTTGAATGTGGTATTGGTGGGCATAGTTCAGAGTACAAACTCTAATAAAAGTCTTGCGGTGATCGCCAATCGAGGCAAGCAAGCTACCTATGGGATTGGCGAAGTTATAGAAGGCACGCGAGCGAAATTATACCAAGTACAGGTTGATCGTGTGATTATCGACAATGCTGGTCGTAACGAGACGGTCATGTTGGAAGGCTTGAAGTACACCAAGCCCCAGCCGACACCAGACACTTCACCTATTCGCCAACCTGCTCAAGTCTCAGAGCAAAAACTCGAGCAGATTCGTCAAGAAATCCAACAGGACGCGAAGCAAATCTTCCAGTATGTCCGAATGTCACAGGTGAAGCGAGATGGCAACGTCTTGGGTTATCGACTGACACCGGGTAAAGATAAAGCGCTGTTTGACTCTGTCGGTTTAAAACCGGGCGATGTCGCGACACAAATAAATGGATTGGATTTAAAAGACTCAGCGGCGATGGGAGAGATTTTCCGGACTATCTCTGACATGACTGAGTTGACTCTCACGGTTGAGCGAGATGGCCAACCCTACGAGATATACATTGAATTATAAAATAGCGTTGGCTTTGTTCATCGCATGAGGAGTAACGAGTGAACCATTGGCTCAAGAAAAGCGCATGGCTTTTAGCAGGAAGCTTACTGACCGCACCTAGCTTAGTCACGGCGAACGAAAATACGTTCAGTGCCAGCTTTAAAGGCACAGACATTCAAGAATTCATCAATATTGTTGGCCGCAACCTAGATAAAACCATCATTGTTGACCCTTCCGTTCGTGGCAAAGTGGACGTGCGTAGTTACGATATGTTGACGGAAGAGCAATACTACAGCTTCTTCCTCAATGTATTGGAAGTGTATGGTTATGCCGTGGTTGAAATGGACAACGGCGTCGTTAAGGTCGTTAAGGCGAAAGACGCCAAGACTTCTGCGATTCCGGTGGTGGGTGATGGCTCGGTAAAAGGCGATGAAGTCGTGACGCGAGTGGTCGCGGTGCGCAACGTTTCTGTTCGTGAGCTTTCTCCTCTGTTACGCCAATTAAACGACAATGCCGGTGCGGGTAACGTCGTGCATTACGATCCGGCCAACATCATCTTGATTACAGGCCGTGCTGCGGTTGTGAACCGTTTGGCTGACATCATCAAGCGTGTCGACCAAGCGGGTGACAAAGAGATCGAAGTGGTTGATCTCGATAACGCATCAGCCGCTGAAATGGTGCGAATCGTTGAAGCGCTCAATAAAACCAATAACAGTAAAAACACCCCTGCTTTTCTACAGCCCAAACTTGTGGCTGACGACCGTACAAACTCAATCCTTATCTCTGGTGACCCTCAAGTGCGCCAGCGTTTACGTAAGTTGATCAAACAGCTTGATGTAGAAATGGCGTCAAAAGGCAACAATCGCGTTGTGTATCTAAAATATGCCAAAGCAGAAGAGTTAGTTGATGTGCTTAAAGGCGTGTCAGACAACCTTCAAGCTGAAAAGTCCGCGGGAAGCAAGAGCAGTCCAAGTGCCAAGCGTGGAGAAGTGATGATCGCAGCGCACCCAGATACCAATGCGCTGGTACTGACTGCTCCGCCAGATATCATGAACGCGATCCAAGATGTGATTTCTCAGCTAGATATTCGCCGAGCTCAGGTATTGATTGAGGCACTTATTGTTGAGATGGCAGAAGGTGACGGTATTAATCTGGGCGTGCAATGGGGCAACCTGGAAACCGGTGCGATGATCCAATATGGCAACACCGGTGCATCCATTGGTGGTGTGATGGTTGGTCTAGAAGAAGCGAAGGATACTACAACTACGGAAAGCTACTGGAACTCAAGTGAGAATAAATGGGAGTCTCGCGAAACAACGGAGAAAGGCGATTACTCGACATTAGCTGCTGCTTTGGCTGGCGTAAACGGTGCGGCGGTGAGCCTAGTGATGGGTGACTGGACGGCGTTGATCAGTGCGGTGTCGACCGATTCAAACTCAAACATCCTGTCCTCTCCAAGCATTACTGTTATGGATAATGGTGAAGCGTCGTTCATTGTCGGTGAAGAAGTGCCAGTTATCACGGGTTCTACTGCAGGCTCAAATAACGATAACCCATTCCAAACCGTTGATCGTAAAGAAGTGGGCATCAAGCTCAAAGTGGTTCCTCAAATTAACGAAGGTAACTCTGTTCAACTTAACATCGAGCAAGAAGTTTCTAACGTCTTGGGTGCAAATGGCGCTGTGGACGTACGTTTTGCTAAGCGTCAATTGAACACGTCGGTGATGGTGAATGACGGCCAAATGATTGTGCTGGGTGGATTGATTGACGAGCGAGCGTTAGAAAGTGAATCAAAAGTACCGTTGCTTGGCGATATCCCTGTGCTCGGGCATTTGTTCAAGTCGACCAGCACTCAGGTTGAAAAGAAGAACCTCATGGTATTTATCAAGCCAACCATCATTCGCGATGGCATGACGGCCGATGGTATTACCCAGCGTAAGTACAACTTCATCCGAGCGGAACAGCTCTATAAAGCCGACCAAGGTTTGAAGTTGATGGATGATAGCAACATTCCAGTTCTGCCGAAATATGGGGATGACATTCGTCACCCTGCCGAAATCCAAGCGTTCGTTGACCAAATGGAAACCAACTAATGACTATGGAAGCGGTAACCACGGTGCGTCGTTTGCCTTTCAGCTTCGCCAATCGTTTTAAATTGGTTCTAGAGCCAAGCGAGCGTGGGGCAGTACTCTATTACATTGCTCCTCTCGCAGTGCCGGCGCTGCTTGAAGTGCAGCGCGTGGCAGGGCAAAACATCACCCTAGAAGAGCTTACTAAAGAAGCGTTCGAACACAAGCTCACGCAGGCGTATCAACGAGACTCGTCGGAAGCTCGACAGTTAATGGAAGACATCGGCGCCGACAATGACGATTTCTTCTCGCTCGCAGAAGATCTTCCCCAAGACGAAGACTTGCTCGAGTCCGAAGACGATGCGCCAATCATCAAGTTGATCAACGCGATGTTGGGTGAGGCCATCAAAGAAGGCGCCTCTGATATTCATATCGAGACGTTTGAAAAGAGCCTAGCGATTCGATTCCGAGTTGATGGCGTGCTTCGTGATGTCTTGTCTCCAAGCCGTAAGTTGTCACCTTTGTTGGTCTCTCGTGTGAAGGTGATGGCCAAACTGGATATCGCAGAAAAGCGCGTGCCACAAGATGGTCGTATTTCGCTGCGTATCGGTGGTCGAGCGGTGGATGTGCGTGTTTCGACCATGCCGTCATCCCATGGTGAACGCGTGGTAATGCGTCTGCTAGATAAAAACGCGACCCGCTTAGATTTACACAGCTTGGGTATGACTGAGCGTAACCATGATCACTTCCGGACCATGATTGCGCGACCGCACGGCATCATTTTAGTGACCGGTCCAACCGGCTCGGGTAAGTCGACAACCTTGTACGCAGGTTTACAAGAGCTCAATAGCAACGAGCGAAATATCCTGACCGTCGAAGATCCGATTGAATTTGACATCGATGGAATTGGTCAAACGCAGGTCAACCCGAAGGTCGATATGACGTTTGCTCGCGGTTTGCGTGCCATTTTGCGTCAAGACCCAGATGTGGTGATGGTCGGTGAGATCCGTGACTTGGAAACGGCGCAGATCGCAGTTCAAGCCTCGTTGACAGGTCACTTAGTGATGTCGACGCTGCACACCAATACCGCGGTAGGTGCCATTACACGTCTTCGTGATATGGGCATTGAACCCTTCCTAATTTCCTCTTCACTGCTTGGTGTACTGGCTCAGCGACTAGTCAGAACGCTGTGCTCGGACTGTAAAGAGCCTTATGAAGCAGACAAAGAGACCAAAAAGCTGTTTGGTCTGAAGAAGAAAGAGGACCTTACCCTCTATCGAGCGTGTGGCTGTGAGGCGTGTAATTTTAAAGGTTATCGCGGACGTACCGGTATCCATGAACTCTTGGTAGTGAATGAGCAAGTCCAAGAGTTGATTCATGGTGAAGCGGGTGAACAAGCGATTGAAAAAGCGATTCGAGAGTACGTGCCGAGTATTCGTGAAGACGGTTTATCCAAAGTACGCAATGGGATCACTTCTCTTGAAGAAGTGATGCGAGTGACTAAGGAAGGGTAATGGCAGCATTTGAGTATAAGGCTCTCAATGCCAAAGGTAAGACTCAGAAAGGCGTGATCGAAGGCGATAACGCCCGTCAGGTCCGCGCTCGTCTTAAAGAGCAAGGGCTGGTGCCGGTTGAGGTGAACGAAACTCGCCAAAAAGCCAAGAAGCAAAGTAGCCAACCGAGCCTGAGTTTTAAGCGCGGTATCAGTACGCCGGATTTAGCGCTGATCACTCGTCAACTTGCGACCCTGGTTCAATCCGGTATGCCGCTGGAAGAGTGCTTAAAGGCGGTTTCTGAGCAATCCGAGAAGCCACGTATTCGCACCATGTTGCTCGCGGTACGCTCAAAAGTGGTGGAAGGTTATACCTTAGCCGACAGTTTAGCGGACTACCCGCACATCTTTGACGAGCTGTTTCGTTCGATGGTGCAGGCGGGCGAGAAATCAGGCCACCTTGATGGCGTACTGGAGCGTCTAGCTGACTATGCGGAAAATCGTCAGAAGCTGCGCTCAAAGTTGCAGCAAGCGATGATCTATCCGGTAGTGCTGGTGGTGTTCGCCGTTGGTATCGTGGCGTTCTTGCTTGCGGCAGTGGTGCCAAAAATCGTCGGTCAGTTTGTGCAAATGGGCCAAGAGTTGCCTCAATCAACGCAGTTTTTGTTGGCGTCCAGTGACTTTATTCAGCATTGGGGGCTGCAACTGCTGCTTGCCATTATCGTCTTGGTTTACGCGATCAAAATGATGCTGCGCTCGCCAAACGTGCGATTGAATTGGGATCGCCGTGTCGTCCGCTTACCGCTAATTGGTAAAATATCACGCGGGCTCAACACCTCTCGATTTGCGCGAACGCTCTCTATTTGTACCTCGAGCGCAATCCCGATTCTGGATGGAATGAAAGTAGCGGTGGATGTTATGTCCAACCATTTTGTTAAACAGCAAGTGATGTTGGCGCGAGATAATGTCCGTGAAGGGGCAAGTTTGCGCAAAGCTCTCGATCAGACCAAGTTGTTCCCACCGATGATGCTGCATATGATTGCCAGTGGTGAGCAAAGTGGTGAACTGGAAGGGATGCTGACCCGTGCCGCGGACAACCAAGACGCTAACTTTGAGTCGACCATCAATATTGCTTTAGGAATTTTCACCCCTGCGTTGATTGCTTTGATGGCGGGGTTAGTACTGTTCATTGTGATGGCGACCTTGATGCCAATCCTAGAAATGAACAACTTAATGAGTGGATAACGTAGAGGACACTCGTGTACCTCAGATTTTGGTTTGGAGAAAATAATGAAAAATAGAACTAAGAAACAGTCTGGCTTTACCTTACTGGAAGTCATGGTTGTTGTTGTTATCTTAGGCATTCTGGCGAGCTTTGTTGTGCCTAACTTGCTGGGCAACAAAGAGAAAGCCGATCAGCAAAAAGCGATCACTGATATCGTGGCATTGGAAAATGCGCTAGACATGTACAAGCTTGATAACAGCGTGTACCCGAACACGGACCAAGGGTTGGATGCACTTGTTACCAAACCATCTAGCCCAGAGCCACGCAACTATCGCGATGGTGGTTATATCAAGCGTCTGCCGACAGACCCTTGGGGTAACGACTACCAATACCTAAGCCCGGGCGACAAAGGGTCAGTGGACATCTTCACGCTAGGTGCTGATGGTCAAGAAGGTGGTGAAGGTGCCAATGCCGATATTGGTAACTGGAACATTCAAGACTTCCAGTAACCGCTAATCTTTGCAAAGGGGGCAGGCAGCTGCTCCCGATTCTTATGCTCAGCCGTAAAGGGTTTACCCTCATTGAGATCTTATTAGTACTTGTGCTGCTTTCAGTTGCATCGGTTGCTGTCATCTCAACATTACCGCAGAAAAGCTCAGACGAAGCGAAAAGTCAGGCGCTCTCTCTCTATCATCGCTTACAACTCCTCAACGAGGAGGCGATTTTGAGTGGCCGAGATTACGGTGTGCGCTTTGACGAAAAACGCTCGAGTTACCTTTTAATGGCACTTGAGAGCGAAGGTTGGAAAAAACTCGACGATGAACAGATTCCGGAACAAGCACAACTACCAGATTCACTGGCGATGCTCCTGGAGTTAGGTGGAAATAGTTGGAAAGACGAAGATCGACTTTTCAAGCCAGGTAGTCTGTTTGATGAGGAGATGTTTGCCGATGTTGAAGAAGAGAAAAAGCTTAAGCCGCCGCAAGTATTTATTATGTCTAGCGGAGAGGTGACCCCATTTTCTATTGCCATTTATCCTCAAGAGCGAAGTGTCGAAAAGGATGCATGGCGCGTAGTGGCAAAAGAAAATGGTCAAATCATTGTTCTAGCCCCGGGAGAGAGCGATGAAGAAGATCAATAAAGGTTTCACCTTATTAGAGGTGTTGGTTGCACTGGCGATTTTCGCCACTGCTGCCATCGCTACGATTCGTTCAGTGAGTCAGCACATTAATACGCTCAGCTACCTAGAGGAAAAGACGTTTGCTTCAATGGTGGTGGACAATCAAATGGCGAAAGTGATCTTGTCGGGCCGCAAACCCACCAAGAAACAAGGAAGCGAAGAGTTGGCCGGTCGAGAGTGGTTCTGGACAATCGAGCCTGTTTCGACAACTGGTGATTTACTGCAGGCTTTTGACGTCAGTGTGTCAGACAAAAAAGGTGGCGCCTCCATCGTGACGGTAAGAAGCTATGTCGCCAAATAAGCGTTCCCAGCGCCGCCAGCAAGGCTTCACCCTTATTGAGGTTTTAGTTGCGATAGCTATTTTCGCCAGCTTGAGTGTCGGTGCGTATCAAGTGCTAAACCAAGTTCAGCGTAGTAATGAGCTCTCTTTGGAGCGCAGTGAGCGGCTAAAAACCTTGCAGCGCGCCTTGGTCTTTATGAACAATGACTTTCGCCAAATGGCTCTCAGACAAACACGCACCCAAGGTGAGGTGCCGTCGTCACAGCTTGTTCATTGGCAAGATTATCTGCTCGACTCAGACTCCAAAGGGGTGATGTTTGCTCGTAGTGGCTGGCATAACCCACAGCAGCAGTTTCCTCGCGGTGAGGTAACCAAGGTAGGTTATCGAATCAAAGATGAACAACTTGAGCGTGTGTGGTGGCGATACCCTGACACACCAGCAGGGCAAGCGCCTGTGGTGATGCCACTGATTGATAAGGTCGAGAGTTTTGATTTGCGCTTTTTTGATGGTCAAAACTGGCAACAAACGTGGGAAAAGAAAAACGCTCTGCCTCAAGCAATCACAGTCATTTTGGAGCTTAAGGATTACGGGCGCATTGAGCGAATTTATCTCACCAATGGTGGAGAGTTGACGCTGACCGGAGGTACTGATGAGTCGAGTTAAGCCTCAGCGCGGTGTTGCTTTGATCGTGGTATTACTCCTTCTGGCGGTTATGGTCAGTATTGCCGCGAGTATGGCCGATCGCCTATTTGGTCAGTTTAAGCGAGCCACCAATCAAATTAATTACCAGCAAGCCTACTGGTACAGCATTGGCGTCGAAGCCTTGGCTAAGGTCGGTATTGAGCAGAGCTACAAAGATGCGGACACCATTAACCTGTCACAGCCTTGGGCGCTTGAAGAGCAGACTTACCCACTTGATTACGGCACCCTAAAAGGCCGATTGGTGGATCAGCAGGCTTGTTTTAATCTCAACGCCTTAGTGGATGCGAAGCAAGATGCTGGCTCAGATAAAGTGCCGTATCTTGTCGAGAGCCTACAGAACCTGATGGAACAGTTAGACGTTGAGAATTACCAGGCAGAAGCGGTTGCCCAGTCCGTATGGGAATTTGTTGACCGAAATACCACGGTTAACTCCGTTTCTGGCGTGGAAGACAGCTACTACGAGTCAATGACGCCTGCCTACTTAGCGGCTAACGGCTTACTGGCAGACAGTTCTGAACTGCGCGCAATCCACCAAGTCTCTGGCGAGGTGATGAATACCTTAGCGCCTTACGTTTGCGCCATACCCACGACGGAGTTTCGATTGAACGTCAATACCGTTCGCCCAGAGCAAGCAGAACTCCTGAGTGCGTTATTCCAGCCCCACATCAGTGTCGACCAAGCCAAGCAGGTATTGGAAGACCGACCGTTTGACGGCTGGGCAAGCGTCGAAGACTTTTTGAATGAAGGTGCGTTTGCAAGTATCAAACAAGAAACATTGAAACCCATCAAAGGTTACCTATCGGTTGATAGTAAATATTTTGAAATGGATGCAGAAATACTAGTAGGGGATTCGCGAGTGCGGATTCGTAGCCTGCTATTTAGTGATAATCGAGAAACTGCCACGGTAATTAGCCGTCGCTTTGGAGGTATCGGTGAGCGAGTTTCTGATCGTTCGACTGAGCAATAATACCAACGCCGCCATTCAATGGTTGGTTTGGTCTGAGCAGCAAAAGGAAGTGATCGCGAGCGGAGAGCTGGCGAGTTGGGAGCATCTCTCTGATCTGACCGATTATGCTGACAACCGTCGCACCATAGTGCTGCTATCGACGGCGAGCATTGTTTTGACTGAGGTTGAAATTCCCGCGGGTGGCAGCCGCCAATTTGAAGCCATGCTGCCATTTATTGTTGAAGATGAATTGGCTCAAGATGTAGAGCAGCTTCACTTTACCATTTTGGGGAAACTGGCTGGCCACGCTCAAGTGTGTGCGGTTGAAAAAAGTTGGTTGAAACAGATTCTTCATGGGTTGGCTGAGGCAGGCTGCCAAGTCCAAAAGGTGATGCCTGACGTGCTGGCGCTACCAACGCAAGAGGGCATCAACGCGGTTGAGTTAGATGACATGTGGCTACTGAAAAAAGGGCCGCATCAAGGCCTTGCTATTCACTCAGAGTGGCTAGGCATGGTGGCGCAATCGGACTGGGTTAAACAGCAAGATGACTACTTGCCTTTAACCGCGTACTCAACGTTGCCTGAGCTTACCTTAGCTGACGGGCAAGAGTGGCACAATGGTGAGCCAACGCTCGTGATGCAGATGCTGGCGCAAGAAGCGGTTGGCAGCAAAATTACGTTGCTGACAGGTGAGTTTAAGGCAAAATCGTCGCTAGTCCGTTATTGGAAGGTGTGGCAAAAGGTGGCGGTCGCGGCTGTGGTTCTTATGGCGGTGGTGATGGTCGACAACCTGCTGCAGATTCAACGCTATGAAGCGCAAGCTGCCGCTTATCGCGCCGAGAGTGAACGCATTTTTCGCCAGTCTTTACCGGGGAAAAACAAGATTCCAACGGTGAGTTATCTCAAACGAGAAATGGATCGCGAAGCCAAGCGATTGTCTGGCGGGAGTGTCGATGAATCCATCTTAACTTGGATGACGGGTTTCCCGGCATTACTAAAACAAGTCCCTGGTTTGACGTTAACGAGCTTTAAGTTTGATGGTGCTCGTAAAGAAGTTCGAATTCAAGCACAAAGCAAAGACTTCCAAACGTTTGAAAAAGCGCGCGAGTTATTTGCTGGTAAATATCAGGTGGAGCAAGGTCAGTTGAATCGTTCAGGTACATTGGTGAACGGCTCTTACGTACTGAAGCCATTATAAGGAGCGCACATGAACGCATTATTAGCCCCGCTCCAAACTTGGTGGAGCAAAATAACCCCACGCGAGCAGCGTTTAGTGATGATCTGCTCGGCGTTTATCGCATTGGGTAGCCTTTATTGGGGCGTGATTCAGCCCGTGTCTGAACGCGCAGAGGCTGTGCAAATGCGTATCCAAAGTGAAAAGCAGTTGCTGTCTTGGGTAAAAGATAAAGCAGATGAGATCAGCCAGTTGCGCAGCCAAACGGGTAAAGTCGTTTCTGGTCAGCCTCTCAACCAAGCCGTTTCTTCGTCCGCTCGTCGCTACAAGGTGGAACTGGTTCGAGTCCAGCCTCGTGGTGAACAGTTGCAAGTGTGGATTGCGCCGATGCCTTTTAACCAGTTTGTTGAATGGATTACGGCCTTGCAGGAAGATCACGGTATTTTGGTCAGCTTCCTTGATATCGACAAAGGCGATCGCGAAGGGATGGTTGAAGTGAAGCGTTTACAGTTGACCAAGGGGTAATGTGTGAAAAAAGTAATCTTACTCACTTTGTTGCTGGTTGTGATTTTTGTTACCAGTGCGGTTGTACACCTTCCAGCGCAGTTGGTTGTGAAGTACGCGCCACTCCCGGGCGCTTTGCAGTTAAGTGGCGTTGAAGGAACGCTATGGAATGGCCGCGCGCAGAGCGTGAGCTGGCAACGAGATAACTTTGGTCAAGTTCAGTGGCAGTTCCAACCAAGCAAGTTATTCTCAGGGAAAGCGGAAGCACAAATCCGTTTTGGTCGTGGCAGCGATATGCAGCTGACGGGTAGAGGTGTTGTTGGTTACCGTTTGTCGGGCGCCTATGCAGAGAACCTCATTGCCTCTTTGCCTGTTGAGCAGGTGCTGGCATTCGCACCTCGTTTGCCGATTCCGCTCGAGTTAACTGGGCAAGTTGAGCTTAGTGTGAAACACCTGACTTACGCAGCGCCGTATTGCCAAACAGCAGAAGGCAGTGTGGTGTGGAACACGGACACAATTGGCACGCCAGTGGAAGATCTGCAAGTCGGCCCGATTGTGGCGAATTTCACCTGCAGTGATAGCACCATTACCATCAAAGGGGACCAACGCAGTTCTCAAGTTGAAAGTGCCGCCGAAGTGGTTGTTCAACCAAATCAAAATTACCAAAGCACCGCTTGGTTTAAGCCGGGAGAAGAGTTCCCAGCGGCGTTTCGTGAGCAGTTAAGTTGGTTACCTACGCCCGACGGGCAGGGGCGATATCGCTTCAACTATAATGGACGCTTAAGATTCTAAATCTCATCAACAACAAAGGCCGCTTGAACAGCGGCCTTTTCTTATGTCCACGAAAAGCGTATCAGGTCAGAACATGACATAAGCACCTGAGAGCCTATTTCATAACAGGAAAGCTGATTTGTACCTTTAACCCACCGCCGCTGCGGTTGTTTACAATGACGGAGCCGTTGTGCTGGCTAACGATGCGCTTCACTATCGCTAAACCTAAGCCTGTACCTTCACTTCCGCGTGCCGTGTCGCCTCGAGTAAAGGGTTCAAAGAGCTTGCCGATTTGGCTTTGTTCAATACCGGGTCCGTTATCTTCTACGCAGACCCAAACCAGTTTGTTGTCTGCGGTAATACCTGTGCTCACCTTGACCCATCCGTTGCCATAACGCAGAGCGTTCACCACCAAGTTGCTCACCGCGCGCTTAATAGCAATCGGGCTCCCTAGGGTTTCTTTCATCGGCTGGTAGAGCTGCGTTTCTATTTGCACTTCATAACCGCCTTCCGATGAGGCGACATCATCTGCAATGTCGTTCAAATCGACCTCAATAAACGATTGTTTGTTTACAGGTTTGAGGTAGTCCATAAATTGACTGATGATTTCATTACATTCTTCGGTATCGCCAATGATGCCCTCGGCCAGATAACTGTCTTCTGGCGACATCATTTCTGTTGCAAGGCGAATGCGAGTTAGCGGCGTTCGAAGGTCATGGCTGATCCCCGCCATCAGCAGTGCGCGATCTTCTTCGAGCGCTTGAATGCCTTTCGACATTTGGTTAAAGGCTCGAGTCACCGAACGAATTTCTGATGCGCCTTTTTCAGGAATCGGAGGGGGTATTTCTCCTCGGCCGACGCCTTTCGCTGCCCGTTCAAGCGCGATAAGAGGGCGATTTTGCAATCGGATAAACAGCCAGCCTCCGGCAATGATCAGCAATGCCATAATTAAGCTATTGCGAAACAGCGGCGTAAAGTCTTCCTCTTGCAGTTCTGATAAAGGAATGCGCAGCAAGGAGCCGGGAAGAGAGTCTATTTTCATCCACAAAACGTAGCTTTCCGAGCCCAGCATCATGCGCACATCGGTAGGAGAACCAAGTTCGTTGCTCATCTCTTCGCTCATCAGGTCGATGCTTACCGCGTGATAGAACTCATCGGCAATTGGGCTATCCTCGGCGTGGATGGTTACGCCTAGTAGTTCTAGTACTCGACGACGCAGTGGGGCATCCAGCGCCAGTTCATCCTCAAGATTGGCAGGGTCATCAAGCATTAAGTTGATTTCGTGGCTGAGGATTTTATTGAACTGCTGCAAGCTCGGCATGAGGGCGTAGTTAAACACCGCATAGTAGGAATAAATTTGGCTAGCGATCAGCAGTGTAAGGAAAATGACGATAGATTGAGTAAATGAGCTGCGAATACGCATATCAACAACCTTGCTAGTAGGAAAACAAAAAGTGCGAGACAATGTCTCGCACTTTAGCAGAATTCAAATTAAGCTTCTTTGCCATCGGGGACAAAAACGTAACCTAGCCCCCAAACGGTTTGAATATAACGCGGTTTGCTTGGGTCGACCTCAAGCATACGACGTAGGCGCGAGATCTGGACGTCGATGGAGCGCTCCATTGCCGAGTATTCTCGGCCGCGCGCCATGTTCATCAGTTTATCTCGAGACATTGGCTCACGTGCATTGGTGACCAGTGCTTTGAGTACTGCAAACTCACCGGAAGTCAGTGGCATCGCTTCTTCACCGCGGAACATTTCACGTGTCCCTAGGTTTAAGCGGAAATCTCCAAACTCGACCACCGACTCTTCACTACTAGGTGCACCCGGCAGTTCTGTCGTTTGGCGACGCAAAACCGCTTTAATGCGCGCCAGCAACTCGCGAGGGTTAAATGGTTTTGGCAGATAATCATCCGCGCCTACTTCTAGACCGACGATACGATCCACTTCGTCCCCTTTGGCTGTAAGCATCAGGATTGGCAGCATGTTATTTGCATTGCGCAGGCGGCGACAAATCGATAAGCCATCTTCACCCGGCAGCATCAAATCGAGCACCATCAGGTGAAAGTTTTCACGGGTCAGTAGTCGGTCCATCTGCTCGCTATTGGCAACGCTGCGTACCTGGAATCCCTGCTCAGACAAGTAACGCTCTAGCAGTGCACGCAGGCGTGCATCGTCATCAACGACTAAAATCTTGTAATTTTCTTGCATGTAGTGATTCCACCTATCAAATACGCTTAGCGCTCAGGACCGGGCTCAGTTGCCCTTTTTTAACCGTCAAAATGTAACACTGTTCTGACTAAAGTGGCGCAAAGAATTGTTAACGTTTATTTCCTTTTTAGCTAATGTATACGTCATATTCAATTCAATATCGTCAGAAACATGAAAACAAACCTAATTACGCGTGAAGGCTTTGATCGACTTAAGAAAGAACTCGATTTTCTGTGGAAAGAAGAACGCCCAGAGGTGACGAAGAAAGTGACGTGGGCGGCCAGCCTAGGCGATCGCAGTGAGAATGCTGATTACCAATACAACAAGAAGCGTCTGCGCGAAATCGACCGTCGTGTTCGATATTTACGTAAGCGTCTGGAACAAGTCAAAGTGGTGGATTATTCGCCGCAGCAAGAAGGTAAAGTCTTCTTTGGCGCGTGGGTGGAGATTGAAAACGAAGATGGCGATGTGAAGTCGTTTCGAATCGTTGGCCCTGATGAAATCTATGGCGATGCGAAAGGCTATATTTCTATCGACTCGCCAATGGCGCGTGCGTTGCTTAAAAAAGAAGTAGACGACGAGTTTAGCGTTAAAACGCCAGACGGCTTCAAAGATTGGTTTGTCAATCGTATCGACTACAAGGCGTCACTTTAGATTTTGCCTGCCTGCCCCCATATAGACCCGAAACATAAAGAAAGAGATTCAACGGATGAGCCAAGCTATCTGTCATATGATTGCTCAAGAACTGAATGTTCGTACTGAGCAAGTTACTGCTGCTGTTAACTTGATTGATGATGGCAACACAGTCCCATTTATTGCGCGTTACCGTAAAGAGGTGACGGGCGGGTTGGATGATACCCAACTGCGTAATCTTGATAGCCGTTTATCTTACCTGCGTGAACTGGATGACCGTCGTCAGACGATTCTCAAGTCGATTCAAGAGCAGGGTAAATTGAGTGCGGAACTTGAAGCGGAAATCAATCAAGCGGACAGCAAAACTCGCCTTGAAGATTTATACCTGCCTTACAAGCCTAAACGCCGTACAAAAGGCCAAATCGCGATTGAAGCGGGTCTAGAGCCTTTGGCAGACAAGCTATGGAATGAGCCGCAAACCGACCCAGATAGTGAAGCTGAGCGTTACATCTGTGCTGACAAAGGCGTGGCAGACGCCAAAGCGGCGCTTGACGGTGCCCGCGCGATCATCATGGAGCGCATTGCAGAAGACGCCAACCTGCTAGAAAAGATTCGTCACCACCTTAACCGCAATGCCGAGCTGGTGGCTCGTGTGGTTGAAGGCAAGGAGCGTGAAGGCGAGAAGTTTAAAGACTATTTTGAGCACAACGAAGCCTTGAGCAAAGTCCCTTCGCACCGCGCTTTAGCTATGCTACGCGGCCGTAACGAAGGCTTCCTTACTTTGTCGATGAATGCGGATCCTGAGCAAGAAGAGGGCGTTCGCCAATCGTACTGCGAAACCATCATCGCGGATCATTACGGCATTTCATTGAGCAGTGCGCCGGCGGATGGCTGGCGTAAACAGGTCATTAGTTGGGCGTGGCGCATCAAGGTTTCAATGCATATGGAAACCGAGTTGATGGGCGCCATGAAAGAACGTGCTGAAATTGAAGCGATCGAAGTGTTTGCTACCAACTTAAAAGACTTGTTGATGGCTGCGCCTGCTGGCCCGCGTGCTACTCTGGGTCTTGACCCTGGTTTGCGCACTGGGTCGAAGATTGCGGTGGTGGACTCGACAGGTAAAGTTCTTGCCACTGAAACCATCTACCCACATCCACCGCAAAATCAGTATGACAAATCTGCCCAAGTTGTCGCTGCTATGGTTAAGCAATTTAATGTTGATCTGATTGCGATTGGTAATGGTACCGCTTCGCGTGAAACAGACAGCTTTGTGGCTGATCTCATTAAGCGCAATAATCTCAAAGTGCAGAAGATCATGGTCAGCGAAGCGGGGGCATCGGTTTACTCTGCGTCTGAGCTTGCTGCGAAAGAGTTCCCGAATCTAGACGTGTCATTGCGCGGCGCAGTATCGATTGCTCGTCGTCTCCAAGATCCTCTAGCAGAGCTGGTTAAAATTGACCCGAAATCAATCGGTGTCGGCCAATACCAACATGATGTCAGCCAATCAATGTTGGCAAAACGTCTTGATGCGGTGGTTGAAGATTGTGTAAACGCGGTGGGTGTGGATGTAAATACCGCCTCTCCTGCTTTGCTGACACGCGTAGCGGGGCTCTCCAGCACTATCGCGCAAAACATCGTGGATTACCGCGATGAACATGGCCGTTTTGAAGCACGCACCACATTGAAGAAAGTCGCTCGTCTTGGGCCTAAAGCGTTTGAGCAGTGTGCGGGCTTTTTACGAATTATGGATGGTAAGAATCCGCTTGATGCCTCTTCGGTTCACCCAGAAGCGTACCCTGTGGTGAAAGCGATCGCAGAGAAAAACAGTAAAGATGTGAAATCTCTGATTGGCGATACTCAATTCTTACGCGGTTTGCATGCGGTTGATTACACAGACGACAGCTTCGGTCTACCAACGGTAACGGACATCATCAAAGAGCTCGACAAGCCAGGTCGAGATCCGCGTCCTGAGTTTAAAACTGCGACCTTTGCTGAAGGGGTGAACTCTGTGTCCGATTTGGAGCCGGGCATGGTGCTGGAAGGGGTGGTGTCCAATGTGGCGAATTTCGGTGCATTTGTGGATATCGGCGTTCATCAAGATGGCTTAGTGCATATTTCGGCACTGACCGACAAGTACGTTGCTGACCCTCGTGAAGTGGTCAAAGCGGGCGATATTGTCAAAGTGAAAGTGATGGAAGTGGACGTGCAGCGTAAGCGCATTGGTCTTTCGATGCGTTTAACGGATGAGCCGGGGCAAGACAATCGAGCGCAACGTTCATCGGCGCCTCGTGGTCAGCAGCGCCAAACGCACAACAAGTCTGGCGGTCAACGTCGCCGTGATGAGTCAAGTGGCAACAGCGCAATGGGTGGCGCGTTTGCAGCGGCCTTTGCTAAGGCGAAGCGTTAATCCTTGAGCTAAGATTGAAAAACAAATCCCCGTCCTTTTCAGGAGCGGGGATTTTTTTCGGTATTTCCTAACTGATGTAGGTACTACAACACCGCTATGACATCAGAAGGCGTATTGGGAGCAACGGCGTGACCATAGTGAAATTTAATCACGGTTCGTCGTTTTTCCATTTTGCCCTCTGTTATCGCCGCATCGATGATGCGTTTGGGTAACCGAAAGCGCATTGCGTAGCCTTTGCCTTGAGTTTCACTGTAGCTATTCAGGGCAAGCAGTTGAAAGATTCGCTCGAGTGTATCTTGCGGGGCTTCCTGAATCGCAACACCCACCTCATCTTGCTCTCCCGCATCGTAGTCTGGATGCTCCGCAGGATCCCAAGAAGATTGTTTGCGCCGCTTATCGTCTGCTTTGACTTGTCGCTCTGCATTACTCTTAGCCAATGCAATCGTCGCTGGGACAGGTTCGCGCACTTTATTGTCGCGTGCTGTCTGCTCCGTTTGAACATTCACCGATGGGGCGATTAGCGGCACACTTACGTTAGTAGGTGATACGAGCATCGCTTTACCTCCTCACGCCCAGCCCGTACTGATAACGCGTCGTGGCGCTATTTTCTTGGCTTGCTTATTTATCGACCAACGGAGTCAAAAATTTAGCGTATCGAGTGTAATAAATTGTTATTTCTCGGCGATGAAGCGACTAACTTGCTGACAAAACTCATTAAGTTCTGTCATGAAGGGGGCGTGAGATGACGCGCCAAACATATAACTCTCACTCAGAGGCATGATTTTATCGACATCGCTCGCCACTTTAGCAGGTACCAGGCCATCCAATCGTCCGTACAGACGTAAGGTCGGGATTTCGATACTAGAGAGCAGATCGCGATAATCGATGTCTGCCAGCAAGTTTAAGCCCGCGAGCAATGACTTAGGGTTGGGCGTTGGCCGTGATAATACCGCTTTTTTTAGGGCTTTCACGTCTTGACGTGCCGAGGGGCTCCCCATCGCTTGAAGTGCCATAAACCGCTCAATCGTCAGTTGAAAATCTTCGACCAATTGCTCTGTGAATGCTGACAATACGTTGGGTTGAATGCCTCGCCACGGACGTTCTGCGGCAAATTTTGGAGAGCTAGCAACGGTAATCAGCTTGGTAACTCGCTCTGGGTGATGCGCGGTGATGTGTGTTGCGAGCAAGCCACCCAGTGACCAGCCCAACCAAACGGCTTGCTGTGGGGCGTCGGCAAGGACCAGTTCAGCCATCTGCTCAATGGAATCAAAATGGTGCTGGTGCTGGTGGCTGTGGCCAAAACCAGGCAGGTCGACGACATGGACGCGATAGCACTGGCTGAGCTCTTCCACGGCCTGATGCCAAACTGCGCCGTTCATCCCCCAACCGTGGAGTAACACCAAATCTTGGCCTTCGCCAGAACTTTGCCAATGCAGAGACGTTGTTGTGCTCTCAGTCTGTACCACTTTTCTCATCCTTTTGCTGTGCTCAATCGGGCCACAATAGCACGACGTATTGCCGACAAATCGTGCAGAAAGGCTATGTTATCGCATTGGAGAAAGAAGTACATAACAGACCTGTTGCCTGTGCAATGTGAGGTGTGTGGCCTCAGGGTTGTCGGTGAGCAAAAGCTCTCTTGGTTGTGTGAGCATTGTTTGGCGTACTTTGCGCCTCAACCTCGGTGTCAGCGGTGCGGGTTGCCAACGGTGTCTGACGTTCTTGAGTGTGGTCGCTGTTTAACATCACCGCCACTTTGGTCAAAACTGTACTGTGTGGGTGATTATCAAGCGCCCTTGTCTCGCTATGTTCATCAACTAAAATACGAACGTCAGTTTTGGGTGGCGGAAAAACTAGCAGAGCTGTTCGTTCCAACAGTGAGTGATCCTGCACCTCTTATCACGTCGGTGCCCTTGCATTGGCGGCGTCACGCTTATCGTGGTTTCAATCAAAGTGAGTTATTGGCGATGGCCATTGCTCGTCAACTGAAGGTGATGCATTCCCCTCTCTTTAAGCGAATCCGCGCGACATCCCCTCAGAAGGGGAAAAATCGTCAGCAGCGCATGGCGAACTTGCATCAAGTTTTTACACTCAAAGGTGGGGTTGCAGCAAAACGTGTTGCGATTGTTGATGATGTTCTCACCACAGGCAGTACGGTGCATCATTTATGCAAATTACTGCTTGATGCGGGCGTCGAAAGCGTTGATATTTACACGATATGCCGTACTCCTGAACCAGCAGATAAGAACGACTAGACGAGTTTTCGTCGTCAAGGGCTAGATCTTGGCAAAATCAGGAGTAGAATGGTGACCAAATATCCTACAAATTTACTCAGGTATTCGTCGTGTCAAATCCTATTACAATTACAGAAAATGCACAGTCGCATTTTGCTAATCTTCTGAGCCAACAGCCAGAAGGTACTAACATTCGTGTATTCGTTGTGAACCCAGGAACTCAAAACGCAGAGTGTGGCGTTTCTTACTGCCCGCCGGAAGCGGTTGAGTCAACGGATACTGAGCTGGCATACGAGCACTTTTCTGCGTTCGTTGATGAACTTAGCCTTCCGTTTCTTGAAGACGCTGAAATCGACTTTGTGACAGACAAAATGGGCTCTCAGCTGACGTTGAAAGCACCGAATGCCAAGATGCGTAAAGTGTCTGACGACGCACCTTTGGTAGAGCGCGTTGAGTATGTGATTCAAACTCAAGTGAACCCTCAGCTTGCCGGTCACGGTGGCCACGTTAACTTGGTGGAAATCACTGAAGAAGGCATTGCAATCGTCGCGTTTGGTGGTGGTTGTAACGGCTGTTCAATGGTTGATGTGACACTAAAAGAAGGCATCGAAAAAGAGCTACTTCAACAGTTTGAAGGTGAGCTAACGGCTGTCCGTGATGCAACAGAGCACGATCGTGGTGAGCACTCTTACTACTAATCTCGTGTGGCGCATGAGCGTTCATGTTTAACCATATGCAATACAAAGGGTTGACGGAAAAGTCAGCCCTTTTTTTTGATTTCAAACGAGAGCAATTTCTCATATATTAATAGCTTCATCTTATGCTAAGGAGCGCGTTCATGGCGAAACGGAACCCACCAGAAATTCTGGCTAAACAAGCCGTTGCACAATCACGATTGTTTACCATTGAGGCGATGGATTTGCGTTTTAGTAACGGTGAAGAACGCACTTATGAACGTATGAAGCCCAGTGGTCGCAATGCCGTCATGATGGTACCTGTGACAGAGCAGGGTGATTTACTCTTGGTGCGAGAGTATGCTGCGGGAACCGAGCGCTACGAGCTGGGGTTCCCTAAAGGTCTTATTGACCCAGGAGAAACGCCGTTTGACGCGGCCGATCGAGAACTTAAAGAAGAGATCGGTTTTGGCGCACGTAAGCTGACGCCACTGAAAGATGTGGTCTTAGCACCGTCTTATTTCTCCAGCAAAATGACCCTGTTTATTGCAGAGGATCTATACTCAGAACAGTTAGAGGGTGATGAGCCAGAGCCGCTAGAGATCATTCGTTGGCCTCTTGCACAAGCCGAAGATCTCCTCACTCATCTCGATTTTTGCGAAGCGCGCAGTATTACCGCGTTGCTACTCGCTCTGCGTACCTTAAAACCATAAATAAAGCAGAGTGATAAGGATGGATTATGCCAATGACAGAAGACCTTTCCCATCATTTGCCTGCAGTGATTGAAGTCGCCCGTTCAGCCGGGCAGCTTATTCTCGATATCTATGAGAAAAAAGAGTATCAAGAGTACACCAAAAGTGATGAGACCCCCGTTACCAGTGCTGACATTGCGGCACACAAACTGATTGTTGAGAAGCTGTCAGAACTGACGCCTGATATTCCTGTGTTATCGGAAGAGGCGGCGGATATTAGTTTGGAGCAGCGCTCACAATGGAATCGCTATTGGTTGGTGGACCCGCTGGATGGCACTCAAGAGTTCATTGCACGCAGTGGGGATTTTGCGACCATTATTGCCTTAGTGGAAGATAACAAGCCTGTGATGGGTGTGGTGTACGGCCC
Source organism: Vibrio sp. MarTm2 (assembly GCF_027587055.1). Classification (NCBI taxonomy): domain Bacteria; kingdom Pseudomonadati; phylum Pseudomonadota; class Gammaproteobacteria; order Vibrionales; family Vibrionaceae; genus Vibrio; species Vibrio sp. MarTm2. The sequence continues at coordinate 47,614 of NZ_JAPPTK010000015.1, read as the reverse complement.
CGTTTCTGGGGTCACGTATTATGCCTATCAAGGAAAAGGGGCTTGGAAAATCCCTGACATGAGTGAGAGCGTGAGCATCAATACGCATCAGCATGATGGACAGGCGAACCCTATTGCCATTGCGATTAGCCGTCGTCAGGACATTAATCGCATTACAAACCGTATGAGCAGTGCGTGGAATTACGATCTGGTACCTTTGGGCTCGGCGGCGCTAAAAGCGTGTTTAGTTGCGGAAGGAGCGGTGGATTGTTACCTTCGTTTGGGCCCCACTGGGGAGTGGGACACCGCGGCGACGCAGTGCATTGTGGAAGAAGCCGGAGGTCGAATCCTCAGTACACAACTTGCGCCACTCTCCTACAACGAGCGTGAGTCACTGGAAAACCCAAACTTTATCGTATTGGGTGATGAAACCTTACCTTGGGACGAGATTCTTAAGGTCAAAGATTAGCGGCTAGCGCGAAATCAAAAGGAGACACTTGTTAAGAGTGGCTCCTTTTTTTGTTTCTTCGTATCTGGAATTGTTTTCTTGCTACGCTTTGGAGTACACGTCCCTATCACCTAACCAGCGGTCAATAATCGCTGCAGCGTTGTCGGGGTAATGGTCGTGTATATGGCGAGCGATACGTTGCACTTCCGGAATTAAACGCTGATCGCGCACTAGGTCTGCAATCTTAAAATCCGCCATGCCCGTTTGTTTGGTGCCTAATAACTCACCTGGGCCTCGAATTTCTAGATCACGCTGCGCAATCACAAAGCCATCGTTGCTCTCACGCAGCACGGCTAGGCGCTTTTGCGCGGTTTTCGATAGGGGGGAATGGTAGAGCAGCACACAATGGCTGGCAACGCTGCCTCGACCTACACGACCACGCAGCTGGTGCAACTGCGCCAAACCCAAGCGCTCGGGGTTTTCGATGATCATTAAGCTAGAGTTAGGTACATCAACGCCAACTTCAATAACCGTTGTGGCAACCAGCAGGTGCAGTTTGTTGTCTTTGAAATCCTGCATCACAGCTTGTTTCTCTGCCGGCTTCATGCGGCCGTGGACCAAGCCAATCTTCACGTCTGGCAATTTACGTTGTAGCTCCTCGGCGGTATCAGCGGCAGCTTGAGCTTCTAACACCTCAGATTCATCAATTAATGTACACACCCAATACGCTTGCTTACCCTCGTTGAGGCAGGCATTTCTGACTCGCTCAACAATATCGTCTCGTTTTGTATCGGGAATGGCGACGGTTTGAATTGGCGTCCTACCCGGTGGGAGCTCGTCAATGACCGATGTCTCGAGATCTGCATAAGCGGTCATCGCCAAGGTGCGCGGGATCGGTGTCGCTGTCATGATCAACTGGTGTGGGTAGGTCCCTTGTTTTTCGCCTTTTTCACGCAGTTCAAGGCGTTGATGAACGCCAAATCGGTGTTGTTCATCAATGATGACTAACGCGAGATGATCAAAAGCAACATGTTCTTGAAAGAGCGCGTGAGTACCGACCACCATTTGCGCTTCGCCGCTGGCAATGCGAGCTAACTCGGCCTCTTTGGCTTTGCCTTTTAGTTTGCCCGCCAACCAGCCAACCTTGATGCCCATGGGTTCAAACCAGTTAGCAAAGTTGATTGCGTGTTGCTCAGCGAGAAGCTCAGTTGGCGCCATAAGGGCGACTTGATAGCCGTGCTCAAGAGCGCGCACCGCAGCTAAAGCAGCGACTAAGGTTTTCCCTGAGCCAACATCGCCTTGCACCAAGCGCATCATCGGGTGGGGCTTAGCCAAATCTTGTTCTATCTCGCCCACGACCCGCGCTTGAGCATTGGTTGGCGTGAACGGCAATTGCTTGAGCAGTTGCTGTTTGAGTTTATGTGACTCACCCAGAGGTAGCGCTGCGTCTTGCTGGCCCTTACTGCGAACCGACAGCATCGAGAGATTTTGTGCCAGTAACTCTTCCATGATCAGGCGCATTTGCGCTGGATTCTTCCCTTCATCAAATTGGTCTAAATCCATGTTGGGCGGTGGGCGATGAATGGTATGTAGCGCCTGCCCGAGTGTGATTTGGTGATCGTATAACCCTGCTGGAAGTAGCTCTTGCACGGCTGATTTATCCAGTAGTGCCAAAGCTTGCTCTGTCAGATTACGCAGAGTGATCTGGCGTAATCCTTCTGTGGTTGGGTAGACCGGCGTCAGTGTTTCCTCAACGTCGGTTTTCTGATTTGGAGCGTAAAATTTGTAGTCTGGATGGACAATCTCTAAACCATAGCCACCGCGTTTGACTTCTCCATAAGCATGAACAGTTTTGCCTTCTGCAAAATTGTTCTTCATTGCAGCGGTAAAGTTGAAAAAGCGCAGCGTAATCGTACCGTTGCCATCGCTCAGTTTAACTGTCAGCATTTTTCGCTTACCAAACAGCGTATCGACGGCCATTACTTTGCCTTGGACCGCCGCCCATAGGCCCGCATGCAGTTTGGCGATTGGGTAGATTCGAGTCCGGTCTTCGTAGCGCAGTGGAAGATGGAAAAGCAAGTCTTGGACGGAGTGAAGCCCAACTTTTGCCAGTTTCTCAGCCACTTTTGCTCCCACACCGGTGAGAGAAGTTAATGGAATCGCAGATAGCAGTTGGGACATAGCAAGGCTCGGTAAGTCATTCAATCTAATCTAGATAGTTAACCACCGAGCTGTGTTTTTGTACAGGGATTTTTGGCTGGTTACTTCTTCTGCATCTCAGCCCACCAAGACTCATCGGCGACGATTTGGCCTTGGTCATCGAGCGGTGGGTAGGCAAGGCCTTTGCGTTTGGCGACTTTCGCCAGAACAGGGTGGCCGCGCTCAAATAGGGTTCGATGGATGACTTCTTCAGGAATAGCGCTGACTTCGTTGTCGTACATACCTGCGGCTTCACGTTGGCGCTGCGCTTCATACAGGATCACCGCGCTCGCCACAGAGACGTTGAGTGACTGAACCATGCCAATCATAGGGATGATGATATCTTGGTCGGCCAGTTGTTTCGCTTGCTCGGATGCGCCCGTCTTTTCGCTGCCTAAAATGATGGCGGTTGGTTTGGTGAAGTCAATCTCGCGAAAATCGACGGCGGTTTCAGACAAGTTGGTCACAAGGACTTGCATGCCTTGTGATTTCAGCTCATTGATGGCGTCCTCGATAGAGTCATGGGTTTCAACATCGACCCAATTGCGCGCGCCTGCTGAAGTATGGCTTAGTGTGCGCATTTCATTTGGCCAGACCGCATGGACTTTATGAACCCCCGTCGCGTCAGCGGTGCGAATAACGGCAGAAACATTGTTTGGCTTGTGCACTTCTTCCAAGCAGAGTGTGAGGTCTGCTTGGCGAGCTTTAAGGACTTCTTGGATTCGGTTGTAGCGTTCTAAATTCATAACAATAACTTACTTACAAAAATGTCCCTGAAACCAGTGGCTTCAAGGACATTTAGATTCAACGAGTGAGTTGATTAATTCTTACGACGGCGAACCTTGAGCGTCTGCGGCATAGCTTTAATTTTGCGCATGATGCCAGCAAGGTGAACACGATCTTTAGTAGTCAGCAGTACCGTCACGGTGTAGAGTCGGCCGTCTCGCTCTTCGGTCGACAAACCATGAATGTTGGACCCTGTCTTGGAGATAACATTGGTTAGCTCTGCCAGTGCACCTTGACGATTTTGCACATCGACTCTTAATTCAGTAATGAACTCTTGGTCGTATTCGGCAGACCATTCTACCGCCATGTACTTGTCAGGCTCTTTTTGGTAGCCACGCACGTTAGGACATGTTTCACGGTGAACCACTAAGCCGCGACCTGGAGACACATGGGCAATGATGTGGTCATCTGGGATTGGGTGACAACAGTTAGCGAAAGTGAGGAGTAAACCTTCTGCTCCACGGATCGGCAGTTTTTTCTTCGAGTTGTCATCGGGCCCTGCGACCTCGGTGAGCTCATCTGCATCACCCAACAGGCGGCGCGCAATGACAATACTCATCAGCTCGCCTAAGCCAATATCGGCCAGCAAATCATCAATCGATGCGACTTTCAGATCGCTGAGGACGTGAGCGATGTTCTCTTCGCTAATGTCTGAAAGCGACAATTCACCCAGTGCATGGTTGAGCAGACGACGACCCAGTGTGATGGACTCTTCGCGGCGCATGGTTTTCAGCACTTGACGAATTTTGGTACGAGCACGAGATGTCACGACATAGTTGAGCCATGCTGCGTTCGGACGAGCGCCCGGCGCGCTAATGATCTCGATGGTCTGACCGTTTTTCAGTGCTTTGCTCAATGGGTAAGGGTTACGGTCAACACGCGCGCCCACACAAGTGTTACCCACATCGGTATGCACGGCGTAAGCAAAATCAACCGCAGTTGCACCGACAGGCAGTTCTACAATTCGACCTTTTGGCGTGAAGACGTAAATCTCATCAGGGAAGAGATCAGATTTTACATTTTCGATGAACTCAAAGGAGTTGCCTGCACTTTGTTGAAGCTCGAGTAGGCTCTGCATCCAACGCTGCGCTTTAACCTGAGCCGTTGTACCAGAGCGATCGCCGTTGCCTTTGTATGACCAGTGCGCAGCGACACCTTTGTCCGCCATTTGGTCCATGTCTTCAGTACGGATTTGTACTTCAACAGGCACGCCATGAGGGCCAACCATTGAGGTGTGCAGTGATTGGTAGCCATTAGCCTTAGGCACGGCAATGTAATCTTTCATGCGACCTGGACGCGGCTTGTACAAACTGTGTACTTGACCTAACACTCGGTAACAGGTGTCTGCGCTTTCTACGACGACACGAAACGCGTAAATATCCATAATGGTATGGAAGCGTTGCTCTTTGGTCTTCATCTTGTTGTAGATGGAGAACAAGTTCTTTTCGCGACCAAACACGCGAGCCTTGAGACCAACTTCTTCTAGTCGACCTTCAATCTCAGTGTGAATGCGCTGAATCATCTCTTTTCGGTTACCACGAGCCGCCTTAACCACCTCTTTGAGGACGCGATAGCGATTAGGGTAGAGGGCTTCAAAGCCAAGCTCTTCTAGCTCAGTTTTGATGTTGTGGATACCGAGGCGGTGAGCCAAAGGAGAGTAAATTTCGAGAGTTTCGCGGGCGATTCGACGCTTTTTGTCTGGACGAAGTGCACCTAACGTACGCATGTTGTGTGTACGGTCTGCAAGCTTAATGAGGATAACGCGGATGTCTTGCACCATGGCAAGGACCATCTTGCGAAAGTTCTCGGCTTGAGCCTCTTTGCGATCACGAAATTTAAGCTTATCCAGCTTAGATACACCATCCACTAGTTCAGCAACGGTATTGCCAAATTGCGCTTCCAACTCTTCTTTGGTGACTTCGGTGTCTTCAATCACATCGTGGAGAAGTGCCGCTTGGAGAGTCTCAATATCAAGGCGCATTTCAGCCAAAATACGAGCAACAGCAACGGGGTGGATAATGTACGGTTCACCGCTAGAGCGGGTTTGCCCTTCATGGGCGTCTTTCGCTACCACATAAGATTGACGCAGAGCCTCAATTTGAGGCTCTGTTAGGTATTCTTGGGCAACGTCTTTGAGGCTATCGAATAGATACAAACTTTAGGCCCGAAAAGATAGTTGTAGTGAAGAGAGTCAGATTAGCGGTTGTGAGCGATGCTGCTTACTGCTGCTAATTCTGCTGCTTCTTGCTCTTGCTGTTCCTGACGCTCACGAGCATCTAGGATCTCTTTAGTGATAAGGCTTTCTTCGATTTCGCGTAGGGCGATAACCGTTGGCTTATCGTTCTCTTCTGGCACTAGTGAATCTTTACCGCCAGTTTGCATTTGACGAGCGCGGCGAGCCGCAATGAGAACTAGGTCGAAACGGTTGCCAACTTTTTCAACAGCGTCTTGAACAGTTACGCGTGCCATGAGGACTCCAAATAGTTAACTAAAATTTTGTATGACGAGAAATTATACAGGCTGACAGTTCCTAGTGTCTAGACTTATGTATCTAGCCAAGTTAGGAAAGATCATCAAAAGATCCTCAGATCGTTTGTCGATTCAGCCTGCAAAAATAGAAATTACTCTGCTAACAGAGCGTCAAGCATGCCTTTATATTTAGCAGCTTGCTTGTCTTGCTTCAATCTTTCTGCACGGATGATGGCTTTGAAGTCCATAAGGGCATTGTCAAAATCATCATTAACGATCACGTAGTCGTACTCGTTGTAGTGTGAAATTTCTGACTTGGCTTCAGCCATGCGTTTGGCAATGACGGCTTCGCTATCTTGGCCTCGAGCATTCAAACGACGCTCAAGTTCACCATTTGATGGTGGCAAAATAAATAGGCTTTTCGCTTGTGGCATTTGCTCACGGATTTGGCGTGCGCCTTGCCAGTCGATGTCTAGGAATACGTCGATGCCTTTATCTAGGTTCTCTTCAATCCAAATACGTGATGTACCGTAGTAGTTACCGAATACTTCGGCATACTCAAGGAAGGCGCCTTGCTCAATCAGCTCTTCAAAGTGTTCTTTCTGCACGAAATGGTAATGAACACCATCTTGCTCCCCAGGGCGCATGCCGCGAGTCGTATGCGATACAGACACCTTCATTGCGTAAGTAGGGTTGGTTTCTAGCATTGCTGAAATCAAGCTCGATTTTCCCGCGCCGCTTGGTGCAGATACGATATAAAGAGTGCCTTTGCCCATAGGTACAATTCCACGTTTGGTTTGATGTTATCGATGAGAAAGTATCGACGTATTTTAAAGATAGCACTGACCGTACTTGATCGCCGAGATGGTGAAAATTAGGTCAGAAAAATGGAGGCGAAGAGTAGCACAAATCGTCAATTTAGAACAACTACAACCCATCTTAGTGTGAACATCAGAATGAGGCTTGTGCTTCGGTGAGTGATTTACGGGAATTATTGATCGATAGCAAACGTTTGCTTGGTTTTGTGATTTCTATCAGAAAGGCGTTGAGTTTTTACTCGGGATTCGTACAATTCGCGCAAACGATTAAATGCTGTATATGTCTAGTGAATTGGATTAGACGTTTCTACCACCGAGCCTATCTTGGTGACTACAGTTTTTGTCTTGATGGTGGCAAGTCTATCCGCTCATTCAGCATTTGATTCCGACAACGTCTATTCAATCATTTAAGGTTTCCTTGTGAGTCTCGATACTGCCATCAAAGCCCAAAACAATCCGGGTATTCTTGAGTCCATCTTTAAGATTTCAGCGCGTAAAACCACGGTCAGCACCGAGCTGTATGCGGGTTTTATTACTTTCCTCGCCATGAGCTACATTCTGGCCGTGAACCCAGCGATTCTAGGTGGGATTCCAGGCATGGATAAAGGCGCAGTTTTTACGGCGACAGCATTAGCCGCTGCTGCTGCGACACTCATTATGGGTATTTGGGGTAACTACCCAGTGATGCTTGCGCCAGGCATGAGCATGAATGGCTTTTTCAAAGGCATGCTGCTTAGTGGCTCTGTGGCTTTGGTATGGAATGAAGCCCTATTTGGTATCTTTTTGTCAGGCGTGCTGTATTTGCTGCTTTCTCTGACCAATATTCGTAAGTCGTTGATTGAATCCATTCCTGAAGATTTGAAAAACGCGATTACGGTGTCGTTGGGGCTCTTTATTGCTTTCTTGGGTTTAAAAAACGCTGGCATCATCGTTGACAACAAATTTGTTCTGGTGGGGATGGGCGATATTGCTAACCCTCAAGTAATCATTGCTTATATCAGTATATTTATCGCCCTTGGCTGCATGATCCGCGATATTAAGTTGGCGACCTTTATCTCTTTCGTGTCTGCAATTGTGCTGACGGTGATCGCGGATATGGTGATGGGCACGAATAATGCGCCACTGCCTGAGCAAATCATTACCGCGCCACCAAGTATGTCTGGCAGCTTTGGTGCGATTTTCGACCTATCTGGGTTAACAGCAGAGAAGATGTTTGATTTACTGTTTATTGTGGTGATCTTCCTGATTGTCGACTTCTTTGATGGTATGAGTACCATCGTTGGTGTTGGCCGAGATGCGGGCATCATCGACAAAGATGGTAAGGTGCCAAACGCACGTTCGGCATTGGTCGCCGATGCAGGCGGTACAGTGATTGGTTCAGTATTGGGTACGACATCCATTACCGCTTTCTCTGAGTCAGGCATCGCCTCTTCCCAAGGCGCCAAAACAGGCCTGGCTGCGGTAGTGGTTGCGGGCTTGTTCCTCGTATCGCTATTCCTCTATCCGCTGTTCTCTATCTTCTCAGCAGCGATGGTAGCACCGGCAATGGTGGTGGTCGGTATCTACATGATTGGCCGCCTTGGTCAAATTCAATGGGATAAGAAGGAGTCACGCATTGCGGCCTTCTTTACCATTATGTTTACCGTGTTGAGCTTTTCACCAGCGAACGGCATGGCGATGGGCTTTATTAGCTACGCGTTCTCAATGGTTGTTGCCGGTAAAGGCAAAGAAGTACACCCTGTCATCTATGTTTTAGGTGCTGTGTTCTTAAGTTATCTGATTCTGCTTTAATCGCAGTTCGACTTATTGCTAATGGCTCTACACCGGTAGGGCCATTTTTTATTTCTTACGCCGTGTTACACTGAGACCACTATCATATGGCAATGGAATCAAGGATATGCCATCTCACTTACCTAAGGGTTTTAGCCGCCCATTTCTTAAGATTTTTCATACGTTAGAAGCGTTGCTCTTGGTCGCCATCACGTTAGCCACCCTGTTTGCTATGGTTGAAGAGTTCATCCATGTTTTTGAACAGAAGAGGGTGCTGCTGACGGATATTCTGCTGATGTTTATCTACTTGGAAGTACTTGCCATGGTGCAGCAGTTTGTGATGAACGGAAAAATCCCCGTGCGTTACCCCATCTACATCGCGATGATGGCCATTGCTCGCTACATCACCCTAGGAATGAAAGAGATGGATGCGATGTTGGTGGTTTGGCTGTCAGTAGCGGCATTTATTCTTGCCGCAGCCACCTTGCTGATTCGTGTTGGTCACCATTACTGGCCGTATGTTGATAGAAATACGCTGGAAAAAGACGAATAGCGGGTTGAAAGGCAGGCCAAGAAAAAGGGGGAGGTAAATTCTCACTCCTTCTTCGCGTTACTGTGACCCGTCCTATTCGCGTTACGCACTTTCAAACCGCTTATAATAATCACGGGCACTCACGCAGAAACTGGGTTCCGCCTAATGTGAGTTAAAGAAAAAATGAAACGAAGAGTATTGTGTTTTTGGGCCACGCTCTGTGTGGTGATAGGCTTCCCTGCCGTGAGCCAGGATTTTCTGCCTGTTAGGCAGGCTTGTGATGAACGCTACACCAATGATTTAGACGACCTGAAAACGACCGAGCCATCGAACTATGATTATTATCATTATATAGCGAGTGGTGGTTGTCCCGGCGTTGAGCTAAGAGAGGGGCGTTTTGAGCGTATTAATCAGCATTTTGCCAGGCTTGGTAATTTTAAAGCTCAGTGGGAGCTGACACCGGATTATACGACACTGGTTGAAAAAGCAGCCGCTGGCTCTATTCCCGCCAGAGCAAAAATTGTTTCTGCTAATGCCGTTCCGCAAACAGCGCATTATAGCCGTGATAAAGGCCTTGATGATTTGCAGCTGTCTGATGAGATAAAGCAGCGTTATATCTCACAGATATTAGAGCTTGCGGAAAAAGGGGATATCAGAGTGCTTCAAACGGCGCTGGCGTATTACCTATGGACACCAATCTCTTTATCTGGTGATGATGACGCTTTGATAGCAGCAGAAAGGCTTAAGAAAGCGCATCGTCTGATGGAGTTGTACGGTGATGACTACTTATGGTTGGAGGTGTTATATAATAACTGGTTGCTTGAAGCCAAAAATATCAGTTGGTGCGCCGAAAATATCAATGGAAGGCAGTACTCATCAGAGTTTGAAAAATGGCTCTATAGTTTCAGTAGGCCACTTTTTTGTAGTAGCGTTTTTAATAAAAAACTATTTAATAAAATAGAGCAGATGAGTGACGTCAGACGTCTGCGTTTCTTTGAAGAGCAGATAGCCTCACTGGAGTTCGATTTTTCCGGTAGCCACCAGGCCAGATTAGATCAGCTGAAAAAGTGGGACCGCACGCTTAACAAGTTGGCACTGTTGGCTTATTTTGATGTGCCATTAGTCGATGAAACTTTAGCTTTTTCTCTGATGTCACTGCCTTACGAGCCTAAGCGTGATCTTGCCGGTTTTTACTGGCTGGATACGGAACATCACCCCTCTCCTCTGATGCGTTTGATAAGTAGTGCGAAGGGTAAAAACGGTTATGACGTCGGGAAGAGTATGAATGAACAGATTATCCCCGAGATTTTGGCTAGCGAGAGACACTTTGGGATAGGTTATCTCCTTCAAGAGCGATTTGATGAATATTACGAATTTACATTGCATAACGTAGTATCAAAAGGTGACCTTCCATCGTTATACAGTTTTTATCTGATGTATAAATATGAGGATAACCCCCGTGCCTGGGCGATGATAAAAGCACTGGAGCAGTATGACCCTGATATTGCCCTTCAAGTGAAAGAAGACTTTGCTGTAAGTGGGCTTAAAGAACCCGATAAGAAAGCGGTAGAAAAAGTGATGGAAGAAATCCGACCATATCTTCCGGAAAAAAGTCAGGCGCATTATTCGCAGATATATTGGCAGAGAGATATACAACCCTACCTGTTAAGGCAACTATCGTTACTTATTGAGCAAGAGGAAAATAAGTCCAGCCTGAAGGACTGATTATATATTTGGAGCTGCCCTGACAAGATTGGCTCCAATTGAGTTCTTATAACAAAGTAAGGGCTCGTATAGCAGAACAGATAGCTGGGGGCTCATCATTAGCAGATGAGGCAGGTCGCTGTCTAATCCACGGGGCAAAGTGAGTAAATAGCGTGAAAAAGCCCCTATTTTACAGGGGCCTGGTAAGGTTAAGTCAGCTCAAAGAGACTCAAAAACCCTTATTCAATATTTTGGATCTTAATGTTGATACCTTTGTTTAACTTATTGTTGTTTATTGGTATTTTTTATATTTATTGTTGTCTATGTATCATTTTCTACCCAATGTACTACCCAAATGAACAGTCTGTCGCTTTGTTTGTATATGATGTTTTAGCTGCTCATTTAGATTTTTGTACAAGTAGCGTACTAAATTGAAATACTATGCATTAATGTGGCTTTCGCCAGCGATTCTAGAACCTCGAAATGACTGAAGTTTGTTGAGTTTGTCGATGACAACTATACCTCTTAGCAAGTAGGTTTTTCTTCCTGATTTGATGTAACATTCTGAAATGTAAGCTGACTTTTTGTCATTGGAGATTAGTGATTGCAAACAATCTTCCAATTTCCGGTATTTACCAGTATTAGAATGATCACCAAAGAACTCGGCTTTTAAGAGATGAGTTAACTCTTTATTAACGTGGTAGGTATGCTGTTTTCTTGAAAATACGAAATTAAAGATCCCCGTTTCGTTCTTCACAAAGTCAAATGTATGCTCATCAACTTGAATAATATTAGCCTTGTTTAAAGCAACATCACGCTTAAATGAATCTATTCGGCAAGCTTGCTTTAACGCATGATAAGGGACGCACAGTAGTTCAAGAAAGCTGTTGTCAGAAATACCTAAGTCTTTATATATTAGATACATAGTAAGCATCTTGACTTTGTTCAGATGCGTATAGACTTCCTGAGCAGATAAGGTTTCCACCTCACCGTGTGCTGCTCTATCTCGAATCTCTTTGATCTGATAAAAGTCTTTGTCATTGATGAATACGTCGGACACTGTCTTGCCGATATAGCGCAAGAAGGTTTTAGCTTTCTTATTCAGCGTGGCTGTACTGCGGTTTGGTATCAATCTTTTGAGGGTTTCTTCATCTGTGATGTTAGCTACAGATCCTTCATTAATGGTAGCCATAATCAGTGGATCGCTTTTAACAAGAGATGTCACTCTGGAAATGAACTTGGCGTGATCATTTTCGAGCATTACGTTGTCCAATCCAAGCTGATCTACTTTATAGCTAAAATACTTATCCAGAATTGAAGCATATAGCATTAACTCATACTCAAGGACATTCTTTATGCTGAACAACGGAATTGTTTTCGACCATATCTGGTCAAAAATAAATGTATTATCAACAAAGTAGCTTTGACAGATCGCTTGAAAGGAGTCTCTTAGTTGATCTGAAAGCATGAATGGGTAAGGTTGAGAAACCTTATCGGTATCTTCAACTTTGTGGCTTGGGACATATAAGTATCCCTTGTTTGAATCTGTATCGAAAAGGTCGATTCTTGTTGCATAACATGGGGTTCCAAACAACCAAGTAAACAGGTTAGTCACTTTGAACATAAGCCGAGAAATTTCTTCCATGGATATGGGGGACTCGAAAGTGAAATTGATATCGAGAGTACTAGTGAATACGAAACCATCTCCATTGGCGTTGTCCTTCAAGTTCTTCGACTGAAAGATATCAACGTTCTTAATGCTATTGCTATTTACTAATTCTGCATTTAGTGACTGTATGTTAGTTTGGGCAGAGATGTCCCCACCTTCTTCAAATCTCCTTTTTATCTCATGGTTAAAATAAACAGAGAGCTGAGGCATGAGAAATGATACTTGTGTTATTTTGTCTCTATTTGCAGAACCAGTGTATACGTGATCAAACAGCTCACTATCATATGAAAAGCCGTGTCGACCAGATAAGTAATACGATGATTCCCCACCACTGATATAGTCATGAACAAGGATTTCATCTACATCATGAGGTAAAATAGGTTCATACCTATTGGTACATTTTAGTGTGGGAAATCTGCCCCTTTCTAACGAGAGCAGTCCGTAAGTACCATCTTCGAGTTTGACATTAAGCTGTCTTTCACAATCAAGAGTTAGTTCTGTCATAGCACATTAGTATAAAACCAGTTTCACTCATTCTACGATTTGATAAACGAAACTCAAATCAATAGAGGAATCAGAGTACGGTCAACCTCAATTTATTAGAACATCGATTGCTGACTTTACCTTTTCTTCATCGGCTAATGCCTTTATAACATCGTCTGACCAATCAAAATCTAGGTCTGTTGCTTCTCTTCCGAGTAGAAGCTCAATTGTTTTTTCTTGCAGTGTGTAACTGTACTCTCCAAGTAGTTCAGATATTTCGTACTCATCCATGGCAAAAATCAAACCATCTTCATACTGACAATGCTTCACCGTAAGATGCAACCGCTTAAGCATGGCTGTTTCATAATCCACAGCGTTAAACGAGCTCTTATCCCACAAGAGATCTGCTAGTAGTGTAACTAAGCAAGATAGTTCATCGTAACCAAGCTCACTATCAGATGTGTTAAAACCGTGCATTTCAGCAAGTGCTTTTAAGTCATTCAGAGTTTCTTGATGAAGATGAACTCTCTTCGTCTTTAGTCCAGATTGTTTGCGAATACGGTCTGCTTTCTTCCTACGCTCGTTGGCTGCTTTTTTCTGTTCTTCTTTCTTTTCTTCTTCTGTTTTTTCAGTATCCATTTGCTTCATTTCGTGAGGCTCACAAGAGTTATACACAATCACACTATGCCGTGAGACTCACGAAAACTCAATGAATAATTTCATTCTTGTGAGTCTCGCGCTGAAGTTGTGATTTTAATTCCTTGATAGCTATATGTTTTTTATTGTGAGCCTCACGATTCTTGGTGTTTGAGAATGGTTTTTGTGAGTCTCACAAGATTTGAGTTATGTTCGAAGAGGGTATTTTTGAAAACTGTAAATCGAGTTGTGACATCAAAAATAAGGAGAATGTCATGACAGATTTAGGTTTAATTCGACGTGAAATGATTTTGGATCAGCTACGCATCTCTAACTCAACATTGTACTTGTGGATCTCTCAAGGGAAGTTTCCAGAACACACGAAGAAGTGTGGTCGTATAGTTTTTTGGCGAATCTCGGATGTTCAAAAATGGATTGATTCGTGTGATTCATCGAGAAAATGAGAGGATAGTAGAAAATGGAACTTCATGATTTTTTATGCGATCTGAAGCTTGAAAGTTGGGAATGGATATACGATGAACACCAAGCTTACGAGGAAGACACTTTTAGGATCGACACATTGAGATCTAGGGCAAATGGTCTATTTCAAGTTGGTGGAAGAAGGTACACGAATGCGGATATGCATAACCTAGCGGATATGCTTGAAAACTGTATCGACGGAGAAGCATGTAGAAGCCCAGCTTGCAAACGCTGTACACGTCAGCATCAAATTGAGCATGTGACATCGATATTAGAAACCATGTTAACTGAGCTAAATATGGGAACTAGTATACGCTACTGTGCTTTACATTTGGTTCAGTACTCTAGAAACATCGAGGCATACGAGTTTCTCAGTTATGACGTTCAAGCAGATAAAGACCGTTTACGTAAATTGCTTTCTAGCAGCGGCATTGATGGTCCGGTATTAGGATCTTTAGAGATGGATTTTCATAAGTCACCGCAAAAATGGCTGAGTCACTACCATCTTTTGACCAAGCTAACAGGAAATGAACAAGCCTTAGGACGTCTTTCTGACAAAATAAAACGTCTTCACCCCGAGCATATTAAGAGTGGAGTTACTGCTCGTCCTTTCATGGTTCAAAAGATAGGTAATCCAGTAAAACAACTAAGTTACTTATGCAAATTAGGTTTTAACGAAGTTCGAGACTATAAAACGAATGGTTTTAGACGTTGTACTAAGAAGTACAGATTAGATACTTTACTATTTTGTGACTACTTATGTTGGATGAATGAACTAGGTAGAAGAAAATTCTTGTTTCAATATCGTGCAAGAGAATGGACGAAGATAAAACGCTCCGAGTTTTGATTTCATCATTATCGCATAGAACCAAATATGGTTATATTTTAAGTACTTAAACCTAACTTCTACGAAAATAGCTTAACAACACTACATTTTATTTAGCTTTAACCTAGAGTTTTAGGAGAAAAGACAACGAGCTGGATTAGCTTTGACACTGTTAATCTAGCTTTCTAAGCACTAATTGCTAAACAAAATGCATATGCAGCCGATAGATTAATTGTTCAGTTATTTCGTAGTTAATGAGGCTCATCTAGTTATGCTAAGCGTTAATACAAACATAGTTGCGATGAAGGGTTCACAAGGTTTACACCGAGTGATGAATAGTCACTCTGTTTCGATGGAACGCTTGTCGTCAGGTATGAAGATTAATAACGCAAAAGACGATGCTGCTGGTCTTCAGATCTCTAATAGATTGCATGCACAGAGCCGTGGAATGGATGTTGCTATTCGAAATGCAAACGATGGTATATCCATGCTACAAACCGCTGAAAGTGCGATGAATGAATATACTGAAAGTTTAATGCGTATGAGAGACCTAGCACTTCGGTATGCTAATGGCTCACTATCCTCAGAAGATAGAACTGCAATTCAAGAGGAGTATATTGCATTAACTGATGAGCTTCACAGGTTAGCTGACACTACCAGCTTTGGTGGAGAACGACTTCTTAATGGAACTAATAGCCACAAATCATTTCAGGTTGGCTCTAATGGTGGAGAGACTGTTAGTATTGAGTTGCCCAATTTAGGCACAAAAGAACAACAGTCAACGGTTGTAGAAGATCGTTTTGTAAGATATACCGAGTACAATCAAGGTTGGATATCTAAAGATGGTGATCGTATCGGAGTTCAAAGGATTTCTTATGATGAAGATCGTCCCCATCAAACAGAAGATTTTGTTTATGTTGATATAGAAGCAGGCTCTTCAGTAGAAAGTATTGCTCGACAAGTTAATGATGAATTAGGTAATTCTGTTCATATGCTAACGGAAGAATACACACGTAATGATGGAACAAAATCACAGCGTTTAGTGTACTATTCACAATTCGAAAATGAGTACGTAGCTGTTAGGCATTACCATAACTCCTACCCACATAATCAAAATTCCCCTTTTACTACTGGGAAAGGTATTTATCACAGCCCGTCAGCTGAAGTCACAAAAGTAAATGTGATAAGCTCGATTCCTTACTTAGATAACCCAAAGTTAGCTGGAACAGTGGCAGAGGAGCTGGATGAATTACTACGCTCTGTTGATTCTTATAGAGCGAATATTGGAGCAACGCAAAACCGCTTGCATCATGCTATAAATAATTTGAACCAATCATCAGAGAATGTTGCTGCTAGCAACCGCCAGATCAGAGATACTGACTTTGCAAAAGAAACCAGCGAGTTAACAAAGCAGTCGATTCTAAAAGAAGTAAACACCTCCATGCTGGCTCAAGCTAGCAAAACTCCGCAAGGTGCACTTGGCTTGCTGAGCTGATTGCTCAACTATTTAGCAGGGTTACTTTACTGTATATAGTCGGATAGCATTTTTGATAGCTTACCTAACGCTTCCTTCCTCTCATCAAGATAGTCATGGATATCATAAGTGTCATTCAGCTTACCCAGCTTATGGTTCAAGCATCGTTCTGCGATATGCGGAGCAACGCCACACTTCGAGAGTAAAGTTCGGAAGGTTCTCCTCAGATCGTGAACAGTGAACATCTCCATTTCTCCCATTTTATTCGGTGGTTGCACTTTGCGCCCGGGCTCTCGACCGAAGAGCTTCGAGATAGCTCTGTTTAATGTGTCTTTCCCCATATGAGGCTGCTTGCTAGTTCTTCTGGCTGGAAACAGATACTCCGAACCACATGCTCTCGTATAGAGTTCTTCAAGCCATGCGAGCACTTGTTCGGTCAGTGGTATCGTTATCCCATCTCCTTTCTTCACTCTTTCACCCGGTAAGTGCCATAGTGCATTTTTCAGATCGAACTCAGACCATTTAGCTTCCGTCAGCTCTGTTTTGCGAACACCAAGAGAAAGAAGCAGTGCGCAAGCTAAGTAATTTTCACGCCCAAAACTTGGCAAGTTCTGTTGGAAAACGTCAAAGGTTTTTTTAATCTCATCAAGGGTAAGCTTACGATCACGGCTTCCTTCAACTCCCCCAGCATCATTTACAGAAAATGCTGATGCTGGGTTATTGTCATTTAAACCTAGTTTAATTCCATGGTTAAACAGTTGTTTGCAGTACATTAACGTGTCGTTGGCAACTGTAGGTCGTCCACTGTTTGCAACATTTCTGATGATTGTTCGGATATCAAGGGGAGTTACGGACTTGATTTTCTTTCTGCCAATAATTGGACCGATATCTCGTTCGTAGACTCTCTTCGGAATGTTGGGATGCTTCAATCTTGCAGCTAAGTCGGCGTACCAGTCTTCATATAGTTGTTCAACTAGTTTAATCGTTATGGCTTGGTGTTGCTTACGCTCTACTAAGGGATCTTCTTCATTACTAACTTTCTTCTTTAGTTCCATTGCTTTGTATCTAGCATCAGCTAAAGAGAGGTGCGCGACCTTATCTATGGTCATCTCGCGACGTTTACCCATAATCGTGTATCTGAGCATCCAGTAAGCTCGACCAGATTTAGGAATCATAAGGTACAAGCCATCACCATCACTATGACGACCCACTTTATGGTTACTAACCAGAGACTTAACTTGATTTACTTTTAGCTTTCCCACACCGCTACCCTTAGTAAAAGAAGATAAACCAATAGTAGCTCTAAAACTAGTGGGTAGTAAAGTGTAGAAGTTGCCGTTTGTGAGGGGGTTTTGAGAGGGTTATACCCAACTTACTCCCCGAAAGTTTTGGGTAGTAATAGGATTTACTAGGACTCAGTAGGAAAGATTTTGCCCATAACTATTTGTTTTTAAAATTAGTTATGGGCATATTAAGAAGCTATAGGATATTACTCTATATTCTGGATCTGCTCACGCATTTGCTCAATCAGAACTTTCAGTTCAACACCAGATGCGGTGATGTCTGTGCTGATTGACTTAGAAGCCAGTGTGTTTGACTCGCGGTTAAACTCTTGCATCATAAAGTCTAAACGGCGACCGACCGCGCCGCCTTTCTTCAAGATATTAGTGGTTTCTTTGACATGAGAGTCTAGGCGATCAAGCTCTTCAGCAACGTCTGATTTTTGTGCTAGTAGAATCAGTTCTTGTTCAACGCGTGAAGAGTCTAATTCAACTTTTGCGTCTTCAAACTTAGTGAACAGACGCTCACGTTGCCATTCTAGAATCTCAGGCATGCGCGCACGCACTTTCACCACTTCTTCTGTGATGGCATCTAAGCGCTGCACAATCAGCGCTTTCATGTTTTCGCCTTCTCGGCCACGCGCTTCGATAAACTCGCCTAGCGCAGCATCAAAAGCGGCCAGCAAATCTTTATTGACGGCGTCCATATCTTGCTCTGGTGTTTCCATCACACCTGGCCAGTTCATGATTTGGAATGGGTTAAGACGGCTATCATCACCAGACAATGCCATTACCTGATTTGCCGCGCTGATGACTTGTTTCGCCAAGTCTTCGTTAATGGTCAATTCGCCTTTTGCTGCTGGGTTGGCTTCAAAACGGAGCGCACATTCAACCTTACCGCGAGCAAGGCGCTTGCGAAAACGCTCACGCAATACTGGCTCTAGGCCGCGGAATTGCTCTGGCAAGCGGAAGTAGGTTTCCAGGTAGCGTTGGTTAACACTACGAATTTCCCATACGGCGCTGCCCCAATCGCCTTTTGCTTCTTTACGAGCATAAGCCGTCATACTGTAGATCATCGAATTTTCCTGTTTAATCATCTTTGAAAATAACGCGAGGCAATAGTAGCACAGATCTGAGACGGATAGCTTTGAAGAGCAAACTTCGCTATAATCCTGCTCCAACCAAAAACGTCTCCCCCTTCATATAAGGTAGATGCCAATGCGTCCAAACGATCGCAAGGCGGATCAAGTTCGCCCAATCAAAATTACTCGTAACTACACAGCTTATGCAGAAGGTTCTGTATTGGTAGAATTCGGCAATACAAAAGTACTTTGTAATGCGACCGTTGAAGAGAACGTTCCGCGCTGGCTAAAAGGTCAGGGTAAGGGCTGGGTAACCGCTGAATACGGCATGCTTCCACGCTCTACACATTCGCGTATGCGTCGTGAAGCGGCAAGCGGCAAGCAAGGTGGTCGTACGATGGAAATCCAACGTCTGATTGCTCGTAGCTTACGCGCTGTAGTTGACCTAGAAGCGATGGGCGAAATCATGGTGACAGTAGACTGTGATGTAATCCAAGCGGATGGCGGTACGCGTACTGCGTCTATCTCTGGTGCGAGCGTTGCGATGGCTGATGCATTCCAACACTTAGTAGAGAAAGGCAAGCTAAAAGCGAACCCAATGAAAGGCCATGTCGCTGCGGTTTCTGTGGGCATTCTGGGCGAAGACATTCTTTGTGACCTTGAATACACAGAGGATTCAGCCGCTGATACGGATATGAACGTAGTGATGACGGAAGATGGTCGCATGATTGAAGTTCAAGGCACGGCAGAGGGCGAACCGTTCACCCACGCTGAGCTGATGAAGTTGCTGGAGTCGGCGACCAAAGGTATTACCGAGATCGTCGCGGCGCAGAAGGCGGCGTTAGAAAATTGATTTAGATAGCTCCCAATTGGGGGCTATTTTTTTATTTTCGTCATAGATAGCATTGCAGCGTTGTTAACTGCACTCTTTCCCCCTAATCACATAGGTTCCCTATGCTCTTAGGGCTGAAAGTGCTTGTTGCCTAGCTGCCTAGCCATCTATTTAGAAAATGTTTCTTTATGTTATGAACCGTCTAGAGAACTAGACCTTTTATTTAGAGAGAAAGTAATGAAAGCATACCAGCGTGAATTTATTGAGTTTGCACTAGAGAAAGAAGTCCTAAAATTTGGCGAGTTTACTTTAAAGTCTGGCCGTAAGAGCCCGTACTTCTTTAACGCTGGTCTTTTCAATACGGGTCGTGACTTAGCACGTCTAGGTCGCTTCTACGCAGCTGCGCTAGCGGATTCTGGCATTGAGTTCGACGTTCTGTTTGGCCCTGCGTACAAAGGTATCCCAATCGCGACAACTACAGCAGTTGCACTAGCAGATCACCACGATGTGGATACGCCATACTGCTTCAACCGTAAAGAAGCGAAAGATCATGGTGAAGGTGGCAACCTAGTTGGTAGCGCACTGGAAGGCCGTATCATGCTGGTGGATGACGTTATTACTGCGGGTACGGCAATTCGTGAGTCGATGGAAATCATCCAAGCAAATGGTGCAGACCTAGCGGGTGTTTTGGTTGCGATTGACCGCCAAGAGAAAGGCAAAGGTGAGTTGTCTGCAATCCAAGAAGTTGAGCGCGACTTTGGCTGTGCCATTATCTCAATTGTTAGCCTGACTGACCTAGTGACCTTCCTAGAAGAGAAAGGTACTGACGCTGAGCACCTAGAGGCAGTCAAAGCCTACCGCGCGGAGTACGGCATTTAAGTTGTTGAATCACTCGTAAGACTAAAAAGGCATCCCGTTGGATGCCTTTTTTGATGTTATTTATAGCGTGAACCTTTGCCCATGGCTCTGTCGACCATTGTTTTGTAGCGCTTATGCACCCACATCCACTGATCGAGTCCGCGCAGGATCACCTTTTCAATCGCTCGGTTCATCACCCTTGCTGCGCCTTCTGCGTCTTTACGAGGGAAATCTGCGCTAAATTCATCATCCACTTGCAAGGTGTAGGTCGAGCCTTCTCGAAAGCTTGATGCGGTAACCACTGCACATTTACTCGCATCAATCAGAACGCCAGTCCCCGCTGTGGTACATGCATCTTCAATTGCGAAAAACGGCACGAAAACAGCATTTTTACGTCCATAGTCATGATCTGGTAGGTACCATAGTCGACCGCCGCGGCGCAGAATCTTGAGCATACCTTTAACGTCTTTGCGATCGACCATTTGGTTGCCAAAACGAGTACGTCCCCAAGTTTGGATGAAGTCGTACACCGGATTGTCATGCGGGCGATATACGCCATAACCCGGAGCGAAGGTGGCAAATGCACGAGCGGTAATTTCTAAGTTGAGCGCATGGGTGCAGACAACTAGCACGCCCTTCTTTTGTGTGTCGAGTTCAACAATCTGTTCAATATTCTTAAATTGAATTAAGCGTTTAAAGCGCCACTCTGGCCAAAACCAAGCTATGCCTGTTTCAATGAGGGCTAAGCCAGTATTTTTGAGGTTTTCTTTAACAATTTTTTCTCGCTCAGCGGTACCCATATCAGGGAAGGCGAGTTCTAAATTGCGACGGACAATGTGAGCGCGACTTTTAAGTGCGACTGCGGTCAATGACCCGATGCCTCGACCAAGTTTAAGCAGCACCGCATAAGGCAGGACGGTCACCACTAAGCCCAGTAGTCCAAAGCCAAGCCAGATTCCCCAATTCTTTGGGTGTACTTTCTGAGTAAAGGTCAGTTCGTTATTTAGTGTGTTCATGGTTTAGCATCATTGAAATGAGTTTTTGCCAAAGCGCTTTCGTCTTACGGCGCGCAAAGAAATGGACATGGGTGAGTAGGTACAGTTTCCAATCATTATATCGGCTGCCTACGCCATCGATGACCTGAGGTATGAGCTCTGTCCCTTGCTTTTTCATGAGGATATGGCCGGGGCTGACATCACAAATGCTGATCGAGTGCTCAAGCAGGTAGTGCTCTATGCGGGTGAGTATTTGCAGAGCTTCTTGTTGAGAAACCGAGCCATCCGCGAGCATCTCTTTTAATGGTCTTCCTGATGTTCCGTCATCGTTAACAACACGATCGAAGACCAAACCAGGGCCTAAGTTTGTTTCTACCCAGCCATAACATTTAGGGATGAAATGAAAAGGGACACCACGCTTTTCGAGTTGACCAAAGTAGTACGACTCCATTTCATTCTGTTGTCGTACAACTTTCGTATGCTTCATGATCTCTTCCATCGGGTGATAAACCTTGATGCACAAACTTGGATTATCCGGGTGCTCAAAGCATATCCTTTCATTCCCAGTGCCAATCCTTTTGGTCTGAGATAAGTCTAGAACAGAAGACATGAAGTTCCTCTTATTGAATCTGCGCGCTTAGGAGTGCCCAGTACTCATCAAAATTTGCAGTAGGCTGATATTTAAAGTCTGAGCGAACAAAGCGATTTAGGCTACCTTCTACTTGACCTAAAAGCTGAGCGGCTAAGATTTTCTCATCGACAGGGAAGGATTTTCCTTCACGCAGCTTACGTTCACGTAAAATTTGGCGCAATGATGTCTCGATACGTTCATACAGTTGGTTGATGCGCTCACGAAGACGTTCATTTTCAAACATCAACGCATGACCAGAGAGAATTCGGCTCAGGCCTGGGTTACGCTCAGAGAAAGCCAGAATCAACTGCAGAACAAGGCGAATGCGCGTTAGTGTGTCTTTTTCTTCATCGAGAATGCGGTTAATGCGTGACATTAAAGACTCTTCGATAAACTCAATCAGGCCTTCAAACATGCGCGCTTTACTAGGAAAGTGGCGATAAAGAGCGGCTTCTGACACGCCTACTTGCTTGGCAAGCTTTGCGGTCGTGATACGCGACGCGCCTTCATTGGATTCCAGCATCTCAGCGAGCGCCTGTAAAATTTCTTCTCGGCGGTTGGTTTTTCTTGTGCCTGCCATGAATACTTTCCTTTTTTACCCATTCTGAATAACGACTCAAGGCCCGCCTAAACGAGCCTGAAGTCCAACAACCATTATTTATTGCTTTGTATTATTGCTTTATAGCTTGCCAGCGATGGTCGCCATGATTTGACGCGCAATCAACTGTTTACTGGCAAGGGTAAGTGATTGCTCACCCTCTTTCCAGTATACGGTGATCGCGTTGTCGTTGCTATTAAAGCCTTGGCCTTCAACCGAGACATCGTTAGCACAAATCATATCCAGCTTCTTCTTTGCAAGTTTGGTGCGCGCGTAGTGGGCGACATCTTGAGTTTCAGCGGCGAAGCCAACGGTAAAGGGACGAGATTTCTCGAGGGCCGCGACAGACGCAATAATGTCGGGGTTTTTCACCATAGTGACAGTCATCGTGTCACTGTCGTCGGTTTTTTTGATTTTTTGATCAGCAACCGTCTCTGGTCGATAGTCTGCCACCGCCGCACAACCGATGAACACGTCGTGTTGGGTTGCTTGCTCTAAGGCTGCTGAGAGCATGCTTAGCGCGCTGTTGACATTGATACGCTGTACGCCTGAAGGTGTCGGTAGAGAGACGGGCCCCGCGATAAGGGTCACCTGAGCGCCCAGATGCTGAGCGGCTTCTGCAAGAGCAAAGCCCATTTTGCCTGAGCTGTGGTTAGAGATGTAACGAACAGGGTCAATCGCTTCGCGGGTTGGACCTGCGGTTATCACCACGGATTTTCCCTCTAAAGGTTTGTCAGAGAAAAACTGTTCGCAATGCTCCACCAACTGCATTGGCTCTAGCATGCGTCCAGGGCCAACGTCGCCACACGCTTGCTCACCGGCGGCAGGCCCCCAAATCGCCATCCCACGACGCTGTAAGGTGGCGATGTTTTCTTGAGTTGCCGCATTTAAGTACATTTGTTGATTCATCGCAGGCGATACCGCGACAGGTGCGTCGGTCGCAAGTACTAAGGTTGTCAGCAAGTCGTTGCCCATGCCAGCAGACATACGAGCGATGAGATCCGCCGTTGCAGGTGCCAGCAAGACTAAGTCAGCCCATTTGGCGAGCTCAATGTGCCCCATCGATGCTTCAGCCGCAGGGTCGAGTAAGCTGTCTGAGACGGGACGCCCAGAGACCGCCTGCATGGTCAGCGGAGTAATAAACTCTTTGGCTGCCTTGGTCATAACGACTTGTACTTCGGCTCCGCGCTCGATAAGACGACGAGTGAGCTCTGCACATTTATACGCCGCGATTCCGCCGCTGATGCCCAGTAGGATCTTTTTTCCCGCTAATGTTTGCATGAGGATCTCCGTAAATTTTGCTGCGCGATAAGATAACACGCCTCATGTTTATGTGCCTAGTGAGTGATTGGTGCACAATGTGGTACTGGTCACCAATACTACGACTTAGTGAGTAGTGACCGAAGGTGGGGAGTTTATATTGCCTCGCATTGACGATTATTGATCAGGATCTGTGGATGGTTTTACGAAACTCTGTAGCTCTGTTTTGTTATTGCCGAGCCAGTTATGCGATCCCTACCTTCTGAATCTATGCCGCGAGAGAAGTTGATTTCTCATGGCCCCCACGCTTTGACCGATGCGGAGTTACTCGCCATTTTTCTGCGAACAGGCACCAAAGGAATGAATGTTATTGAGCTATCGGACTTTTTGCTCAAAGATTTTGGCTCGCTACGTAAGTTGTTTGGCGCAAGCAAAGAGGAGTTTTGCCAACACAAGGGATTGGGTACGGCGAAGTACGTTCAGTTACAGGCGGTGTTAGAGTTAACGCAGCGCTATCTGTCTGAAACTTTGCAGAGAGGCGATGCATTAACCAGCCCAGAGCAAACCAAACTTTACTTATCAGGGCTGCTTAGAGATAAGCAAAGGGAAGAGTTTTATGTTCTCTATTTAGACAATCAGCATCGCGTTATTGTTGGAGAGTCGCTATTTCAAGGGACAATCGACGCAGCATCAGTTTATCCTAGAGAGGTGGTCAAACGCGCATTGGAGCACAATGCCGCAGCTTTGATTCTAGCCCACAATCACCCGTCAGGCGTTGCGGAGCCTAGCCAGAGCGACCGACGTATTACCCGCCGAATCAGTGACGCTTTGGCGCTGGTGGACGTTCGAATCCTGGACCATTTTGTAGTTGGTGATGGGGAGATTGTTTCCTTCGCAGAACGTGGTTGGATTTAAATCACATTTTTAGTTGTGAGTTCGCTGAATTCTGCTACAATCGCCCGACATTTTTTAGCACATAAATCAGCTCTGCCTAAAAAAGATCACGAAAACCTGTAAAAAGGATCTGTTCGGGTCTTGAGCAATGCTACTCAAGTTAGTATAATGCGCGACCTTTGATAGCCTTGTATGGGTTTCCATAGCGGTATAAGACCTCGACATTCTTCTTAGAGAACTAGAGAGGTTCGGCCACCAAGGTTGATATCGAGCTGAAACGATTTTGGAGAAGACATTCATGTCACGAGTATGCCAAGTAACTGGTAAGCGTCCAGTAACGGGTAACAACCGTTCACACGCACGCAATGCTACTAAGCGTCGTTTTCTGCCGAACCTACAAACTCATCGTTTCTGGGTAGAGAGCGAAAAACGTTTTGTTAAACTACGTCTATCTGCTAAAGGTATGCGTATCATCGACAAGAAAGGCATCGATGCTGTTCTTGTTGATATCCGTGCAAACGGCGTAAACGTTTAAGAGGAAATAGACAATGGCAAAGAAAGGCGTACGTGAGAAAATCCGTCTAGTATCTTCTGCAGGTACTGGTCACTTCTACACGACTGATAAGAACAAGCGTAACATGCCAGGCAAATTTGAGATCAAAAAGTTTGATCCAGTAGTTCGCCAGCACGTTATGTACAAAGAAGCGAAAATCAAGTAATTGATGCTTTTTTGAACTTCCCTCGGGAAGCGTGAATAGAAACCCAACCATAGCAATGTGGTTGGGTTTTTTATTATCTGCTGTTTGCTGATGGTAAGGAAAGCCGGCACCTCGCCTGATTCCGTCTTTTCTGCTATTTTTGAGTCAATTAACAGCAGAGAGCAAAAATAAAATGCGAGTTTCCCCTTCACGGCGCAGACGCTGGAACAATATTCTTATTCTGGGCATCATTGCATTTATTGGTTTGCTCAACTTACCTACGTTGATTAAAACCTACCTTATCGATGAACCAGCGGTCGTAAGTTCACACCCTTATTTACTTAACCCTTCAGCAGACTTACAAGCCTTACACTTTTCCACTTGGTCACTAGAGAAAAGCCAAGGTGAATGGAGAAGCTCTGTAGTTAGTGCTATCCCCCCGCAGGAACTAGCGCAGCGTTGGCAAGGGTTGATTGGCACAGAAATTAGCCAAGATAACTTCGACAGTTTGAAGCCTCAGTTGAGTCAACCTCAATCCATTGAAGTGTGGTATGTCGATCAGGAAGAACCACAAAGGATCACGTATTATCAGACACCACAGTTTTGGCTGCTCAAAAGCTGGCAAGATAAGTGGATAGCCATTTCCGTTGATACTCGTTACCTTATGCCTGAGTAAAAGAGAACCCACTAGGAACTACAATGCCTGAATTACCAGAAGTCGAAGTGAGCCGAATGGGGATATCCCCACATCTTGTTGGAGAGACAATAGCAAAGCTGACTTTTCGCACACCTAAGCTTCGTTGGGACATCCCTCAAGAGTTGAAACAGCTGGAAGGTCAGCAGATCCGTAGCATTACCCGTCGAGCGAAATACCTTCTTATTGAAACGAATGTAGGAGCAGCGATCGTTCACTTGGGCATGTCTGGCTCACTGCGAGTGCTGGATGCAGAGATCACGCCGGGTAAACATGATCATGTGGATCTAAAGCTCACCAATGGAAAGGTACTGCGTTATAACGATCCAAGACGTTTTGGTGCATGGCTTTGGACGGAAGACGGTCATCACACTGTTCTTGAAAATGCAGGGCCTGAGCCGTTAACCGATGATTTTAACGCAGACTACATTGCATCAAAGGCGGTTAATAAGAAAGTGTCGGTAAAACAGTTCATTATGGACAATAAAGTGGTGGTTGGCGTGGGTAACATCTATGCCAATGAATCACTATTTAGTGCCAGAATCCATCCCATCAAGCCTGCTGGCAAGTTAACGAATAAGCAGTGGGCTTTGCTTGTGGTGGAGATAAAACAGGTTCTGGATACTGCCATTAAGCAGGGCGGGACCACGCTGAAGGATTTTGCTCAAGCGGATGGTAAGCCCGGTTACTTTGCCCAAGAACTGCAAGTCTATGGTAAGAAAGGGGAACCTTGCCCGGTTTGTGGTGGTCCAATCGAAGAGCTTAAAATTGGTCAACGAAACACCTTCTTTTGCAATACGTGCCAAAAAAAATAGCATTGAATACGTTGCTTTTCGTAACGTTTTTCACGCCATTCAGACAAGGTTCATTTACTTTCGCCTATCCTAGGCTTGGGCGAATAGTGTAGAATATAGCCCCTTTTTGTGGTGAGTTGTGAGCAGTCACTGACACAACTCATCTATAGTGAAATTCGTACATAAGGTACCCTCCATGACAGAGCTTTCATCTGCGGTAACTTGCCCACATTGTGGACCATCAACAGAGAGTCAATCTGATGTCTTACTCTCTGTCCTTGTTCCTTATTTTAATGAAGAGGAAGTATTACCGGCTTTTCATGAAAGGCTAATGCCCGTATTGGATAGCATCGATGGATTGTGTGAAGTCATCTACATTGATGATGGCAGTAGTGACAAGAGTCAGAGTATTGTGGCTGGTTTTGAAAGCGAGAACAGCAACATCATCAGCCTGAATCTGAGTCGCAACTTTGGTAAAGAAGCCGCCATGAGTGCGGGTCTAGAGTATAGCCGTGGTCAGGTTGTCACTATCTTGGACGCGGATTTGCAAGATCCACCAGAATTGTTGCCAGAAATGCTTGAGAAATGGCGCGAAGGCTATGATGTTGTGAACATGCAGCGTAAAGAGCGTCATGGCGAGACTTGGTTTAAGCAAAAATCGGCGGCATGGTTCTATCGCGTCATGAATTCAGTATCGCAGATGGATGTGCCTGAGAATGTTGGTGATTTCCGTTTGCTAAGCCGTCGTGTTGTGGAACACATTAACCAGCTGCCAGAGCGTAATCGCTATATGAAAGGGCTGTTTTCATGGCCTGGCTTTAACACCATTACATTACAATTTGAGCGAGACCCTCGCCTGGTGGGGGAAACCAAGTGGAATTACCTTAAGCTGATTGGTTTGGCGATTGACGGGATTTCATCTTTCTCTATTCGCCCATTGCGCCTTGCAACGCTGCTTGGTGCATTGATGGCGGTCGTGGCCTTCTTATACGGCTTTATCATTATTTGTAAAACCATTTTCTTGGGCGAACCCGTTGTTGGTTACCCATCAATGATGGTTGTTCAGCTTGGTTTGGGCGGTATTCAATTACTCTGTATTGGTCTAATGGGTGAGTACATTGGGCGAATTTTCATTGAAACCAAACGCCGACCACTTTACATCGTTCAATCGAACATTGAGAAAAAAGCGCAAGCATCACTGCAGAAAGATCAACCTGAGGAAAAATAACAGTGAATATTAAGATCACCGCCAAGCACCTATGGGGCTTATTGGCTGTCGCGTTACTTTTACGTCTGATTTCTTTGGGGCTTTATCCACTAATGGATACAACCGAAGCGCGTTATGGCGAAATGGCGCGACTTATGGTGGAAACAGGTAACTGGCTGACACCTCAGTTTGATTATGGTGTCCCTTTCTGGGGCAAACCGCCACTGTTCACTTGGATGAGTGCGACTGGCGTTGAGTTATTCGGCTTAAGTGAGTTCTCTTTGCGCGCACCACACTGGCTTGCCGCTGTTTTTGTTATCGCTTTAATCGGTTACATGGCTAAGCGTGAAGGCTTTAACTGGCTAGTTGCGTCTATTGTACTTGCGACGTGTGGTATTTTCTCAATTGCTGCTGGCGCGGTCATGACTGATATGGCACTGACTCTTGGTATGACGATGGCAATGGTCGGTTTTTACTACTGCTGGTTAGAAAAAGAGAAAGGTGGCATTAAAGATCGTTGGGCATATTTTGCCTTTGCTGGTCTTGCGGTTGGCTTGTTGGCTAAAGGCCCTGTCGTGATTGTGATTATGGGCTTAGCAGTATTCCCTTGGTTGGTTCTACAACATGGTCTAATCGGCGCATTTGTTCAGCTTTGGCAGCGTTTCCCTATCGTTAAGGGCGTGTTATTGATGCTCGCGATCGCGATGCCTTGGTACATTTTGGCTGAGCGTGCAACACCTGGTTTCATTGATTATTTCATTGTGGGTGAGCACTTTAAGCGCTTTGTTGTCAGTGGTTGGGAGGGTGACCTGTACGGTAGCGCCCATGATGAGCCACGAGGCATGATTTGGTTATTCTGGCTGCAAAGTGCGGCGCCTTGGTCAATCGCGCTGCCGATTCTGGCGTGGTTCCGTCGTGCTCGCATTAACGAGACCAATCAATCGAACAAAGGGCTGTTTTCGTTCGCGATTTTTTGGCTAATCTCGCCACTGCTGATGTTCACAATGTCAGGTAACATCCTTCCTGCTTATGTGCTTCCTGGTATCCCTGCATTGGGGCTTCTTGCTGCGATCATGGTGATGGAAAAAGATTGGAAGTGGTTCAGTGTGGTATCTCTGATTCTGCCTATCGTGCTATTCATTGCACTTATCCTGTTAAACACAGGGATGGAAAATAACAAGAGCGATCGTGTGTTCTTTGAGTCTCAAACGGAGCAGCTAGAAACTTACTACGCTCGTAGCCGTCCATTCTCTGGCCAGTACTACAGCTTAGGTCAGGCGATTAAGGTAACGACTCCAGCTGAGATTAAAGCGGATGAGTTCTACCTCATTGGTCGTGAGCGACACATGGAAGGCTTCTTAAACAGTGACAAACTGGAATGTAAGCTGCTGCTTGAGCCAGAAAACTCTAGACGCGCGATGTACCGCTGCTCAACAGTGACTCATGAAGCTTCTTAAGTTTGCATTTGTTGGAGGTATCGGCTTTGTGGTCGATACCTCCATTTTCACCCTTTGCCTCCACGTTTTTGACTGGCCGTTAATGACGTCGCGTGTTATCGCTTTTTTCTGCGCCGCGACCTCGACTTGGCTCGGCAACCGTTACCTCACTTTCTCTGCAACTTCGCAGCATGGTTCCAAACGTAAACAGTGGCTGAAGTTTATGACCTCGGCATGTATATCTGCGATTCCAAACTTCGTGACCTTTAAACTGTCGTTAGAGTTTCTCGGCAGCGAAGGAGTATGGGCTTACGTTGCTTTAGTGCTGGGTATTTTGGTGGGAATGGTCAGCAACTATTTGCTCAGCGATAAGTGGGTATTTAAAGCCAAATCTTAATTGAGCCAGCTTACTGCTGGCTCCAACACTCATTGGGACATTATGGTTTCTTTTCAGCATAACTACCGAGCTCTCATCCGAATTGTACTTTGGGTCAATTTTGCCGCGATTATCTTTCTCTTTCTGTCCCGAGGAGTGTTCTTTTCTTTAGCTGTTGAGCCTGAAAAGTTAACTGGTCTCAGTGCGGATATTGTGCGAGCGTTTTGGGTTGGCGCCCGCTTTGACGCAAAAATTGTCTTTATCGGTTTTGCCCCCGTTTTACTGGCGGGTTTGATTCTGGCCAAAACACGCTTCTTTACTTGGTGGAACAAAGCGACACCTTGGTACGCAGGGGTTATTTTCTTTCTGCTGTGCGGCTTTTCGATCGGTAACTATTACTACTACGTCACCTACGGTAGCTATATCGATGTTTTTGTCTTTGGTCTGTTTGATGACGACACCAAAGCGGTGCTCGACAATGCATGGCAAGATTACCCCATTGTGCGCTCTTTCTTGGTCTCTGTGTTGGTTGCGGCATTAGGCTTTATTTTTACCAATAAACTGATTGAGCGTTCATATTCTTGGCATTGGCCAAAGCGTCATTGGGCGCTGACGACAGTGTCGGTGTTACTCACGATAGTGGTGTATGTCATAGTGGCTCGCGGCTCTATCGGCAGCCTGCCTCTCAAGCGTTATCACGCTAATGTATCTCAGTACAAACCGCTGAATATCATTACCCCCAACCCATTTATGGCACTGAGTTGGGCCAATGGCGACTACAAAAAACAGGCGAAGTTTGACCCAGTGTCCGAGCAAGCGCTGACTGAGCAGATGATGAAAATGCTCGGTCAACCGACACCAGAATACCGTACCGACAAGAATGACTATTTAGCCGATAATCCTCCTCATGTAGTGATGGCATTGATGGAAGGATTAGGAACGAATGTCCTGATTGAAGATGACCCGATGCGAAACGATTTGCTTGGCAGCCTTCGCAAAGCCTTTGATGAAGACTTTATCTTTGAGCGCTTTGTGGCAGGTACGACAGCGACCATCGACAGTATTGTTATGATGTTGTTCCACAGTGATGTGCCGACCATCAGCCACTCTGGCGCGCAGAAAGTGTCTCTGCCTAGCTCTGCCGTATTGCCTTATAAACGAGCCGGTTATGCGGTCGTTTTTATCTACGGTGGCAACAGCATGTGGCGTAACTTAGCGAACTATTTGCCGCTGCAAGGCTTTGATACCGTTTATGATGAGAACAGTATTAAAGCGGCGTTTCCAGAGGCCAAGGAACATGCAGATACTTGGGGTGTCGCGGATGAGTTCACGTTCAAGTTTGCTCGTAAGCTATTGGACGAGGCGAAGAAGCCGACCCTGATTTACATCATGACTGTGACCAATCACTCGCCATATCGCCCACCAAGCGACTATCAGCCGAAGGTAACCCAAGCAAGTGACCGTCTCAAAGATGTGATTGGCAGTATCGCAGGGCAAGAGACGGAGATGCTTGAAGCCTACCAATATGCAAATGATGCGTTGGGGAACTTCATTCAGGAAGTGAAAGACTCTAATTTGGGACAGAAAACCTTGATTGCGGCTTCGGGCGATCACCGTGTTCGTTCAATATCGACCAAGAATTTGGATGAATTTGCGGTGAGCTATGCTGTGCCATTCTATCTGTATGTTCCCGATCCTATTTTGTCGCACAGTCAGTACCGCTATCAGCCAGAAAGAATTGGCTCACATCGAGACATTTTCCCTACCTTGTACCAATTTAGTTTGTCCGGTCAGAGCTACATTAGCTTGGGCGGTGAGAACATGTTGTCTGTTGATGGGGTGAGTAATCGCGGCTACAACAAAGTGCGCAGTATCAATCGGTGGGGAGCGTATGAAAATGGCAACCCGACAAAACTTTATGCTTGGGATGAAGGGGTCATGACGCAAACGACGCCTACTGACAATCCAGAATCTGATTGGGCACAAGAATACCATAAGCTACAAAACTATTACTTGCGTTCGCAGGTTGCTGGAGCGAACTAGGTGACGAGTTTGATTGATTTAACGGACGCGATAGTGATTGGCAAAGGTTCTGAGAGAATCTGCTATCAACATCCCAATGACCCCAACTTGTGTATTAAGGTGCGCTATCGAGTGAAGCGCTCTCGTGATGAAAGCGAGCGCGAGTTTGACTATGCCCAAAGCCTAAAGCGCCCTGATTTAGCACCTTATGCGTTGCCAATTGAGTGGGTGGAGACCTCGGAAGGCAAGGGGCTTATTTTTCCTTTAATCCGAGACGGTGACGGTAGCTTGTCGATGGCACTCGGAAAATTGAATGATAAGTCAAAGCTAACTGAGCTGTTTGATGATTTTGCTGAGTCTATTTTAGCTAATCATCTGTCGGTGACGGATCTGCGTTTGCAAAATCTCGTGCTACAGAAAAACGATGATGGTGAGCGCATTTTTATGATCGATGGTTATGGTTTCACCAATGACTTTTTGAAGAATGTCTTTAAAGTCACAAGCGTCATCACCTATATTCAAACCAAGCGCCGGCTTGAGAAATTTAGAAGGAACTTTATTGATGCTCGATAATAAACAGGTTCGGCAGTACATCGCCAAATTTCCTGACTCTTTTCAGCATGGTATGAGTCAGTTTGCTTTGCTGATTAAAATGGTCAGCGGTTTGTTTCGCAACCAAGTGTTGTTCGTTAAAGGTGCGAAAGGGAACCAGGTTTCAATTGGTAAAACCAAGCATCGCTCCCGTATCGTGATCAAGTTTGACAAGCGAGCGAAAGGAAATCGTGTCGTCATTGGCAACAACTTTAATGGCAATGTGAATATTCTCATTAAGGGAAGCAATAGTACGCTTTACATTGGCGACGATGCGGTGATCAAGAAAAGTAAGTTTTCTTTAC
The DNA here is from genome assembly GCF_027587055.1 of Vibrio sp. MarTm2. Taxonomy (NCBI): domain Bacteria; kingdom Pseudomonadati; phylum Pseudomonadota; class Gammaproteobacteria; order Vibrionales; family Vibrionaceae; genus Vibrio; species Vibrio sp. MarTm2. The sequence goes on along the minus strand of NZ_JAPPTK010000015.1, from coordinate 14,788 downwards.
TTCGTGACAATGCGCTATTTGCGGTTGGGGAACATGTCGGCATTCGTTCAGGTGCGAATATCAAGTCTTATGGCCAACTGGTTTTGGGGGATGACGCGATGTTATCAGCCAATATCTTGATTCAAGAGTACGATGGTCACCCAATTTTTGACGAACAAGGCAATGTGTTGAATCACCGTATTTCCGGGGTTTACGTGGGCCCGCATGTTTGGTTGTGCAGAGATGTAAAAATCATCAAAGGTGTAACAATCGGCAAAGGCTCGATCATTGGCGCCTTTAGTACTCTCACTAAGAGTGTCCCGAGCGATGCTATCGCCGTTGGCATTCCCGCAAAAGTGGTAAAAGAAGGGGGGATCTATTGGGCGCGAAATCACTCAGAAAAAGAGCTCTCCAAAGCAAAAGCATTTTACGCAATGGACTAAACAACAAAGGCTGTCATCAGACAGCCTTTGTTGTATTTATTACTTGTTTTGTAGTTGCTTAGCGACATACGGATGCACGAAATCCGCTACATCTCCACCGTGAAGGGCAACCTCACGAACAATGGTCGAAGACAAAAAGGCGTACTTTTCATTCGGCGGCAAAAAGAGGCTCTCTATCTCTGGCATTAGCTTTTGGTACATTGTTGATAGTCCAAGCTCATACTCAAAGTCGATTGTGGTACGTAAACCACGGATAAGAATGTTGGCATTCTCCGCTTTGGCGAAATCAACCAGCAAGCCAGAAAATCCTTTGACTACGATGTTTGAATGGCCTTTGAACACTTCTTGCACCATGTCGATACGTTCACTGAGTGTGAAAAGAGTATTCTTGCGTGGGCTTTCTGCAACAGCAACGGTAACCGTGTGAAACATTTTCGAAGCGCGCTGAATGATGTCGACGTGCCCGTTAGTAATAGGGTCAAAGGTCCCTGGATAGATAACGTTCGTGTTCATTTTATTGTATAGTTCGGCGTAATAGAGAGATTCAGCTGGTTATTATATGACAGATAAAACCCTTATACACATAAACTTAGCGTCCGGTTTTGGCGGAGGGGAAGTCCAAACTCTCAACCTGATAGCAAACTTGTCTGGATACCGTCAGCTGATCTTGGGTAAACAAGATAAACCATTTTTAGCCAAGGCAAGAGAGCGCTTTGCTGACTCAAATGACGTTAGTATCGTTGGCTTTTGGCGTGCTGTGTATTGCGCCTTGATGTCTAAAGATGTGGTGATTCATGCTCATGATGGTCGCGGTGCGCATCTAGCAAGGCTTATAGGTTGGTTGGTCATCAAGCCCTATGTCATTTCTCGTAGAGTAGATAAGGCGTTGAAAGGTAAGGTCTCTCAAAAAACATATCGAAAAGCAGCACACCTTATCGCGGTCAGCCAGAAAGTCGCGAACAACATCGAGCAGTACAATTCGAATCTTACCGTTATCCACGACAGCTACTCTAATCTCCCTGATAGCTCTGACGTTGAAGTGAAGCTTAGAGCACTGAAAGATCGATTTGTCGTTACGCAACTGGGAAGCTTGCTCGACATTAAAAACATCCCTTTTACCATCGAATTGGCCAAGCAGCTTGCAGAGACTCATCCGGGCATTCACTTTTTGATTGTGGGTCAAGGAAAAGAAGAGGCGGCGTTAAGAGAGCAAGCGAAAGCGTTGTCGAATGTCACCTTCTTTGGCTTTACGCCTTTTGTCGGTTCGGTGCTAACGCGCACGGATGTATTGATCATGCCGTCAAAAAGTGAAGGACTTGGCTCTGCTGTGTTGGAAGCTTATCAACATGATACGCCGGTCATTACTTCCAAAGCTGGAGGGCTGCCGGAGATCGTCGAGCATGGAGTGACGGGGTATTTAGTCGATACAGATAGTGTTGACCAAGCAAAACATCACTTATTGGATTTGGTTGCGAGTAAAGACTTGTATCAGCAGATTCAGCAACACATCCAAAAGAAAAAACAGCAATATAGCCCCGAGACTATGGCTGAGCGCTATATTGCTTGTTATGACAAAGTGTGGTGAGTTACCACACCTTGTTGAAGTCTTCTTTCTCTAGGACTTTAGGATCACGTTGGAACTCGAGCAGGCGTGCATACTTCAAGTAGCTGCTCAGGGAGGCGCTAATTGAGACAGTGAGACCGTCCGCACCACCCATAAAGCCTTTCTTGATAATGTAAGATTTAATGAAGGCGTTCAGACCATGCAGAAACGGACTCATAGCATTTACGCGTTTGCCCTTTTGATACATGATTTTAGCCGCGCGACCGCTGAAGTCGCGTCCAGGTTTCGCGAACAGTTGACCAAGATTCTCGAATGAAAAGTGAATAATGTCGGCGCTGATTCGCTCTGGTTTTTTGGCTTGTACAGCGGCGTGCTGCTTCACTTCGGCAAAGCGAGTCTGCGTTTTGTCGTAAAGGCGAATGCAGAAATCCGGATACCAACCACACTGCTTTATCCAACGGCTTCCGATGTAGTTACGACGACGGAAGGCAAAGGCATCATGCTTTGTCGAGGTAAGATCTAGATTCTTGATCGCAGCAACCATTTCATCGGTTAATCGCTCATCAGCGTCGAGGCTCAAAATCCAGTGGTTGTCAGTATGGTCTAGGCCGACATTCTTTTGAAAACCATCGCCCAAATAGCTTTGTATGACGACCTTTGCGCCAGCTTGCTCTGCGAGTTCTCGGGTGTCATCAACACTGTTCGAATCGACTACCACCACCTCCGAGCAGACTTGCTGTAGAGACTGAATGCACTCAACAATATTTTTCGACTCGTTGAGAGTAATAACAACGCCAGTAATCATAGGTTTGCCTTCATTAGTGTTGATTTAAAAGTGGCTTGAGTTTCGATTGTACCATGTCTAACGTGATTGACTGCATCACATGATCGCCTTTCACGCGCGTGCTCCAAGCAAGTTGATCCGCGGGTTTGCCTTGTTGTTCTTGAATGTAATGTTCGTACACGCTAACGACGGAGTCTAAGTCATTATAGGGGCCAGTTCGCTTTGGATTGCTGTGCCCGTAAAGACCAATCACTGGCGTACCTTGTGTCGTCGCGATATGGGCTGGTCCAGAATCAGGCGCAATAACGACTTGGGCTTGTGCCAAAATGGCAGTCAGTTGCTTTAAACTTGTTTGACCGATGAGGTTGAGAGGTGTGTGGTTCATTTGCCCAGAGATCGCCTGGCCAAGTTTGATTTCGCGCTCAGAGGGAGAACCGCAGAGTGCTACTTGGTACCCTTGGTCAATAATCCAATCGGCTAGCTCGGCGTATCGAGAGGTGAGCCAATTGCGCTCATCTTTACTCGCAGCAGGGCTGATTACCACAGTTGGCTTGCCTGCCAGTATTTGCGTAGCAAAGTTAATATCGCTCTCTGCGATAGGTAACTGCCAATGGGGCTTTGTTTTAGGGACGCCAAGATATTCAGTGAAAGAGAAGAAGCTATCTAAGACATGAGCTGATGAGGTGTCGGAAATTTTTTGGTTGGTGAAAAGCCATTGTGCTTCTTTCGCGCGTTTAAAGTTAAAGCCAACTTTGTACTTAGCTTTAATTCCGAGGGTTAACAGACTGGCTCTAAGAGCCAGTTGCATATGGATAAGTGCATCAAACTCACGACCTTTAAGCTGTTGCCATACTGCTTGCATGCCTTTTAGTCCGGCTTTTTTATCAAATATAACCAGCTCGACGTTTTCTAAACCGTCGAGTAGCTGTGCCTCGATTTTCCCTATCACCCATGTTACTTGAGTGTTAGGCCAGTGCTTCTGCAAGGCTTGAATAGCGGCAACGGCGTGGCAGGTATCACCAATGGCAGATAATCGCAGGAAGCAGACTGACTTAGGGGCCGTGTTAAACAAAGGCATGGTAAGGGCTCGAAGATTTAAGTTGGCTAGAATTATGCAGATAAGCTCAAGAAATGTAAAATAGCCGCAATTATCTTATCCAAAAGGTTAGCTATGAATCCGGAACAGAGTGGCAAGCCAGGCGCAACGGGAATTACCCGTATTCTTAATGCGACTGGGTACTCGATCCAAGGTCTAAAAGCCGCGTTTCGCCATGAAGCGGCGGTGCGACAAGAAATGGGTCTGCTGGTGGTCGCCATATTGGCTTTGCTGTGGTTATCATTGCCTGTCGTCGAGACGGTTTTGATGCTAGCGACAGTCGTTTTAGTGTTGGTGGTTGAGTTAATCAACTCGGCGATTGAAGCTGTGGTGGATCGCGTTGGCACCGAGCGTCACGAATTGAGCGGTCGAGCGAAAGATATTGGCTCGGCAGCGGTGCTTGTCGCCCTCACGCTAGCAGCCTTTACATGGGGTTACATCCTTTACCATCACTTTTGGGCCTAGGTTAGTTACAATCTTCGGCCAGCTAAGCATTCAACCACGAGGTCATCCGTGTTAAAGAAATATGAGCAATCTCATCAGGTCATTTGGTATGACGATGAGTATCTATTAGAAGACCCGGCAAAGGCTTTTGATGTGGCTTACTGGCAGAAAGAAGGGCGAGTGGTTGGCAGCGCGCAAGGTAGGGGCACGACTTGGTTCGTGCAGACGAAAACCTTAACTGCGGCATTGCGTCACTACCGACGAGGTGGCTTGTTCGGCAAATTGGTTTCGGACAGCTACTGGTTTAAAGGGTGGCAGAGTACCCGAAGTTATGCGGAATTTATGCTTTTGAAGCAGCTAGCAGAGGCGGGTGTCAATGTCCCTAAGCCGATCGCGGCTCGTGCCACTAAGTTTGGCTTATCTTACAAAGCAGACTTGTTGAGTGAAAAAGTTGCCGATGCTTCTGATCTCGTCGATGTGTTACAAGAAAGACGATTGTCCGCTCAGGAGTATCAAGTGGTTGGCCGAGAGATTGGAAAAATGCACAGGGCGGGAGTGAATCACACCGACCTAAACATTCACAATCTGTTACTCGACTGTCATGGTAAGGCTTGGATTATCGACTTTGATAAATGTTACCAACAGTCGGGAACAAATTGGCAGCAAGGCAATCTAGATAGATTGCTCCGCTCTTTTCGCAAGGAGCTCAATAAACGCGCCATTCAATGGACAGAGGAAGACTTTAATCATTTATTAGATGGTTATAAGCAGGAAGGCTAAGCCGCTCTTAAGTCACCGAAAGAGCAAAATTTTAATCGTTAATTGGATCTACAATGTCTTTTAAACAGAAACTGCACGCTCATGGCTGGTTTATTCTTATAAACGCGCTCTTAGCGATTGCGTTGGCGAGTCGTTACTTCGCTTTTTTACCAGAGTTTCCATCTGATACGCTAGGCATCGCCTTCATATTTGCGGGCACATTAGGCCAGATGACGCTGTTGGCAGCCATCATTGGACTTGTGAGTTTACCTGCACTATTCCTGCCGAAGGGAGGGCGAAATGCGACTCAAGCGCTGATCGCTTCTCTTGGTTTGGCGGTGTTGTTCATCGATACCATCGTTTACGCTCAGTATCGTTTCCACATTAATGCGGTTGTTCTTGAGCTGGTGATGTCTGGTCAAGTTGTGAGTTTCCCATTGATCACTTGGGTCACAGTATTAGGCTCTATTGCTGCGTTGATTGGTGGTCAATGGTGGTTAATTCGCTGGTTAGAGAATGATGCGCCAGTACGTCAATGGAAGTTGGGGCGAAAGTTTACTTACGTGACTATTATTGCGTTGCTCTTAACCAACGGTATCCACATCTGGGCTGCAGCGCATGCGTATCAGCCTGTTACTATGGTGAAGCGTTACTTGCCATTATTCTATCCAGCAACGGCCAACAAATTCATGGAAAGACGCGGTTGGCTAGATAAAGAAGCGATTGCTCGCCAAAAAGCGATGCGAGTGCCGCCAAAGAGTGACTTGAACTATCCGCTAAAGCCTGTTGAATTTAAGTCAGTCAAACCAGTAAACATCATGTTGATTACAGTGGATTCATGGCGCGCTGATACCTTTAATGCGGACAATACGCCTTATATGTGGGAGTACGCGAAAAACGGCGCTATTTTCCAAGATCACATTGCTACAGGTAACGCCACTCGTACGGGTATCTTTGGCTTATTTTACGGTCTGCCGGGTACTTATTGGCACGGTTTTGTTGCCAACCAGCAATCTCCGGTATTGGTTGATCGCCTCCAAGCGTTGGATTATCAACTGGGCTTATTTGCGGCTGCGCGCTTAACGAATCCAGAGTTCCACCAAACGGTTTTTGTTAATGTGCCTAATTTACGCGTTGGTTCTGACGGTTTCACACCATCTCAACGTGATAGGCATTTAACCGATGATTGGATTGAGTGGTATAAGAATCGAGATACCTCTAAGCCAGTATTTTCATTCCTATTCTATGACGCGCCACATGGTTACGATTTTCCGAAGAACTTTGAGCCTAAGTATGAGCCAATGATCCCGCGTGTGGATTATCTAAAACTGGATAACAACAGTGATCAAGAGAAGTTCTTTAATCGTTATAAGACTTCTGTCCGCTACGTTGATACTCAGGTTAAGCGTGCTCTGGATACATTGAAAGAATCGGGTGACTTAGAGAATACACTGGTGATCATTACTGGTGACCACAGCCAAGAAATGAATGATAACAAACAGAACTTCTGGGGACACAACGGCAACTTTACCCGTGCTCAAACCCAAGTACCGTTTGTGATGTTTGGTCCAGGCGTTGATAAAGATAAGTTAGCAGAAACCGTTACCTATACCACTTCCCATGAAGACTTTGCGCCGACATTGATGAACAACTATTTAGGCTCACTGAATGACGTTCGCGATTACTCGACAGGAGAAGATCTGTATGGTGATAGCGTAAAACGTAATTGGATAATGACTTCCAGCTACAGCGCCTACGGCATTATTTACGACGATACCATTATTGAAGTAAATGGTGCGGGACAGTCACAGATTCTTGATAGTACTTATCGTCCGAAGAAAGATGAGGCGATGAACTATCAGTATGTTCAAGAAGCGTTAGATAACATTAGTCGTTTTAGGAAGTAAGAGAGGAAAATGGCCGGGATATCCGGCCATTTCTTTAAATGAGCTTTAAGGTCTTATCAATACACCCTTGATGGCGAACCATAAATTCATTCATTCTCTCCTGGAGGCCATCTAGAGCGGTGTTATCCCAGATTTTTAGTACACCGTTAGCTATCTCTAACTCAGAACTGCATACAGTCATGAGGCCTTCTGCTAACAACTGCTCACTGATTTCTTGGAAGTTAAAGTAACTCGGACCTGTGATAACTGGTACTCCGAGAGCGATGGGTTCTAGCATATTATGCCCACCAACTTTATCGCCGAGTAAACTCCCCCCCATAAAGCAGATGTCTGTAGCGCCAAGCAGAGTGAGCATCTCTCCCATAGTATCACCAAGGTAAATTTGGCTTTGGATACTTACGTCGCCTTGGGTTCTACGAGATACCGTAAAATTAGCCTGCTGACATAGGTCATGAACAGAGTCAAAGCGTTCAGGATGCCTAGGAACTAAGATAAGTAGAGAGTCAGGATGTTGTTTAACGAGCTCTTTATGCACTGCGAGGATTCTCTCATCTTCACCTTTGTGGGTGCTGGCCGCGATCCAAACTGGACGGCTTTTACCAATTTGGCTGCGCAATTGCATCCCTGCCTGTTTCGTTTCTTCGGGCACTGAAATGTCAAACTTAACTGAGCCAGTTACAGAAACCTTACTTTTATCTACACCAAGTTTCTCAAAGCGGTCTGCATCATCTTGATATTGACAACATATATGAGAAAGGTTGTTTGCAAGCATATCGAACAGAGGGTGGACTTTTTGATAGTTGCGATAAGACTTCTCAGATAAACGTGCATTCAGAACGGTAATTGTGATGCCATTGCGTGCCACAGTATGGAGTGTATTTGGCCAGAGTTCAGTCTCCATAATCAGCATCTTACTTGGGTTGATACTTCTTAAAAAACCGCGCACAGCGAAAGAAAAGTCAATCGGCATGTAGCGATGCTCAACTAAATCTGCGAGCTTTTCTACTTGTTCTGCCCCTGTGCTGGTGGTTGTGGTCACCACAATAGGTTTTTCTGGATTTTGGAGCTTTAATGCTTTGATGATGGGAGTAACAGCAATCACTTCACCTACAGAGACGGCGTGAATCCAGATGGGAGAAGTTTGGCTCTTTAACTTTGGAGTTATACCAAAATGCTCTTTCCATCTTGGACCAAAAGAGGGTTTACCAGGTTTACGTTTGTAAAGTCCAAAGAGCAGGATTGGCGACACTAAGAAGAGAAGGATTGTATAAAGAACACGAATCATTGTTTCTCCGCGAATTCGTCAATATAAGCTTCGACGATTTTCTTACCATCAAACTTATCGAGAGTCTCTTGGACATAGTCATTAAATGATGTATCCCATTCATGTTTGAGAGCAAAATAGATGGCTTCACCCAAAGACTCAGGAGTTTCTTTTGCTAAAAATGGTTCCAATGCACCATTCATGATTTGGCGAACACCACCTCGGCTATCCGTGCTAACGACAGGGGTTCCGCAAGCTAGTGACTCAATTAGCACCATGCCTAATCCTTCATGCTTAGAACTGAGAACATAGAGATCGGCGGCTTTGTACCATGGAAATGGATTGGTTTGTTGGCCTTTAAAGTGAACTCGCTCTGTGAGGTTAAGTCGCTTCACTTCAGCTTCAATATTATCTCTATTGTTTCCTGCACCCACAATCACTAAGTCTTGCTGTAAGTTATATGTATTCGTAGCGTAGTGATACGCTTGTACTAACAGCGAGAAATTTTTTTGAGGAACCAGTCTTCCAAGACCCAAAATGTATGGCTTGTCGTGCAATGTTTCTTGAATACACTCTGCCTGCTGCCGGATGTTGATAAAGTCATTAGGATTGTTGACCACGATTGCTTTCTTTGGCGTAATTTGGTGCGTTTCGACCATATCTTGAAAGCTACCTAGTGCGCCTTGGGATACACAGGTAACGTTTCTATTTTGGAAAAGCTTGGTGAAAACCCAGCGGGACAGTCGGCCGTACATGTGCTTCTTTTGTACGTTTTCACACACATAAACAAAGCGTTTGTCTTGAATTGGCCAAAGTTGCTCAAAGGTTCCTTGGCCACGAAATATAATTAAGTCAAAAGGTTGCCCATTTTGCGCTTCGAGCTTTCTTAGCTGATTTCTAAAAACTATAGACTCAGCGTATGCAAACCAAAGCGGAAAGGTTTTGCTGAATACAAGATTCAAAACTTTGCAAACAACGAACCAAAGTGCACCAAGCCCAGTAGAAAACACTGACTTTTTTAGGTTGAACAGGTGTACTGGAAGATCGTTGTTTTTAGGCTCAATTTCTTTCTTGCGGTTCTTCAGGTAAATTAAATCTGTCTGGTGTCCAGCATCATGAAAAGCATCCGCAAGGTTGACAGCAACTCGTTCCATTCCGCCGATTTTTAAGCAATTAACAACGACCGCCACCCTCATGTTAGTTCTCCTGCTTATTTAGCGAGTGAGTTAAATAGAAAGTGTAAAAGCCCGCAAACATAATATTGTGGACATAAACGCCCATGCTGCGACTATTGAAAGTTTCAAAACTGTTGACTATGAACCAGTAAGTTGTGAAAACTAAGCAAAAGAAAAATATTGGTTTTAGGTTATGATTTGACTTTGTCATTGAATACATAGACAGAATTAACCAAGCATACATTATATATATTGCTGATAGACCCAAAAAACCATAAGCAACCAGAACCTCAATATGATAGCTGTGTAGGTGACTAAATAAGTCTTTCACTTTTTGCGGAAAGTTATCTGATTGTTGGATAACTTGTCCAATAGCTGCATTGTCGTGGCCAATAATTGGGCTTCTGATAATCCAGTCAATTGCTTCTATCCAAGAGTTTACACGGATCCCTATGCTTGTCATAGGGATGCTATGAAAGTCTCCGTTAACAATCGCAATAAGAGTTGCGTTTTCCCGTAAAAGTCGCTCTTGAATTATTGGTATTTGTACAATTATTAAGCCTAAAACAATTAATGCTGAATAGAAGTATAATATTTTACGTTTGCTTTTTACTGAGTTTACATATGAATAATAAATTGGAAGTGATAACATTATTACAACAATGGCTAGCCAAGATTGTCTTGCTTGTGTTGTTATAATGACGAAAACAGAAAATAATGAAATGAATGATAGTACTATAGTTGAATATTTTAATGGTTCTCTATTTTTGATTAGTTTACTTATACTAAAATTAGAGGTTTGTGATATTAAAAATATTGAAACAAATAGAGAGATACTAGCTAGCATTGAAGCATACTGTTCGTTTTTTAAGCCGTAGTCGATTCTTTCTCCATTTAGCCCTAGGAGTGTTGTATTGATAAAATCTGATTGGCTTATACATCCAAGAAAGAAGCCAATTGGTATACATGACCATAGTAAAAATACATTTCTGATCTTACCTTTTAACCAGTACGCAATAAAGAAAAAGCTAAAAAGTTTTGCTAAGCGATCAATTTTGGGGCCGCTATTAGCTATCTCTGGTAAGGAGTATAAAGAGTATGCCCAACTTATTACTTGTACTGCAATTACTAGGCCAAGTATTTTTACCATACGGTCCCTAAATATCTTATTTCGATAGAAGATAAATATAGGAAGGCTTCCCATGATTAATAAAAATTGAAATAACCTACTTGCTGAATCACTGGATAGGAAGGTTATACAGTAGCCAAATGAAAGGAATAGCATGAAATAAGAATACTTTTCATGGTGAAAATAAGTACTTGCTTTAGTAAACACTATTTGGTTCCTATTTATATCTATTTAGTACTTTGACAACTGTTGTCGGAGATAGCAATGTTAAGCACTTTAAATGCCCCAACGGGCATTCACGCTTAAAACACGGACGGCACTCAATGTCTGTGCTGACAATATCCACTCTTTGTGCAAGAGGTGGAGTATACTTCGGTGACGTAGAGCCATAAACCCCTACCACATGACAGCCAACCGCTGCAGCGACATGCATTAAGCCCGAATCATTACTGACAACGCTTTGGCAAGCTGCCAACAGGTCTACCGCTTCAATTAACGATGTCTTTCCTGCTAAGTCAAAGCAAGCAGTTTGCTGCTGTGGGGTTAACTGCTGCTTTATTGACGATGTGGTTTGTTGATCTTTTGCTGATCCAAACAACCAGACTTGATGGCCTCGATTAATCATTTCAGCGGCAACAGCAGCGTAGTGCTCAACTGGCCATTGCTTTGCTGGTCCAAACTCTGCGCCAGGACATAGACCAATAACCGATTTATCTTGTGTCAGATTAAATTTCGCTAATGTGGAGGCTTGTATCGACTTATCTATTGATAAGCTGGGCTTAGGTTGAACATCAATGCCTCCCAGGGACTGTGAGTTGATCATCTTGTCTCTTGGGTTGGCTAAAGCGACGTACCGCTCGACCATGTACTGAAAGGCTTTTTTGTTTGGTCTTAGGTCATTGAGTAGACCATAGCGCATTTCGCCTTTCCACCCTGTTCTTACCGGTATTTTGGCAAACCAAGGAATGAGTGCGGATTTGGCTGAATTAGGTAGGACAAAAGCGTGAGTATAATGCTCATCAATCAGTGAGCGGCCAAGGCTCTTTCTCCCTGACCAGTTGAACTCGCCATGACCAAATGGCATTTCAATGGCTCTGTTGACCTCGGGCATTCTCTCTAAGATGGGCTTACACCAACCCGGCGCAATGACATCAATGATGGCGTCAGGAGATTGCTGCTTCAGCGTAATGTAGAGTGACTGTGACATCACCATATCGCCCACCCAAGATGGGCCAATGACCAATATTTTTTTCACGGTGCCTCGTTGTTATTTCTATAGTTTACCGCGCATTTCTCGGTAGAGGTTGCGACCATCTTGTTGGGTTCTGAGCAAGCGGAGAATCCACATATACTGATTAGGTGCTTTGGCGACAAAGTATTCAATTGCTTTATTCATCCCACGAGCATCGTCAGGATCACTGTTTTGCAGTTCTATTGGCGGCATAAATTCAATCGAATATTTGCCTGTACCAGGATCGATAGATGCGAACGTTGGGATTATTTTGGACTTAGACAATTTCGCTAGCTTAGTTAACCCAGGCAAGGTCGCTTTCGTGGTAGCGAAAAAGTCGACAAACTCACTAAGTTCGGCGCCATGATCTTGATCTGGAAGGTAGTAACCTAAGTAACCCTCTTTAATCGATTTGATAAAGGGTTTTATACCGCCAGAACGCTCATACACACGGCCGCCGTACTGGACACGCTGGCGATGCATCAACCAGTCACTCACTGGGTTTTTCTGCTTCTTGGCCATGGCAGAAACGGGTAACCCTTTTGAAGCAAGCAAGACTGCGGGGATATCAATTGCCCAAGAATGAGGCACCAAAAGGATGACGTTTTCATTTTGCTCTGTGCAATCGGTTAAGTGGTGTTCGTTAACTAAGGTACACTGACTTTGAAGCCATCTCGGGGAGCGTAAAGTGAGTAAACCGAAGCGCATCATAAACACACCCGCGGTTAGAAGTGTTTCATACACTAATTTTTCCCTCTCTTGCTCCGTTTTATCTGGGAAACAAAGAGAAAGGTTAACTCGAATGTTATGCACTGCGCCTTTGCGTTTATTGACTAAACGAGAGGCGACTTGGTGCGCGATCCATTTGTGTACTTTAACTGGCAGTAGGGATATTGGCAGAGAAACTAACACGCCTAGCCAAGTCCCCCAATATTTAGGCGCAAGATAACCCCACTCAAAAGCGGGGTTGTATGCTTTCGGATCGAAATCGTTACGTGGTTTACTCACAATGCGTCGCTTTTATTTGTTGATGATTGCCATGTACTCTGCAACACCCTGAGCAACAGATTTGAAGTTATGGTCACAGCCTGCCGCTCGAAGTTTCGTCAAGTCAGCTTGAGTGTATTCTTGGTATGCGCCTTTTAGGTGTTCGGGGAATGGAATAGTCTCAACTTCACCTTTCCCATGATAGGCGATAACCGCCTTTGCGACTTCCTCAAAAGACTCAGCGTTGCCTGTTCCTAGATTGAAAATACCAGAAACGCCGTGCTGCAAGAACCATAGGTTTACATCAGCCACATCGCCTACGTAAACAAAATCGCGTTTGAACTGTTCGCTACCCTCAAATAACTTAGGATTCTCACCGGCATTCATTTGGTTATTTAGGTGGAAGGCTACTGAAGCCATCGACCCTTTGTGCTGCTCACGAGGGCCATAAACATTGAAGTAACGAAAACCAGTGACCTGAGATAGTGTTTCGCCATGTGCCTCGGCATCTTCCCAAATACGACGAACGTAGTTGTCAAACTGTTGTTTTGAGTAACCGTATACGTTTAACGCACCTTCATACTCTTTTTCCTCGATGAAGGAATCTGGTTCGCCATAGGTTGCAGCGGAAGAGGCATAAAGGAAAGGGATCTCTCGTTCTAAACAATAGTGCAACAGTTCCTTCGAGTACTCATAGTTATTGAGCATCATGTATTTACCGTCCCACTCTGTTGTCGCAGAGCAAGCGCCTTCATGGAAAATAGCCTCAATTGGGCCAAAATTTTCACCAGACATGATCTGAACCAAGAAGTCATCGCGATCCATATAATCGGAGATGTCAAGATCAACCAAGTTCTTAAACTTCTTGCCATTTTTCAGGTGATCGACAACCAATATGTCGTTGATGCCTTGTTCATTCAATGCTTTTACGATGTTGCTGCCAATCATGCCAGCACCGCCAGTTACGATGATCATGGTTTATACTCAGATTAATACGGATTAATAGCAGCAACTATAACATGGTGGACGTTGTAGAGCCATGAACATGCGCCATGATTGACTTCAATCTCTATCGCTAATTGATAGCTACTAGGTTAAACTAATGCATCTAGTTTTTAAGCTGATACCCCAGCGTATTGGCTCATTTGAGGTTTCAAGAGCAAGTGCCGCCATTCCTGAAAAAAGTTCTTTTTAATACGTCTTGGCAGATGTATGAGAAAATCATAACAATGCTTGCAAATCTTACAGTAAGCGTATTCTTAGGTAGGCATTTAGGGCCTGAACTGTTTGGAGAGTTCAGTTATATAATTGCAATTGGAGTTATAATTAGTCCTCTTGCTGCTCTGGGTTTAAATGCAATTGTAACTCGTGAGCTTATAAATTCCCCCCATGACACTAGTAAAGTAATGAGCACTGCATTGTGTTTACGAATGATTGGAGCGCTTGGTGGAAGTGTATTTTGTGCAACTTTAGTTTTGGCAGATATAGGGATCTCTAGTCGAGAAGGACTCTATGCTCTCCTTTTTGTAGCGTTTGGCAACTTATTTACATCGTTTACTGTTATTGAATTTTGGTTTCAGTCTAAAGTTAAAGCTAAAATAGTAGCTAAAATGAGAAGCATGATAATTATCATGTTCTCTTCGTTAAAACTTGGGGTGCTTTATTTTACGAGAGATATATCGGTTATTGCTTTTGTATTTGCTTTAGAAACTGTCTTCATTGGAGTTGGCTTCTTTTATATAGCTAAGAAAGAAAGTATAAATATATCCCTTGGGTTTGTTAACTTCGAGTATGGGAAATCTCTTCTTAAGCAGTCTATATGGTTATTTTTTTCAAGCTTAGCTGCAATTGTTTATTTGAAGATTGACCAGATTATGCTTGCAAATATGGTCGGGTTGTCTGAAGTTGGCGTTTACTCTGTTGCTTCTAGAATATCAGAAGTTTGGTATTTTTTTTCAAACGCACTGGTGATCTCTATTTTCCCCTCATTGTTGCTATTAAAAAATAATGGTGACAAGGAAAAATA
>NZ_JAPPTK010000014.1:0-91463 GCF_027587055.1 Vibrio sp. MarTm2 | reverse complement strand
CTCATAATCGATTGGTCCGCAGTTCAAGTCTGCGAGGGGCCACCACTTTTTTGTGGTAAAGAATTAGAAAGCCTGATGAAGAAATTCATCAGGCTTTTTTTGTGAATAACGACCTACCCTCACATTCCCACATACCATAAAGTGTATTCGCGCTCTCTGTGCTAATTACATTACACTACTGATGAATCAACAATAGTATCTACACTGATTTGTACCTATTAAACAAATACATAACGATACAAGCATCACAATCAACCACCCAATCACGTGCTCATTCAATTCGTTTTATATATGATTCAAGCCATAAACAACAACGTCATATAATAAAAAGGATTCACATCATGCATCAGGGAAGATCCGTATTACTTCCTCTATCGGCGATTCTGTTATTGGCTGGGTGTGGCGGAGGTGGAGGTAGTGATTCATCAGAAGCTTCGAACGTTATTAACAACGCAACTCGCTATTCACTATCGGAACTTGAGAATGCATCAAAAACACTGGCGAACAAAAGCTATGTAGGTCGCACATCCACAGCTAACTTGGAACTGACGTATGCCCAAAAAGCGTTCAATATTAGCTTTGATGACTCATTGCCCGATCTAGCAGCGGTTCTAGTTAGGGAGGCAAAATCCAATGTGGAGAACAATCTTAGCAATGGTCGATACCAATGTGGGTTTAGCGGGTATGTAACATTCAATCAAGGGATCTCGGAGAGTTCATCTGAAGTCGCTTCAATCACATATGAAGCGTGTAAAGCTAACCATTCTTCGTCAGAGATTAATGGTACAACCGTTATATCAGCAAACAACTTCAGTACGCACTCGAACGAATATTCGATCTTTTTTGACAAACTAAGCTCTACTTCTGAACAAGTAACATTCCTTATTTCCGGGATGATATCAAGCACGGGCGATAGCAACCAATCCGGATATAATATCACTCAGTTTGTCACCGTTTCAGTCAATGGAGAGCAATATAAGCTTGAGAGTGAACACCTCTATGCTCCAAACACGACTAACCCAGACTACTCTGCTCGTAGCAATGTGTTTATTGACTCCATTGGGAAACTCTCTCTAGCCTATGAAGGCGATCACTTCTACCCACTCGCCTCGTCAAATGATTCTGTGACAATTTCAGCTGACAAAAATGGATTACTCACCTACTACCGTGGAGCCATTCGATACGCTGAAGATAACAACAAAGATGGAAATTACGAAAAAGGGGTCTGGTTAAGTGATCTTGAAGTGTTTACAACAGGCACACTCAACGAGTATCTATTAGTTGAACTGGACCAATTGACAATACCTCCTTCAGCTAATCCTCCGAAAATGTATGCGTCTTATGTCGATACAACAACGCCTGTTGAGGTTCAGCCAGGCCATTACTCAGATTTAGATACACCAACTGAAGATCTCGTGGTCAGCTATCGCTGGTACATAAACGATAAAATAGTCCCTGACGTAAGCGGCAATGTTTTCCCTGCGTATAAGGCTGTGTTCAAAGATACACTCGAAGTTTCAATGGTGGTTTTTGATGGAAGTAACTATGCCGAATCTAACCGATTAAGTATCAATATAGAAGACGCTCCTGCACAAGCCAAGATAGAAAACTTACCTGACACCGTGAACGCTGGCGACTACATTGAGTTCAATGCTGTTATTTACGATCCTGATCTTCAACATACATCAGGGGTCAGCGCTTCCCTTATCTCCGGACCTGATGGCGTTAGTGTTGGTGAAAATGGCACGATGACTTGGCAAGTCCCTAGTAACCCTCTTTTCCATACTCAGAACTATACCTTTACGTTTTCCTCACCTTCTACCGGAAGCACGGTGTTTTCCGAGCAGGTTGAAGTTCATTCGGCTGATGTGGCGGTGCTGGCACGGTCAGGCATAGAAGTCCCTAAAATCAACCATTCGATGGCTATCGCTGACTTTGACAACGATGGAAAAAACGAAATTCTTTCCACAGATGGCCACAGTCGAGTGTTTTTGCTGAAACATACTGAGAACGGCTATCAGCAATCATGGATGTATCCATATTCATTTGGTCAAGATGAAAGTGTGGTTCAAGTTTTAGGAAGCGATGTTGATAATGATGGCTCCAAAGATATTTTGGTGGTGACATCTCATCACATCTGGTCCATTTCCGATCTCAATGCGTTACCGAAACCATTGCTCACAACCGAAAATGTTATTCAAAGTGCATTCGTGGGTGACATAGATAACGATGACATAGATGAGTTGGTCTATCTCAGCCTAGGAAGCAATCAAACGATTACTGTTGTTGAATATAATAGACCTCTCACACCAACGTTTATTTTTGATGTCCACTCAGTCAAAGATATCGCTTTTGGCAACATTGATACTGATCCTCAATCCGAGCTAGTAACGAATACCGGTCTAGTCTATGACCTATCTACAGGCCTCAATGAGTGGTATTTAGGCATGGGTTTTGGTGATCATTACGTACAAGTCGCTGACATAAACAATGACCACATTGAGGAAATTATTGGTGCCGATCTTTGGGGTAGCATTTATGTCTACTCAGCAACTGACAAGACACAGCTCGCCACGCTAGATCGATTCAATACATGTGACTTAAGTTCGGCCTCTTTCCCTAATGAAAAGAAATCAGCGCTTTTGGTTGGAGACTGTCAGTGGGGAAACGTCACTGCGTTTAGCCTAGAAAACAACTCTCTAGTCGAGCTATGGACAGTTCGGACTCAGGGACACGGGTCCGTATCCCTAATTCCAGGTGATGCCGACAACGATGGCCAACAAGAACTAATCTGGGGTACCGGTATATCAAGCTCTGGAGAAGATAGTCTAATTACTGCTGATATCACTTACTCCTCCATTAGCGTAGATAAAGGATTCACTACTCACCAGTTTGACAGTTTTAGTGCTGCGGGCTGGGCCAACATGCTGCAAAACGACGAAAGGGCTGTATTTTTCGTACCTCGAACAGGAAGTGGCTATAACGGTTCAAAAGTACTAACAATGACACTTGATGGCAAAATTGACGCAAGTGATGAAATCTCTTCAAATTGGGACGGATCGAGGATTGCAGTCACAGCCGACTATAACCAAGATGGCGCGGGAGATATATTTATCCCAACCTCAGAGACTTACGATGGTTCGTTTGGAGTTATGCAATTGCACGACTCAACCATCCAGTATGAAATTACTGGTGATTACGACAATGATATTCATGTAATCAAGGCATTCGATGTCAACGAGGATGGGTATGAAGATGCGGTTTATCTCGACTCAAACACATTGAAAGCGGTCGATATACAGAATCAACGCTTACTCGCTACTTTTACTGCGACGTCTAGAATCAAAGACTTTGACATAGTTAATGTGGATGGCAGTATTTTTATCGCCCTGTTTAACTCGTCATATAGCTTTAATCAAACCTCGCTGCTTGAGTATGAAGGCTCTAGGTTCAAAGTCATATCAAGCAACGAAACTGCATGCCAACGCCTAACCTTTATGAATGCAGATAAAGACAGCAACAAAGAGTTGGCTTGCTATAACGATAACGGGAGAAGCTTACACCTATTCAATGTCTCGAGTACAAACCTTGAAGAAGTGAGCAAAACAACACTGAACTACCAGATCGTCGATATGATTGTGAACCCTATGAGCAACGATCAACAGACTCTCTTAGTTACAATAACGAGTAGTTCAGACCATTACACGTCCGCTAATGATGACTTGGTGATGAAAAGTATTACAAGTGACGGTAACAGTATATGGTCTAGTCCTCCGCTAGTCGGCTCCCCTCAAAGCCACTCTATGCATGCTCGTCGCTCAGTTCACGGTGAACTTGAGGTGTTGCTTGCAACAAACCAAGCAATATATTGGCTAGGTAGAGAAACCGTTCATTAAGGAACTGTTCTTTTCAAACAAATGGGCTAGCTGCGTGTTGGCGGCAGCCCCTTTCTTTACTACTCCAGTTTTGATCACCCAAAACTACCCAAGGAGACAAATCATTACTCAATGAAAACTAATGACTCAATACAAGCCTTCCATCGGGTCCCTTTCTGGGTAACGTTCAAGAATCGATTTCAACTGATGCTGATGACTTCTCAAGGCATCGACACAGCGAGCATCGAGTTTGTTCATGGCGACCATTTTTTCGAGTTCTAATAGCGCATAAGGCACAGAACAGCCTTGCTTGTATGGTTTATGTGTTGTCATCGCATCGAAGATGTTCGCAACACACACGATGCGAGCGCCAAGAGGTATCTCATCGGCTTGTAATTGTCGTGGGTAACCGCCGCCATCTAAGAACTCGTAATGGTAAGAAATCACGTCATGCAACAGTATTGCGCTTGGGTGGTCAACCGCATTTAACTCAGCAATAAGCTGCTCAACAATCTCTTCCCCAAAAATAATATGTTGACGCAATTGGTTCACTTCATCTTCGGTGAGAACCTGCTGCTTGCAGAGTAATTCAGGTGATAGTCGAATTTTGCCAATGTCATGATATTGAGCAAACAGAGTAAGGTGCTCAACAAACTCATCATCCACGTCATAATGATCCGCCAACGCCAGGGCAATCATGTTGGTATAGGCGGCTACCCGTTGCTTATGGCTAAAAGACTCCCTTTGATAAACAGGAGAGCGTGCGATCAATTTACTCAATTTCTCCACTAACAAATGGACGAGTTGGTACTCCGAGAAAATAGCGACTTCTAGCATTTTCAGATAAGGCTTGAGCGCCTTTATGTCGCTCTGAGTAAAAGCGTCAGGGTAGTGAGAATTAAGAAACAAAAATCCGCAAAACCTCTGCTCAGCGAAAATAGGCATCGCCACAGAAGAATGAAATCCCTCCCCCAACAAGGCTCTAACATGCGGAGAAGGATGTAGGTCACTAAGCTCAGATAGATAAGCTTCGGTGCGACTCTCTAGACACGATTTGAGGTAAGGTAAAGAGCTCAGAGGTGCTTCGTAATGCGCCAAACGCAGAGAAAGTGACGAACTATCAGCGTAACTTCTGAGTAAATGATCTCGACTGTCATAAAGGGCGAAGCAGACTTTAGCTAGCTTGGGTTGGTGAACTTTCATTCGCTTTTGGATCTCAGATAATTGATGACTGAGACCACATTGGTATGCCTCTAATGCTCCTATGTTCGTTGTTAACACTTCCATCTCGAATCACACCCTTACATCCTTTTTGATAAGTGTAGATGTGATTAATAAAGTCGTAGCCGGAAACCCCCACTTTAATGACAATTTAAACACTAAATTGATCTGGAGCAGATTCTGATCTTCTGAAGCGCTCTACGACTTATTTTGCACACTCGATGAGGGCAGGTTTACAAGCACGAAAAGGGGCGCAAATTTGCGCCCCATAATGTGTTCAGATTGAAAAACAGTTACCGCGTTAAAAACCTTTCGATTTTTTGATTAGATCGTACGCGTTTTGAATCTCTTGCGCCTTTTCCTTGGCGACATTCATCATCTCTGGTGGCAGACCCTTTGCCATCAATTTATCAGGGTGGTGTTCATTCATCAGTTTTCGATACGCTCGCTTCACTGTTTTGGCATCGGCGCTGCTATCGACACCCAACAGCTTGTAGGCGTCACTAAGTTGGTCTGCACTTGATGTTTGTTGCCAAGCACCACCGGAGTGTTGAGATTGCCCCCCACTTTGACCACCAAATCCGCCACGCTGAAAGCGAAACGCAGCTTCTTGCATCTTCAAGCGCTGCTCAAGCTGATCGGCAGAAAATCCAAGCCCGCGCGCAACCTTGTGGAGCACACTGCGCTCACTAGGGTGAATATCACCATCAGCAAAGGCGGCTGAAATCTGTAACTCTAGGAAAAACTGCATCAAATCAAAACGTCCACCAGCAGAAATTCTGACTCGTTCAAGCACAGTTTCTAGAGGAAAATCACTCTCCTTGCCTTCACGAAACGCTTCCTGAGCGGCTTTTCTCTGAGCGCCGTGCAAATTCATTCTATCCATCATGGCTGTCGCGAGTTGAATCTCTTCACGAGTAACCTGACCTTTGGCCTTCGCAACATGCCCCATGACAGCAAATGCCGCTTTAAAAAATTCCTCTTGTCGTTCTGCTTGGCTAGGTCCATTGCCAAAGCTACTACTAAAGCCAGCCTGTCTTAGTCGGCGTGCTTTATCAAACTGGTGGCCAATGAAGAGTCCGAATAGCGCACCAAATACGCCACCGAATAAAAAGCCAAAAAACGAACCTAAAATTTTGCCGAAAATATGCATTATGTGCTCTCAATCTCTGAATTTTTTCACCGTTCCGCGGTCTGATAGTGCTGTTAGCCACAAATTCCTTTATCATAAGGACCGTTTATTTTACATTCGGTCGTTTATAGATGGCGAACACCAATCCTCCATTTACAGAGGTTCGTCAACGCAGCCTCCGGATATATCAAGTTAAACAGGATAGTAAAACTCGATGCCACGTTCTTCCCGCACCTTGTTAGCCGCTTCAATCAGCGCTGCTCTTTTTGTGCCTCAAACTCAAGCAGAAGCTATGGTAGACGATAGTGTGCAGGAACTGCCCGCTATAGATCAATGTTTGATCAACGCCCCAGAGCCAGAAAACCCAAATCAGCAACCCGTGACTGTTGAAGCTGATCGCCTAGAAGCGATCAATGGCGATAAGGCAACTTATCAAGGCGATGTTGTTGTTGTACAGGGCAACAAGCGTTTTGAAGCCGATCAAGTCACTCTGCACCAAAACGAAAACATCATTGTTGCAGAGGGTAACGTCGAGTTTAGTGACGGAACGGTCAAGTCAACGTCAGACAGAGTGACCAATAGCCTATCGTCGGAAAACATCACGCTTGAAAACACCCAATATAAGTTTCTATGCGAACCGGGCCGTGGCAACGCAGCCTACATCGCTCGCACTGGTAAAGCGGTTTACGAGATAGACGATGGAAGCATTACCTCTTGTCCAGAAGGCGACAACGCTTGGACGATGAAAGCATCGGGCATTGAAGTCGACCAAAATGAAGAAGTGGCCACTTTCTATCATCCGCGTTTCGAAGTGCTGGACGTGCCTGTTTTCTACATGCCTTATCTTACTGTTCCTATCGGTGACACTCGTAAGACCGGTTTTCTTTACCCCACAGCGTCTTATGGTTCGAGTGATGGTCTAGAAGTTGAAGTTCCATTTTATTGGAATATTGCACCGAACTACGATCTTGAGACCACCATCAAGCACATGCAACTGCGCGGCACGCAACTGAACAGCAAATTCAGATATCTCACTATCTTCGGTGAAGGTGAGATAGACGCCGAATATTTGCCTAATGATCGCAAGTTTGACGAGAAAGGTGATCGCTGGGGTTTCCAATATAAACACGAAGGTATCTACGAGCAGGCTTGGAAATTTAACATCGATTACTCACAAGTCAGTGATGTTGACTACTTTACCGATGTTGATTCAAGTATTGGTAGCCGAGAAGATGGCCAACTTGTCCAAGAAGGACAAGTTCAGTACCGCGCAAACAATTGGGATGCAACACTCCTGACACGTGATTTCCAGGTACTGACCGAAAGTGACAACCTGCCTTATCATATTTTGCCGCAGTTGAAACTTAACTACTACGCGCCAGAGTTACTGCGCTATCTAGATTTCGATGTCATTAGCCACATCACACGTTTTGACACAGAGGCCAAAGGCAAGCCTTCTGCAACACGCGTTCATATTGAGCCGGGTCTAACGGTGCCGCTCGGTACAACTTGGGGTTCATGGGTGACAGAAGCGCGCTTACTCAGCACCTACTATCAACAAGACCTCAATGGAGTGGTGGACAGCGAGCTAGAAGAGCAAGTTAATCGAATCATGCCAGAAGTCCGCTCGCTTGCTGGTGTTGTTCTAGAGCGCGATACCGTGGTAATGGACGATTACACTCAAACGCTCGAGCCTCAGATTCAGTATCTGTATATTCCAGAAGTCGAACAAAATAACATCGGCAACTACGATACGACCTTGCTTCAAACCGACTATTACGGCTTGTTCCGTAGCCGAAAATACAGTGGTGTCGATAAAATCCAAGGTGCCAATCAGTTTAGCTACGGTGCGAGCTCGCGTTTTTACGATAGTGACTATAAAGAGCGCCTGAGTGTCTCCTTCGGTCAAATAATCTATCTAGACAGAACCAATCGCCTTGATAGCACTGCAGAAAAACCGTCAAATTATTCTGCGTGGGCGGTTGAAATGGATTTCAACTACGGCGATTACTTGTTCTACCACGGCGGTATTCAGTACGATGTTGACTCAAGCGAAGTTCAGCTAGGAAACAGCACGCTAGAATATCGTTTCGATAAAGGTTACCTACAAGGTAACTATCGTTACGTTACCCGTAGCTACATCGAAAATACCTTAGGAGATAGCCTAGGTGACCTCGATGCAATTACTGAAGACGGCATTTCGCAAGGTGGATTACTGGCCAGTTATCAATTGACTCGTCACTGGGATACCAGCTTGCAGTACTTTTATGATTTTACCACTGAACAAACCATTGAATGGCTAGGCCGAATTAACTACACCTCGGATTGTTGGTATGTAGGTTTCTCATACAGTAATCAGTTGCGTAACTGGAAACCTGATTTCAACAGTTACCCGAATTCAGAGCCTAAGTATGAAAGCAACTTCAGTGTTAACTTCGGCATTATAGGCTTTGGTACCAACCTAGGTGGTGGTTCAGGAAGCAGTGATAACTCATTGGGCTACGGTCGCCCATTCTTCTTAAACAACTAATTTGACCGCTTGCTGTCTAACAAGCAAGCGATGAATGGATAGGACTACAAATGAAATTTTGGAAAAAGTCGTTGTTAGCACTGTTTGCGGCAAGCCAGTTTACCTTGGCATACGCTCAGCCAGTCGCACTTGATAAAATTAATGTCATTGTAAACAGCGGAGTCATTCTTGAGAGTGATATTGACACTTCAATTAAAACTCTAAAGGCTAATGCACGCAAAAATGGTCAAGGCTTACCAGAGCAAGAGGTTCTACGTCAGCAAGTGACAGAGAAGCTGATTATTGACACTCTACAGCAGCAAGAAGCAGAGCGAATCGGTGTGCGTATCGATGACAATCGGCTCAATCAGGCTATCGAAGAGATCGCTAAAAATAACAACCAAACCATTGAGCAGTTGAGCGACTCGATTGCCGCAGAAGGCTTAGAGTACTCTGAATTTCGCGAGCAAGTGCGCAAGGAAATCGCAGCAACAGAGGCACGCAATGCACTGGTTCGTCGACGCATCAATATCTTACCGGCAGAAGTGGATAACTTAGCCAACATCTTAGCCCAAGAGACCAACGCCACTGTTCAGTACAAAATCAGTCATATCCAGCTGCGTGTCAACGATGACGATGATGCATCAGCGCTAGAAAAACAAGCCAAGGATATTGTCGCTAAACTCAAAGAGGGTGCCGACTTCGCAACCATGGCTTACACCTACTCTAAAGGTCCAAAAGCACTTCAAGGTGGTGATTGGGGCTGGATGCGTAAAGAAGAGATGCCAACCATCTTCGCGGACAACATCAACTTAGAAAACAAGGGCAGCGTTATTGGCCCGTTTCGAAGCGGTGTTGGTTTCCATATTCTAAAAATTGATGACGTAAAGGGTCTTGAAACCGTCGCCGTTACAGAAGTGAATGCCCGCCATATTCTGATTCGACCAACCGTTATTCTGAGTGATGAAGGCGTTCAAAAAGAGTTAAATGAAATTATTGAGCGTATCCAGGCTGGTGAAGCGACCTTTGGTGAGTTGGCACGTCAATATAGCCAAGACCCTGGCTCTGCTGCGCAAAATGGTGAGCTAGGCTATCAAACGTCTGATCTTTATGTGCCTGAGTTTAAGCACCAAGTGGATACGCTGCCAGAAGGTCAAATCAGTGAACCTTTCAAAACCGTACATGGCTGGCACATTGTCGAAGTACTTGACCGCCGTCAGGTAGACCGTACCGATTCTGCGATGAAGAACAAAGCTTACCGCATTTTGTTTAACCGTAAGTTCAATGAAGAAGCGAGCGCTTGGCTTCAAGAGCTAAGAGCGAGTGCCTTTGTTGAAATTCTTGAGGACAACGAAGATGACAGTTAAGCGCATCATCGTCACCGCTGGAGAGCCCGCTGGAATCGGCCCCGATCTCGTATTGGCACTGTCTAAAGAGAGTTGGGCCCATCAAATTGTCGTCAGCGCTGACAAGCAGTTGCTCCAGCAGCGAGCGCAGCAACTTGGAATTGACGTCGAACTACTGGATTATCAAATGGGTAGTCCAGCAACCGCTCAACAAGCTGGCTCTCTCATTGTCGATCATATTGCGCTTGATAGCCCAGCGGTTGCCGGGGAACTCAACGAGGCGAACGGACATTATGTATTAAAAACACTGGAAAGAGCCGCTTTGGGCTGTATGAGTGGTGAGTTTGATGCTATTGTCACCGGCCCTGTGCACAAAGGGGTCATCAATCGAGCGGGAGTCGCCTTCAGCGGCCATACTGAATTTTTCGCAGAGAAATCCAATACCCCTTTGGTGGTGATGATGTTAGCCACAGAAGGACTGCGTGTAGCGTTGGTCACAACCCATATACCGCTTGCGTATGTCTCGAAAGCGGTCACCGCAGAGCGCTTGGAAAGCATTATCAACATTCTTCATACTGATTTGGTTGAGAAGTTTGCGATTCCATCGCCTAAGATCTACGTATGTGGCCTAAATCCACATGCTGGTGAAGATGGCTGTCTCGGCAATGAAGAGATAGAGACCATCACACCAACACTTGAAATGCTGCGTCAACGCGATGGCCTTGACTTAATCGGCCCACTTCCGGCAGATACTATCTTCAACGAGAAGTACCTTGAGGAAGCCGATGCAGTGTTAGGGATGTATCACGATCAGGTACTTCCTGTACTAAAATACAAAGGCTTTGGTCGCTCAGTAAACATTACTTTGGGCCTACCTTTTATCAGGACCTCCGTTGATCACGGCACTGCATTAGACTTGGCAGGTTCAGGCAATGCAGACACAGGAAGCTTTAGAACTGCACTCGCTCATGCGATTGAGCTAGTCGAAAAGAAAACCAGTTAACTTGAGAAAATTATGAGAAATGATGTCCACTTAGGGCACAAAGCACGTAAACGCTTTGGTCAAAACTTCCTGAACGATCCTTACATTATTGATGGGATCGTATCTGCGATTAATCCTAGACCTGGGCAGAATCTTGTAGAGATTGGCCCGGGCCTTGGCGCAATCACGGAGCCTGTTGGCCGTGAAGTCGATAAGTTCACGGTTATTGAGCTTGACCGAGATCTAGCCGAACGCTTACGTAACCACCCTGAATTGGCGGATAAACTCACGATTCATGAAGGCGATGCGATGCGCTTTGACTTCACACAACTAGTGAAGCCAAACAACAAGCTACGCATCTTCGGTAACCTTCCTTACAACATCTCCACGCCATTGATGTTCCACTTGTTTGAGTACCATAAAGATGTGCAAGACATGCACTTTATGCTGCAAAAAGAAGTGGTTAACCGCTTAGCGGCAGGGCCTGGTACCAAAGCGTATGGTCGTCTAACCGTGATGGCACAATACTACTGTAAAGTGGTCCCTGTTCTCGAAGTGCCACCGACAGCCTTCGTGCCACCACCAAAAGTGGATTCAGCGGTCGTACGCCTAGTTCCATACGAGGAGTTGCCTTATCCGGCGACAAACCTAAACTGGCTTGATCGCGTCTGTCGTGAAGGCTTTAACCAACGCCGCAAAACAGTCCGTAACTGTTACAAAGGCTTGGTTGATGCGGAAACCTTGGAGAGTTTAGACATCAACCCAGGGATGCGTCCGGAGAACCTCACCTTGAAACAGTTTGTTGACTTGGCGAACTGGTTAGATGCCAATCGCAAGTAGTTTCAGTTAAAATCAAAGGGTGATAAACATTGGTTTATCGCCCTTTTTCGACTTTATAAAGGAGTTTACATGGAAGCAGTCCCTTGTATAAAAGTCCAAGTTCACAGTAAGTACATTCCTGAGCAATCTCAACCAGATGCCAACCGCTACCTCTTCGCCTATATGATCACGATTAAAAACCTAAGCAACCAAACGGTTCAGCTTCAGAGCCGACGCTGGTTGATTACAGATGCGAATGGCAAGCAACTGACCATAGAAGGCGATGGTGTGGTGGGTCAACAGCCTTTTATTCCCAGCAATGATGAGTACACCTACAGCAGCGGTACCGCTATTGAAACACCTGTTGGTGTCATGCAAGGTCAGTACATGATGTTGGATGAAAAAGGCAATCAGTTCATCGCGGAAATTGATCCATTTCGACTCGCGATTCCTAATATTCTCAACTAATCAACGACAGGGGCGATTTTGGCTACATATATTGTTGGCGATATTCAAGGTTGCTTTGACGAGCTACAACTCCTTCTCAAAACCGTAAGCTTCAATCCCAAAAAAGACACCCTATGGTTTGCGGGAGATCTGGTAGCTAGAGGTCCTAAATCTTTAGAGACACTAAGATTTGTACGTAGCCTTGGTGACAGCGCCAAAGTCGTCTTAGGTAATCATGATTTGCACCTTCTCGCGGTTGCTCTGGGCATCCACAAACCCAAAAACAAAGATAAAACAGCGCCAATTTTTGATGCAGAAGACCGAGATGAGTTACTCCATTGGCTAAGAAAACAGCCATTACTTGCTGAGCATCCTGAGTTTGTGATGTGTCACGCGGGTGTCTCGCCACAATGGACACTTGAACAAGCTCGCCAGTACGCGAACGAAGTCGAAGCCTGCCTACGAGGTGATGATTGGACGTGGCTGATCGAAAACATGTACGACAATCAACCTGACTTTTGGCAGGAGACTCTACAAGGTATCGATCGCTACCGTTATATTATCAATGCATTTACGCGCATGCGCTTTTGCCTTCCTGATGGGCGACTGGATATGGGGTGTAAATTGCCACCACGAGAAGTGAGCGGCGATAAGTTTGTTCCTTGGTTTAACCTTAAAGAAAGGATTCCTCTCACCAAGCCCGTCCTGTTTGGTCACTGGGCTGCACTGGAAGGTTATGACGGTAAAGACGTGATCGGTTTAGATACCGGATGTGTTTGGGGTGGCAGTTTAACGATGCTGCGTTGGGAAGATAAAACGTACTTCACACAGGATGCGTTAAAGCGATAAATAAAAACGGTTGATGCGATAACATCAACCGTTTTTATTTTGAAAGGTTAGTCAATTGCTAGCTGTTCTTTTCCAACACGACAAAACGCATGTTATAGGCATTCTTCTCATCTGCGGTAAACGTCTCTGAGTAACACTCTTCGAACTCAGTCCCCCAATCTGGGAACTGTGTATCCCCATCAACACAAGCGTCAATATGGGTCACGTACAACTTATTGGCCAAAGGCAAACAAGCGGCATAAATTGCTCCACCACCAATGATCATGACCTCATCCACATCGCCTGCCGCCTTCAAAGCATCATCAATCGACGTAACCGTAGTCACCCCTTCAATCGTCAGGCTAGCATCTCGGCTAATGACAATGTTCTCGCGACCAGGTAGAGGTCGACCAATCGAGTCATAAGTCTTGCGCCCCATCACAACGGGCTTTCCCATAGTACAGCGCTTAAACCAGGCAAAATCCGCAGGTAAATGCCAAGGCATTTGATTGTCTTTGCCGATAATTCGATCGTTTGCCATGGCAGCGATCATGCTAATGATCATTCACTTACTCCTGAGTTAGACAATGGGTTTACGGCGATAGAATAGCAAGCCAGGCATCGCAAGACCAACTGCTAATCCAGCGATAATAAACATTGCCTTTAAGAAGTTCTCCATCAACATCGCTACTAATTCAGGGCTGTAGCCTCGGTGGTTCAATTCAACTAAAGCGATCATCGCTTTAAAAGCAAATACCCCAGGGACCATTGGAATCAAAGCGGCAACGGTAAATACTTTTGGGTGAGCAAGAAAGCGGTGTGACCAATGAATGCCAACCATACTCACGATCATGGCTGCAAAGAAGGTTGCCCACTCTATCGGAATACCAAAGTGCATCATCAAGTAACGTGAACCATGACCTATTGCTCCGCCTAACGCACAATACATCAGGGCTTTCTGCGGCACGTTGAAAACCAAAGCAAACCCAACAGCGGGGATTGCAGCAAACAACATGTCGTTGAGCAAACCTAACAGCAGTTCTATTGAGATCATGCTACCCACCCCCAAACACCGACTAAGCTCATGGCGGCTACGATTCCTAAACTGGTTGCCAAGGTTAGAAGACTTGCCATAACAAAGCGCGCAATGCCCATATTGATGTAGCCCTTGAGCATATCCGCTACAGAGTTAATCAAAGGGAAACCAGGGACGAGCATCAAAACAGATGATGCCATAACGATCGAAGGGGAGTTTCCGATGTCATAAATCACCGCCTGAGCGGAAACGGCGGTAGTGACAAAAGCGGTCGCGGCAAAGTTCAAAAGTGGATTAAAGTGACGATGACCAATTTCTTGTCGAACAACCATACCCGTAGCAGACGCAATAAACGTCATCACAAACACGGCCCAATCTCCCCCAGCTAGACGACTGAACGCCGCGCACGACAAACCGATCATGAATACCACTAACCAGCGGTTATAACGTTCAGGGCTGATCTGGTTGAGTTTCTTCTGAGCCATTGTTGAGTCAATGATGCCACGCTCTAACATAATACAGATGCGCTGAACTTGAGTTATCGCCCGCATGTTGATCCCTCTGTCAGGACAACGACGAGCGGTCGTGATGCAGTGTTCTTGATAGACAGTCGTTACCACCAAAGAACTGGCAGACAGAGAAACCTCAACTTCATCCATGCCTGATGCCATACCAAAGCGGCGCATCAAGTCACCAACTAATGTACTTTCAGCGCCGTGAGCCAACAGCATTTGCCCTGCTTGGGCGATCATGCGGGAAACGGCGCGTTGCTTAGATGCCATATAACAATCCTACTCCTTTAGAATCCGGCTATTGTCCTCGGAATTGCAACATCATGATTTGATTTAGACACAAAAAAGCCGCAATAGTCATTGCGGCTTAGATATAGTTTCACTGATTAGTCACGAACGTAGACAACGTGGCCGTCATCTTCTTCGTCGTCCCAATCATCCCAGTCGTCATCATCTTCAGTGATCACGTCTTTACCGGCCATCGCATCTTTGTGGTAATCATCCCACATGAAGTCAACTTTCTCTTCTTCAGAAAGCTCTTCTTCTTCACGAGGTAGATTTTCCATAAAGTCAGCCAGCTTATAACAAAGCTCTTTAGTGCCTTGACGATTCACCGCTGAAATCTTGTAGTAATCCTCTTCCCAACCAAGTGCATCAAGAATATTTTGGATCACTTCGTTAGCTTCTTCTTCTGGCATCAGATCGACTTTATTGAAGATCAACCAACGTGGTTTATCAGCCAGTTTTTCACTGTACTGCTCAAGCTCATCTATGATCGTCAATGCATTCTGAACAGGATCAGATTGATCAATTGGCATAATGTCGATCATGTGCAAAAGCACTCGACAACGCTCTAGGTGCTTCAGGAAGCGAATGCCAAGTCCAGCACCGTCCGCTGCGCCTTCAATCAAGCCTGGAATATCAGCAACCACAAAGCTCTTCTCAGGGACCACACTCACTACCCCTAGGCTCGGGATAAGTGTTGTAAACGGGTAGTCAGCAACTTTTGGTTTCGCCGCAGACACCGCTCGAATAAATGTCGACTTACCCGCATTAGGTAGGCCTAGCATGCCCACATCCGCAAGTAGCAGTAGCTCTAAGCGAATCTCACGGATTTCACCTTTAGTACCTAGCGTTTTTTGACGTGGCGCTCGGTTTACTGACGATTTAAAACGCGTGTTACCCAGACCATGCCAACCGCCTTTCGCGATCATCACTTTCTTACCATGCTCCGCCACTTCCGCAACGATTTCATTGGTATGGATATCAACTGCACGTGTACCAACTGGAACACGCAATACATTGTCTTTGCCGCGCTTACCTGTACAGTTTCCGCCGCGACCGTTTTCACCACGTTCTGCTTCATAGAAGCGTTGGAAACGGTAATCGATCAAGGTATTTAGGTTTTCGTCAGCTTGGATATATACATCACCGCCATCGCCACCATCACCACCATCAGGGCCACCTTTCGCAACGAATTTCTCTCGCCAGAAACTCACTACACCGTTACCGCCATCACCGGCTTGAACTTTTACTACCGCTTCATCAACGAATTTCATCTCTTACTCCGCCCTTTTGCTATGTGTCATAGCTGCGTTGCAAATATCATCTCAAACTCCACCAAGGTGAAGTGAATGATACAAATTCTAGCAGATTCCAATCTCAGACTGATCACCTTAGATCTGTAATGTTCTGCTACTGGAACAAATATGAAGGGACTCTTTACCAGAGTGCCTTAGTATTCATTCCGCAATGTTGGCAAACCCAAGTCGCCATAAATAAAAAACCCCGCCGAATCGGCAGGGCTTTTGAATTCAGCTTGAAAGCTAATGAATAAATTAAACTGGGTTTAATTACTCAGCTTCGATGCTAACGAATTTACGGTTTTTAGGACCTTTCACTTCGAACTTCACTTTACCTTCAGTAAGAGCGAATAGAGTGTGGTCTTTACCGATACCAACGTTAGTACCAGCGTGGAACTTAGTACCACGTTGACGAACGATGATGTTACCTGCAAGAACAGACTCACCACCGAAACGCTTAACACCTAGACGTTTGCTTTCTGAATCGCGGCCGTTACGAGTAGAACCACCAGCTTTTTTGTGTGCCATTGTTAAACTCTCCTAATCGATTAAGCGTTGATACCAGTGATTTTCACTTCCGTGAACCACTGACGGTGACCTTGTTGCTTACGAGAGTGCTTACGACGACGGAACTTAACGATTTTAACTTTATCGCCACGACCGTGTTGTACAACTTCAGCAACTACTTTACCGCCCTCTACTAGAGGAGCGCCAACTTTAACATCTTCGCCGTTAGCAACAAGAAGAACTTTATCAAATTCTACAGTTGCACCAGTTTCAACGTCTAATTTCTCTAAACGAAGAGTTTGACCTTCGCTTACACGGTGTTGTTTACCACCAGATTGGAAAACAGCGTACATATCTTACTCCGCTTTTTCCGCACAGCCATATGCATATTAAATGAGCATCTTGGGTGTGCGCTAAACTAATCATCAATAGGGCGCAGATTCTACAGAAGAGATCTCCCTATGACAAGCCATATTTTGAAAAAATTGGCGAAAAGCTGTTCGCCAATTAAAAGTGCGGCAATCATGCCCGTTAAGCATGTATTAATCAACGTTTTTTAGTGTATTATTCAGCGATTAAAGCAGATAAGAAGACCTTACAAGTTCTAACTTCAGCCGGATTTACCATGGATTTTAAAGCTATCCAAGCGCTAACTGCCGATGACATGGCAAAAGTGAATGAAACAATTCACGCCCAACTCAACTCAGACGTATCTTTAATCAACCAATTAGGTTTTTACATCATTAGTGGTGGTGGTAAGCGCATACGTCCATTGTTAGCAGTATTATCTGCTCGCGCTTTGGGTTATCAAGGAAACGCTCATACAACGGCAGCAGCCTTTATTGAGTTCATTCATACGGCGACGCTATTGCACGATGACGTCGTTGATGAATCTGACATGCGCCGCGGCAAAGCAACCGCAAATGCGGCATTTGGTAATGCTGCTAGCGTATTAGTTGGCGACTTTATCTACACACGCTCTTTTCAGATGATGACAGAGCTAGGATCCATGAAGATCCTAAAGCTCATGAGTGATGCTGTTAACGTGATTGCAGAAGGTGAAGTTCAGCAGTTAATGAACTGCAACGATCCTGACACAACTGAAGAGATCTATATGGACGTGATCTATTCAAAAACGGCACGTCTGTTTGAAGCCGCGACACAGATCGGCGCGATTCTTAATGACGCACCTGAAGACGTGGAAACTGCCCTACAAAACTACGGCAAATATTTAGGCACGGCATTCCAGCTCATTGACGACGTTATGGACTACACGTCAGACGGAGAAGAAATGGGGAAAAATGTCGGCGATGATCTTGCAGAAGGTAAACCGACTCTGCCTCTGCTATACGCAATGCGTCATGGCAATGAGGCGCAAGTTGCCATGATTCGTGAAGCGATTGAAAAAGCGAACGGCATGGAAAAACTCACTGAGATTCTAGCGGCCATGGAAGAGACTGGCTCGTTAGAGTACACACGCCAAAAAGCTTACCAAGAAGCGGATAAAGCCATTGCTGAGCTTAGCGTGCTTGAAGAGTCTGAGTATAAGCAAGCGCTAGTCACACTCGCACATATGGCGGTTCACCGAACCAGTTAAGTGTGTGCAGTGCCTAAAAACAGCAGATACAACAACGGGAACCTTAGGTTCCCGTTTTACCTCTTAAGGTGAGGCATTCCAGATCAGCAATTGCGAAGGTAAATTGACTGGCTATCTTCCATAGGAGTCTATCGCTCATCTCGGTTCGATAACCCTACCCGCCTAAACACATTAGCAATGAAACTTTGGTTTAGATGCAAAATTAGTATATTTTGTGAGCGATATATTTTTTAATAAAATTAATTAATCATCGTTACATTGTCGCTCACCAACATTACCGCAATAGAGTTAAGTGTCATTCAAC
This sequence comes from Vibrio sp. MarTm2, assembly GCF_027587055.1. Lineage (NCBI taxonomy): Bacteria > Pseudomonadati > Pseudomonadota > Gammaproteobacteria > Vibrionales > Vibrionaceae > Vibrio > Vibrio sp. MarTm2. Next base: position 72,765 of record NZ_JAPPTK010000014.1, on the reverse strand, counting down.
TGTCACCTGAATGTCATTCAGAACTCACTAAGTTGAAGCTTCCCTGTCACAACTTCCTCATAACCTCTTCTACAGAACTCAATCATCTGTGAGGATATATGGAAGTTTCGAGCCCTTTTCGTCTCCCTCAAAAAACACCATTCCGCTTAGGCGAACAGTTTACCGAGTGGGCCACTGGCCTGTCTCAGTTAGATAAGTTTTATGCCCAACGTCCAGCAGGCTGCTCCACTCAAACATTTCTCCGCTTTACTTTAGAAGTGTTAGGGATCGACTACCAAGTCGTAAAAGGTGGGCTTGGAAACATTCCATCATCGGGCGCAACCGTCGTAGTCGCCAACCACCCACTTGGCTGTGTGGAAGGCGTTATCCTTGCAGAGCTTTTGTTACAAGTGCGACCTGATGTTCAAATTCTCGCCAACCATCACCTTAAAACCGTACCTGAGCTAGACAAATTGTTCATTGGCGTCGATGTGTTTGAGAGCAATACCGCTAAACAGGCCAATTTGAAGGCGCTTCGCCATGCTCACCAACACCTAGAACAAGGTGGACTCCTCTTGTTATTCCCAGCAGGCGAAGTTTCTCAACTCATCGACAGCAAAGAAGCGTATTTAGAAGACAAGCAATGGAGCCGGTCGGTCAGTCGCCTGATTCGAAAGTCCTCAGCCACCGCCGTTCCGGTTTTTATCGATGGTCAAAACTCGAAACGCTTTTATTTCGCTGGCAAAGTTCACCCACTACTAAGAACTTTGATGTTAGGGCGTGAGCTGCTCAACAAACGGGAGCAATGCATCCACATCTCACTGGGCAATGCGATTCAATATAGAGAACTCAAAGGGCTCACCGATGATCAAATGACCCAATATTTACGCCTTAATACCTATGTGCTTCAAAGCCCATCGACCTCTGCCCGACATCAGCAACAAACGCCAATAGAACCCATAGCCCACCCACTGCCTTTAGCAGATCAATTAAATGATGTTGCGCGCCTGCATGAAGATCACCATTTACTGTCTAGTGGCGACTTTGATGTATATTGCTGCCGATCTGACGAAATCCCTGCGCTGATGCATGAAATTGGCCGTTTACGTGAAGTCAATTTCAGGAAAGTTGGAGAAGGTACAGGGCGCAGTATTGATCTTGATGAGTTTGATCGCGACTACTTACAGCTGTTTATTTGGGATAAACAACACCAACGCCTGGTTGGGGCATACAGACTCGGACTAGTCGATAAACTCATTGAAAAAGGTGGGTTATCTACACTGTATTCGAAAACACTCTTCCAGTTTGACCAACCCTTTATTGACAGTATGGGCTCGGCTATTGAAATGGGGCGCTCTGTAATCGATGAACACTACCAAAAAACCATGGCTCCCCTATTGTTGCTCTGGAAAGGCATCGCCACTTTTGTTCAGCGCAACCCTCACTACACTCACCTATTTGGTCCAGTCAGCATCAGCAACGACTACAGTGAACAAGCAAGGCAACTGCTAGCAGAAACCATGACGCTACATTATTGCAACTCTGACGTTGCCGAATTTGTTACGCCCTCAAATCCACTCCCGACAAAGAGTCATCACTGGAATACTTCCATGCTGACTGCTTTAGGTGATATTCAATTACTCTCGAAAGTGATTTCACGTATGGATGAGGGTAAAGGCGTGCCGGTTTTACTGCGCCAATATCTTGGATTGAATGGAAAGCTGATCGCTTTCAACGTCGATCCCGCCTTCAACAACGCGCTAGACGGTTTGATCATGGTCGATCTTAGAGATGTTCCAGTAAAAACCTTAGCACGGTACATGGGAGTGCAACACGCTCAGCAATATCTCTCTTATCACGCCGATCGCTAACCATGCTCAGTGCTGCGTGACCTATGCAGCACTTTTACTATCAAGATAATCTTCTTTTAGTGCCTCTATTTGTGCTCATATATTGCACAATCATCACTTACCACTATGCACTCTCACCATGAAGTATTTCCAACGCGGTACCTTATCTTATAAAGCAGCGGCTCAGTAGAACAAAATTAGATTGACGAAAAATTCACCAAAGGAAAAGCTAGCCTTTGATGATAAACAAAACAACAAGGAAGTCCTAAAGTCATGCTGCCAAAACAAAAATTCCTCCGTCCATTGCTAATAGGCGCCGCCACGCTCTCTTTAGCGTCCGCCTCATTTGTCAGTTTTGCCGCCGATAAAGTCTACCGCCTAAAACTTGCCGAAACATGGGGACCAAACACCCCTATCTTGGGCGACGCGACAAAAAATATGGCGAAGCTGGCAGAAGAAATGTCCAATGGACGCCTGCAAATTCGCATCGATTCTGCCAATAAACATAAAGCCCCTCTGGGTATTTTTGACATGGTTAAATCTGGCCAATACGACTTGGGGCATTCCAGCTCTTATTACTGGAAGGGCAAAGTACCCAACACCCTATACTTCTCTTCTATGCCATTTGGCATGATTTCAACGGAGCAATACGCTTGGTTCTACCGCGGAGGCGGTATGGAATTGATGGAAAAAGTCTACGCTCCGCATAACTTGCTCTCTTTCCCTGGGGGTAACTCCGATATTCAAATGGGTGGATGGTTTAAAAAAGAGATCAACTCAGTCGATGATCTGAAAGGGCTAAAAATCCGCATCCCAGGGTTTGCAGGAGAAGTGATGGCAAAAGTCGGCGCTGCGCCAACGAATATTGCCCCTGGTGAGCTGTACACCTCATTAGAACGCGGCACGATCGACGCACTAGAATGGGTAGGTCCTGCATTCGATTTACGTATGGGCTTTCAAAAAATCGCTCCGTACTACTATACCGCCTGGCATGAGCCTGGTTCGGAAACCCAATTCCTAGTAAACAAAAACAAATGGGACTCACTACCCAAAGATCTGCAAACGATCTTAGAAACCGCGTTCCGCGTCGCTGCATTTGATATGTACACTCAAGCCGTCGATGCCAATGCAAACAGCTGGGCAACCATGAGTGCAGAGTACCCTGACATCAAGGTTCGAGACTTCCCACCAGAAGTACTCAAAGCGATGCAAACAGCCACCGCGGAGTTACTCGAAGAGCAAGCGAACAATGACGCTCTCGCTAAAGAGATTATTGAATCGCAAAAGCAATACCTAACGAAAGTACGCGCTTGGACAGATATTTCTTCAAAAGCGTATCTTGAGGCTAACTAGCTAATAAATGGCAAGGGCAACCTTGCCATTTTTCAACCCGCACATCAGATTATTCAACCTCATTTACGCCACCCATTTATGTAGCTAAATTTCACAAAACAGCAAAACAAGACAAAGATCACAATACGCACTTGGATGGCACAACAATAAAACGTGACAAAAATCTCACTTTTAGTTTATTCAACAAAAACAAAAACAATAAAGGTGATTTAGATCACTATTGATTTAAATTTTCATATTTTTAAATTGAGATCTTAGTTGTTTAATTTTTATTGACAAATTTAAAGTTTAAAATTTGTATTAAAATTACGTTGTAAAAACGAGATGAAAGTCACGAAGAAATACGTTGGAGGCAGGTGTTTACGAGGTGGTGATCACAAAAAACCCGTCGTCAGTTCCAGAATGAATTTGTGTGGTAAATTGATTGAGAACTAAGCAATCAAGCGGTTTTGGCGAACCGTACTACTACAATATTCATCAGAACATCGAACGGGGAACTGTTATGATATCACCAGATGCTAAGATCAAGATACAAAATTTTGGTCGTTTTCTATCTAACATGGTAATGCCTAACATCGGCGCGTTTATCGCGTGGGGCTTTATCACTGCTCTATTTATCCCAACTGGATGGCTACCTAACGAAACGTTAGCCTCTATGGTTGGTCCTATGATTACCTACTTGCTGCCACTACTTATCGGTTACACCGGTGGTAAATTAGTTGGTGGCGATCGCGGTGCGGTCGTCGGCGCAATCACGACAATGGGTGTGATTGTCGGTACCGACATCCCAATGTTTATGGGTGCGATGATGGTTGGCCCGATGGGCGGCTGGGCAATCAAGAAATTCGATAACTACATCGACGGTAAAGTAAAAAGCGGCTTTGAAATGTTGGTCAACAACTTCTCTGCCGGCATCATCGGTATGGCGTGTGCCATCCTCGCTTTCTTCTTTATCGGGCCATTTGTCAAAGTGTTATCTGGCGGCTTGGCTGCTGGCGTAAACTTCCTGGTGTCAGCGCATTTACTGCCTTTAACCTCTATTTTTGTTGAACCAGCGAAGATCCTATTCCTAAATAACGCGATCAACCACGGAATTTTCTCTCCACTGGGTATTCAACAAGCGTCTGAAGCTGGTCAATCGATCTTCTTCCTAATCGAAGCAAACCCAGGTCCTGGTCTAGGTATCCTGCTAGCGTACATGGTGTTTGGTAAGGGTACAGCTCGTCAAACTGCCGGTGGTGCATCCATCATCCACTTCTTCGGCGGGATCCACGAAATTTACTTCCCATACATCCTAATGAACCCTCGCCTAATCCTTGCAGCTATTGCAGGTGGTATGACTGGCGTATTCGTTCTAACCATCTTTAACGCAGGTATCGTTTCTCCAGCATCACCAGGTTCAATCTTTGCAATCTTGTTGATGACTCAGAAAGGTTCAATCGTTGGTGTACTCGCATCTATCGCAGCAGCAACAGGTGTGTCATTCGCCGTAGCGGCACTGCTAATGAAGACGCAAACGTCAACAGAAGAAGACGGTGATGAAGCAGCACTAGAAAAAGCAACATCACAAATGAAAGACATGAAATCTGCATCTAAAAACGATGCGGTGGTAAACAGCCAAAGCAAAGGTGACGTAGACCTAGCGACCGTACAAAGCATCATTGTCGCTTGTGATGCAGGCATGGGCTCGAGTGCAATGGGCGCGAGTATGTTACGCAAAAAGGTTCAAGACGCTGGTCTGAACATCCACGTGACCAACCTTGCCATTAACAGCTTACCAGAGAGTGCAGATATCGTGATTACTCATAAAGACTTAACGGATCGTGCACGTAAGCATGCTCCAAACGCACACCACATTTCATTGACTAACTTCCTAGACAGCGAAATGTACAACCAGCTAGTCACTAAACTACTGGCAGCACAAAACCAATCTGCAGCCAATGACGACCAAATGGTAAAAGTGTCCGTCATGGCGGCGAACGACGACAGCTTTGAACCACAACAACCATCGGTATTCCAAATCCAGCGTGAAAACATTCACCTCGGTTTGCAAGCAGCCAACAAAGAAGAAGCCATTCGCTTTGCGGGCAACAAATTGGTTGAACTTGGCTACGCAGAACCAGAATACGTAGACGCGATGTTTGAACGTGAAGCGCTGGTTCCTACTTACCTAGGCGAATCTATCGCAGTGCCTCACGGTACGGTAGAAGCGAAAGATCGCGTGAAGAAGACTGGCATTGTAATCTGCCAATACCCTGCGGGTATCCAATTTACTGAAGACGACGATGATGTAGCGAAACTGGTTATCGGCATTGCCGCTAAGAACGATGAGCACATCCAGGTGATTACCACTATTACCAACGCGCTCGATGAGCCGGAGTCGATTGAAAAGCTAACCAGCACCAACGATGTGGAAGAGATTCTAAACATCCTTGGCGGCCAGCAAGCGGCTTAATCACTCCCTTTAATTTGCTCCTGAGCAAACCGAGGTCAGCTGTCACCCCCTATGCGGTTGGCCTCACCCTAAATTCGTTTAGTCAACATTTCAGACATTGGTAGGTAAGAATTATGAAAAACGCAGTTCATTTTGGCGCAGGTAACATTGGTCGTGGCTTCATCGGTAAACTATTAGCAGACGCGGAAGTCGAGGTGACATTTGCAGACGTTGATGCACCACTCGTCGATCAGCTGAGCCACAAGCAAGAATACAAAGTAAAAGTGGTCGGTACTGAGTGCCAAATCGACACAGTAACTCACGTCACCGCGGTTAACTCAGCCAGTGAAGATGTCATCAACCGCATTGTAAAAACCGACTTGGTAACAACAGCGGTTGGCCCTAACGTCCTGGACATCATTGCAAAAACCATCGCGACCGGCATTGCTAAACGCTTTGCGGCAGGTAACGATAAACCATTGAACATCATCGCGTGTGAAAACATGGTTCGTGGCACCACACACCTAAAAGGTGAAGTGTACAAACACTTAGATGGATCATTGCACGCAAAAGCAGACGAGTTGGTTGGCTTTGTCGATTCAGCGGTAGACCGCATCGTGCCACCAGCAGAAGCGGCGAACGATGACCCACTAGAAGTGACGGTAGAAAGCTTTAGCGAATGGATTGTCGATGAGCAGCAATTCAAGGGCGAAATCCCTGATATCGCAGGCATGGAAAGAACCAACAACCTAATGGCATTCGTAGAACGCAAGCTGTTCACACTCAATACAGGTCACTGCATTACCGCTTACCTAGGTTGCTTGAAAGGGCATCGCACCATTCGTGAAGCGATAGAAGATACAAGCATTCATGTTGAAGTGAAACAGGCGATGCAAGAAAGCGGTGAAGTACTGATCAAACGCTACGGCTTTGATCGCGACATGCACAATGCGTACATAGAAAAGATCCTAGGCCGTTTCGCTAACCCATTCTTAGTCGATGAAGTTGACCGTGTAGGCCGTCAACCAATTCGTAAATTGGGTGCAAACGATAGATTAGTGAAGCCTTTACTCGGTACAATTGAGTATGGCACTGAAAATCAAACACTTTTGAAAGGCATTGCCGCTGCGTTGAAGTACACTAACGACACCGACCCACAAGCAGTAGAACTGCAAACCTCATTAAAAGAAGTGGGTGTGAAGCAGACGCTAGCAAAATACACTGGGCTAGCGGAAGAGAGTCTCGAAGTGGCAAAAATCGAATCCATTTTCGAAACATTATAATAAAACATTCAAGGAGGGGTTTGCGGACTCCTCCCTCACTAACAGCAATTTAGTTCAGTATATGGTAGACACAATTAATGAAACCGAGATTATCGAACGATTAAATAGCGCCCCTTCGGTACGCGGTTTTTTTATCGCTACCGTTGACGTATTTAATGAGTCGATCGACGCATTAATGCAGAGAATTTTCCAAAAAGATAACTTCGCTGTGCAGTCTGTGGTTGGTCCATTACTCCATGACACAGGTCCGCTTGGTGATCTTTCTGTCCGCCTAAAACTACTTTTTGGTTTAGGGGTACTTCCCAACCAGGTTTATCACGACATCGAAGACATAATCAAAATAAAGAACACGTTAAACAGTGATACCTCCGATTATGAATTCACCGATCCAAACGTGTTAGAACCGATTAAGAAGCTCAACTTGGCAAGTAAAATGGGAATGGTTCAGTTGGAAGTGACCGAACCTGACGACGACATTGACCTCGAGTTTTATCAACTTCAACTGCAACGACAGCAGCAGATCATAAAATCAGGGCTCTCACTTGCGATTGTTGAGATTTGTAACGAACTCAACAAAGAGAGCCCATTCTAACGCCACTTCCTATCGCAACGCCTCTAGCAAACCGATAAATCACAACAGTCAATCACCTCAAACATATCTCCTAAGCACTTGATTCATCTTCCCCAGAGACAAAAAAGCCGAGGACAAAGCCTCGGCTGAATCGAGTTATATCGCGATTACTCTACCGTTACCGCTTTCGCTAGGTTACGAGGTTGGTCTACGTCCGTACCTTTGATCAATGCTACGTAGTAAGACAGTAGCTGCATTGGGATGGTGTAGTAGATCGCTGCTGTGATTTCACTCACGTGTGGCATAGTGATGATCTTCATAGTCTCATCGCCTTCGAAACCTGCATCAGCATCTGCGAATACATATAGCAGACCACCGCGAGCACGTACTTCTTCAACGTTTGATTTCAGCTTCTCTAGAAGATCGTTGCTTGGTGCAACAACCACTACTGGCATATCTGCATCGATCAACGCTAAAGGACCGTGTTTCAGTTCACCCGCTGCGTACGCTTCAGCGTGAATGTAAGAGATCTCTTTCAGTTTTAGAGACGCTTCCATCGCGATTGGGTAGAACTCGCCACGACCTAGGAATAATGTGTGGTGCTTATCAGCAAAGTCCGGTGCGAGTGCTTCGATCTCTTTTTCAAAAGACAACGCTGCGTTGATTTGCTTCGGTAGAGCGTGAAGCGCTTCTACGATCTCTTTTTCTTTCTCTTTGCTGATGCGGTTTTGTTGCTTACCAAGAGCAGTTACCAGCATCAGTAGCGCAGAAAGCTGAGTGGTGAACGCTTTAGTTGATGCCACACCGATTTCCACACCTGCACGGGTCATAAATGCGAAATCAGATTCACGAACCAAAGAAGAGCCCGCTACGTTACAGATGGTCATTGCCGCCATGTAACCTTTCTCTTTTGCTAGGCGAAGGGCTGCTAGCGTATCGGCGGTTTCACCAGATTGAGAAAGCGTGATCAATAGGCTGTTTGGACGCGTCACAAACTTGCGGTAACGGAATTCAGAAGCGATTTCTACGTCACAGCTCACGCCAGCAATGTCTTCAAACCAGTAACGCGCTGTCATACCCGCGTTGTAAGACGTACCACATGCCACGATCTGTACGTGTTCCACTTTGCTTAGAATTTCTGTCGCGTTCACACCAATGGCTTCAGTAACAACAGAGTCCGCAGTAAGGCGACCTTCCATTGTGTTGATCAGCGCAGTTGGTTGCTCGTAAATTTCTTTCTGCATGAAGTGACGGTATTGGCCTTTGTCACCCGCATCGTGTTCCGCGTTTGATTCTGTGATTTCGCGTTCTACGCGCTCACCTGTTGCATCAAATACAGTCACGTCACGACGAGTGATTTCTGCTACGTCACCTTCTTCTAGGTACATGAAACGACGTGTTACGTTCAGTAATGCAAGTTGGTCAGAAGCCAGGAAGTTTTCACCCACACCAAAACCAATGACAATTGGGCTGCCTGAGCGTGCTACGACGATGCGTGAAGGGTCTTTACGATCCAATGCTACCGTGCCGTATGCGCCTTCCAGTTGTTTTGCTGTTTTTTGTACCGCTTCAAGCAGTGTTTCTGACGTGCGAAGTTCCCACTCAACCATGTGAGCAATAACTTCCGTATCGGTTTGAGATTCAAATACGTAACCGCGAGATTGAAGCAGTTCACGCAGTTCTTCGTGGTTTTCGATGATGCCGTTATGTACCACTGCGATGTCACCTGACATATGTGGGTGTGCGTTCACTTCTGAAGGTTCGCCGTGTGTTGCCCAGCGAGTGTGAGCAATACCTGTTCCACCCACAACTTGCGCTGAATCGACGGCATCCGCGAGCTCTTGCACTTTACCGAGGCGACGAATACGCGTTAGGTTCGATTCGTTATCAACGATCGCAACCCCTGCCGAGTCATAACCGCGGTACTCTAAGCGACGTAATCCTTCTACTAAAATTTCAGCGACATCTCGTTGTGCAACAGCACCGACGATTCCACACATAATGGTAACTCCAATTTAATTTTCCGAGTGGCAACAAGCAAAGCCAAAAGCGGATCGGTTAATATTTGTTGATAATTTTTGCTTTAAGCGCAAATCACTGTGACGCCATGCGACTCAATAACTTGCTTAGATTCTGGTTCTAAATCTTTGTTAGTAATTAAAATATCGACGCTGTCCCAAGCCAATTCCAAGTTGGGGATCTTTCGACCGATCTTTTCAGATTCGACCATAACAATGACTTCTCGTGACACTTCTGCCATCACTTTGCTTAAGCCGACTAACTCATTAAAGGTCGTAGTACCGCGTTCCAAGTCAACGCCATCAGCCCCAATAAAGAGTTGGTCGAAGTCATACGATCTTAGAACAGATTCAGCGACTTGCCCCTGAAACGACTCCGAGTGCGCATCCCATGTCCCGCCAGTCATCAGCAAAGTGGGCTCACTCTCGAGTTCATTCAGCGCATTTGCCACGGTGAGCGAATTGGTCATCACCACAAGGCCACGCATTCCATCGAGTTGCTTGATCAGTGCCCCCGTCGTGCTGCCACTATCGATCACTATGCGATTGTGTTCACGAATCAATTTAGCGGCCGCTTCAGCGAGTTCATTCTTACGAATCGAAACATGTTGGCTCAATTCGTCGTTCACCACTTCTTTTGGTAATGCAATCGCTCCACCGTAACGGCGCAGTAACTGACCATTTTTTTCAAGAGAAGCAAGATCCTTTCTTATCGTGACTTCAGAAGTTGAAAACTGAACCGATAGCTCTTCAACACTGACTTCACCTTTCTCATTCACCAAATTGGAAATCGCGTGTCTTCTTAGCTGAGTGTTTCGTTTCGACATTTATTGATTACTTTAAAGTTTCGAAGTGAAAGTTATTATAGTCAAGTCGAAAGATTTAAGTCCATTTATTTCGATCCAAAAAATTAATAAATAGCGATAAAACCTTGTCCTAAGACAATTCTTAAGCAGTGATATTGAAATCATTCGGTGGTAGAATGCGCCACCTAAAAGAAAAAAAATTACAGAATTGAACGTTATTTTTTTGCAACTAACTGCGTATATCCTAGGTTAGTCACATAAATGCTGAATAATAGCGCACCAGATTGGTCAGAAAATGACTAAACTTGGTGAAAGACTTTCAGTTTTGAAGTCACATGAATTTTGTCGGTTTACCTGTAAAAAGCAGGCACAAAATGCTCGGTAAACTGTTGAGACTTCCACAAGATTAACAACTTTCAAATTGTAACTATTATTGACCGGAGAGTATCTTCCATGAAAAAGACCAAAATCGTATGTACGATTGGCCCTAAAACTGAATCTGTAGAGAAGCTAACTGAGCTAGTAAACGCAGGCATGAACGTAATGCGCCTGAACTTCTCTCACGGTGACTACGAAGAGCACGGCACTCGTATCGCGAACTTCCGCAAAGTGATGGAAGAGTCTGGTAAGCAACTTGCTATCCTTCTAGACACTAAAGGTCCTGAAATCCGTACGATCAAACTAGAAAACGGCGACGACGTTGATCTAGTAGCTGGTCAAGAATTCACATTCACAACTGACATCTCAGTTGTGGGTAACAAAGACAAAGTAGCAGTAACTTACGCAGGCTTTGCGGCTGACCTAAACGTTGGTAACACTATCCTAGTAGACGACGGTCTAATCGAAATGGAAGTGATCGCAACAACTGAGACTGAAGTTAAGTGTAAAGTTCTTAACAACGGTGCTCTAGGCGAAAACAAAGGTGTTAACCTTCCTGGCGTTTCTGTAAACCTACCTGCACTATCTGAAAAAGATAAGAACGACCTTAAGTTTGGTTGTGAGCAAGGCGTTGACTTCGTAGCAGCTTCTTTCATTCGTAAAGCATCTGACGTTCAAGAAATCCGTGAAGTACTTGCTGCAAACGGCGGCGAGAACATCCACATCATCTCTAAGATCGAAAACCAAGAAGGTGTTGATAACTTCGACGAGATCCTAGAGCTTTCTGACGGCATCATGGTTGCTCGTGGTGACCTAGGTGTTGAAATCCCAGCTGAAGAAGTAATCTTCGCTCAGAAAATGATGATCGAGAAGTGTAACCGTGCACGTAAGATGGTTATCACTGCAACTCAAATGCTTGATTCTATGATCAACAACCCACGTCCTACTCGTGCGGAAGCAGGCGACGTTGCTAACGCAGTAATGGACGGTACTGACGCAGTAATGCTTTCTGGTGAAACTGCTAAAGGTAAGTACCCAGTTGAAGCGGTAACTATCATGGCTCAAATCGCGAACCGTACTGATTCAGCTCTAAAAGCTGAGCTAGGTTCTCGTCTAGACAGCCCACGCCTACGCATCACTGAAGCAGTATGTAAAGGCGCAGTAGACACAGCTGAGAAACTAGCTGCTCCACTTATCGTTGTTGCAACTGAAGGTGGTAAGTCTGCACGTTCAGTACGTAAGTACTTCCCAACTGCAAACATCATCGCTCTAACAACTAACACTAAGACGGCTGCACAGCTAGTTCTAACTAAAGGTGTTACTCCAGTAGTTGTTGAGTCAATCGACAGCACTGACGCATTCTACGTAGCAGGTAAAGAGCTTGCTCTAGAATCTGGTCTAGGTAAAAAAGGCGATATCGTGGTTATGGTTTCTGGTGCTCTAGTTGCTTCAGGCACTACAAACACAGCGTCAGTACACGTTCTATAAGAATCTAGTACTTTCTTACCATTTGATAAAAAGAGGGCTAACGCCCTCTTTTTTTTATATATTCTGCTTGCTCCCATATTCGGTACGCTGTATTATCAAATTCAACTAGCGGTACTTCATACCGTTAAATGGAATTAGTTGTATATCAGTATTATCAGTGAGTGAGGATTGGATTGTGCCTAGCCCAACATTGACAGATAAAGTCGCCAAGATGATTTGTCTGGATATTTTAAGCGGTGAACTTAAACCTGGACAAAAACTCGTCGTTGCAGACCTCAAAGCCAAATACAACGTTGGCGCATCTCCTATCCGTGAAGCCTTAGTTCAGTTATCTTGGAGTAACTACGTCAACCTTGAACCTCAAAAAGGTTGTTGGGTTGCGGCCGTGACCGTCGAAGAGCTAACCGACCTCTACCAAAGCCTACGTTTTGTCGCGGCGGCGCTATTAAAGCAGGCGATTGAACATGGTGATGAGAACTGGGAGCTGCAAGTCTTGACCTCTTTCCATAAACTTTCTCGCATCAAAAACGTGCAAGAAACCTTTGATTGGTCTGAATGGGAGGAACGTCAGCACCAATTCCATGTTTCGTTACTTGAAGGGGCGACTTCGAAGCAAATGCTGAACTTTTTCACTGATCTAATCAATCAAATCAAGCGCTATCGCTATTTTGCGTTAGCCAATGGTTCAAGCTCAGAGATGTTCAACATCGATGAATACGAAAGCATCATGAAGCTGGTACTTTCTAAAGAGACTCAAAAAGCAACGGAAGTGTTTGAGCATCATCTAAATCGCTCAATGTCACATATTCAAGGCGCGATTGAGCAAGCTGCGTAATCAAATCATATACAAAAAATCGAGCACTTAAGCTCGATTTTTTTATGCCACTTCTTCTGACGAACTGCAAACAGAGACCAAATTACGCCCCAATGTCTTAGATTCGTAAAGCGCGATATCGGCACACTTATAACTGCGCGTTCTGTCCGCAAGCAAATCCGTCACCCCTGCACTGATCGTAACAGAAAGGTCCGGTGCAATTTCAACGGCAACACGCAGTCGATTCAATGCCATTTCGGCTTCTGCAAGACTTGTATGCGGTAAGATCACCGCAAACTCCTCGCCACCAATTCGCGCAACGAAGTCAGTATCTCGCAGCGTGTCTTGCAGAATAACGCCGACGCGTTTGATTACGCGATCGCCTTCATCATGACCTTGCTGATCATTAACACGCTTGAAGTGGTCGATATCCAGTAGCGCTAAACATGTCGTCTGGCGAGGATAGCGGTCAACCAACTTCGCGTATTTACTCAGCTCAGATTCAAATTTGCGTCGGTTCCAAAGCTGGGTGAGTTCATCTTTTTCACTCAGAATTCGCAGTCGCTCTTCAAGCTTCTTACGCTCGGTAATATCAACCAATGAGCTAATGTAGTAACTCACGCGACCAGACTTCGACAACACGCTCTGAATTCTGAGTATTGCGGTCACCTCTTCATCGCTATTGGGTTTTGAAAAGAACACTTCGCCTTGCCAGTAATGGTCACGAGCAACGTGCTCAAATATCTCTAGCATCAACTCGAGTTGTTTATCGCCGAGCAGTTTAGCCAACGTATTTTTTGAGGTGACCGAAGAGTGAGCTAATCCTGTCAATTGCACAAACTCATCGTTAACCATTATGGTACGGTGATTTCTGTCAGAGATGATCACAGCAGACATCCCACTGAGGGCGGCTCTCGCGAGTTGACTTTCAATACTGCGTTTTCGGTAGTGCATCACCAACCAAGTCGCAGGCACAACAAAAGCCAGCATCAAAAGGATAACCAAGATGGCTTGCTGAACAAGCTCACTGACGTCACGTTTGGTCAAGGCTTCGATCTGTTCTGGCCCCATTTGGATCACTAAGTAGAGCTTCTGGTGCGGGGTCAATGAAATGCCGTTGTAAACCACCAAGGTACCATTCTCGATCAAATAACCCGAAGATTCGTCCTTCATGGCACTCCAAGCCGTTGGCAGCTCTTTAGCTAAATTGTAGTGTTGCCTGCTTTCTATTAAATCCCCAAACAGCTTGCTCTGATTCCCACTAGCAAGATAAAAGCCGTTCTCACCAATCAGTTCAGGTCTGAAAATTTCGTCAAGTGAGTAGTTAAGCCGCGAAGCCAGATACCAAACATCAATATTGACCACCAAATAGCCATATTTCACCCCATCGACAAATACGGGCGTGAACAACCTCAACGTCGGTTGATAAGGCACGCTGATGTTGCCGCCTTCACGTTGCAGATCGATTTCTGATGCCCCAACTTGGTTCTCTTTTAGCTGCGAAGCAAACTGAAAATAGTCCCGCTGCGATACGTTATACAGAGTTTCAGCGACTGCTACCTGTTCATTTCCTTGGTAGTAGTTAATTTGTACTTGCTCGTTGCCCTGCAAATCGACATAACGAATCTGAGTGTACCAGCGCTGATTCAAGGCAACAGAGCGCCATACTTCTTCCACTACACGTTTGTTTTTATTGGAAGGATCCTGCACGTAGTCGTAGAGGTTTCGACTGTGAGAAAGCAGCTCAATAATGGAAAGGAATTGACTGCGGAAAGAGAGATATTCACGCTCACTGTATGCGAGCTGATGAGCCGCTTGCCTTGCAGTTTGATCAATAACTTGATCTTTTAGCTGATGAAACTTTTGTAAGTAGTAAGTGGTTACTATCACCGTAAATGTAAGCGTAGTGGCTAATAAATACGAGAAAACATATTTACGACGCATTGATACCACTACTCCTAACCATTTGGCTGATCAGTATACCACTTACCAGAGTGTGGGTTAAAGTTTGGGGCTGTCACACCTAAACTATTGGTGCAATCAGTCCAGCTGATAAATAACATCGACTCTATCGCGAATCACAATGGTTGAGTCTTGATAGGTATTGGACTCCGTTTTTGCGTCCATCGCCATCGATCGCATTAATACTGGCTGAGAGCTTGGCATGTTGTAATCAATACGCCAGACCCCTTTGATCTCTTTATCAAATCCTTCAGCGAGAAAACCTGCCTTATTGTTGGCATCTTTGATCGCTGCCATTCTGGCCTGATCTTGATATTTGCCCGGGTCTTTGACTTGAAGTTGGATATTGTCGACCTGATTAATACCCGCATTTAGAGCCGTATCTAGGTACTGATTCAACTTATCCAGATCATTCACTGTCACATTGATCGTGCGACTCGCGCGGTAACCGACCAACTCGGGTTTACCATTTTTTGGGTAGTGGTATTGGGGAGAAATATAGAGGTTGGAGCTGGTGATACTCTCTCCTTCAACGCCTTGTGCTTTGAGTGCCGTAAGAAAGTCGGAAACCACTTTATCAACGGCTTGTTTGGACTGCTCAGCCGTCATAGTGGTTTCCACTACTCTAGTAGTGAACTGAGCCATATCGGGTTTAGCAACGACCTCACCGTAACCAGTGGTCACAAGATGAGGAAAATCTGGCGTATTCGCCAACACGCTTGTGCTTAACGTTGCCAATGAAATAAGCGCAACAACGGAAGGAATCACTTTCATACTAAAATTGCCCTATCGGATTAACTGACTACATCATAGGTAAGGAACAAGGTTTGACCAAGCGAACAGCTCCGTTCTGACAAAGATTTAACCCAAACTATTTTGGCAGCTTGCCATGGCAGTATTCGAGAATGGCTTGGGTCACTTGTTGTAAAACCCCGCTCTCTAACTGCCAGTGGTGCCAATAAATTTTAAAGCTCAGCTGGAATCCTGGCATTAAGTCTACCAACCGCCCTTGCGCTAACTCGTCGCTGATTTGCAGACGGGGGATTAAACAATAGGCAACCCCGAGTAGAGCAAGATTCACAAAAGCTTCAGAGCTGGCTACACGGTGATGAACAATAGCTTCTGGAGAAAGATTAAAGTGCTGTTGAAGAAACTGGCGATGCATTTGATCGTATTGATCATACGACACTGCTGGAGCACATTCTAAAGCCTCTCGGGTGACGCCATGTCTAAAGTACTGCTGCGCAAACGCAGGGTTGGCAACACAAACGTAATCCATTCTGCCCAAATAATGGCTTTCGCACCCTTTGAGCGCGCTTTCTTCCCAACTTATCGCTCCTGTGACTTCCCCTTTCCTTACCTTCTCTAAGGTGCGATCTTCAAGATCCACTGACAGGTTAAACTCGACTTTGCGCTGTTTCATGATGGGCGTTAACGCGGGAAGCAGCCAAGTTGCTAGGCTGTCAGCATTGGTCGCGATGGGGACTTGAATTGGACGTTCGCTATCTTGGTTAGTCAACTCAGGCAACAGCTCGCGTTCGAGCACTTGTACACGATGATAAAAACCCAGCAGTTTCTTACCCGTTGCGGTCAATCTCAACGGCCTCTCACGAATCAGCACTGGCTTTGCAAGAAACTTCTCCAGCTGTTTAATACGCTGCGAAACCGCTGATTGAGAGATGTAGAGCTCACTCGCCGCGCGCTCAAAACTGCCACGACTGGCCACCATTTCTAATGCTTCAATCCATTTGTAATCTAAACCTCGCAAAACATTCCCTTACTTAGCAGGTGTTCAAAACACAATTATTAGCATCACTTATGTAAAGTTAAAATCATTAATTTTACTAATTTTTTAAGTTTGAATACTTTACCCATTAGTTGATAGACACAATTAATATGGAGTAATAGCGGTGAATGTTTGGTTGATTTTGCAAGGGTTTGGACTGGGTGCAAGCATGATCATTCCTATTGGCGCACAAAATGCCTACGTGCTTAATCAAGGAGTAAAACGACAACATCATTTAACAACAGCAAGTATTTGCAGTTTGCTTGATATCGTTTTTATCTCGTTGGGTATTTTTGGTGGCGGCGCACTGTTGTCCAAAAACGAGACGCTACTGATGCTAGTTACACTGGGGGGTATCGCTTTTTTAACCCTTTATGGCTCCCTATCATTGAAAAGTGCTTTTAGTGCTCAGTCTAATGAAACAAAAGAAAATCAAACACTTCGGGGAAAACGTACCGTGATTCTCGGTGCACTAGCGGTTACAGTATTAAACCCTCACTTATATCTCGACACCGTTGTCATTCTGGGTTCGATTGGTGGTCAGTTTGAAGGCCAAGATCGCATTTCCTTTGCTCTAGGAACTATGATGGCTTCACTCGTTTGGTTCTACTCGCTGTCTATTGGTGCCGCTAAATTAGGCCCAGTGTTATCACAACCTCGAGTCAAGCAAGGTATTGATATCGCGGTTGCTATTATGATGTATGCGATTGCGCTGATGTTGGCGATCGAACTGTTCACTATGTTTGGTTAGGTGGATCATGAATAAACTCGAAGAAATTTACTTGTTTAATAAGACATTGCTGGGAAAGCTGAACGTTGAATACCAAGAGTGGCATCACGAGCCAATTCTTGATTTCACCACTGACGAGAGAGTCGCTAAAGAGCTAGGATGGACAGGTACACACACCAAAAGCCTGTTCTTGCAACTCAAAGGGGCTGGCTTCGCTCTGTACTTGACGGACAAAGACAGTCGATTGAACAGTAAGGGCATTAAAGCATTACTAGGTAAACGCCCATCGATTGTAAGTAATGAGACAATGAGTGAAGCAACAGGTTGTGTTGCTGGTGCCGTCTGTCCCTTCGGTTTGCCCGTAGAGATCCCAATCGTGGTTGACCGTCGACTGTATGAATTCGAACAGCTTCTCTACACACCAGGTCATCCGGAATGCACATTTGGTATTGCTGCTAGCGATCTCCAGATTGTTTTATCAGCCTTGAACAACCCAATTTTCGAGCTGTAAAAAACGTACAAAAAAAGCGAAGCCAGTGGCTTCGCTTTGTATCGTGTTAAGCGGTGATTAAGCTTCAACTTTGTTCAAGTGAACATCCATTTGCGGGAATGGAATTTCGATGCCTTCTTTGTCTAGGCCTTCTTTGATCGCTTGCATCAGATCAAAGTAAACATTCCAGTAGTCCGCCGTTTTCACCCAAGGGCGCACAACGAAGTTAACTGAAGAATCCGCAAGAGTATGAACACCAACTTGCACGCCAGGCTCTTTCAATACGCGCTCATCTGACTGACAAATCTTAGTCAGAAGCTCTTTAGTCTTCTGTAGATCAGCGTTGTAAGAAACCCCAATCATTAAATCAACACGTCGTGTTTCGTGACGAGAGTAGTTCGTGATAGGACTGCCAATAACGCTGCCATTTGGAACAACTACCATTTTGTTATCAGGTGTTTTCAATACAGTTTGGAAAATCTGAATCGCTTCAACACTACCTGCTACACCACCGATTTCCACGTAGTCACCTGACTTAAACGGACGGAAGCCAACAATAAGCACGCCCGCCGCAAAGTTAGATAGAGAGCCTTGAAGTGCAAGACCAACAGCAAGACCGGCGGCACCGATTACTGCCACAACAGATGCGGTTTGAACACCTAAGCGACCCAGAGCTGCAATTAGAACAATCACAAACAGCAAGTAACGTACAAGACCATGGATAAACTCGACAACCGCCTTATCCATATTTTTCTTTTCTAAAACCTTAGCAACACTGTTTGCTACGGCTTTCACGATCATGTTACCGATAAATAGAATCAGAACGGCAGAAATGATGTTTACGCCGTATTGAACCAATAGATCAGAGTTCGTCGTTAACCATTTTTCTGCGTGACTTAATCCATCAACTAGGGGAGCTTCAATTCCCGCTGATTCGCCTGCCATATTTGTATCCTCTCAAAATGTAATAATTCTATGAATCAAACTGCTTTATATTAGTAATTAACCACGGCTTGCTTATCCACCTGGTCAAGCAATGCCATTTTTTTGGCACAATATCTCATTTTTGACCATTCTCAAAGTCAAGTTTTTGCAAAGAGAATAAAAACAGACGTTTATCAAAACATGATGAAATCGGCTTGTTACAGATTACCAAAGCATTTACATTTAGCCAGATTTTTCACATCACTCACTCTGATAAACGAGCCAAGTATCAGATATAAAAAAACCCGCTCAATGAGCGGGTTTTTATCATTCGTAATAGCGACTAACTTATAGTACGTCTACTGCGTTTAGGTCAGCAAAAGCTTGCTCTAGACGAGCTACCATTGAAGCTTGACCAGCACGTAGCCATACGCGTGGGTCGTAGTACTTCTTGTTTGGTGCGTCTTCGCCAGTTGGGTTACCGATTTGACCTTGTAGGTAATCGCGGTTTTCCGCTTCGTACTTACGGATACCATCCCAAGTTGCCCACTGTGTATCAGTATCGATGTTCATCTTGATAACGCCGTAACCGATAGACTCTTGGATCTCTTCTTGAGTAGAACCAGAACCACCGTGGAATACGAAGTTTAGAGCGTTTGGTGCGATACCGAACTTCTCTGCACAGTATGCTTGAGAATCACGTAGGATAGTTGGAGTTAGAACAACGTTACCTGGCTTGTAAACACCGTGTACGTTACCGAAAGATGCTGCGATAGTGAAACGGTGTGAAACAGCGCTTAGTTTCTCGTATGCGTATGCAACGTCTTCTGGAGAAGTGTAAAGCTCAGATGCGTCCATATCAGAGTTATCAACGCCGTCTTCTTCACCACCAGTACAACCAAGTTCGATCTCGATTGTCATGTTCATTTTAGCCATGCGCTCTAGGTACTTAGCACATGTTTCGATGTTCTCTTCTAGAGACTCTTCAGAAAGGTCTAGCATGTGAGAAGAGAATAGAGGCTTACCAGTTTGAGCGAAGAACTCTTCACCAGCGTCTAGTAGACCGTCGATCCATGGAAGAAGTTTCTTAGCTGCGTGGTCAGTGTGTAGGATTACTGGCACACCGTAAGCTTCAGCTACAGCGTGAACGTATTTAGCACCCGCTACAGCACCAAGGATTTGAGCACCTTGACCTTCAAGTTTAACGCCTTTACCAGCGAAGAAAGCTGCACCGCCGTTAGAGAACTGAACAACAACTGGAGCTTTAACTTTAGCTGCTGCTTCTAGTACTGCGTTTACAGAGTCAGTACCTACAACGTTAACTGCTGGTAGAGCGAAGTTGTTTTCTTTAGCAACTTCAAAAACTTTCTGTACGTCGTCGCCAGAGATAACACCTGGTTTTACGAAATCGAAGATCTTAGACATGGATTTAATCCTATTTATCTGTCGTTTTAAAAATAAAACTTGTTAAGTTTAAATTCTTGCAAACGTTTGCTCACAACTCGCGCTATTCTAGCAAAAAACTGTGATGTGCAGCAAACAACAAAGCGGGAGAATCACTCTCCCGCTTTCACTTAATTACTTAGCGCGCTCTTCAAGCATTGCCACTGCTGGAAGTACTTTACCTTCAACGAATTCAAGGAATGCACCACCACCAGTAGAGATGTAAGAAACGTCAGCTTTGATACCGAATTGGTCGATAGCCGCTAGCGTGTCACCACCACCTGCTACAGAGAAACCTGCTGACTTAGCGATCGCTTCAGAGATACCTTTGGTACCCGCTTCGAAGTTCTTGAATTCGAATACGCCTACTGGACCGTTCCATAGGATTGTCTTAGCGTTAGCGATGATTTCAGCTAGAGCGGCCGTTGAGTCTGGACCTAGGTCGAAGATCATGTCGTCGTCAGCAACGTCAGCAACGTTCTTGATTTCAGCTTCTGCGTTCTCGTCGAATGCTTTCGCACATGCAACGTCAGTCGCAACTGGGATAGAACACTCTTTCATTAGTTTTTGAGCGGTTTCAACTAGGTCAGCTTCGTATAGAGACTTACCTACGTTGTGGCCTGCTGCAGCGATAAATGTGTTCGCGATACCACCACCAACAACTAGCTGGTCAGCGACTTTAGATAGAGACTCTAGAACGGTTAGTTTAGTAGAAACTTTAGAACCACCAACGATAGCAACAAGTGGACGCTCTGGGTTGTCCATTGCTTTACCTAGTGCTTCTAGTTCAGCAGCAAGAAGAGGACCAGCACACGCAACAGGCGCGTTCATACCAACACCGTGAGTAGACGCTTGAGCACGGTGAGCCGTACCAAATGCATCCATTACGAAGATGTCACAAAGTGCAGCGTATTTCTTAGATAGCTCTTCTTCGTTCTTCTTCTCGCCTTTGTTAAAGCGAACGTTTTCAAGAACAACTAGCTCACCTGTGTTTAGCTCTAGGCCATCTAGGTAATCTTTCGCTAGTTTAACTTCGCAATCTAGTGCGTCGTTTAGGTAGTTAACAACAGGTTGTAGAGAGAACTCTTCTGCGTATTCACCTTCAGTTGGACGACCTAGGTGAGAAGTAACCATAACTTTAGCGCCAGCTTCTAGACAGTGCTTGATCGTTGGTAGAGATGCTAGGATACGTGCATCAGAAGTCACTTTGCCTTCTTTTACAGGTACGTTTAGGTCCGCACGGATAAATACACGTTTACCTGCTAGATCCAGGTCAGTCATCTTGATTACAGACATGATGTGTCCTCTCAAATATTCAATAAGTAAAGTTTTCAGTAGCCCGGCAACCCTGCCAAGCCTATTAATTCTTTAAACTGGTTCAGATATGGAGCCATCATTTATTTATTTCAAGGGTAAAAATAAATAATTCTCCTCGCTGCACTACGGCTTACTTTGCAGCCTGCATTGCGAGCGCAGTATCCAGCATGCGGTTCGCAAAGCCCCATTCGTTATCACACCAAACAAGCATTTTCACTAAATGCCCATTGCTCACTCGAGTCTGTGTACCATCGACAATCGCGCTATGGGGATCATGATTAAAGTCGATAGAAACGAGCGGCGCTTCAGTATAGTCAACAATGCCCTGTAATGTACACTGAGATGCGTTAACAATGGTTTGATTTACGTCATTAACTTTCACATTTGTATTAATTGTGACACTTAAATCCATCGCCGTGACGTTTACCGTTGGTACTCGCACGGAAATCGCTTCAAACTTGTTAGAAAATTTCGGGAAGATTCTTTCAATACCTTTATGCAACTTAGTGTCCACCGGAATGATCGACTGGCTGGCGGCACGTGTTCGACGCAAATCAGAGTGGTACGCATCAATGACTTGTTGGTCGTTCATCGATGAGTGAATCGTAGTAATGGTGCCAGATTCGATTTCAAACGCGTCATCAAGGGCTTTAATGATAGGAACGATACAGTTAGTGGTACACGAACCGTTGGAGACAACTTTGTGTTCGGCTTTTAGCGTATCGTGGTTCACACCATAAATAATCGTATTGTCGAGATCGTTGGCCCCAGGGTGTGAAAATAAGACTTTCTTCGCGCCAGCTTTGATATGCTCTTGGCCATCCGCTTGAGAGCCAAAAACACCTGTGCAATCTAAGACCAGATCGACCTCTAGATCGCGCCACGGCAGCAGCTCAATATCACTGAGATGTAGAATGCGGACAGAATCAAATTCTCCGCTGTCATGATGAATATAAATATGCTCTTGGTCGTTGGTCACCTTCTTGCCGAATCGACCGTGGCTTGTATCGTATTGCAGTAGGTGCGCCATGGCATCTGGCTGAGCAAGCTCATTCACTGCTACCACTTTAATCTGCTGGCTTTTGCCACTTTCATATACTGCCCGCAGTACATTACGACCGATACGTCCAAATCCATTGATCGCAACTCTTAGCATGATTCCATCGCCTTACATGATTTTCGTGTCACAAATACTACCCGATAGTGAGAAGAAGCGCATTAAGTTAGTGATATGCGCCGAGTAATTGATTTTATAAAACTTGATTAATATGAGAGCTGTATGCATAGTCGACCTGTGAGCAATTGTTTTCTTATGGCTGTTTCTTCTCTAGTTTCATCAACCAAAGGAAATGACTATGTCTGGATACCCAGCCACTCACTTTTGTAAACAATGCGAACAAGAAACGCCCCATAGTGAAGTGCTTGTCAGAAAAAACAGCAGCTACGACACGGACACTTCTCTTTTAGGTAGAATCAAATTGATGGCTCATACCTTTATTAATGGTGGTCATTACTATGACATGGACAGATACATCACATGTAAAGTGTGTGGTCATAAAGAGAAAGATAACTGGGGTAAAGAGTTTGAGTAACCGCTGCGCAGACTTAACTTGAACGCATAAAAAAAACCGAGCCAAATGGCTCGGTTTTCTCTTTTTCGTTGATACGAACTAAATTAAGAAAGTAGTTCTTTCGCTGTGTTTACTACGTTTTCTGTAGTGAAACCGAACATCTTGAACAGTTCGCCTGCTGGAGCAGATTCACCGAACGTTGTCATACCGATGATCTTGCCGCCGAAGCCAACGTACTTGTACCAGAAGTCAGCGATGCCAGCTTCAACAGCGATACGTGCTGTTACGTCAGATGGAAGAACAGATTCGCGGTATTCTGCGTCTTGCTTGTCGAATGCATCTGTAGATGGCATTGAAACAACGCGTACTTGTTTGCCTTCCGCTGTTAGCTGTGCTGCTGCTTCTACCGCCAGCTCAACTTCTGAACCTGTCGCGATAAGGATTAGCTCTGGCTTGCCTTCACAATCTTTCAGGATGTAACCGCCGCGAGCGATGTTTGCAACTTGCTCTTCGCTACGCTCTTGCTGTGCAAGGTTTTGACGAGAGAAGATTAGAGACGTTGGACCGTCTTTACGCTCGATAGCCAGTTTCCAAGCGACTGCAGATTCCACTTGGTCACATGGACGCCATGTGCTCATGTTTGGAGTTAGACGTAGAGACGCCATTTGCTCAACTGGTTGGTGCGTTGGGCCATCTTCGCCTAGACCGATAGAGTCATGCGTGTACACTTGGATATTCTGAACTTTCATCAGAGCAGCCATGCGCATTGCGTTACGCGCGTATTCCATGAACATTAGGAAAGTCGCGCCGTATGGTACGAAACCACCGTGCAGAGCGATACCGTTCATGATTGCTGTCATACCGAATTCACGGACACCGTAGTGGATGTAGTTACCTGATGCATCTTCAGCAGATACTGACTTAGAACCAGACCACATGGTTAGGTTAGAAGGTGCTAGGTCAGCCGAGCCGCCTAGGAACTCTGGTAGCATAGCACCAAACGCTTCTAGCGCGTTTTGAGACGCTTTACGTGATGCGATGTTTGCTGGGTTCGCTTGCAGGTCAGCAATGATTGCATTTGCTTTCTCTTCCCACTGTGCTGGTAGTTCACCGTTTAGGCGACGCTTAAGCTCAGCTGCTTCTTCAGGGTATGCCGCGGCATAAGCATCGAACTTAGCATTCCATGCAGCTTCTTTTTCAGCACCCGCTTGTTTTGCATCCCACTGTGCATAAACATCAGCAGGAATTTCAAATGGACCGTGCTCCCAACCAAGTTGCTTGCGAGTCGCTGCAATTTCTTCTGCGCCTAGTGGTGCACCGTGACAGTCGTGAGAGCCAGACTTGTTAGGCGAACCAAAACCGATCACTGTTTTAGTACAAATCAGAGTTGGACGAGGATCCGCTTTAGCGGCGATGATTGCTGCGTTGATCGCTTCAGAATCGTGACCGTCTACCGCTGGGATTACATGCCAGCCGTACGCTTCAAAACGCTTAGGTGTGTCATCAGAGAACCAGCCTTCAACGTGACCATCGATAGAGATGCCGTTGTCATCCCAGAACGCAATCAACTTACCAAGACCTAGCGTACCAGCTAAAGAACATGCTTCGTGAGAGATACCTTCCATCAGACAGCCGTCACCCATGAATGCATAAGTGAAGTGGTCAACGATGTCGTGGCCTTCTTTGTTGAACTGTGCTGCCAACGTCTTCTCAGCTAACGCCATACCTACAGCGTTGGTGATACCTTGACCTAGAGGACCTGTCGTTGTCTCAACACCTGGTGCGTAACCGTACTCTGGGTGACCCGGCGTTTTAGAGTGCAACTGACGGAAGTTTTTCAGATCGTCAATCGATAGCTCGTAACCCGAAAGGTGTAGCAAAGAGTAAATCAGCATAGAGCCGTGGCCATTTGAAAGAACGAAACGGTCGCGGTCAGCCCATTCTGGGTTTGCTGGGTTGTGGTTTAGGTGAGAGCGCCAAAGAACTTCAGCGATATCAGCCATACCCATAGGGGCGCCTGGGTGGCCAGAGTTAGCCTGTTGTACACCATCCATGCTTAGAGCGCGGATAGCATTAGCGAGATGTTGACGAGAAGACATGTCAGCTCCTGAGTGCATTAAGCGAATCATATAAATGTGGGCGATAATTCTCTCAAAGCGAATCTAGCTGTGCAAACGTTTTCCAAGCCATTTGTTCACAAATTTCCGACCTTTCGCAGCAAATCGCTCGAAGTTACTCATTTGAAGCCAACTTAAGGCAAACGTTTGGTTTTATCTAATAATAAAAAAGAGCTTGTAATTCGAGCATTCAAAACTAGAATAGACGTCTAGATGTAGATACACCTACAATTATTAGTATTATTGAATGCTGGAGTGTTTCCAAACCTCCAACATTAACCAGATATAGTGGAGCTAACATGGCTAAGCACCTGTTCACTTCTGAGTCGGTATCAGAAGGTCATCCAGATAAAATTGCAGACCAAATTTCTGATGCTGTTCTTGATGCAATTCTAGAACAAGACCCAAAAGCACGTGTCGCGTGTGAAACTTACGTTAAAACCGGTATGGTCATGGTTGGTGGTGAGATCACTACTTCAGCATGGGTAGATATCGAAGAGCTAACGCGTCAAACCGTGCGTGAAATTGGCTACGTGCATTCAGACATGGGCTTTGATGCGGATTCTTGTGCTGTTCTGAACACGATTGGTAAGCAGTCACCGGACATCAACCAAGGTGTTGATAAAGCCGATCCTAAAGAGCAAGGCGCAGGCGACCAAGGCATTATGTTTGGTTACGCAACCAACGAAACTGAAATCCTAATGCCAGCACCTATCACTTACGCACACCGCTTAGTTGAAAAACAAGCAGAAGTACGTAAGAGCGGCAAACTAAACTTCCTACGTCCAGATGCGAAATCTCAGGTAACGTTCCAATACGATCACGGTAAGATTGTAGGTATCGATGCGGTTGTTCTTTCAACTCAGCACTGTGACTCAGTATCAACTCCTGACCTACGTGAAGCAGTAATGGAAGAGATCATCAAGCCTGTACTGCCTTCAGAGTGGATCAACAAAGAGACTAACTTCTTCATCAACCCAACTGGTCGTTTCGTAATCGGCGGTCCAATGGGTGACTGTGGTCTAACTGGTCGTAAGATCATCGTTGATACCTACGGCGGCGCAGCGCGTCACGGTGGCGGTGCGTTCTCTGGTAAAGATCCATCAAAAGTAGACCGCTCTGCAGCATACGCAGCACGTTACGTAGCGAAAAACATCGTTGCGGCTGGCATGGCTGACCGTTGTGAGATCCAACTTTCTTATGCAATCGGTGTTGCGGATCCAACCTCTATCATGGTGGAAACGTTCGGCACTGAGAAAGTCTCTCACGATATTATCGTAGAAGCAGTTCGCCAGAACTTCGATCTACGTCCATACGGTCTACAAGAGATGCTGAACCTACTTCAGCCTATCTACAAGAAGACAGCAGCTTACGGTCACTTCGGTCGTGAAGAGTTCCCGTGGGAAGCGACAGATAAAGCAGCGATTCTTGCAGACTTCGCAGGTCTTAAGTAATTAGAACATAAGACATAATCGAATTTAAAAGGGCTTTTGGGAAACCAAAAGCCCTTTTTCTTTACCGATAAAAACACCGATGAAAGTTGTATTTTTTTGCCATCGGGTCAATAGTTAAAAATATGTTAATGGGATAAATCTATATTGAATTTCATCTCGTAACACAAGATAAACTCTTGCCCCAACCAAGAAGTCAACGATCCGGGCATCGAGTTTCCAACACATTCGGGCAGCCAAACCGCCCGGTGAGAACAGAGAATCGATCAAGGAGGATGTATGCCTCGTACGGTGAATCCACACGACTTCAAAGAGAAACATAAAGAAGTCCCAGACGCGGAATATGCTCGCACCATTCCGTGTAATCAAGTAAGCGTTTCAGCGCCATTTCATTGGCTCTCGTTGGGCTTACACGACTTTATCAGAATGCCTCTTATCAGCGCATTCTACGGTTTATGCTTTATGGCCGCCGCGATTGGTATTGTATTGCTCGTTCAATGGCAAGGAACCCACCTCGTCGTGATGCCTAGCCTAGTTGTTTACATGCTAATCGGCCCTTTCCTCGCTCTCGGTTTATACGATGCGAGTTGGGAAAGAGAGAAAGGACACAGCGCCAGCCTGCTTCATTCAATGAAAGCGATCGGACGCAATTCGACCTCTCAATGGGCATTCGCAGTCTTGCTGGCAGTATGTATGATTTTCTGGATGCGCATCGCTGCGTTGCTTCACGCCTTATACCCTTCCATGCAAGGTGCTCCGCTCACTGAATTTATGCCTTTCCTTGTGATAGGCTCGCTAGTTGGCTTTATCCTTGCTTGTGTTGTTTTCAGCATCTCCGCATTTTCAATTCCACTGATGATGGAACGTCGAGTCGATATGATGACCGCGGTATTTACCAGCTTCAATGCCGTTAAATCCAACATTCCGGCTATGATTGTGTGGGCAGGCTTAATTTGTGGCGGTATTTTGGTGGGCTTCGCCACTTACGGAATTGGCATGTTGTTCACAATGCCAATACTGGGCTACGGCACTTGGCACGCATACCACGAAACCATTAAGAAGAAACATCACCCTTAACAAGATGAGCTGTTTCGATCTATGATGCGCCCCAACCCTTTTGGTTGGGGCGTTGTTTTAGGAGTAGATGTGGATTTAGAACTCGATTATCGTGCGCACAAAGTCATCGCAGAGTGTCTATTCCAAGCGCAAAACGCCTTCAAACGTCAATTCCCACAACCTTCACTCAACTACAAGCTACGCGGTAAAGCTGCAGGTAAAGCTTATCTACAACTCAATGAAATCCGCCTCAATCCAACTCTGTTTAAAGAGAACCAACAGGCCTTCTTAAACGAGGTGCTCCCCCATGAAGTGGCCCATTTGATCACCTATCAAGTCTATGGCCGAGTAAGACCACACGGTAAAGAGTGGCAAGGCGTGATGGAAGCCGTATTTAAGGTCCCTGCAAAAACGACGCACAGCTTTGAAATCACTTCAGTACAAGGGAAGACCTTTGAGTACCTTTGTGCCTGTACCACCTACCCTTTGTCGATTCGCCGACACAATAAAGTACAGCGAAAGCAAGCCAGTTACCGCTGTCAGCAGTGCCAACAAACACTCGCTTTCAGTGGCAAACAACTCTCCTAGTTAATTTTTTTCTCAGTAATACAAGCCAGTAATGCGTGCTAGACTGTAAGCACTCATACTTTTCTAATACCAAGATATGAAAAAACAACGCTTGCTTGCATTCACTATTGCGCTCCTGTCATCCGTGGCAGTCGCCGCTCCACCTTCTTCTTTCTCGAAAGCAAAGAAAGAGGCGGTCAAAATATACGCCGATCATCCAACCAGTTTTTATTGTGGTTGTGATATTCAGTGGCAAGGAAGAAAAGGTACTCCTGATTTAGAATCTTGTGGCTACCAAGTTCGAAAACAGCTCAAACGCGCGTCACGTATCGAATGGGAACATGTGGTCCCTGCGTGGCAATTTGGCCACCAGCGTCAATGTTGGCAAGAGGGCGGACGTAAAAACTGTGCGAAGAAAGATAAAACCTTCCGCATGATGGAAGCCGATCTTCACAACCTGACTCCTGCGATCGGTGAAGTGAATGGCGATCGCTCCAACTATAACTTTAGCCAGTGGAATGGCCTCGACGGCGTGAGCTATGGCCGCTGTGAAATGCAGGTCAACTTTAAGCAGCGTAAAGTGATGCCACCCGATCGAGCAAAAGGCTCAATCGCGCGTACGTACCTTTATATGAGCAAAGAGTATGGATTTAGGCTATCTAAACAGCAAACCCAACTGATGAATGCATGGAACAAGCAGTTTCCAGTTGATTCATGGGAATGTGAGCGAGAAGAACGAATTTTCAAAATTCAGGGCAATCACAACCCGTTTGTTTATCAAGCCTGCCAAGCCCTTTAAGTCATCTTTCTCTTAACCGACAAAGAGTTTCCAGTTCTTAGCTGGAAACGCTTTGCGCCCCTTGTTTTTTCCCTTAAAAGCATCCATGTTAGAGGTTATCTCTAAATCTCTTGCTGGAAATCGAAACCAATGCGAATCCCACGAATCTATCATCCAGAAACCATCTCACAGCTAGGCACTCTCATGTTGAGTGACGACGCTGCCGGCCACATTGGCCGTGTATTGCGAATGAAAGAGGGGCAAGATGTCCTGCTGTTTGATGGCAGTGGTGCTGAATTTCCAGCAACCATTTCAAGTGTGACAAAAAAACACGTCGAAGTGGATGTCACCGAACGCATTGAACACAGCGCGGAATCACCGCTTGATTTGCACCTAGGTCAGGTTATCTCACGTGGTGACAAGATGGAGTTCACCATCCAAAAATCGGTCGAGCTTGGTGTAAATACCATTACTCCTCTGATTTCAGAGCGCTGTGGTGTGAAACTGGATCAAAAGCGCTTCGAAAAGAAGCTCGCGCAATGGCAGAAAATCGCTATCAGTGCCTGTGAGCAATGTGGTCGTAATACCATTCCTGAAATCCGCCCAATCATGCAGCTTGAAGAGTGGTGCGCCGAAGACTATGACGGCTTAAAGCTCAACCTTCATCCACGTGCAAAATACTCAATCAATACCCTGCCAACACCGGTAGAGAAGGTTCGTCTATTGATTGGTCCAGAAGGTGGGTTGTCAGCGGAAGAAATCGGTATGACAGAAGAGTATAAATTTGAAGAGACACTGCTTGGCCCACGCGTACTGCGCACGGAAACAGCGGCTCTCACTGCAATTACAGCCTTGCAAGTTCGTTTCGGCGATCTTGGTTAAACGGAGAACAACAATGATCAAATTAGGTATCGTAATGGACCCTATCTCGTCCATTAACATCAAAAAAGACTCTAGCTTTGCCATGATGCTTGAAGCGCAGCGCCGCGGCTACGAAATCCACTACATGGAGATGAACGACTTACACCTAGACCAAGGTGTCGCCATTGCAGATACCAAGGTCGTCGAGCTAAAAGAAGATCCAACGGGTTGGTATGAGTTTAAATCGGAGCAAACCATTGAACTGTCTGAGCTTGATGCCGTTCTGATGCGTAAGGATCCTCCGTTTGATACCGAATACATCTACGCGACTTACATCCTTGAGCGCGCTGAAGAGCAAGGCACACTGATTGTAAACAAACCGCAAAGCCTACGTGATTGTAACGAGAAGCTGTTCACCGCTTGGTTCCCAGAACTTACGCCGACCACCATCGTAACGCGTAAAGCCGAGAAGATTAAACAGTTCCGCGAGCAACATGGCGACGTGATCCTAAAACCTCTTGATGGCATGGGTGGCGCATCTATCTTCCGCGTGAAAGAGGGTGATCCAAACGTGTCGGTGATCATTGAAACCCTGACCAACCACGGTCAAAACTACGCAATGGCGCAAACCTTCGTCCCAGACATCAGCAATGGTGACAAGCGCATCCTAGTGGTCGATGGTGAGCCGATTGGTTACTGCTTAGCCCGTATTCCAGCTAAAGGTGAAACCCGCGGCAACCTAGCCGCTGGCGGGACTGGTGAAGCAAGACCATTAAGTGAAACAGATAAAAAGATCGCTGAAGCTGTAGCGCCTACACTTAAGGAAAAAGGACTGATTTTTGTTGGTTTGGATGTCATCGGCGACAAGCTAACTGAGATTAATGTAACAAGCCCAACGTGCATTCGTGAAATCGAGGCTGCATTTGATGTTTCGATCACCGGCAAGCTTATGGATGCGAT
Organism: Vibrio sp. MarTm2; assembly: GCF_027587055.1. Lineage (NCBI taxonomy): Bacteria > Pseudomonadati > Pseudomonadota > Gammaproteobacteria > Vibrionales > Vibrionaceae > Vibrio > Vibrio sp. MarTm2. Next base: position 41,778 of record NZ_JAPPTK010000014.1, on the reverse strand, counting down.
TGAACGCCGCATCAACAAATAATAACAAGGGGGCGGAACCTCTGCCCCTAATAATCTGTTGGAGTGTCTATGAATTTAACTAACCATTTTTTAGTGGCGATGCCCGGGATGAAAGATCCCTACTTTGAGCGCAGCGTCATCTACGTGTGCGAACACAATGATGAGGGCGCCATGGGTCTAATGATTAATGCTCCAATCGACGTCACCGTCGGCAAAATGCTCAAACAAGTGGATGTCCAATCGGTTCATCCGCAGCTGTTCACCGACAGCCTCGAAAAGCCTGTCTTAAAAGGTGGCCCCGTCTCAAGCGATCGAGGCTTCATCTTGCACCAACCCAAAGATGAGTATGAATCGAGCATTCAGATGACAGACAATATTTCGGTTACCACCTCGCGAGATATTCTCACCGTGCTAGGCACCGAAGCGGAACCAAACGAGTACTTGGTGGCATTGGGCTATTCCGGCTGGGAGCCTGGCCAGCTCGAAAGTGAACTCTCAGACAACTCATGGCTGACCATCGAAGCGGACCCAGACGTCATTTTTAACACGCCCATTGCTGAGCGCTGGCAAAAAGCCGTGCAAATGTTGGGTATTAACGTTGCTCAGCTCTCAAGTGAGATTGGCCACGCGTAATCGACCATAAAGACTAAAAACAGGATTCTCATGTCTAGAACCATCATGTCCTTTGACTTCGGTACCAAAAGCATTGGTAGTGCAATTGGTCAAGAGGTCACGGGTACCGCCTCTCCTCTTCGTGCATTTAAAGCCAATGACGGAATCCCCAATTGGGATGACATCGAAAAATTAATCAAAGAGTGGCAACCCGATTTATTGGTTGTTGGTTTACCGACCGACCTCCATGGTCGCGATTTAGAGACCATCACACCTCGGGCGAAAAAGTTTGCCAACCGACTGCACGGTCGCTATGGCTTACCTGTCGAGTTGCATGATGAAAGACTCTCAACCACCGAAGCTCGTGCAGACCTCTTCAACATGGGAGGATACAAGGCGCTAAGCAAGGGCAATGTGGATTGCCAATCCGCCGTTGTGATTCTGGAAAGTTGGTTTGAAGCGCAATGGGGTGAGTAAGCCCCCCATCGCAGAAACTAAACGAAAAAAGCTGGCTATTAAGCGCCAGCTTTTTTGATCGAACGGCGTTTATAAGTCTTGAGCTTCAATCCAAAGCACGGCGTCTTGCGACAGCTCTTTGCCTTTAAACTCTTTATCAGGACCTGACCCTAGGCACGCAAATCCCCACTTGCCTGCTGTTGGCACACCGAAAGTAAACATGCCATTGTCATCCGTGATGGCAACAATCGCAGACGCAGGCGTGCTGCGATGCGTGCCTTTGCCAAAAGCATTCGCTTTACTATCAATATCAGTGTTTAGAAATTCAATCTCACACTCAACACCTGCCGCTGGCTTACCTTCAGAGAGAAGCTGGCCAGTAAATGTACTACCAGCAAGCACTTGGTAAGGCTTATTCTTCGGCACAATTTCCGTCTTCAAACCCAGTGGCTTCTCCCACCCAGTTGGCAGTCCACCTTTATTGATGTAACGCTTGGTGATTTGTTGAATGTAGATGTCCTCACCGCCTTCATAATAAGGCGCTGGTGTTGCGGCAAAAATGTAATCACCGTTGCGACGGATTTTGTACTCTAACTCAAACGCCTTTGCCTTGTTGTCAGGGCCAGTCCACTCAATAGGTTGCAACGTATCCAACAGATCCGTTTTCTTGCCTTTGAATGTAACCGTTAGGGCTTCTGGCTTTTCAATGTCCATCACATGGCCGTTGTCCATCGGGTGACCAAACACAACCTTCATGTCCACGGTCGTTGGAGCGTCAAGCTGAGAAGTTGGCGTATGCATTAATAGGAAGTGAGCCTGAGAAGCGGCAGACAAAGAGAGTGCAGCCACACCAACCGCTAGAGATAACTTTTTCATTTTTTCATCCTAAATTTCTTTGGTTATTCAACAATATTCTTGCCATCAACTTCTATGGAATGTCCCGGCCCAGCATTGAACTGAACTTTGTACTCACCTGCAGGTTTCTCAAATTCAATTTCACCATCTTCGTTAATTTCACTGGTAATTAACGTCTTGCCCGAGCCGTCAATCACCAACACTTCTACGCCGGATGCTGAAGAGCCATCGGAAAAGCCCCCTTCACACAAAATGGTATTGTCGCCGAAGTCATAACATGAAAATAACGGGGTATGAGCCAGTGCTGCACTAGGAAGCACTGCACTCATTAGTAAGAGCAGAGTTTTTTGTTTCATTCTTTCGTCCATTTCTAGCATTTTTAAAAAGATATTGAGAATGACTCCCAATTTTATGCCGAGAGATTAACGACTGAATTCAACAAATGAAAGTGAGAATGATTATTAAATACATCTTCATTGATATAAATCATTTATACAATGGTTATTGTTTAATTAATTTTCGGCGCATTGTTTACAATCTCGAAAGGAAAAACTACTCACTGTTATTACATGCAAACTACCTTAAGCCAGCTATCCATTGGACAAAGCGCAACGATTGTTTCTCATCAATCGAGCGGAGCCGTTCGCCAACGCCTACTTGATTTAGGGCTAATTCCACAGTCTCAAATCAAGCTGATTCGCAAAGCGCCGCTGCGTGATCCTTTCGAGTTTAGAGTGGGCGCAACCAGCGTCGTGATCAGACAAACAGAAGCCGAGACCGTTATCGTGCAACTCGCAACGTTGTCGTAAGGAATTCGTAATGCAACGGAAAAAAGTACTACTGGCAGGCCAACAAAACGCGGGCAAGTCGACGATTTTTAATATGCTGACAGGCGCAAGACAGCATGTTGCTAACTACCCAGGCGTTACTGTAGACAAAAAAACAGGCTATTTCTCGGTAGCCGGCGACGCCTACCAACTCATCGATTTACCCGGTACGTACAGTTTGAGCTGCTACTCACTAGAAGAAAGGGTTGCTCGCGATGCCCTTAGACAAGAGTCGGCTGACGTGGTGCTCAACGTAGTCGATGCCGCCAACCTCAATCGCTCTTTGCATCTCACACTGCAACTGATTGAAATGGGTCTGCCAATCGCCTTGGTACTTAACATGATGGACGTTGCTCAGTCAGAGGGTATCGCTATCGACTCGAGTGCGTTGAGTCAACAAATCGGTGTGCCTGTCGCAGAATGTATTGGTAGGAAAGGAAAAGGTGAAGATCAGATCAACGCTGCTCTACTCAATGCTAAAAAGCAGCAAGCGCCAATCGATTATCCGCAATTAGAGCCCGAGCTTTCTTCACTCACCGAGTGGCTCGATAGCGCGATTGCCCCGCAAAGCTACTCGTTCCGCTGGCTTGCACTGCGACTGTTAGAGCGCGATAGTCATATCGATGAATGGCTTGGCGAGTTGCTGTCTGACCAGCAAACTCAGCAGTTGAGTGCCAAAGTCGAGCTGTATTTAAACGGCATTGAAACAAGGTTAAGCAGCACAGTCAGTGATTACATTGTTGCGCAGCGACATCTGCGTGTCTCGATGCTTGTTGAAGCGTGCAGCAGTCAATCTTGCCGCCAAATCGAAAAACTCTCTGTGAGCGACAAAATTGACAAGGTTGTCCTCAATAAATTTGGCGCGCCGCTGTTTCTTATCGCGACCGTATTTGTCATCTATCAGAGCTCCATTGTCTATGGATACGAGCTAACCAACTACTGGTGGCCTTATCTCGCAGGGCTTAGAGAGCTCATTGCCGGGGTCTTACCCGACGCGGGTTTTCTCCACGATCCTTACGTTCGATCGCTCGGCCTATGGATTGTCGACTCAGCCAACACGCTACTCAACTATATCCCCATTTTTCTGATTCTGTTTGCGCTTATCGCGATCATTGAAGATTCAGGCTACATGGCAAGGATCGCATTTATTTCAGATCGGGTACTCAATCGCTTTGGCTTACATGGACAAAGTACATTGCCGATGATTCTCGCAGGCGTCTTTGCCGGGGGATGCGCCGTACCGGGCGTCATGGCAACCAAAGGGATTCCAGACAATCGCGCTCGCATTGCGACGATCCTAACGGTGCCGTATATGAACTGTTTAGCGAAAGTCCCTTTGTACACCCTGCTTCTGGGTATTTTCTTTGTTGAAGACAAGTCTTTGATGACATTTTACATTTCGACAATTTCAATCATCGCAGCGCTACTTGTGGCAAAGCTGTTAACCCAATCTGTCTTGCGCCGTACCGAGCAAGCCCCTTTTGTCATGGAACTGCCGCGCTACAACCTGCCAACGGCACGCAGTGTGGTGACTCGCTCTCTGGAGAGAACCTGGATGTACGTACGCAAAGTGGGCACCATTGTGCTTGCGGTCTCTACGGTCATTTTCGTCTTGTTGCAATTTCCCGGCGTTCCAGAGCAAGAACAGCAAGCGTTCCAAACCCGAGCGGAAAAAGCCGTCGCTCGTTTTCAAAAAGCAGCGCAAAAAACTCAGTATGCCGACTCATTTGATGAACAGTCGTTAACAGACCTCGTAAACTTCTATACGGATTACCGCGCAGCAAAACTGAATGCGAAAGGCGCTGACGCATCTCAATCAGTGAACACCGCTTTCCAATCTCGCAATGAACTTTACTTCGCCATTACTGCGAGAAAAGGAGGAAAAGATGCCGCTAAACTCAACAAAGCATTAAGAAAACTGGCTTCGGAAAGAAAGAAAATTCGCCGAGAAATGAAAGAGAGGCGCCTTGAAGCTTCACTGTTAGGTAGTTTTGGCCGAGCTTTGGAACCTGTCACCCAATATGCGGGGTTTGATTGGAAAATCAACGTCGCACTATTTTCCTCGTTTGCCGCTCGCGAAAGCAGTGTGGCGACACTCGGCGTGCTATTTCAACCCGAAGAGGACAATAACCAAAAACTGGAGCAGCGGATGGCCCAATCAGATGAACTTGCCGGTCACGGCGAAGTCGCTGCTGTTGCGCTGATCTTGTTCTTCATTTTGTACCCACCCTGTCTCGCCACCGTGATGATGATAAAAGTGCAGACGGGAGAGTACAAATGGATGCTCCTCTCCATCGTATTACCAACCTTGCTCGGTTTTACCGTCGCAACGCTTGTTTATACGATCGGTACCCGCTTTGCTCTAAGTGGAATCCAAGTGATGTCACTCACCTACTTTTCAGCCTTAGCCGCTTTACTGCTAGTCGGTCTACACGATAGAAAGCGGCAGAAAAAACAGGGGCAACCTATTCCTATAAAAGTTGTTGAGAAATAGCATGTTCGAACAAAACTATACCGTCTTGGATACACTAGGGTTAATCGCGATTGTGGCAATCGCCATTGTCTATCTTTACGTTCGCTTGGTGAGAAAAAAAGCCAGTTGTGGAAATGGTTGTGGTGGCTGCTGCTCAGATAAATCGAAAGAGAAAATCTAGCCAGTAAAAAATGCCCTGCAGACTAGCAGGGCATGGTTCAATCCATATCAATTTTCACATTACTCAAAGAGCCACCAGCGAATCCGTCACCTCGCCTTGTCTTTAGCATAATGCGTAAGTCATTCGCGGAGTCCGCACTGTGCAAGGCATCTTTTTCATTGATTTTTCCATCGATAACCAACTGATATAAAGCTTGGTCAAAGGTCTGCATGCCTATCTCTTTTGATTTAGCCATGGTCGATTTCAACTCATGCAGCTCACCTCGGCGAATCAGGTCTGACACGCGCGGGCTATTAAGCAGAATTTCAAACACACCGTGACGCCCTTGACCATTCTTATCACGAATCAACTGTTGGCCTATCACGCCGCGTAGGTTCATCGACAAATCAAACAAGAACTGCTCTTTTTGCTCTTTTGGCACCAAATGCAAGATACGCTCAAGCGCTTGGTTTGCGTTATTCGCGTGGAGCGTCGCCATACACAGGTGACCCGTTTCAGCAAACGTCATCGCGTATTCCATGGTTTCACGAGAACGAATTTCGCCAATTAAGATCATATCCGGCGCTTGGCGCAGCGAGTTTTTAAGCGCGACTTCATAGCTTTCAGTATCTAGCCCAACCTCACGCTGGGTAACAATGCAGCGCTTATGCTCATGCACAAACTCGATCGGATCTTCCACAGTAAGAATATGACCAGTTCGGTGGGTATTTCGATAGCCCGTCATTGCGGCCATGGTGGTGGATTTCCCTGATCCTGTAGCACCGACGACCAACACGAGCCCTCGCTTGGCGATCGACAGATCTTGCAGCACATCAGGCAAGCGTAAATCTGCAAAGCTTGGAATCGTGGTCTCAATGCGGCGGATCACCGCGCCGGGCAATTCTCGTTGATAAAACGCCGAAACCCGATAACGCCCAAAGTCTCGTACAATCGCAAAGTTCGCCTCTTTGCTTGAATGGAATTCTCGCTGCCGATCTTGATCCATCATACTTCTGAGTAGCATATCCACATCATTCAGTGACAGCTTCTCACCATGCGCACGCAGCTCTCCGTCAACTCGATAAAGAATCGGAGCACCGACGGTAATGTATAGATCAGACGATTTTTGGTTGTTCATTCCCTGAAGGTAAGCATTAATATCCATATTCTCACCCATCAGAACAAACTATTGGATTCAGTTTCGATCTTCTTCGCCACTTCATCAGGATCCACCTGACCTTGGGCAATCAACTGCTTAGCGTGCTGCTCCATGGTCTGCATGCCGTGCGCTGCGCCAGTTTGGATAACCGAATACATCTGTGCCACTTTGTCTTCACGCACCAAATTTCGAATCGCTGGGGTTGCCATCATGATCTCATGGCAGGCGGTGCGCCCTCCCCCAATCCGCTTCAGCAGTTTCTGCGCGATAACAGCACGCAGTGACTCCGACAACATGGATCGCACCATGTCTTTATCACTGCCAGGGAAGACATCGATAATACGGTCAATGGTCTTAGCGGCACTACTGGTATGCAGCGTACCAAACACTAAATGGCCTGTTTCCGCCGCCGTCAGCGCCAAGCTGATCGTCTCTTGGTCACGCAATTCACCCACCAAAATGACATCGGGATCTTCACGCAACGCACTACGCAGCGCATTACTAAAGCTATGGGTATCACGGTGCACTTCGCGTTGGTTTATCAGGCACTTGTTGTTGGTGTGAACAAATTCGATAGGATCTTCGATGGTAAGAATGTGTTTATTCTGGTGGCGGTTAATGTGATCCACCATGGCAGCAAGCGTCGTCGATTTACCCGAGCCTGTTGGTCCAGTAACCAAGACCAAGCCCTTCTCCATATTGGCGATCTTTTCGAAAATTTGCGGCGCTTCCAATTGCTCTAAGGTTGGAATGTCGGTTGGAATGGTACGAAACACCGCCGAGCTACCACGAGACTGGTTGAACGCGTTGACACGGAATCGACCGACGTTAGGTAACTCAAATGAAAAATCGACTTCAAGCCGCTCTTCAAACTCACTTCGCTGAGCATCGTTCATGATTTCAAAAATCAAACGGTGCACATCAGAATGACTAAAAGCAGGAACACCAAGCTTTCTTACTTCTCCATCTATACGTACCATGGGGGAAACACCCGCAGAAAGATGTAGATCTGATGCATTATGCTTTACACTAAAATCCAGTAATTCAGCGATATCCATTTATTTTCCTTAAGTAAAATCGGCTATGAACAGTATTCAACAAAATATTGAACAGATCACCTCACAGATTGAGAGCGCACAACAAAAGTGTGGACGACCTCGAGAGTCAGTGCAACTTCTGGCGGTGAGTAAAACGAAACCTGTAGACGCAATTCTCGAAGCTGCCCACGCAGGCCAAGTTGCATTTGGTGAAAACTACGTGCAAGAAGGGGCCGATAAAGTAGCATATTTTAACGAACACCATCCAGAACTTGCGCTTGAGTGGCATTTTATTGGCCCGATCCAATCCAACAAGTCTCGTCACGTGGCAGAGAACTTTGCTTGGGTACATACGGTTGACCGCGCCAAGATAGCTCAGCGCCTCAATGACCAACGTCCAGCAGGCATGCCTCCGCTTCAAGTCCTAATGCAAGTCAACACCAGTGGTGAAGCATCAAAATCTGGCCTGAATGAAAATGAAATCTTTGCCCTGGCAGAGTTGATTTCTTCGCTGCCCAACCTCACGTTAAGAGGGTTGATGTCAATTCCTGCCAACGTGTCTGACTACGCATCGCAGCTATCAGCATTTAAGCAATTGGCCGAGTTAAAAGATGTGCTGGCAAAGCGTTTTCCAGATGAGCAGCTTGATACCCTATCGATGGGAATGAGCGGCGATATGGAAGCGGCCATCGAAGCGGGAAGCACAATGGTTCGTATCGGGACCGCCATTTTCGGCGCACGTGACTACAGCAAGTCGTAAACAAATAGAAGGACAAGATAACCAATGGAACACAAGAAAATTGCCTTCATTGGCGCGGGCAACATGGTCAAAGCCATTGTTTCTGGATTAATTGCAGATGGGTATCCTTCATCTTTGATTACGGCGACTGCACCTTCAGAAACAAGGCGCCTACCGCTAGAGCAAGAGTTTGGTATTAGTACCACCAACAATAATAGCGACGCCGTACAAGAAGCCGATGTGGTTGTGTTGTCTGTGAAGCCACAAATGATGGAAGAGGTGTGCAAGCCTCTTCAGCACCTAGATTGGTCAGGTAAATTGGTTATCTCGATTGCCGCGGGTATTCAAAGTGCGCGCTTTAATGAAATGCTAAACAGTGAGCTCAACTTGGTTCGAGTGATGCCTAACACACCTTCGCAGCTAGGGTTGGGCATGAGCGGCTTGTTTGCACCAGCGCATGTCTCTGAGCAAGATAAAGCCTTTGCAGCTCAGCTCATGGAATCATGTGGAAAGGTCTGCTGGGTTGAGCAAGAATCTGGTATCAACAACATCATTGCCGCGGCAGGCAGTGCACCAGCCTATTTCTTCCTGTTTATGGAAGCGATGCAAGCCGAGGCCATCGCGCAAGGCTTTGATAAAGACACCGCGCGTTTATTGGTTCAACAATCAGCACTCGGTGCGGCCAGTATGGTGGTGAACAACCCAGAAATCGAGCTTTCCGCACTAAGAGAGAATGTCACCTCTAAAGGTGGAACAACCGCAGAGGCGCTGCGCACATTCAATGAACACCAACTTTCAGATATAGTAGCCAAAGCCATGCAAGCGGCGGTCGCGCGCGCTGAAGAGATGGAAGCACTATTTTAACTATTTGAGCCTCAGGCTCACTAACTAAGGGTCACCTATGAATTCGATGAGTTTTCTGATTTCCACCCTATTTGATTTGTACATCATGGTGGTGATCTTACGCATTTGGCTGCAAGCCGCCCGTGCCGATTTCTACAATCCGTTTTCGCAGTTTATCGTCAAAGCCACTCAACCTGTGATTGGCCCACTGCGCCGAGTCATTCCATCTATCGGAAGCTTGGATATGGCAACCGTCTTGTTTGCCTACGTATTGTGTGTTCTCAAGTTTGTCGCGTTGATTCTTATTGCATCCAACGGCTCAGTATCATTCAGTGCAGATTTTCTATTCTTGGGCTTCTTGTCACTTCTAAAAGCGGCCGGCAGTCTGTTGTTCTGGGTGCTATTGATCCGCGCCATCTTAAGCTGGGTGAGTCAAGGTCGCAGCCCGATTGAGTACGTATTCCACCAGCTCACTGAACCTATGCTGGCACCAATTCGTCGCCTTATTCCGGCGATGGGTGGTTTCGACCTCAGCGTGCTGGTGCTTTTCATCGCTCTTCAATTCGCTAACTTCCTAATGGGCGATTTGATCGGTCCAATCTGGTTCCAACTATAATGTCTAACGTTGCTTGGTTTGATGGCGAAGATTTAGTTCTTCGCCTCTATATTCAACCAAAAGCAAGTAGAGACAAGTTGGTCGGGTTACATGGCGATGAACTGAAAGTCGCCATTACTGCCCCACCCGTAGATGGCAAGGCCAATGCGCATTTGAGCAAATACCTCGCAAAACAATTTAAAGTCGCGAAGGGATTGATCAAGATAGAAAAAGGCGAACTCGGCCGGCACAAACAGCTCAGAGTAAACTCGCCCACTCAAATCCCCGCAGAAATTAAAGCCATCTTATGATGGCTTTTTGTTTACAAAGGAAGAAGCAGCTATGAAAAAATGGATTACCCTACTGTGTGCAAGCTTGCTTGCTCTACCGACATGGGCAGGTCAGTTTAAAACCATCAAAGAGGTAGAAGTGCACTACTCTGCCTTTAACTCTACCTTTTTGACACCGCAAGTCGCGCGCAGCTATAAGCTAAAACGCAATGGCTACTCCGCGCTGCTCAACATCAGTGTGCTCGACAACTACCAACCAGGTAAGCCTGCTATTACAGCGAAAATCAGTGGCTCGGCGAAAAACCTGCTTGGTCAAACTCGTCAGCTGACCTTCCGGGAAGTCAAAGAGGCGAACGCCATTTATTACTTAGCAGAGTTTCCCATTAGCGACGAAGAGAACTTAACCTTCACAATTGATGTTAATGCTGGCAATAAAGGTACGGGCACATTAAAGTTCACCCAAAAATTTTATGTCGAAGAGTAATTAGGTTGTGATGATCTAAATGCTTTTGGACACCCTAAGACCGAAACCTATTTAACGGGAAGAGGCGTCACTCTCCCCACTGATAAAAACGAAAGAGACCACCATGAAAAAGATAGTGCTAGCAACTGGCAACCAAGGCAAAGTTCGTGAAATGGCTGACCTACTGTCTGACTTCGGCTTCAATGTTGTTGCTCAAAGCGAGTTCAATGTATCGGAAGTCGCCGAGACTGGCACAACCTTTATCGAAAATGCCATCATCAAAGCGCGCCACGCAGCAAAAGAAACCGGTCTTGCCGCTATCGCGGATGACTCTGGCCTTGAAGTGGATGCCCTTAAAGGCGCACCAGGTATCTATTCTGCCCGTTATGCAGGTGTTGGTGCAACTGACCAACAGAATTTAGAAAAGCTACTTGAAGCAATGAAAGACGTACCGGAAGCAGAACGCACTGCACGTTTCCACTGTGTACTGGTGCTAATGCGCCATGAAAACGATCCAACACCGATCGTTTGTCACGGCAAATGGGAAGGCCGCATTCTGACGGAAGCTCACGGAGATAACGGCTTTGGTTACGACCCAATCTTCTTTGTCCCTGAAGATAACTGCGCTTCAGCTGAACTAGAGCCAGCACGCAAGAAGCAACTTTCTCATCGTGGTAAAGCGCTCAAAACACTGTTTGCAACGCTTTCTGAGCAGCCTTTGTAATCGTAATGAGCCAACTAATTCCACCAGCGTTAAGCCTTTATGTACACATCCCATGGTGTGTACAAAAATGCCCATATTGCGACTTTAACTCGCATGCTCAAAAGGCAGAGATTCCCGAGAAGGAATACATTGCCGCTCTGCTTCAAGATTTAGAGGCCGATATTGAACGCTATCAACTAGAGAGCAACCCACGCCTACTGCATTCCATATTTATTGGCGGCGGTACGCCAAGTTTAATCTCACCACAAGGCATTGCCGATCTGCTCTCTGGTATTGAGGCAAGGCTGCCATTTAAGCCAGATATTGAGATCACTATGGAAGCCAACCCAGGCACCATTGAGGCAGAACGTTTTGCTGGTTACCAAAAAGCAGGAGTCACTCGGATTTCGGTGGGCGTGCAGAGCTTCGAGCAACAAAAGTTAGAACGACTTGGGCGTATCCACGGTCAAGATGAAGCCGTTAACGCCGCCAAGCTTGCTCATCAGATTGGCTTAAACAGCTTTAACCTCGATCTTATGCACGGCTTGCCGGATCAATCGGTTGATCAAGCTCTTGCGGATCTTGAGAAAGCGATCGCGCTCGATCCTCCGCATCTATCTTGGTATCAACTGACCATTGAGCCCAATACTCTGTTCTACTACAAACAGCCAACGCTACCTGACGACGATGACCTGTGGGATATTTTCGAACTTGGACATAAAAAGCTCGCTGACGCTGGCTACGTCCAATACGAAATCTCCGGTTACAGCAAGCCAGGATACCAATGCCAACACAACCTCAACTACTGGCGCTTTGGTGATTACCTTGGCATAGGCTGTGGCGCTCACGGTAAGATCAGTTTTCGTGATGGTCGCATTGTTCGCACCACCAAAATTAAACACCCTAAAGGCTACCTTGCCGCGTACGACAACATGGTCAAACCGTACTTAAACAGCGAAGAAAAAGTTGCAGCAGACGATCGCCCTTTCGAGTTCTTTATGAACCGCTTCCGACTTCTTGAAGCCTGCCCTAAGCAAGACTTTCTTGATACAACAGGCTTGGGCTTTGAAGCAATTCAAGCAACCATGAACTGGGCGATTGAGATGGGCTACATCGACGAGAGCGATACTCATTGGCAAATCACCGAGAAAGGTAAGCTGTTCCTTAACGATCTGCTCGAAGCCTTTATGGCAGAAGAATAAAACCGATATAAAAAAAGGGTTGAGGCGTAAACCTCAACCCGTTGTTTATAAGGCGTGTCAGATTAGAAGATCGAACGACCGATTCGCTCAGCAAGCAACTCTAACGCTTTGGTTCCTGCCAATGAGTTACCTGAAGGATCAAGTTCAGGCGACCATACCGCAATCGTCATTTCTCCGGGAACCACCGCAATGATGCCCCCACCAACCCCTGATTTCCCCGGCATACCGACACGATACGCAAACTCGCCCGCTCCGTCATAGAGGCCACACGTTGCCAATAGTGCATTGAGCTGCTTCGTTTGAATCGGCGTAATCACGGGCTTACCCGTTTGCACAGATGTCCCTTTGTTGGCCAAGTAGCTGAAGGTCTTTGCTAAATCGACGCAGCTCATTTTGAGCGCACAGGCGTGGAAATAGTTGTTCAGTACCGGAATCACATCGTTTTCAAAGTTACCAAACGAGCGCATCAGATACGCGATCGCTGCATTACGATCGCTGTGCATCATCTCCGAAGCCGCCACGACTTTGTCATAACAGATATGGGTATCGCCCGATAGCTGACGAACGAATTCAAGCAGTCGCTGGCGCGGCGCCGACAAACGGCTGTTGAGCAAGTCAGCCACCACAATCGCACCCGCATTAATAAACGGGTTACGCGGAATGCCTTGTTCCATCTCGAGCTGAATCAGTGAGTTAAACGCCTGACCCGATGGTTCTTTACCGACTCGACTCCAAATCTCGTCCGGTTTATACAAGCACATCGCTAACGTTAGGCTCAGCGCTTTAGAGATGGATTGAATGGAAAAAGACTCATCAGCATCTCCAGCTTTGATCACTTGACCATCGTTGGTAAATACCGCAATCCCCAGTTTGTTTGCCGGCACTTTCGCAAGAGCCGGAATGTAATCAGCAACTTTACCTTTCCCAATCAGAGGACGAACCTCTTCTAGGATTTCAGTGAGAATTTCTTTTGTCGGTTTCATGGCAACCTTAAAAATCAATTAGTTATTATTATTTTCTTGTAGGGTCAAAAAAGCCAACATCGTGGAATGTTGGCTTTCTCGTTGTTTGTTGAGCGGTTAGCAGAGTAACCTGCGCGAGGCTATTTTACGCGCTTGTATTTAATATCCCAAACACCGTGACCCAAACGGTGACCGCGCGCTTCAAATTTTGTTAGCGGGCGCTCATCAGGGCGAGGAATGTAATCACCCTCTTCAGCGATGTTCTCAAAACCAGGCGCTTGATTCATAACTTCAATCATGTGCTCTGCGTAGTTTTCCCAGTCTGTCGCCATATGGAAAATACCTTCGCCATCAATCAGTTTTTGGCGAACCATTTCAGCGAAGTCGAGCTGAACAATACGGCGCTTGTGGTGGCGCTTCTTGTGCCATGGGTCAGGGAAGAAGAGTTGCAGCGTTGCTAGGCTGCTATCAGGGATCATGTGCTCAAACACTTCTACCGCATCGTGACACATAACGCGTAGGTTAGTAACACCCGCCTCACGAGCGTCAGACAGACACGCGCCCACGCCAGGGCTGTGTACTTCGATGCCGATAAAGTTCTTTTCTGGTGCATTCTTCGCCATTTCAACCAGCGATGCGCCCATGCCAAAACCAATCTCGAGAACGACAGGGTTATCGTTGCCAAACACTTCTTTCCAATCAAGAAGCTTTTCTTGGTAATCAATACCCATGGTTGGCCAACACTCATTCATCGCGTTTTCTTGACCTTTGGTCAAACGACCTTCGCGGCGAACAAAGCTGCGAATTTTGCGTATCAGTTTACCGTCTTCGTTGTACTCGTTAGTGGTCACTTCACTCATGATTTTGCCTGTTTAAAATTTGGTCTCGACTCAAAGGGATTGTGATTATCCAAAGAATTGCCACTGGTGCAAGTTTTTTAGCGAATTCCACTCTTATCCCTGATGGAAAGTATACCCTTACTGTTTGTCGGTTGTACTTTACCTACAAACTATGATGCAATTTTGCCAGATTCGATAACAAAATAAACAGAGCAAGTCGTGACTCCATTCGCCAGTGCCATCCTAGAGTGGTATGAAAACTATGGCCGTAAAAGCCTACCTTGGCAGCAAGATAAAACCGCATATAGCGTTTGGCTGTCAGAAATCATGTTGCAACAAACTCAAGTTGCTACCGTCATCCCCTATTACCAACGTTTTCTAGAGCGATTCCCAACGGTTATCGATTTAGCCAACGCTGAACAAGATGAAGTTCTCCACCTTTGGACGGGACTGGGCTATTACGCGCGAGCTCGTAACCTGCATAAAGCGGCGAAAGTGGTCGCAGAACAATATGGAGGAGAGTTTCCGCTCAACATAAAAGAGATGAATGCGCTACCGGGTATTGGACGTTCGACAGCCGCAGCGATTCTTTCCTCAGTCTATAAACAGCCACACGCCATATTAGACGGCAACGTTAAGCGAACCTTAGCGCGCAGCTTTGCTGTAAAAGGTTGGCCCGGACAAAAGAAAGTTGAAAATCAATTATGGCACTACGCTGAGGCGCACACGCCCGATGTGGACGTAGATAAATACAATCAAGCCATGATGGACATGGGCGCCATGGTGTGCACTCGCAGCAAACCCAAGTGTACCCTGTGCCCAGTCGAATCAATGTGCGTTGCCAACCAGCAAGGTAATCCACTTGATTATCCAGGTAAAAAACCGAAAAAAGAGAAGCCAGTGAAAGAGGCATGGTTTGTGATGCTTCACTTTGATGGCAAAGTCTGGCTAGAGCAACGCCCGCAGTCTGGTATCTGGGGCGGGCTATTCTGCTTTCCTGAACACAGTGGCGCCGATATTCAGCATCAGTTGGACCTTCGCGGCGTCTTAGAAACTAGCATCAAGCAAACCAGCCAATTGATCGCTTTTCGTCATACCTTCAGTCACTACCACCTCGACATCACCCCAATTTTGGTAGACTTATCAAACCAACCTAATGTGGTAATGGAAGCAGGCAAAGGTCTTTGGTATAACTTATCCCAACCTGAAGAGATTGGTTTAGCCGCACCAGTCAAACAATTACTGGAAAGCTTACCCTTTGAGCTTCAACATTAATCTATTTAAGGAATCGTTATGAGCCGCACCGTATTTTGTGCTCGACTGCAGAAAGAAGCTGACGGTCTAGACTTTCAACTTTATCCAGGTGAACTGGGCAAACGTATTTTCGACAACATTTCAAAAGAAGCTTGGGCTGAGTGGCAACACAAACAGACCATGCTGATCAATGAAAAGAAACTCAACATGATGGATCCTGAGCATCGTAAACTGCTTGAAGCAGAGATGGTCAGCTTCTTATTTGAAGGCAAAGAGGTTCACATCGAGGGTTACACGCCACCGAGTGAGTAAAAACTCACCGAAGCGTAACGATCAACGAAAAGACATCACTGCACTGCATTGATGTCTTTTTTTAGGAGAATTATGAAGAAGTTAGCCTACTTTGCTCTGGCAATGACCTTGACCGGTTGCAGCCGAGAATTAGTCGAAAGCATGTATGACGTCAATTACGAACCGACCAACCGTTTTGCAAAAAACCTAGCGGGGCTACCTGGCCAATTCGCAAAAGATACCGATGCCCTTGACGCCCTAATCCATAGTTTTTCAGGCAACATTGAAAAACGCTGGGGACGGAATGAAATCAAGTTTGCGGGCAAAAGTAACTACGTTAAATACATCGACAATTATTTGAGCCGCTCAGAGGTGAACTTCGATAAAGGGTTGATCACGGTAGAGACCGTCTCTCCGACCGACCCAAAAGGGCATTTAAAAAATGCCATCATCACCACACTCCTAACACCAGACGACCCAGCCAACGTCGATCTATTCTCTTCTAAAGAGATCACCCTCGAGGGTCAGCCCTTTCTTTATCGACAAGTGGTTGATCAAGATAAACAGCCCATTCAGTGGTCTTGGCGAGCTAATCGATTTGCCGATTATCTGATCGCCAATCACCTCAAAGTCAAAGATGTCGACTTTAAGAAAGCCTACTATGTCGAAATTCCTATGGTGGAAGAACAGTTCGAGATCCGCAGCTATAAATACGCAGACATTGTTCAGCGCGCTTCTCGTAAGTACGACATCCCCGAAGATCTAATTTACGCCATCATTAAAACTGAGAGCAGCTTTAACCCTTACGCGGTCAGTTGGGCCAATGCCTATGGCTTGATGCAAGTTGTCCCTAAGACAGCGGGTAAAGATGTGTTTAAGCTCGTAAAGAAAAAGTCGGGGGAGCCAACTCCAGAGTATTTATTTAACCCTGAAAACAACATAGATACTGGTACCGCTTACTTCTACATTTTGAAAAACCGCTATTTGAAAGACGTCAATCACCCACTTTCACTCGAGTACAGCATGATCTCAGCGTACAACGGGGGGACGGGGGGCGTGCTAAACACCTTTAATCGCAGTGATAGAAAACGAGCAATGCGGGACTTGAACTCATTGCAACCCAATCAGGTCTATTGGGCGCTCACGAAAAAGCACCCAAATGCCGAAGCGCGCCGATACTTAGAAAAAGTCACCAAATTCAAAAAAGATTTTAACTCAGGGAAAACATAACCAGTCAAAACGACTAAATAATCGACACTTAAGCACTTTTTTGATTTTTTTTCTAAAAACCTGTTGACGGCAAGACCAAAAATCCGTTTAATAGCGCTCCGTCGCCCGGATAGCTCAGTCGGTAGAGCAGAGGATTGAAAATCCTCGTGTCGGTGGTTCGATTCCGCCTCCGGGCACCACAATTTGATTTGTTGGTGTCTTAACAAAACGTTATAACACGGACAAAAGCACAAAGAATACAGTGTGCCGACTTAGCTCAGTAGGTAGAGCAACTGACTTGTAATCAGTAGGTCACCAGTTCGATTCCGGTAGTCGGCACCATTCTTTTGCCTCGATAGCTCAGTCGGTAGAGCAGAGGATTGAAAATCCTCGTGTCGGTGGTTCGATTCCGCCTCGAGGCACCATTATTTGGTGCGCTTGCTTAGCAATAGCAAGACACAAACAGAATAGTTCCTCCTTAGCTCAGTTGGTAGAGCGACGGACTGTTAATCCGCAGGTCGCTGGTTCGAGCCCAGCAGGAGGAGCCACTTTAAGAAGCCAAGTCGAAAGACTTGGCTTTTTTCATTTCTGATTTCCTCAGTTCCCTAGTCTCTTAAAATAACCTTACCTCTATCGCCTTCGAGCGTGATGGCACTTACCTTGACTTAAACAATTGGATTGCTATGCACTGGCTTTCTTAAAAAGAACTTATTTTACACTTAAAATTTAATCTCAATCATAGTTTGAACCCTGACTGCTATTAGCTTCTTATCTTCTACACTAATATGAAGGTTGTGTTACAGGTCGACGTGTAACTGTAATAAATATAAAAATGACTTATTTGTGAGCTGATTTTATGAAACTAAAGACACAAGCTTATTTGTTGTCAGGAATTATCTTGATCGCTTTACTCGCTTTAACTGCAACGGGTTTATGGACGTTACGTGTCGCCAGTAATCTGGATAACAAAGCGCGTGTAACGGAGCTGTTCAAAAGTGCGTACAGCATCCTTACTGAAGTGGAGAAAATGGCTGTCGAAGGCACCTTGGAAGAAGATGAAGCCAAAGCGCTTGCCACTAGACTGCTGCGCAACAACATCTACAAAGACAACGAGTACGTGTATGTTGCCGATGATAAAATGACTTTCGTTGCGACGCCGTTAGATCCGCAACTTCATGGCACAAGCTTCCATGACTTCAAGGATGGCAACGGCAACAGTGTTGGCCAACTGATCCTTGATGTTTTAGGGCGCAGCTCTGGCAAGATCGTTGAATATACTTGGACACAAAAATTGGCTGATGGCTCGATTGAAGAAAAACTCTCGATTGCCGAGCGAACACCTCATTGGGGCTGGGTTGTTGGTACGGGTATTGGTTTCAACGAAGTAAACGCTCGCTTCTGGTCAACGGCACAATGGCAGCTCATGCTATGTCTTTTGATCGCGGGTTCAATCTTAGCCGCACTGATCGTTTCCATTCGCCGAATGCTCGCTCTGCTTGGTGGCGAGCCTCAAGATGTCCGTAAAGCGGTTCAAGATGTGGCTAATGGACACATTCAGACGTCATTCAACGAAAAAGCACCATCAGGCAGTATCTATGAAGCGGTGCAGCAGATGAGCCAATCTCTCGCGCAGTTGGTCGAAAATCTAGACGGCTCAATGCACGCTCTTCGTGGTGAGCTGGCGAATGTGGAAGAACGAGCGGCAAGCATCGCTCAGCTTACGGACTCTCAGCAGCAGTCAACGGAGATGATCGCCACAGCAATGACGG
Source organism: Vibrio sp. MarTm2 (assembly GCF_027587055.1). Classification (NCBI taxonomy): domain Bacteria; kingdom Pseudomonadati; phylum Pseudomonadota; class Gammaproteobacteria; order Vibrionales; family Vibrionaceae; genus Vibrio; species Vibrio sp. MarTm2. The sequence continues at coordinate 23,040 of NZ_JAPPTK010000014.1, read as the reverse complement.
AGATGGCATCATCCGCTAACAATGTTGCAGACTCTGCAAGCGACACAGCGAAAAACACCGATGAAGCAGATAAACAGTCTCAGCATACGCAGCAATTAATTCACAACACTGTCGACAATATTCAAGGGTTAGCTAGCCAGTTGGGCGCTGCAAGTCGTGCCGTCGCCGACCTAGACAACGACGTCAATAATATTGTGAAAGTACTCGACGTGATCGGTGATATTGCAGAGCAAACCAATCTTCTTGCTTTGAATGCAGCCATCGAAGCTGCTCGAGCTGGCGAACAAGGACGAGGTTTCGCCGTTGTTGCAGATGAAGTACGTAATCTCGCAGGACGCACTCAAGATAGCACCAAAGAGATTCAACAGATGATCACCAACTTGCAGGAAGGCTCACGTAATGCCATCCAAACAATGGAAGTGTGTGCGGAAACCAGTGAGAGTACAGTCGAAGAGTCTCAAAATGCCTCAGAAGCACTTCAACAAATCGTGGTTGCATTAGAATCGATTTCTCAAATGAGCCACCAAATTGCGACAGCAGCAGCAGAGCAAACCCAAGTGAGTGACGATATTTCTCAACGAATTAACATGATCGAAGAGAGCGGTACACAATTAAGTGGTGTGGTAACAGAGAGTCACAACAGCACTCAAAGCTTAGCGAAACTGGCCAATGAGCTTGAAAACTGGCTCAGCAAATTTACTGTTAAGCACTAGTTATCGGCCCAATCCTACAAAAGCACGCTCAAATGCGTGCTTTTTTACTTTCTAAATCCCCCAAACGCAGATAAGACATAGCCTAAGCGCACTCGCCTTCTATACATTTCTTATCCAAAATGGACAAAAACAGCCCATTAAGTATAGAAAAACAACAAACGATATTTTTTTTGCATTTTAATGTTGACCTGAAACACGAAAAGCCTTTTAATACACCTCGTCGCCCGGATAGCTCAGTCGGTAGAGCAGAGGATTGAAAATCCTCGTGTCGGTGGTTCGATTCCGCCTCCGGGCACCACAATTTACTTGTTGGTGTCTTAGCTAGACAACAGCAATGAAAAGAAATAAATGCGCCGACTTAGCTCAGTAGGTAGAGCAACTGACTTGTAATCAGTAGGTCACCAGTTCGATTCCGGTAGTCGGCACCATTTCTTTTTACAATGAATAATTCCTCCTTAGCTCAGTTGGTAGAGCGACGGACTGTTAATCCGCAGGTCGCTGGTTCGAGCCCAGCAGGAGGAGCCACATTTAGTGTGCCGACTTAGCTCAGTAGGTAGAGCAACTGACTTGTAATCAGTAGGTCACCAGTTCGATTCCGGTAGTCGGCACCATTCTTTCTCTTTAGAAAGATTATAAAAAGAATAATTCCTCCTTAGCTCAGTTGGTAGAGCGACGGACTGTTAATCCGCAGGTCGCTGGTTCGAGCCCAGCAGGAGGAGCCACTTTTAAAGCCAAGTCGAAAGACTTGGCTTTTTTTATTGCCACAATCTCACCTCCTTTTGCCTAAGATCTCCATCCACTACCCTATCTCCAATTTATCAATTCGAGTATCAACAAGTTGAGATGCCACACAAATACCATTGTGGTTGCAAATTCCATCGTCTCTGCGCCATCAAACCTTTCCCGCTAGTATGACGCTAAGTAATAAGCCTTGTCATACGCACTCAAGAAGCCTTTATGCACAGATACAAAAAAGCCAGTTGTGTTACCACAACTGGCTCAATTCTAACGCTCTGAGTGCTCTCTATTAAGCTTTTACACCTTCTTGCTGATTAAGCATCGCCACTTCATTGTCGAGCTCTTCTAGCTTGGCCTTCATCTGTTCACGGCATGTATTGGCGAGGTCACGAACACTCTCCTTACCATGCGATTCAACCGAAACCGGTGGAAGCATTTCTACAATCACGTGGCCATTGTTCCAACGGTTTAACTTAATGCCACCCGTTGAACTACATACAATAGGAATAATTGGCAATTGAGCACCGATGGCTGCGTGGAAAGCGCCTGTTTTGAAGGGCAGTAACCCACGACCGCGTGAACGCGTGCCTTCAGGGAACATCCATACTGACACGTCACTTTGTTTCATTTGGTCAACAACTTGATCAATCGTCCCTTTCGCCTTCGAGCGATTAGCACGGTCAATCAGAATATTCCCCGTCAACCAGTAAAGCTGACCAAACAAAGGCATCCAAGCTAGACTCTTTTTACCAACGGTGACCACTTTGGGAGTAACCGCTGAGGAGACCGTAAATAGGTCCCAGTTGTTTTGGTGGTTGGCAATGTAAATATGCTGACCACGCTGATAAGCGTCTTCTGGCAATCGAAGCTCCAACTTGATACCAAAGATACGAGACATCTTGCCGAAAAGGCGACCAAAAGTGAAAACATGCTTAGGATTGCGAGGGCTAAGTAAGCAGTAGCCGCAACCAAACACAAACATTACGACTGCAAAAATCGCAACAGCTAATACACGTAGTAGTGCAATCATTGTGGTTCTCCAAGAACACAGTGAATCAAAATAATTTGAACAGACTCTAACTGATCTATGGCTCATAAAAAAGCCGAAACTGACGTTTCGGCTTACAAATGTTAGCTGAAGAGAGGATTAATCACGAAATCTCTCAATCTTCGCTCCCAACGCAGACAACTTATCTTCAATTTTGTCGTAGCCACGATCAATGTGGTAGATACGATCAACAATGGTTTCACCGCTTGCGATACAGCCTGCAATCACTAAGCTTGCAGATGCACGTAGGTCTGTCGCCATCACTTGTGCTCCGCTCAGCTCTTCAACATCGCCACAAATCACGGTGTTGCCTTCAATTTCAGCTTTCGCGCCCATACGCATCAGCTCTGGGACATGCATAAAGCGGTTCTCGAAGATAGTCTCGGTAATGACACCGCCACCTTTAGCCATCATGTTCAATAGCGTAAATTGCGCCTGCATATCCGTTGGGAAACCTGGGTGTGGCGCCGTACGAATCGTCACAGCTTTGAGTTCTCGACCTGTCATGTCGACAGAGATCCAGTCTTCACCCGTTTCGACAAGAGCTCCAGCCTCTTCTAGCTTAGCAAGTGCCGCCTCTAGAAGGTGCGCACTGGTGTTGCGACATACCACTTTACCGCCAGATACAGCGGCAGCAACAAGGAACGTACCCGTTTCGATGCGGTCAGCAACCACAGCATGCTTGCCGCCACCAAGTTTCTCAACGCCTTCAATCGTAATCGTATCAGTGCCAGCACCAGAGATTTTTGCCCCTAGTTTATTCAAGAAGTCAGCGGTATCGACGATTTCAGGCTCGCGAGCGGCGTTGTCCAGCGTTGTCTTGCCCTCAGCAAGCGTTGCCGCACACATGATGGTAATCGTCGCACCCACGCTGACTTTGTCCATCACGATGTGAGCGCCTTTTAAGCGACCATCAACATTCGCCTTCACATAGCCATCTTCAAGTGTAATGGTGGCACCGAGCTGCTCTAGCCCATGGATATGAAGATCAACCGGACGTGCACCAATCGCACAACCGCCAGGTAGAGAAACCTGACCTTGGCCAAAGCGAGCGACTAAAGGTCCAAGCGCCCAAATGGATGCACGCATGGTTTTTACTAGGTCGTAAGGCGCACAGTACTCATTGATGCTGCCTGCATCAACATGCACGGAGCCGTTACGCTCCACTTTGGCACCTAAACGCTTAAGCAGTTCCATCGTGGTATCAATATCACGAAGATGAGGGACGTTTGCCACTTCAACTGGCTCTTCCGCCAAAATCGAAGCAAATAAAATCGGCAGTGCTGCGTTTTTTGCACCTGAAATGGTGACTTCACCGACGAGAGGCTGTTTAGACCCCGTTACACGAAACTTTTCCATTACTAAACCTTACAGTGACATCAACTTCTTATCACGAGCCCACTCATCAGGAGTGAAAGCTTTAATAGAGACTGCGTGAATGTCATTTCTTTGGATATATTCCATCAGCGGTGCATAAATGAGTTGTTGTTTCTTAACGCGGCTCATTCCATCGAAACTAGCATCAACAGCAATCACTTCGTAATGGCTTCCTTCACCTTTAACCATGATCTCTTCTAGGTTTAGAGCTTGTTCTAAAATCTGTTGTACTTTTGCGCTATCCACAATTCACCCCTGTTTAATTCTTTAAATGCCCGTCGAGATGTTGTTCGACATTACTTAACTGAAATAAGGTTTTCAGTTGTTTTGGCACGAAGCTGAGCATTATATGACAGTTTTGTTTTTTTGCATGCTCTAATAGGTGAATTAACATCACCATTCCAGCAGAATCGACACGTTTTACTTGCTCCAATGAGAGCTCAATTTCATTTGCCGTGACATCCCACTGTTTCAACTGTTCCCAGAGCAGCGGCACAGACTCTCTATCAAGTGCGCCTGATAGCACATAGCTGTCTTCCGCGACACATCGCCATTGCTGCTGGCTCATTGCTGCTGGCTCTCAAAACGAATAGGTTGCTTCGCCAATTGCTCGAGTTCTTCAGCCACCACTAGAATGCCATCTTGACGCAACTTGCTGCTCCACTCCGACTGCTTACTTGAGAGCAAGCTAATGCCCTCAGCAATCATATCGAATGCTTTCCACTCACCGGTTTTCTTATCCTTTCGAAGTTTGAACTCCAGTTTGATGTTCGGGCGAGGCGAGTCGATGATCTCTACTTTAATACCAGTAATACTTTTACTTGCATCAAGCTTAGGCTCTGGTTCAAAGGCAACCTCTTGATCGGTATATTGCGTCAAGACTTGCGCGTAAGACGTCACCAGATAAGCGCGGAAAGAGTGGATAAATGTCGCAACATCATCTCGCTTCGCCCCTTTCAAGTTGGGACCTAGCAACTTCAATGCAGCGTACTGCTCATTGACGTAAGGCATCATCTCTTCTTCAACGATCACCTTTAGATAGTCTGGGTCTTGCTGAACCTTCGGCTGCTCTGCTTTCAAGCGCGCGAATGCTACTTCAGCCACTTGCTTCATCATTTGGTATGGCTGAGTTTTATCGATTTCAGCTGCCATGACATTGGACGCGAAAACAATACCAATAAAAGTGAGTACTAACTTTTTCAACATAACTGGTTCCCTATTCGCTTGCTGAGTCACCGCCAACGCTATACAGCACTTGGCCAATCAAATCTTCGAGTACAATAGCGGACTTGGTGTCCTCGATGAAATCGCCATCCACCAGCATCTGTTCATCTTCAAAGACAAAACCCGGAGTCAATCCAATGTACTGCTCACCAATCAGACCTGAGGTCAAAATCTTTACGCTGGACGTTTCTGAAAACTGATCGTATTTCGCGTTAATCGCCATGCTTACCACAGGGAGCAATGAATCCGTGTTCAAGCCAATGTCCGTTACTCGCCCAACAACAACCCCACCGACTTTAACTGGTGAGCGAACTTTTAAGCTGCCGATGTTGTCAAACTCAGCCTTGAGCGTGTAAGTATCGTTGGAGCCAAATCCCTTAACGTCAGCGACTTGAAAAATCATTACCAGAATTGCGCAAATTCCGGCAAGGACAAAACTACCAACCCATAATTCAGTTTTTCGTGTTTGCTGCATGTTTAGTTCCCAAACATCAATGCTGTCAGTACAAAGTCTAACCCCAGTACTGCAAGTGAAGAGTGTACCACTGTGCGAGTTGTCGCTCGGCTTATACCTTCCGAGGTCGGAATCGCATCGTATCCGTTAAATAGAGCAATCCAAGTCACCGTAATCGCAAATGCTAGGCTCTTGATCATGCTGTTGCCAATGTCTTGTCCAAGTTCAACCGATGATTGCATCGCAGCCCAAAAGCTGCCGTGATCGATCCCTTTCCAGTCAACACCAACCAACTGTCCACCCCAGATCCCTACTGCCATAAAGATCATCGCAAGCAAAGGCATCGAAATGACACCCGCCCAAAAGCGTGGCGCAATCACCCGTTTCAGTGGGTCAACCGCCATCATTTCCATACTCGAAAGTTGCTCTGTGGCTTTCATAAGACCAATTTCAGCGGTCAGAGCGGAACCTGCGCGTCCAGCAAACAACAGTGCTGTCACAACCGGTCCTAGCTCTCGCAGTAATGAGAGCGCGACCATTTGCCCTAATGCCCCTTCAGCGCCGAAATCAATCAAAATAACGTAGCCCTGAAGGCTCAAGACCATACCGATAAACAAACCAGAGAGGACAATAATCAGCAGCGATTGTACGCCAACGCTGTAAAGCTGCTTAATCAATAAAGGGAGGTTTGCTATCGGTTGGGGACGGGACGCCAAGGCACCAAATAGCATTAAACTGGCTCGGCCAAACGAAGCAATGACAGAGAGCGTTCTGCGGCCAGTAGAAGCAATAAAGTCAGTAAGATGCGCCATCATTGAAATAGCTCCTGCATGATTGGCTCTGCGGGGTAACGAAATGGAACAGGTCCATCGGCGTCGCCTTGCAAGAACTGTTGCACTTGAGGATCAGGGTTGTCACGCAACTCCTGTGGCGTCCCCTTGGCAATCACTTTACCGTTAGCAAGAATGTAGACCCAATCAGCAATACTCATGACTTCTGGAACATCGTGAGACACAACAATGGATGTGACTCCTAGAGCTTGGTTTAGATTACGAATAAGCTCAACTAAGACGCCCATGGTTATCGGGTCTTGGCCAACGAATGGCTCATCAAACATGATTAAGTCGGGGTCAAGGGCAATGGCTCTGGCTAACGCAGCTCTTCGAGCCATCCCTCCTGAAAGCTCGCTCGGCATTAGCTGAGCAGCACCTCGCAACCCCACCGCTTCTAGCTTTAAAAGTACTAATGTACGAATGAGCTCTTCAGAAAGTTGCGTGTGTTCGCGCAGTGGAAAAGCGACATTGTCAAAGACCGTAAGATCTGTGAACAAAGCACCTGATTGAAAAAGCATGCTCATTTTCTTTCGAGCGGAGTAAAGCTGCTTGCGACTTAATGATGGGATGTTATCGCCATCAAACCAAATCTCGCCACTCTCAGGGGATATTTGGCCGCCAATCAGACGCAACAAGGTAGTCTTACCGATACCGGAAGGCCCCATAATCGCCGTCACTTTTCCCTTTGGTACTCGAAGGCTAACGTCATCAAATATCTTACGATTCCCTCGGGTAAACGTAATTTTATTGACCGTTACCAAGTCTTCTGATGTCATCACACACTCGTATTAAGTCGCTAGAATGGGCAATCATAAGCACATTCAAATTGAATTAAAAGCACTGTTCAATTAAAAGTCGTTGATTCAAACCGAGGCATCGGTTTAGACGTCAATCTAACTTAAGCACGAAATGTGAATCATTGCTTAACAATTAATTGAATGAACTGCTTCCCTTTTATAAACCAAACCGTCAAAATTAACGGTTAAATTCTCTCGTTTGTATATTAATTAGGAAGCATCATGTTTGAAGCGGTCGCGTTTCTCATCATAGGATTAGTGTTTTTAGTCTGGAGTGCAGACAAACTGGTATTTGGCGCCGCAGCACTAGCGCGTAACGTCGGCATTTCACCTTTGGTGATTGGTATGACAATCCTTGCGATGGGCTCATCTGCTCCAGAAATGATGGTTTCTGCTACCGCCGCACTCGATGGCAAAACAGATACGGCTGTTGGGAATGTACTGGGTTCAAACATCGCAAATATCGCGTTGATTTTGGGTATTACTGCGCTCATCAAACCTCTTTCGATCAGCTCTGCCGTGCTGCGCCGAGAGCTTCCTTTAATGATTGGGGTGACCATTCTTTCCGGTATTTTACTTTGGGATAGCCACCTAGGTTTTTACGAAGGCGTCCTGTTATTTGTTCTATTTGCCGCTTTTATTATTACAATGCTTCGCATCAGCCAAAAAGAAAAAGCCGCTGGCACATCGGACGCGCTACTCGAAGAGCAAGAATCAGAAGTGCCTGATGGTGTTAGTAACGGGAAAGCGGCCATGTGGGTTGTCATCGGTCTAATTATTCTTCCGCTAGCGGCAGACGTGCTAGTCGACAACGCCGTTATCATTGCTCAGTACTTTGGCATGAGCGATCTGGTGATTGGCTTAACCATTATCGCCGTCGGCACCAGCCTGCCAGAGCTTGCAGCTTCTCTTGCTGGGGTAATGAAAGGGGAAGACGATATGGCGGTTGGTAACATCATTGGCTCCAACGTGTTTAATATTCTCGCCGTAATGGGCATCCCTGGTATTTTAAACCCATCCATCTTAAGTGAGTACGCGATGGGACGCGATTTCTGGGTTATGCTCGGCGTTTCTCTATTACTCGTTGTCATGGCGCTGGGCAAATCGCGAAGCATTAATCGCATTGAAGGTGGCGTATTGTTCTGCACCTTTATCGCCTACCAAGCTTATTTGATTCTTAATATGACCGCTTAATGACCGTTTCCTTGGAGTTTGCGATGTTTGATTACCGTTCTGCTGCTTTAGATGTATTAAAAACTGAGATAGAGGCCTTAGAGCAACTTGACCAATATTTTAACGACGAGTTTATCCAAGCGTGTGAACTGATTTTGTCCAACAAAGAGGGCAAAGTTGTCGTGATGGGGATGGGGAAATCTGGCCACGTTGGCAATAAGATCGCCGCTACCCTTGCAAGTACTGGAACGCCCTCTTTCTTTGTTCACCCTGGCGAAGCAGCCCATGGCGACCTAGGTATGATTAAGCCGGGTGACATCGTGTTGGCAATCTCAAACTCAGGGGAATCATCAGAAATCTTGGGGCTATTCCCAGTCTTAAAAAGATTGAACATCAAAATCATCAGTATGACTGGCAAGCCACAATCAAATATGGCAAAACTTTCGGATCTCCATCTTCAAATTACCGTTCCGAAAGAAGCCTGCCCAATTCAGCTCGCACCAACGTCAAGCACAACTGCGACTATAGTGATGGGCGATGCACTTGCGATGGCACTGATGCAAGCGCGTGGTTTTACCGCAGAAGATTTTGCGCTCTCCCACCCTGGTGGCGCGTTAGGTCGCAAGCTATTATTGAAGCTCGCCGATATTATGCACTCAGGTGAGAACCTACCTCTAGTCAGGCCTACAGCTCTCATTAGGGAAGCACTGCTTGAGATCAGCCAAAAAGGCTTAGGCATGACTGCGGTCGTCGATGACCACCAGCAATTGCTAGGTATATTTACCGATGGCGACTTGCGCCGAATCTTAGACAAACGCGTTGACATTCATACTGCATCGATTGGCGATGTTATGACAGCAAATCCAACTGTCGCTTCTCCTAATATGTTGGCAGCAGAAGGGTTAAACTTAATGCAAGCAAAAAGCATCAATGGCCTGATTCTCTGCGACCAAGGCAAAGTCGTCGGCGCACTTAATATGCACGACATGTTAAAAGCAGGAGTGATGTAATGACACAATGGGTAGAAACTCTGTATCAACCTGTCGAACAAAACATTCTAACGATTGCCAAACAGATCAAACTGCTGATTTGTGATGTTGACGGTGTTTTCTCTGATGGCCTCATCTACATGGGTAACGACGGAGAAGAACTCAAGACCTTCCATACCCGCGATGGCTATGGGGTAAAATCGCTAATGAATGCAGGTATTGAGATTGCAATCATCACAGGGCGTCAGTCGCGAATTGTCGAGAACCGTATGAAAGCCCTTGGCATTTCCCTGATCTATCAAGGTCAAGACGATAAAGTGCAAGCGTATCAAGATATTTGTGACAAGCTGAATATTTCTCCGGAGCAAACCGGCTATATCGGCGATGATCTTATTGATTGGCCAGTAATGGAAAAGGTAGCGTTAAAAGTCTGCGTCGCAGATGGTCACCCATTACTTAGAAAACGAGCCAATTACGTCACGGCGATCAAAGGTGGGCACGGTGCCGTGCGCGAAGTGTGTGACCTGATTTTGCAAGCGCGTGACGAGTTGGATGTGCACAAAGGTTTAAGTATATGAGTCTATCTCGTATCAGCTACCTGATTCTTGGTTTTGCTCTCTGTTGGTCGGCCTATTACTATTTTGACCGACAAAGCCAACAAGCACCTCAAGTCAGTCCTGATTTAGAACAGCCAATGTTCAGTGGGCAGTCGTTAACCAATACGTCTTATACTGAAAGCGGCGTACGAAGCTACGTGATTACCTCACAAAGCTTGGATCATTACGCCAAAAGCGGCGATACCGTTTTTGAGAAGCCTGTACTCAAGGTGTATAAAGAAGGTTTACTTCAAGAGTGGGAAATCACCGCTCAGACAGGCATTTTGAATAAAAAACATATTCTGACACTTTCGACCGATGTCGTTGTAAAGAACCTACTTCCTGAATCGGGATTCGATACACTGTCTACCAACAGTATGAACATCCAACTCGACAACAGAGATTTTTGGGCAGATGATCAAGTCATCATCAATGGCCCTCAGTTTGAAACCGTAGGGCAGGCAATGAAAGGCAATTTTGCCGATCATGATGCAACCCTTTATAAGAGCGTACAAGGTAGATATGAAACTCTCACACCTTAGTCTTATTTCTTGCTTAGTCTTATCAGGCCCAGCAATGGCGCTGTCGACTGACCAACAGCAGCCGGTTTATATTGACTCAGACAGCCAGCAGCTAGACATGCAGAGCAACAAAGTCACCTTTCTCGGTGACGTAAAGCTCAAGCAAGGTAGCATTAACATCAACGCTGACAAGATCGTTGTTACCCGTAACCCAAACGATGGGTCGATTGAAAGCATTGATGGTTTTGGCAAACTCGCGACATTTTCGCAGCTCACTGACGACGGAAAAACTCTGTATGGCGAAGCCGAAGAGCTAGAGTATAGCTTAGCCAAAGATCAGTTAACCATGCGTATAAAAGCCATGCTGTCTCAAGATGACAGCACCATTCGCGGCAATCAAATTCGCTACCATATTTCTTCACAGAAACTCACTGCGGATGGCCAGTCAAAAGGCGATCGCGTCTCCACTGTCCTACAACCTCAAGCAGTACAAGAATAGTTATGGCGTTACTCAAAGCAGAGCACTTGGCGAAAAGCTACAAGAACCGAAAAGTCGTCTCAGACGTCAGCTTGCAGGTCAAATCCGGGCAGATTGTCGGTTTACTTGGCCCAAATGGCGCGGGAAAAACCACTTCGTTTTACATGATTGTCGGTTTAGTTGCGCGTGATGAAGGTGCGATTTACATCGATGATCAAGATATCAGCGTTTTACCTATGCATAGTCGTTCCCGAATGGGGATAGGCTACCTTCCGCAAGAAGCCTCTATATTCCGCAAGCTGTCAGTTCAAGACAACATCATGGCTGTTCTAGAGACCCGCAAAGAGCTGACCCGAGAAGAACGCCAAGACAAATTGGAAGACCTGCTAGACGAATTCCACATCCAGCACATTCGTCAAAGTGCAGGTATGGCATTATCAGGGGGTGAACGTCGCCGAGTTGAAATTGCTCGAGCACTGGCCGCAAACCCAAAATTTATATTGCTTGATGAACCCTTTGCAGGCGTCGACCCGATTTCGGTTATCGATATCAAGAAGATCATTGAACATCTTCGCGATCGCGGACTCGGAGTGTTAATCACTGACCATAACGTTCGCGAGACGCTAGATGTCTGTGAAAAAGCTTACATCGTTAGCCAAGGACACTTAATTGCCGAAGGGTCACCGGATGAAGTTCTCAATAATGAACAAGTAAAACAAGTTTATCTCGGCGAACAATTCCGTCTATGATTAAAGTGAAGAACGGCAAGATTCTATAGCATTTAAGGCAAATAATACTGAATGAAACCCTCATTACAACTCAAGCTAGGACAGCAGTTAGCGATGACACCTCAGCTACAACAAGCGATTCGTTTGTTGCAGTTGTCGACGCTAGACCTTCAACAAGAGATTCAAGAAGCGCTCGATTCCAATCCTCTTCTCGAAGTCGAGGAGTCAGGAGATGACGCTCCAATTGCCGAAGATAAAGGCAGTAATGAGGACAAAGAACCTACCGTTGATGTCGCGGAACCAGACGTAAAAGACAGTTCAGAGCTCATCGAAAAATCAGAAATCAGCTCTGAACTTGAAATCGATACAACATGGGAAGATGTCTACAGCGCCAACACCGGAAGCACAGGCATCGCCTTAGATGACGACGCTCCCGTTTATCAAGGTGAGACAACAGAGTCGCTGCATGATTACTTAACTTGGCAGCTTGACCTGACTCCATTTAGTGACACGGACCGTACCATTGCCATGGCCATTATCGATGCTGTAGATGATTACGGTTATCTAACAGTCTCTAGCCAAGATATTCTAGAAAGCTTTGATAACGAAGAAATTGAAATTGAAGAAATCGAAGCCGTTCGCAAGCGCATTCAGCAGTTTGACCCATTAGGTGTCGCTTCACTGAACCTACAAGACTGCCTACTACTTCAACTTGCCACTTTCCCAGAAGATACACCTTGGTTATCAGAAGCAAAGTTAGTCCTGACTAACCATATAGATCAACTTGGCAATCGTGACTACAAACTGATCATTAAAGAAACTAAGCTTAAAGAAGCAGAGCTCAGAGAAACCCTCAAGCTAATCCAACAATTGGACCCGAGACCAGGAAGTCGCATCACCACCGAACATGCAGAGTATGTTATTCCCGATGTCTCAGTCTTTAAAGATCACGGTAAATGGGTAGTCACAATTAATCCAGATTCGGTACCAAAACTGAAGGTAAATCAGCAATATGCAGCGCTAGGCAAAGGCAATAGTGCCGATAGCCAGTACATCCGCAGCAATTTGCAAGAGGCGAAATGGCTAATTAAGAGCCTAGAAAGCAGAAACGAGACGTTGCTCAAAGTTGCTAAGTGTATTGTTGAACATCAACGGGATTTCTTCGAGTATGGAGAAGAAGCCATGAAGCCAATGGTGCTCAATGATGTTGCACTTGATGTCGACATGCATGAGTCAACCATTTCACGGGTAACAACGCAGAAGTTCATGCACACCCCTCGTGGTATTTTTGAATTGAAGTACTTTTTCTCCAGTCATGTTAGTACTGACAACGGCGGAGAATGTTCATCCACTGCAATTCGCGCTTTGATTAAAAAGCTGGTTGCTGCCGAAAACAGTGCCAAGCCACTGAGTGACAGCAAGATTGCAGCTCTACTCGCTGACCAAGGGATTCAGGTCGCTAGACGAACAATAGCGAAATATCGTGAATCACTCGGCATTGCCCCTTCAAGTCAGCGCAAACGCCTGCTTTAAGGCATTTAACCGAGAAGGAAAGTCTATGCAAATCAATATTAATGGCCACCACGTTGATCTAACAGATTCAATGCAAGACTATGTTAATGAAAAGTTTCAAAAGCTGGAGCGCTTTTTTGACCATATCAACAGTGTTCATGTTGTTTTAAAAGTTGAAAAAGTCCGTCAAATCGCAGAAGCTACCCTTCACGTAAATCAAGGTGAGATTCATGCCTCTTCAGATGATGAAAACATGTATGCCGCTATTGATTCCCTAGTCGACAAACTTGTACGACAGCTAAACAAGCACAAAGAGAAGCTAAACGCTCACTAACCACCATGCAATTAAGCGAAATCCTTACACTGGACTGTACGAAAAGTGCAGTTCAGTGCACCAGTAAAAAACGAGCCCTAGAAATGATCAGCGAACTTGTCGCTGAAAAAACAGGCCAAAACTCCACCGAACTATTTGAATGCATGCTCAGTCGAGAGAAAATGGGCAGTACTGGCATTGGAAATGGAATAGCCATTCCCCATGCTCGTATGCAGTCGAGTGACAAAGCCGTGGCAGTTTTAATCCAATGCGAATCTCCTGTTGAGTTCGACTCTATCGACAATCGACCTGTTGACCTACTTTTTGCTCTCCTCGTCCCAGACGCCCAATGTAAAGAGCATTTAAAAACCCTTTCCAGCATGGCCGAACGATTAAACGACAAACAGGTCCTCAAACAACTTCGCAAGGCTCAATCAGATCAAGAGCTTTACGACATTATGGTTAGCCAATAATGCGTCTGATTGTAGTAAGTGGTTACTCAGGCGCGGGTAAAAGCGTCGCGCTTCGTGTTCTAGAAGATCTTGGCTACTACTGTGTCGACAACTTACCCGTCGATATGTTGGATGCGTTTGTTCAATCGGTTCAATCAAGCAAACAAAATGTCGCGGTAAGCATCGATATCCGCAACCTACCTGCCGAACCAAATTTAGTTGAGGATGTTTTAACTCAGCTAAAACAGAGCTCTGATGTCAGTGTGTTGTTCCTAGATGCGAACAAAGAAACCTTGCTGAAACGCTACAGCGAAACACGTCGCATCCACCCTTTGACACTCAGCCTAGAAAACACATCACTCGAACAAGCGATTGAGAAAGAGCGCGCGATCCTCTCACCGTTAAAAGAGCATGCTGACCTAGTGATCAACAGCAGCAATCAATCTCTGCATGAACTGAGTGAAACCGTTCGTATGCGTGTAGAGGGGCGAGAGCGTAAAGACCTCGTAATGGTCTTTCAATCATTCGGCTTCAAATACGGGCTACCCAATGATGCGGACTATGTGTTTGACGTTCGATTCTTGCCAAACCCACATTGGGAGCCAGATCTAAGACCATTGACAGGCTTAGATGCACCAATCAAGTCATTTTTGGAAAGGCACTCTGATGTGATGGAGCTAAAACAACAGATTCAAAAGTTCATTGAACACTGGCTACCACTCCTCGAGAAAAATAACCGCAGCTACCTAACCGTAGCGATTGGCTGCACTGGCGGAAAACACCGCTCTGTATATTTAACCCAACAAATTGGCGAATACTTTGCTGAGATGGGCCACCAAGTGCAGATCCGTCATGCGTCGTTAGAGCAAAACCACAAGGAATAACATCATGCAGCAACAGAGTCGAACCGTTCTAATCCAAAACCGTTTAGGCCTTCACGCTCGTGCTGCTGTAAAGCTTGTTGAATTGGCCCAATCTTTTGACTCCGTGCTAACCATTCAAAACCATGAAGGGAAAGAAGCCACTGCAGATAGCGTGATGGGATTGCTACTACTTGAATCAGCTCAAGGCGAACATGTCACTATTAGCGCTGAAGGTGCAGACGCCCACCCAGCTCTTGAAGCCGTTTGCCAACTTATCGAAGCAAAGTTCGAAGAAGACGATTAATACCTCTTCATTGACAAATTTCCTCTCCTTCACATTAACTTATTAAATAGATTGTAAAATTAAGTTACTATTCACCGCATTGTAGATAAATAGAGTCAGGGGGAATAAATGGCAGAGCAAATTGAATTTGACCAAGCTCACCAAGCCCTCCAAGAAGTTACTGAAGCTCTAGAAAATGGCCGCTTTGTTCATGTTCGTCGTCAATTACAGGACATGGAACCTGAAGACATTGCCCATCTATTAGAGGCCTCTCCGCGTAAAAGCCGTGAAGTTCTTTGGCAACTTACCGATCCAGAAGATTATGGTGAAATCCTCGACGAGCTCAACGAGGATGTCAAAGATGACTTGGTGTCTAAGATGGCGCCAGAAATGCTCGCGGAAGCAACGGAAGGGATGGAAACAGATGACGTGGCTTACGTACTGCGTAGCTTACCTGACGACGTTTCCAGAGAAGTCTTATCGCAAATGGATGCGGCAGAGCGTCTATTAGTCGAAACCGCCCTCTCCTACCCTGAAGATACCGCTGGTAGCTTGATGAACACCGATGTCATCACCATTCGTGGTGATGTCGATGTCGATGTTGTCCTGCGTTACCTGCGTATGAAAGGCGAACTACCAGAAGCAACGGATGCTTTGTATGTCATTGATGAAGAGAGCCGACTGATTGGTGAGCTTCCGATTACCACGCTCATCACAACCCAACCCGATGTAAAAATCAGTGATGTGATGGAAGATGCTGACGAAGCAATTGACGTCACCATGAGTGATTCTGATATCGCAAGTCTATTCGAGCGCCGTAACTGGGTTTCAGCACCTGTCATAGATGAAAACCAACATCTAGTCGGTCGTATTACCATCGATGACGTAGTCGATGTCATTCGTGAAGATGCGGAACACTCAATGATGAGCATGGCGGGTATGGATGATGACGAAGATACTTTCGCACCAGTCGTAAAATCAGCAAGGAAGCGAAGTATTTGGCTGGGCGCCAACGTACTCGCAGCCCTCGCTGCGGCGTCGGTCTCCAATATGTTTGAGGCAACCTTAGATCAAATGGCAGCTATCGCCGTTCTAATGACTATCGTTCCATCAATGGGAGGTGTCGCAGGAAACCAGACTGTCGCACTGGTCATCCGTGGTCTTGCTCTTGGGCATATCGGTGACTCAAACAAACGAGAACTGCTTATTAAAGAAGCTGCGATCGGCCTCCTCAACGGCATTATGTGGGCGCTGATTATTGGTGGTATCGTCGTTGCTTGGAAGGGTAACTGGATGTTGGGAGGTATTATCTCAGCCGCGATGTTAACCAATCTACTGGTCGCGGGCATTGCTGGGGTAACTATTCCGATTCTGTTGAAGAAGATGAATATCGACCCTGCCCTAGCAGGCGGTATGGCACTAACCACCGTCACCGATGTGATTGGTCTATCGGTTTTCTTAGGCCTCGCAACGATCCTAATTTAAGGGCGAAATAACAAAAACGAAAAAGCGCAGTATCAATGATACTGCGCTTTTGTTTTTAGCGATATCTAGCCAATGGATAGTTAGCCGTTAATGTTTGGTCCCAACCACTTCTCAGCTTCTAACATATCCCAGCCTTTACGATCAGCATAGCTTTGCAACTGATCCTCTTGGATCTGCGCGATCGCAAAGTAACGAGAATCAGGATGCGAGAAGTACCAACCCGATACTGATGCACCTGGGTACATCGCATAGCTCGATGTCAGTGACATACCAATGTTTTCTTCAACATTCATAAGCTCCCAAAGCGGTCCTTTCTCAGTATGCTCTGGACATGCTGGATAGCCAGGAGCAGGGCGAATACCTTGGTATTTCTCACGAATCAATTCTTCATTCGACAGAGCTTCATCCGCAGCGTAACCCCAAATCTCTTTACGCACACGCTCATGTAGATACTCAGCAAATGCCTCCGCCAGACGGTCCGCTACCGCTTGAATCATGATGGCATTGTAATCATCACCCTGCGCTTTGTATTCGTCGGCAAGTTCACGCTCACCGATACCACCAGTTACTGCAAAAGCACCAACCCAATCGCGCTTACCAGACTCTTTCGGTGCAACATAATCCGACAGGCAGTAGTTGAAGCCTTTTGGTTTCTCCGTTTGCTGGCGCAAGTTATGCAGCACTTTCGCCACTTCAGTTCGCGACTCGTCGGTGTAAACTTCAATATCATCACCCACGCTTGCAGCAGGGAACAGACCACACATGCCGCGCGCTTTGAGTAAGCCTTCACGCTCAACACGATCCAATAACTCATTAGCGTCTTTGTACAGACGCTGCGCCTCTTCACCCACTTCTTCATGGTCAAAGATTGTTGGATACTTGCCGACTAATGACCAAGTCATAAAGAAAGGCGTCCAGTCGATATACTTACGCAAAGTAGACACTTCAAAGTCATCAAAGATATGGATGCCCGGCTTCAAAGGAGCAGGAGGCGTGTACTTATCCCAATCAATCGCGACTTTGTTCGCTCTCGCTTCTTCTAAAATAACAGGCTTGGTGCGCGGCTTCTTGCGGTTATGCTGATCACGTACGCGTTCATAGTCCACGTCAAGTTTCTCAACAAAGCCAGGACGAAGCTCGTCTGATAACAATGATGTACATACACCAACCGCACGAGAAGCGTTATTGACGTATACCACTGGGTGTTTGTAGTTCTGCTCAATCTTAACCGCCGTATGCGCTTTCGATGTTGTTGCACCACCAATTAGAAGTGGAAGATCGAAATCAAGACGCTCCATTTCTTTCGCGACATGCACCATTTCATCGAGAGACGGAGTAATCAAACCAGAAAGACCAATGATATCGACGTTTTCTTCTTTGGCTACCTTGAGGATCTTCTCACATGGCACCATTACGCCAAGATCGATGATCTCGTAGTTGTTACATTGCAGAACCACGCCAACAATGTTCTTACCGATATCGTGAACGTCACCTTTTACCGTAGCCAACAAAATCTTACCGTTGGAAGAGCCCGCTTGCTTCTCTTTATTAATGAAAGGCTCTAAGTGCGCTACTGCCTGCTTCATAACACGCGCTGATTTCACTACCTGAGGAAGGAACATCTTACCTTCACCAAATAGATCACCCACCACGTTCATTCCGTCCATCAATGGACCTTCAATGACTTCAAGTGGCTTGGAGGCGTTAAGGCGAGCTTCTTCGGTATCTTCAACGATGAACTCCGTAATGCCTTTAACCAACGCATGCTCTAGACGTTTTTCTACCGACCAAGTGCGCCACTCTAGCGCAGAAGCATCTTCTTCTTTGCCGACACCCTTTCCAGCGTATTCTGCGGCGATATCAAGTAGCCGCTCAGTCGAATCATCACGACGGTTAAGAACCACATCTTCTACCGCCTCACGCAGCTTATCAGGAACGTTATCGTAAATTTCTAACTGACCCGCGTTCACGATGCCCATGTCCATACCGTTTTTAAAACAGTGGTATAGGAACACCGCGTGAATCGCTTCACGGACGTAGTTATTACCGCGGAATGAGAAGGAAACGTTAGAAACACCACCGGAGATCATGGCGTGAGGCAAGTCGCGCTTAATGTCAGCAACCGCTTCGATGAAATCCACGGCGTAGTTGTTGTGCTCTTCGATACCCGTCGCAACCGCAAAGATGTTCGGGTCAAAGATGATGTCTTCTGGTGGGAAGCCGACTTCATCAACCAAGATACGATAAGCATTAGTACAGATTTCTAGCTTACGCTCACGTGTTTCTGCCTGACCAACTTCGTCAAACGCCATAACGATAACTGCAGCACCATAGCGACGGATCAGCTTTGCTTGCTCAACAAACTTCTCTTTACCTTCTTTCAAAGAGATGGAGTTTACGATGCCCTTGCCCTGAATACACTTCAGACCCGCCTCGATAACCTCCCATTTAGAAGAGTCGACCATGATAGGCACTTTAGAGATCTCAGGCTCAGATGCGCATAGGTTTAGGAAGCGAACCATACAGGCTTCTGCATCCAACATGCCTTCATCCATGTTGATGTCGATGATCTGAGCGCCGTTCTCAACTTGTTGTCGGGCGACCTCTAACGCTTCATCATAGAGTTCTTCTTTGATCAGACGTTTAAATCGAGCAGAACCAGTTACGTTAGTACGTTCACCCACGTTGATAAACAGCGTCTCTTTTTCAATAGTAAGAGGCTCAAGACCGGATAAACGACACGCAACCGTAAGCTCAGGCAAATCACGAGGTTTCACACCTTCAACTGCCATTGCCATATGGCGAATATGCTCTGGCGTGGTACCACAACAACCACCAATTAGGTTGAGGAAACCGCTCTCCGCCCACTCTTTAACGTGTTCCGCCATATCTTCTGGCGAAAGGTCATACTCGCCAAAAGCGTTCGGTAGACCCGCATTTGGGTGAGTAGAAACAAAAGATTCCGAAATACGAGAAAGCTCTTCTACGTACGGGCGCAGTTCATCAGGACCAAGCGCACAGTTCAAACCAAATGAAATAGGGTTAACATGACGAAGAGAGTTATAGAAGGCTTCCGTTGTTTGACCAGAAAGCGTACGTCCAGAAGCATCGGTAATGGTACCGGAGATCATAACTGGCAACTCGATGCCTAGTTCTTCGAAGACGCTATCAACCGCGAAGGCACAAGCTTTCGCGTTAAGTGTATCGAAGATAGTCTCGATCAGAATAAGGTCAGAGCCACCTTTGATCAGCGCTCGAGTTGATTCTGAATAAGCTTCAACAAGCTCATCGAAGCTGACGTTACGATAGCCCGGATCGTTTACATCAGGGGAGATAGAACAAGTACGGTTTGTTGGACCAATCACACCCGCGACATAACGTGGGCGCTCTGGCGTTTTTGTCGTCCACTCATCAGCGGCTTCACGCGCAAGCTTTGCAGCGGCAAAGTTGATTTCCTCACTCAGGCTTTCCATTTCATAGTCAGCCATCGCAATCGTCGTCGCGTTAAAGGTGTTGGTCTCAAGAATATCAGCGCCAGCTTCTAAGTAAGCGCTGTGAATTTCCTTAATCAATTGAGGCTGAGTGAGCACCAACAAATCGTTGTTGCCTTTTAGATCACAATGCCAATCCGCAAAGCGCTCTCCTCGATAGTCCTGCTCTTCAAGTTTGTATCCCTGAATCATGGTGCCCATACCACCATCGATCAGCAAGATACGTTGCTTTAATTGAGCTTCAATCTGTTGTCTTACATTACTTCCCACAGTACAGCCTCATTCCTTTAGTTATCTCTCCATCCTATCACACAAACTAAAGGAGTCTAGACGTCTAAAACAACTAAATTTATCACTCTTCCATGACAAAAAAGTGTTTGCTATTTAAGCATGCTAGGAACAAAATTCTTATTCACATTTTGTTACATGTAGAGAGTTTTATGTCGGTCTACTACACCCTATGTTTTCTATCCGCTGCTGCAATGATGATTGCTTTCATAAACAGCAAGATAGGAAAAATGCAAACGACAATCGCCATCACTGCTGGCTCAATGATTTTATCGTTACTCATCTTGGTCGCAGGTCAAAATGATTGGTTCCACTTAACAGAAATTGCTTCGAAGACAATGTCGAGCATTAACTTCGAAGATTTTTTGCTCAAAGGGATCTTAGGTTTCCTGTTGTTTGCCGGCGGACTGGGCATCAAACTGCCTAACTTAAAAGATCAGAAATGGGAAATCACCGTACTTGCTTTAGGGGCAACGTTGTTCTCTACCTTCTTTATTGGTTTCGCTTTATATGGCTTCTGCCAACTCATCGGAATCCAATTTAATTTGGTCTACTGCTTATTGTTCGGTGCATTGATTTCTCCAACAGACCCGATTGCAGTACTGGCTATCGTTAAAAAGCTCGATGCTCCAAAACGAATTTCCACCCAAATCGAAGGAGAGTCGCTGTTTAATGATGGCTTTGGGTTAGTGATTTTTGTCACTCTATACACCATCGCTTTTGGCAACGAAGCACCGACAGTGGGCAGTGTTAGCATGCTGTTTGTTCAAGAAGCCATTGGCGGCATCGCTTACGGCTTCGCCCTAGGTTTACTGTTTCACTACTTGATTAGCGCAACTGATGATCACTCAATGGAGCTCTTATTGACGATTGGTGTTCCAACCGCTGGATACGCATTTGCTGAAGTGCTGCACGTCTCTGGTCCTTTAGCCATGGTCGTCTCGGGTATTATGATTGGCAACTGGACACGCTTTATTGGCTTTTCCAAAGAGAGTGAAGATCACCTTGATCATTTTTGGGAGCTAGTTGATGAGTTCCTTAACGGCGTACTCTTCCTACTGATTGGTATGTCGATGCTATTGTTTGAGTTCCACAAAGAAGACTGGATTTTGATGGCTTTCTCTGTACCGCTCGTTCTCTCAGCGCGTTACATAAGCGTATTCCTATCTTACATTGGCTTTAAGCGCTACCGTCAATACAACCCGTATTCTGTAAACATCTTAACTTGGGGCGGCCTCAGAGGTGGTCTTGCACTCGCAATGGCACTATCGATTCCTTCTGGCATTTGGGTGATTCAAGACAAGCTTATTGATGTAAAAGAAATCATCTTGGTCATGACATATTCGGTCGTCGTATTCTCTATATTGATTCAAGGTTCAACCATTACTCCTATGATTGAAAAAGCGAAGCTCGCTCAGAAAGAGATAGACAAAGATTCTATTGAAGTGACACAAAAGTAGAGCACTCACAAGTTTGAATGACCAGAAGGCAGCCTATTAGCGCTGCCTTTCGTTTCAACTAGAACAATAAACACGTTGCCACAAACCCATCTAAAACACGACCTCCCTATGCCCGAGGCGTCAGAAGGTGTGGGGGCATGATGGGCGGAGGCGATTGAGCCATTACTGTCATCCGTCCTAACAAGTTTTGTGTCTTTCTCTGTTCTAATGGAAACCTTAACCCACTGGATCGGGCTCCTTAGTTAAGTCACCAAAGTAGCTGTGATAAACCTCAAGTGTACTTGGATTATCCAGTTCAAAAAGAACATTCCCCTCCGAACGAGTAACCTTACTTTCCATCCCAAACGAGCCCCCGCCACGTGAACCATAGCTAGTTTCTAGGTCATTCCCATACAAACCAATCGCAGCAACTAGCCCTGAGCCTCTGATATTTTCTGTATAAACTTGAGTTTCTGCAAAATTTACACAATCTCCGGTCCTGTTAAACCTCCGGTCACTTTAACATGGTCGCGTAATACACTTTAAATCCATCCACAAGATATGTGCCATCGACCTAAAGGCCATCACTCAGAACAAATATGTGTCGAAAATCTTCAGGCAACAGATCGCTAGCTAATGCGCTTCCAAGTGCTTTACACGAAACCTGAAAATCAATTAAGTATCGAGCCGATTTTCTAATCGAGCTTTTCTCAAACTAAACCAAGGTAATGACTAGATAATTATCCACCACGCCATCGTTGCTTATCTCTCCAGACGTGGAACCACCTATCATGTGTGATTGGGGAAAAATTTGTTAACAGTGTCGATATATCTTCATTAAGTAAGCCCTAGATCGTTAATAACGTATTGGAGGTATCGATGATCGAAACTGACGAAAGATCCAATGATTCTTGACCATTCCATACTAGTTGCTCTGTCTTCATATTGACCTCCAGTCTATAAACTAAAGTCAGCTCTTTTTACCTATCTTTTCACATAGAATTGCTGATAAGGGTGGGTCATTTAGAGCGAAAAAATTAAGCAGAGTAAAAACTAAAAGGAAGATATGTACAAAGGTCTTATTTGTGTCCAAAAACGACGAAAGCCCTGCTATTTCTAGCAGGGCTTCTGAAAGTGGCGAAGGTTAAAAATTTCGCCCACCCCCTTTGCGGTATTTGATTCCCCACAAAGGATATTTCTTACAGGCATTAAAAAACCCGACACTTTCGCATCGGGTTAAATAAT
>NZ_JAPPTK010000013.1:0-95978 GCF_027587055.1 Vibrio sp. MarTm2 | reverse complement strand
TTTCACTTTTGAAAAAGTGAAACAAAACAGCTCAAGGCTGCTTCCCAATTCGAATGGTCACTTCGTTTCATTGAAACCTAATTTGATACCGAAGTATCGAATTGGATTATCATCAACGAGTGCCCACACAGATTGATAGGTTTATATTGTTAAAGAGCTTTCTTCTTTGTGACTCACATCACTTCGGAAGAGGCAGCCATTCTAGCGTTTCATTCTCAAGTGTCAAACACTTTTTTGAATTTTTTATTTCAAACTTTTCAATTCGAAATTTGCTTAGTTGGCTTTACTGATTTATCGCTGAAGCCTTGTGGCGTCTGCCGTGTCAGTGGATGCGCATTATAGGGAGTTCTTGCTCTAGCGCAACCCCTTTTTTTAAATAAATTTGGAAAAAATGACTGTTCGTTGAATTTGTATTCAAAAGCACAAAAAAAGAGAGCAAATTGCTCTCTTTTTGGTCTTATTTAACTAAGTTTAGATAAATGCATAGGCATCAGCGAACATTCGATCGCTTTGCGCACCTTTATTTTGTGTAAATTGTTCGCGCGCAGCACCAGCCATTTCAAAGCGCCCTGCTATATAGATGTCATATTCTGCGAGAGAGTCAAAATCTTGCTCTACAGCCTGCAGCACATTACCGACCTTTCCTGCCCACTCTGTTGGAGCATCTTCGACAACAGGGACAAAGTGAACATTTTCATGTTTAGCTTCAATTTGCTCTAGCTCTTCTTTTGCATACAGTTGGCAATCATCACGGCCCCCCCAATACAAATGAATTTGGTTATTCAAGCTTTGAGCCACGCAGTGGTCCAGAATTGAGCGTACGTAACTAAAACCTGTACCACCCGCAATTAAAAGAATAGGACGTTCACTTTCTTCTTGAACCCAAGCATCACCATGTGGCGCATCGATGGTAATATCACCACCGTTTGCTAGCGCGTCTTTCATTGCTTCAACAACTTCTAGAGCATACGCATTCTGCTCTGCCGCACCAATGTGCAACTCTAGCTCACCTTCATGGCGACAAGGGCTACTTGCAATCGAGAAAGGACGTTTGTCTTTTTCACCCATCACTACCATAAGGTATTGCCCCGCTTTAAATGCCACAGGCGTTTCTGGGTGAAGTAGAATTTGATAAGTATTACAAGCTAACGGCTTAATAGACTTTACTTTACATTGGATGGTCATGGTCTTCCTCTTACTTACTCCTCAAAAGTAAGTACTAAATTACTTTCGGCTACTGCCTGACAAGCAAATATCCAACCTTGTTGCTGCTCTTTCTCTGTGAGCATGGGTTCAAGATCGTAACTTACTGTTCCTTCAAGTTTACGGCACAGACAGGCTGCACACGCTCCAACCTGGCAACGATGTGGAAAGCGTATATTATTGTTGAGCGCCGCTTCCAGCACCGTTTGCCCATCTTGCGCCTCAAAACAAATTCCTTGAGGCTGCAAGCGTATTATTTTGCTCATGATATACCGAGCTTACTCCACTTAGCATCGACTTGTGCGACTAACTGTGGGTCTTTCTTAATTGGGATACCCCACTCTCGATCAACTTCCCCAGCAAATTTATTTGTCGCATCTAACCCTAGTTTAGAACAGCGTCCGTTCTCAGCTCGAATTTGTACTGTGTCTCTGGCTGGATCCATACGAGTTGTCATCGCCCAAATCACATCATTCCAATCATGGACATCGACATCTTCATCACAAAGGATGGCAAACTTACTGTCGGTGTGTTGCTCTAACCACGCCCAGACTTTTTCCATCAGCTGTCTTGACTGGCCTGGTTGGTTCTTACGCATAGAGATAATCACAAAGCGATCATTTTGTGCTGAACTTGGCAGCGCGATATCCACCACTTCTGGGTTATCGGATTTAAACCTTGCGAGCGCCTCACTATCTACTGAAACAGAAGAGATTGCATTCAGTTCTGGCGAAGTGGCGTTTTCTGCATCCCATTTAATCGTTGCGTCCATTCCCATCTTCGAACCAAGACCGACAACTGGAGATGCAAAATCGAGAGAATCAATAGGTGTATTTTCTATCATGAGTGTGTCACGCACTGGCTCCATATTGTCAGCCATAGCTTTGACCACATCGTCCCAGCAACGTGCATTAACGCTCTCATCACATACCACTACAAATTTGGTATACATAAACTGGCGTAGGAAAGACCATACCCCAAGCATTACGCGCTTAGCGTGACCTGGGTATTGCTTCTTCATGGTTACCACCGCCATTCGGTACGAGCAACCTTCTGGTGGTAGATAGAAATCTTCTATCTCAGGAAACTGCTTTTGCAAAATCGGCACGAACACTTCATTCAGCGCAACACCCAATACCGCAGGTTCATCTGGCGGGCGACCTGTGTAGGTACTGTGATAAATTGGATCTTTACGCATGGTAATGTGCGTGATGGTAAACACGTGGTGTTTTTCTTTTTCGTTGTAGTAGCCAGTATGATCGCCATAAGGCCCTTCATCCGCAAACTCGTTTGGATCGATATACCCTTCCATCACGATTTCCGCGCTTGCTGGTACTTCAAGATCGTTACTGACCGATTTGACGACTTCAGTTTTACTACCACGTAGTAAGCCGGCAAATGCATACTCAGATAATGTATCTGGTACTGGTGTTACCGCTCCTAAGATGGTCGCCGGATCTGCACCAAAAGCTACTGATATAGGGAAAGGCTTTCCTGGGTTGGTTTCCATCCAATCACGCAGATCAAGAGCTCCACCACGGTGTGCTAGCCAACGCATGATGATTTTGTTTTTACCAATCTTCTGCTGACGGTAAATACCTAGGTTCTGGCGTTTCTTATGCGGGCCACGCGTAACAGTCAAACCCCAAGTCAGTAAAGGGGCCACGTCATCTTGCCAGCAACTCATCACTGGGATTTTATCGAGGTCCACATCTTCACCCTGCCAAACCACTTCTTGGCAAGCTGCTTTGCGCAGCCTTTTAGCTGGCATATTGAGTACTTGTTTAAAGACGGGGATCTTTTCAATCGCGTCTTTAAAACCACGTGGCGGTTCTGGCTCTTTCAGGTAAGCCAACAATTTCCCCACTTCACGTAGCTCTTTAACTTCGCTACGTCCCATACCAATAGCAACGCGCTCTGGCGTGCCAAATAAGTTGGTAAGCACGGGTACGTCATAACCAATTGGGTTTTCAAACAACAAAGCAGGGCCTCCCGCTCGAAGCGTTCGGTCGCTGATCTCAGTCATTTCATAATGTGGGTCAACAGGGTGAGTAATGCGTTTCAGCTTGCCCTCTTGCTCTAAGTGGGCAATAAAGTCGCGTAGATCCTTAAAACTCATAGGCCTTCTAATGGCTGGTTAAACTACAGGCAGTATATCAAAAAGAGGGATCATCCGATCCCTCTTTTTATTGTGGTTATTTCACGATAAGTCAGCTATTTAGACAAAGCATTGAGAATGGCACTACTGCGAACCTTTTGGTTGTGGCTGGCTAACTCTTCAAGCCAGTTCGTGTATCCTTGACGAGCCAATTCCTGTGCGACAAACGGAGCATCATCTTTCAGCGCCATACGCTCAATCAAGAAGGTTTTTACCTCTTGATTCATAGGTTTTATCCGTGTGAGCTCTTTTAATGCGTGTTCTTTTAAACTCGGGTTTTGCGAAGCAAGCATGATCTGCTGTAGCGAGAAGTCATCGCCAACCTTAGCCAACCTCGTGAGTTCTTGCTGGCTGTTAAAATCTGCACGCATTAGCCACACCAGTTTATATACATCCGCATCTTCACTGACTTGCGCCAAGCGAACCATCACATCGGAAGATGGTAACCAACTTACAATGGCAGAGTCTGTGAACTGCTGGGTGAGACTTTTCACCGCCTCTGGAGACAAGCTATCTAGCTCACGGATAAGTAATGCTTCACGTGTTTGGGCCTGATATTCACTGCCAGATAGCCAATCTTGTAGAATAAGCTCCCCTCGCTCTGCTTGCAAGACAAAATCGAGAGTTGATTGATCTTGACGCCATTGCTTGAGTAAGCGGCTTGCGATGGCGGGATAGTTAAACGCAGGAACTGAAAACTCATAACCATCCCCTCGTTCTAATACTTGATAGGTAGGGACTCGTGTTTTTTGCTGCTCTACAAATAACGCCATTTTAGGGGTAAGAACGACCTGTTGCTGCTCGATTTTGTCAAGAAGCAGGTATCTAGAAACCTCTTGCTGAGGTAAAGAAAGTCGTTCGAGCGCGAAATTGAGGGAATCGATATTATCTTCAACAGCATATTGAAGTAATTGAGCGACTTTTTGATGGATTTGCTCATCTTGTAAAAGCACTTCCACACGAGCGGGGGCCATCTCCGTTGCTGAGACGGTTGGCGCTCCTAAAAGTAATGCGGATAGGAGTACCGACGACAACATTCCTTGTTGCATGTTAACCTCCTTGTAACATTTAACTCCATTGTGCGTGTTATCAGTAGATAATGCAAACAAAAACGCCACCGGCTTAGCGGTGGCGTTTGGGAATCAAATCTTCAGCGATTACTGACGACGCATTGCATCGAAAAACTCATCATTGGTCTTTGTCATCGCGAGCTTATCGATTAGGAATTCCATTGCATCGATCTCGCCCATTGGGTGAACAATCTTACGCAGAATCCACATCTTCTGTAGCTCATCGTTCTTCGTTAGAAGTTCTTCACGACGAGTGCCCGAGCGGTTGAAGTCAATTGCTGGGAAGACGCGCTTCTCTGCAATCTTACGGTTCAGGTGGATTTCCATGTTACCTGTACCTTTAAACTCTTCGTAGATAACTTCATCCATTTTAGAGCCTGTATCAACAAGCGCTGTAGCTAGGATAGTTAAGCTACCGCCTTCTTCAACATTACGTGCTGCACCGAAGAAACGCTTAGGACGGTGAAGTGCGTTTGCATCCACACCACCCGTTAGTACTTTACCTGACGAAGGCACAACAGTGTTGTATGCACGAGCAAGACGAGTGATTGAGTCAAGCAGGATAACCACGTCTTTTTTGTGTTCAACAAGACGTTTCGCTTTCTCGATTACCATCTCTGCGACTTGAACGTGACGAGACGCTGGCTCATCAAACGTTGACGCGACTACTTCACCTTTAACCAAGCGTTGCATCTCAGTTACTTCTTCCGGACGTTCGTCGATAAGAAGTACCATCAGCTCACACTCTGGGTGGTTGTAAGCGATGCTTTGAGCGATGTTCTGCAGCAACATTGTTTTACCCGCTTTTGGCGGAGCAACAATCAGACCACGTTGACCTTTACCAATTGGTGAAGCTAAGTCTAGAACACGCGCTGTGATATCTTCTGTCGAACCGTTACCACGCTCCATCACCATACGCTCATTGGCGTGCAGTGGCGTCAAGTTTTCAAATAGAATCTTGTTACGCGCGTTGTCTGGCTTATCATCATTAACTGTATTGACTTTCAGTAGCGCAAAGTAGCGTTCACCGTCTTTAGGTGGACGAATCTTACCAGCGATTGAATCACCCGTACGTAAGTTAAAACGACGGATCTGACTCGGTGACACGTAAATGTCGTCCGGACCTGCTAGGTAAGAGCTGTCTGCACTACGCAAGAAACCAAAGCCGTCTTGCAGAATTTCTAGAACCCCATCGCCGAAAATGTCTTCGCCGCTCTTAGCATGCGCTTTTAGGATTGCGAAGATAATATCTTGTTTTCTTAGACGAGCTAGGTTCTCTAGGCCTAGGCTTTCGCCAAGTTTAACAAGATCAGACACAGGTCTGTTCTTCAGTTCTGTTAGATTCATGGTGGTTGATGCTTGTTTAGTCAAAATAAGGATCTGTTATTTGGTTAAGATGGATTTGGTCACAGGATCGACCAAGAAGAGAACTTGTATAATTAACGTGCAATAAACTAGCACTAAATAGTAGCCTAGTCTAGATTTTGTTGATGTTCAAAAACAAAACCGTGCCTTAAGCACGGTCTTCTTTCACAACGCTTATAGGTTTGCGTCTAGGAACTCTTTTAGTTGAGTTTTAGACAGCGCGCCCACTTTCGTTGCTGCTACGTTACCGTCTTTAAATAGAAGCAACGTTGGAATACCACGGATACCAAATTTAGGTGGTGTACCTGCGTTTTGGTCGATATTTAGTTTACCGATAGTGAGTTTGCCTTCGTACTCATCTGCGATTTCGTCTAGGATAGGAGCGATCATCTTACAAGGACCACACCACTCCGCCCAAAAATCAACAAGAACTGGGCCTGCAGCATTGATTACATCGTTTTCAAAACCGTCATCAGTAAGCTGCAAAATCTTATCACTCATCTTCCACTCCAATGTGTTTTTCTGAACTGGTTGCATGATAACCAGTATTTAGATGCCCTATTGGAATGTATTTACTTTCGTATTGCAAGCTTAAGCTGATATTCTATAGCCATGAAAAAGACGCATATCACAGAGCAAAAGTTCGCCGATTTAGGTTTACACCCTCAAATTACTGAAGGTCTGGAGAAAAAAGGGTTCGAATTTTGTACCCCTATCCAAGCCTTGGCGTTGCCGGTACTGCTCACCGGCCAAGACATCGCAGGCCAAGCCCAAACGGGTACAGGTAAGACATTAGCCTTCCTGACTGCTACTTTTAACCACTTACTCACGACGTCTGAGCATGAAGGCCGTAAGCCGACTCAGCCACGCGCAATCATTATGGCGCCAACACGTGAGCTGGCGATTCAGATCTATAATGATGCTGAGCCACTAATCGCAAGCACAGGTATCAAAGCTGCGCTTGCTTATGGCGGTGAAAGCTATGATAAGCAGCTCGCTAAGCTTGAAGGTGGTGTTGACGTATTGATTGGTACAACGGGTCGCATCATCGATTTCTACAAGCAGCGTGTGTTTAACTTAAACCACATTCAAGCTGTCGTCCTTGATGAAGCAGACCGTATGTTCGATCTTGGCTTTATTAAAGACATCCGTTTCTTGTTCCGTCGCATGCCTGAGCCAAAAGAGCGTTTGAACATGCTGTTCTCAGCAACACTTTCTTACCGTGTTCAAGAGCTTGCTTTCGAGCACATGCACAACCCTGAGCATGTTGTGGTTGAGCCAGAAGTCAAAACTGGTCACCGCATTCAAGAAGAGTTGTTCTACCCTTCTAACGAACACAAAATGGCGCTACTGCAAACACTTATTGAAGAAGAGTGGCCAGAGCGTGCGATCATTTTTGCCAACACTAAACATAAGTGTGAGTCAGTTTGGGGCCACCTAGCTGCCGATGGTCACCGCGTTGGTCTACTGACTGGTGATGTGCCACAGAAAAAACGTGAGCGCATCCTAGAGCAATTCACTAAAGGTGATGTTGATCTACTGGTTGCAACCGACGTTGCCGCACGCGGTTTGCATATCCCGCAAGTGACGCATGTATTTAACTTCGATCTACCTGATGATTGTGAAGACTACGTGCACCGTATTGGCCGTACAGGTCGTGCTGGCGCAAGCGGTCACTCAATCAGCTTTGCGTGTGAGGATTACGCGATCAACCTCCCACCGATCGAAGAATACATTGAGCACACAATCCCAGTATCGGATTATGACCCAAGTGCCCTAATCGAAGATTTACCTGCGCCGATTCGCATGCGTTCAAACCGTCCGCAGCAGCGTCGCACCAATACAGGTGGATCTCGTTCGGGTAACCGTCGTCAAAACAATCGCTCTCGCCAGCGCCAACCAAAGGATTCTTAAGCGTCTATGAGCCAAGCCGTTTCATCTCCGCTTTACGCAGCCATCGATCTCGGGTCGAACAGTTTTCATATGCTCGTTGTGCGTCACATTGATGGCAGCGTTCAAACCATGGCCAAAATCAAACGTAAAGTTCGCCTTGCCGCAGGTTTAGACGAACATAACGCCTTGAGCCTAGAAGCCATGCAACGCGGCTGGGACTGCTTGAGCCTTTTTGCCGAACGCTTGCAAGATATCCCCACAGAGAACATTCGCATTGTCGGCACCGCCACATTGCGTACCGCGACCAACGTGGACGTTTTCTTGGAAAAAGCGAATCAAATCTTGGGTCACAAGATTGAAGTGATCAGCGGCGAAGAAGAAGCGGCCACCATCTACAAAGGGGTGGCTCATACCTCTGGAGGCAGTGGGCGTCGTTTAGTGGTAGACATTGGCGGTGCAAGCACCGAGCTGATTATTGGTGAAGGTTTTGAAGCCAAAGCACTAACAAGCTTAAAGATGGGCTGCGTGACTTGGCTTGAGCGTCACTTTAAAGATCGCCAGTTAACCGTCACAAACTTCAACAACGCGATTCTTGCCGCCAAAGAGACCTTACAACCAATCTTAGAGCAGTACCAAGAGATTGGTTGGGATGTCTGTGTTGGCGCTTCTGGCACGGTTCAAGCGCTACAAGAAATTATGCTAGCGCAAGGCATGGATGAGGTCATCACCCATGCTAAACTCAAACGCCTACAAAAACAGGCCATGCGAGCGGATCACTTAGAAGAGTTAGAGATTGAAGGGCTCACACTAGAGCGTGCTTTAGTGTTCCCAAGTGGCTTATCAATTCTGATTGCGATCTTTGAATTGCTAG
The DNA here is from genome assembly GCF_027587055.1 of Vibrio sp. MarTm2. Taxonomy (NCBI): domain Bacteria; kingdom Pseudomonadati; phylum Pseudomonadota; class Gammaproteobacteria; order Vibrionales; family Vibrionaceae; genus Vibrio; species Vibrio sp. MarTm2. Next base: position 87,418 of record NZ_JAPPTK010000013.1, on the reverse strand, counting down.
AAATTGATTCGATGACACTGGCTGGCGGCGCTTTGCGTGAAGGCTTAGTGTACGAGATGGTGGATGAACTCAAGCAGGACGATATTCGCGCCCGCACCATTGCGAGCGTCCAACATCGATACCAACTTGATCAAGCGTATGGCGAGCAAGTAGCCCATCTAGCGCAGCGTTTACTCTCTCAGTGCCAACAGGATTGGATTGTCGAGGAGCAAGGGAAAGTGTTGCTCGAGACAGCGGCCAAACTGCACGAAGTCGGCTTAACAATTGACTTCAAAAAAGGTGGTGAGCACAGCGCTTACTTGCTGCAAAGCTTAGATCTGCCTGGCTACACTCGCGCTCAGAAACACTTACTGGGTGAAATTGCCCGTCGTTACCGAGAGCAACTAACCTCTCTACCTGAGCAGCACGCCGTGTCAGGTTCAAGTGCAAAACGTATTTTGCGCCTACTTCGCCTAGCCGTGCTACTAACGCATCGTCGTAACCCTGAGCTTGAGCCAAACATCAGCCTAAGCTCTGAGGGTGACAAACTCACCCTAACCATTGATGCAAAATGGCTAGACGCCAACCCACTGACCAGCGCAGAGCTTGAAATTGAAGCCAACCGCCAAAGTGATATTGGCTGGCCTCTTACTGTTATCGCTCAATAATGACCGCATATAGAGAAAAGCCCGAGTGACTGTCTCTCGGGCTTTTGTTTTTGAAATCTCTATTTAGAGTCGAGAGAACACTCTTAAGAATCCGAAGGCGTTACTTGCCCTCTCTTCCTATCACTGATTCGCACCAACCACTTTAAAGTCTGGATTGACGGCAGTGAGCTTTCTCACAAGGAAGTTCAATAGCACGCCGTACATAGGCACAAACAAACCTAAGCTGATGACCAATTTGAAGCCGTAGTCCACCAGCGCGATTTCCGTCCAGTGCTCAGCCATAAAGGGATCTGGGCTCTGATAGAAAGCAATCGCAAAAAACGCGATCGTATCTAGCGCATTGCCAAATAGTGTCGAACAGGTTGGAGCTACCCACCACTGCTTTAACTGACGCAGGCGGTTAAATACGTGCACATCAAGAATCTGACCTAATAGATAAGCCATAAAGCTTGCAATCGCGATACGAGCTACAAACAAGTTAAACTCCCCAAGATGGGAAAAACCTTGAAATTGCCCTTCGAAAAACAGTACCGACAATGCATACGACACCGCCAGTGCTGGTAGCATCACCAAGAATATAATACGACGTGCAAGCTGAGCACCGAAAACGCGCACGGTTAAATCAGTCGCTAAGAAGATAAATGGGAAGGTAAATGCGCCCCAAGTGGTGTGGAAACCAAATACCGTAAACGGTAACTGAACCAAATAGTTGCTCGATGCAATAATGATCAGGTGGAATAAAACCAATAAAAGAAGGGCTTTGCGCTGCTGCGCAGGGGTAAAGTTACTCATACGATACCTTTTTAGTTTGGTTTGGGGGTGAGGGAACCCAAATCGACACCATCTAAGCCAACAGACAATGTCTCACCAACAATGTGAATAAAAAACTTAAGCACTATCGAGTATGTGACTCATAGCGCGGCGGGCGATTATACATTAACCAATTCACGCCGCAAGCAAGAGTTATTACGCAATCGTTGGCGTATTATTTTGGCGCTAAAAGCCGCGTTGAAACAGCCTTGCGAGAAAGTCGAGTTCTTCTTTTGAATCATCAATAGCCAGCGCTTCAAACCAAACACTTTCGCTGTAATGCTCTGACTTTAAGAACAGTTGGCAGCCTTCAAAATCAATCAACCATGAGTGGATATCGGCATCCCATTGTTTCTCAATCACCGACGCTGACAGCGACTTGACCAACTTCTCCGCCAACTCAGGAAAGCTGTCAAAATCAAAACGCGGCGCCGTGATCACGATGCGTCCCTCTTGTTGCTGGTATTCAGCTAAACCAAATTCCTTTTGCGTCGAATCAACCATGATGGGTTAAGTGCTCCTGAATCAAATCTAAGAAAGGATCGGCGTATTTTTCCAACTTTCGTTGGCCCACACCGTTGACCGCCAACATTTCTCCGTAAGATGTTGGCAGAATTTCAGCCATATCAATTAACGTGGCATCACTGAACACCACATAAGGTGGTAAGCCATCTTCATCTGCAATCGCTTTACGCAATTTGCGCAATTTGGCAAACAGCTTTTTATCGTAGTTTTTGCTGACAAGTTTGTCTGATTTGGCCGCCCTTGCTGCGGTATCTAAACGAGGCACCGCTAACTCCAATGACACTTCACCACGCAATAGAGGTCGCGCTTCTGGCGTCAGTTGCAAGGTGGAATTGCGGGTGATGTTTTGAAACAGTAACCCTTTGTGGATCAGTTGACGGAATATACTCACCCAATAGTCATGGCTGTTTTCGCGACCAAGACCGTAAGTAGACAGTTTATCGTGACCGTTTTCGCGTACTCGGATATTTTGCATGCCGCGCAGCACTTCGACCACATAGCCGATACCAAAACTTTGATTCACGCGATAGACGCACGAAAGCGCTTTTTGCGCCTGCTCTGTGGCATCAAAATGTTTAGGGGGATCGAGGCAAATATCGCAGTTGCCACACGGCTGCTCGCGATACTCACCAAAATAGTTCAATAACACTTGGCGACGACAAGTTTGCGCTTCTGCAAAGGCACTCATCGCATTGAGTTTGTGCGCCTCAACCTGCTTTTGTGGGCCATCATCTTTTTCATCCAGCATACGACGCAACCAGCCGATATCCGCAGGGTCATACAGCATCATCGCTTCTGCGGGTAAGCCATCTCGCCCTGCTCGCCCCGTTTCCTGGTAGTAAGACTCGATATTACGTGGAATATCAAAGTGAACCACAAAGCGCACGTTAGGTTTGTTTATTCCCATACCGAAGGCGACGGTCGCCACAACAATTTGTAAATCGTCACGCTGGAACGCGTCTTGTACGTAGGCTCTCTCATCGGCATCCAGCCCCGCGTGATAGCTCGCTGCCCGAAGACCGTTGTTGCACAGTTTTTCGGTGACCATTTCCACTTTTTTACGGCTACCGCAGTAAATGATGCCGCATTGACCACGTTGCCCTTCAAGAAAACGCACCACCTGAGAGACAGGTTTGTGCTTTTCCACTAACGTGTAACGGATATTCGGTCGGTCAAAACTGCCCAAATAGGTGTGCGGATCACTCAGTTGCAAGCGCTGCATGATGTCTTTGCGCGTTGCATCGTCAGCGGTTGCCGTCAGCGCCATCACGGGCACATGAGAGAATGCTTGTTTCAGTTGACCTAACGATGCGTACTCTGGACGAAAATCATGTCCCCATTGGGAAATGCAGTGTGCTTCATCTACCGCAATCATCGACAACGGTAGACCTTGCAGCCTTTCAATAAAGTCACGCATTAACACTCGTTCAGGGGAAACATAGACGAGCTTAGTCACGCCGGCATTCATGCGATTGTACACCGCAATCAACTCTTCCCGTGGCATGGTGGAATTGATGCACTCCGCCGCGACACCATTCGCTTTAAGCTGATCGACTTGGTCTTTCATCAGCGAAATCAAAGGGGAGATCACCAACGTCAGGCCGCTCCGAACAAGTGCAGGAATTTGGTAGCACAGCGACTTACCGCCACCAGTTGGCATGATCACTAGGCTGTCTTGTCCTGCTACCGCAGATTCAATCACCTCTCGTTGACCATCGCGGAACGTTTGATAACCAAACACCTCCTCCAAAACACTTTGCGGAGTGAGAATAGGTTCAGATTGTTCAGCTAACAGTGTGGCAGTCATTGAATTCTCAGTTAGGGGTGATGTGCAGAAGAGCAAAGCGCTAATTGTAATTGGGATTGATGGTGAATAAAACTGCAAATTACTAGGTGATTATCAGAGTCATTCGTATACTGGATGTTTCATTTTGTAAACGAAGTGTTGGGAACCGACCGATGACACTAGAAGAACAACAAAGAGCTCGGCAAGGGGTACTGCTTGCCATCGGAGCCTACACTATGTGGGGTATCGCCCCTATCTACTTTAAAACCATCAGCGATGTCTCTCCACTTGAGATATTAAGTCACCGCGTGGTCTGGTCTTTTGTTCTGCTGGCTTTCTTACTCCATATCGGCCGTCGTTGGCGCGGGGTTCGTGACGTACTTCGCTCAAAAAAGAAGATGGCGTTTCTCATCTCGACCTCACTTTTGGTCGGGGTTAACTGGCTGATTTTTATTTGGGCAGTCAACGCCAACCATATGCTGGATGCCAGTTTAGGCTACTACATTAACCCACTAATCAATGTATTACTCGGCATGCTATTTCTTGGCGAACGACTCAGAAAGCTTCAGTGGTTTGCGGTAGTACTCGCTGCGTGTGGCGTGTTGGTTCAGCTGATAGCGTTTGGCTCAGTACCAACCGTGGCAATCGCGCTTGCCCTCAGCTTTGGCTTTTATGGCTTGCTACGTAAGAAAGTGAGCTTGGATGCGCAAACTGGATTGTTTATCGAAACTCTTATCATGTTACCTGCTGCCGCCATCTACCTAGTTTGGATTGCAGATAGCGCCACATCTGATTTGATGAGCAACCCAATGACACTCAATCTGTTACTGATTTCCGCAGGTGTCATTACAACCTTGCCACTGCTCTGCTTTACAGGCGCAGCAACACGATTGAAGCTATCAACACTGGGCTTTTTCCAATACATTGGTCCAAGTTTGATGTTTTTACTCGCCGTCTTGGTCTACGGTGAAGCCTTCACGGCAGATAAAGCCATTACCTTTGCCTTTATCTGGGGTGCCTTAGTCATCTTCAGCTTTGACGGCCTTAAAACGAATCGACAAACACGTAAAGCCGCTTTGGCCAAGTGATCGTTTTTTACAAGACATACTCAAACAGTCGCGCTAAGCTTGGTGAAATATTCGCCAAGCTTTTTTGTATTTATGGATAAGGTTCAATACCAAACAGTACCCAATCAAGAGATAGGTTTGATCGACGCAAACTACCGAACGTTTGCCTTTCAACGCCACTATCATCTTGATTTTCATATTGGCCTTATCACTCAAGGTGCGCAGAAGTTTCATTATCAAGGCAACTCATATCATGCAGGAAAGGGGCAAATCGTCTTAATGCCACCTGACGAAATGCATGATGGGCAATCCAAGCTCGACTCAGGTTACCAAGTGAAAGTCTTCTCATTGGATCCACACTGGCTTAGTGATCTTGCGGATCTAAAACGATCGTCCGACATGGTAGGATTTAACCAGTTGGTGATTAACGATACCTTTTTATTCAATACCTTAGTGGAACTACACCAGATCCTAGCAAATCCTAGCCTCAGTCAACTCGCACAAGACTGTTTACCCTATGAAGGTTTTGCTCGGTTATTTGAGCAGTATGGGGCGAAGGAGCCAAAAAGCGTCGTGCCATTGGGCAATCAATCGGTAGCGACACTCAAAGAGTACTTGATGGCGAATCTTGACCAACCCGTCAAACTGGAGCAGTTATCGAGCTTATGCCAGTTGAGCCCCACTCAATTTCAACGCCACTTCAAGGCAAAAGTGGGCTTAACTCCATACGCTTGGCTAAGTCGCTTGCGCCTCGAGCACGGCATGAAGCTTCTCAAGAGCGGAGTCTGCGGTACCGATGTCGCTCACCAAATCGGCTTTTACGATCAAGCCCACTTCAGCAAAGCATTTAAAGCCACCTACGGCGTCTCCCCTTCTCAAGTTGGCTAGTGCCAATAATTTACAATTCCTCATGCAATGAATTTGGCACACTAAGCGAAATTCCTATTAAACAGTGACTACCATGAGTGAAATCACCATCCTTGCAACGTTAGCAACCGTCCACTTCATTGCCCTTATGAGCCCAGGCCCAGATTTTGCCCTCGTCGTACAAAACGCAACACGCTATGGTCGCCAAACCGGTTTGTACATCGCACTAGGGCTATCTTGTGGCATTTTGCTCCACTCAATTTTGAGTTTAACGGGCATCAGCTACTTAGTGCATCAGCAACCGACTCTGTTTGCTTTGGTACAAATTGCCGGCGGCAGCTACCTGTTTTACTTAGGTTATGGCGCTTTAAAAGCAACTTGGGTAAGTTGGCAGCGCGAGCCCGCAAGCGCAACCCATATCGATGCTCACCAGTTGTTGCTCAGTAACAAACGCCAAGCCTTCTCTCGTGGCTTTGCGACCAACATCCTCAACCCAAAAGCGTTGGTCTTTTTTGTGAGCCTCATGTCATCACTGGTTCCTGCGACGATGTCTCTGAGTGGAAAAGGCGCTGCACTCGCCATTTTGTGGATACTCTCTTTAGCTTGGTTCTCATTTTTGGCTTGGGCGCTGTCCACCCAACGGATGCAGCGCAAGTTGCAGGCTATCACCCTATATATTGATGGATTGTGTGGCGTGATCTTTTCACTCATTGGGGCAGGTATTTTGTGGCAATCGGCAAGCAGTTTACTGATTTAGCCTCCACAACCTTGGCGAATAGTTAGTCACCAATCCTGCTTTTAGAGGCATTTTTATTCGCCGAAGAGTGAATTTGTGTGCAAAAAAACGTCATTATTGGATGTCAGTGTGAGAGGTTTGATCAACGATCACCCCGAAGCCTTGTGCGAGATCTCTTACAAGTGAGTGAGCAAAAATAGCTTTTTAGCTAAGAGTAATATCACTATAAAAACATAAACCACTGATTTAGATGACTTTGTACAAAAATAAGCCAAAGGGATTATTAGGAAATCGTTTTCGTCATATTGCTGAAATCTACGACTGGCGTAATATGAACCTTGTCGGAAGGATGCTGACACGGAACAGGAAATTACCACGGATTAGGTAATCTTCAGGAAGAAGATACGGTTGCTTAGGATGAGTAATCGGCACGGATAGCAAATTGGACATTGAACGGACGCAATAGTGACTAGGATGGTTGCTACTAAGGAAGGGAAATGGACACCTCTGGACGAGGCAAGGAACGATCATCAGGATGATGAAAGGGACACCGCTCAGGGAACAAGCGAAGTGAGCTAACGAGGATTGTTAGTGGACCAGGATAGGGTCAAGGACACCGCTAGGATGGCGAGAAAAGGACTAAGCTGAAGGACATCAGCATACTATCAAGGATTTGATGCATGGAGCACTTTTAGTAGCCGGATTGCTGCGAGTAAGACTATAACCCCGATGGGCTCACGCCCTCGGGGTTTTTCTTTACCTTTTATCTGCATAATTGAACTCGTTGCTACGTTAACTTCGCTCGTTCACCCCATCACATAGGTTCCCTATGCTCAGGGGCTTCACTCGCTTGTTGCCTTGCACCAAGCCCAATTCTATTGATAAAAACTCTATAGAGACTGAAAAATTATAAGGTCTCTAACTTAGCGTACGCCGTTACCAGCCATTTGATCCCTTCGCCGTTAAAAGCAACTTGAACTCGGCTTTGCGGGCCACTGCCTTCAAAGTTGATGATGGTACCTTCGCCAAATTTCGGATGCATAACGCGTGAACCCAAACTAAAACCTGTTTCATTGAAGTTCTCTTTCACCACAGTTTGGCTAAAGCGACCCGAACTGGTTGGCCTGCTTACCTGCGCCTTCATACGCACTTCATCCAGACACGTTTCTGGCAACTCACGGATAAAACGTGATGGCTTGTGGTACTTATCTTGACCGTACAAGCGACGCATTTCCGCGTAGGTGATGTAGAGCTTTTCCATTGCACGAGTCATGCCCACATAGCAAAGGCGACGCTCCTCTTCCAAGCGGCCCGCTTCTTCCGCAGACATCTGGCTTGGGAACATCCCCTCTTCGACACCGACCATAAAGACCAATGGAAACTCAAGGCCTTTGGCACTGTGTAGCGTCATCAGTTGGACGGCATCCTCAAACTCATCCGCTTGGCCTTCTCCCGCTTCTAGAGCCGCGTGAGTTAAAAACGCAGTCAATAGCGTCATCTCTTCCGCTTCTTCTGGTTTTTCAAATTGGCGGGTTGCCGTAACCAGCTCTTCCAAGTTCTCAATACGCGCTTTAGACTTTTCACCTTTCTCTTGCTCGTACATGGCGAACAGACCCGAATACTTGATCACGTGGTCGGTTTGTTCATGCAGCGGCATTTCACAGGTGTCATCTTCTAGTGCGTTGACCAATTCAACAAAACGACTCAGGGCACCTGCAGCACGGCCAGCCAGCACTTTATCGTCTAACAGGCGGATGCTCGCTTCCCACATCGTGCAGCCTTGATCTCGGGCGGCAAAGCGAATCGTTTCTAAGGTTTTATCACCCAAGCCACGAGTCGGAGTATTCACAACACGTTCAAACGCTGCGTCGTCGTTGCGATTGGCCATCAAACGCAAGTAACTCAGGGCATCTTTGATTTCTTGACGTTCGAAGAATCGCATTCCGCCATAGATTCGGTAAGGCAACCCCGCTTGGATTAGCGCTTCTTCTAGAACACGTGACTGGGCGTTGTTGCGGTAGAGCATGGCGGCATCATTCAAAGCACCGCCTTTGTCTTGCCACTCTTTCACTTTGTTGACGGCAAAGCGTGCTTCATCAAGCTCGTTGTAAGCCGAATAAACCGAAATAGGCTCACCTTCCGCTCCTTCAGTCCACAGCTCTTTACCCATACGCTCAGTGTTATTGGCGATCAGGGCATTCGATGCTTCAAGGATGGTTTTGGTTGAGCGGTAGTTTTGCTCCAAACGAATGGTATTCACGCTTGGAAACTCTAAGGTGAACTTCTCGATGTTTTCGATTTTAGCACCACGCCAACCATAGATAGATTGGTCGTCATCCCCAACAATCATTACATGAGAATCTGGCCCTGCCATCATACGCAACCAAGCATATTGGATGTTGTTGGTATCTTGGAATTCGTCAACCAGAATGTGCTTAAAGCGCGCTTGGTAATGCTCACGAATGTGCTTTTTATCGCGCAGAAGTTCATGGGCACGAAGTAGAATTTCGGCAAAATCGACTAAGCCAGCACGATCGCACGCTTCTTGATACGCGGTATACAGTTGGAGATAAGTTTTGGTGATTGGATCGCCATAGGCATCAATGTGATTCGGGCGAAGACCTTCATCTTTTTTGCCGTTAATCCACCAGCTGACCTGGCGTGCTGGCCACTGTTTCTCATCCAGATTTTGTGCCTTAATCAAGCGGCGCAGTAAGCGTTGCTGATCGTCACTGTCGATGATCTGGAAGTCTTCTGGCAGCTTGGCATCAAGATAGTGAGCGCGAAGGATTCGATGGCAAATACCATGGAAAGTCCCGTTCCACATCCCAGAGGCACTGCCCATCATTAACTCTTCAATACGACCACGCATTTCTGCCGCGGCCTTGTTGGTAAAGGTCACCGACATGATAGAAAACGGTGATGCCTGCTCAACCGACATTAACCAAGCAATGCGGTGCACTAGGACTCGTGTCTTACCACTTCCCGCACCAGCAAGGACAAGTAAGTTTTCTAGAGGGGCGGCAACGGCTTCACGCTGTTTATCGTTCAGACCATCGAGGAGTAATGAAGGATCCATTCTGTGCTCAGCTACTGGTTATCTATACATGAAAAGTGATTATAACCTAAACAGCCCCCGCATTTCAGAACAAAAACAAGAAAAATTTACGCCACTAAAATCGATATAAATCAACCACTTAAATAAAAATAAAAAATGGATCAGTGGTTTTCGATAAATTTTTTGAAAGTTTTTTCATCCCCTTTCTATCTTGTTTAGTAAGCAAGTTGCTGGAAAAACAACCGCCACTTGCCCACATAAGTAAAGGAATTAAGTCTGAGGATAATACAATGAAAAAATCGAATCTTGCTGTTACTGCTGCTGTTACAGGTTTACTGGCTCTAGGTGGTTCAATGTTAACTGCAGCCCCTGCGCTAGCGGCAGAAAAAGAGAAATGCTACGGCGTCTCTAAAGCGGGTAAAAATGACTGTGCAACCAAAACCAGTTCATGTGCGGGTACTGCAAAAGAAGACAATCAAACTGACGCGTTTGTGGTTGTCCCTAAAGGACTGTGTGGCAAGTTGACGGGCGGCAGCACTCAATCTTCATAACACCTATTGTCTGTCCGTAAGGTAAACGGTTTAGGCTCAACAAGCCGTTTACCTTCCCCCACTCGCCAAGGATTCGCCCGTGAAAAATCATAACTATCACAACCATATTGGTGTGGGGTTGCGAACGCCACACTTGGATTATTTTACCCACCAGAAGCCTGCGCTCTCTTGGTTAGAAATCCACAGCGAAAACTACTTTCGTCCTTACTCAGCCGCTCGCCAACAACTGCGCCAAATCGCCCAAGACTACCAAATTAGCTGTCATGGGATTGGTTTATCTTTAGGCAGTGTTGCTCGGGTAGATCAAACACACCTTCAACAACTCAAAAGCTTAGTCGACGAGTTAGAGCCGTTTCTTGTCTCTGACCATTTAAGCTGGAGTGAAAACGGCGGTCACCACTTCAATGACCTGCTGCCACTTCCCTACACCGTTGAAGCGCTAGACATTTTTTGTCGTAACGTCGCGGAAGTACAAGACCACTTACAACGCCCAATCCTGATAGAGAATCCGTCAAGCTACGTTAAGTTTGCCCATTCCACCATTCCTGAATGGGAGTTTCTTGCTGAGGTTCAACGTCGCACTGATTGTCGACTTCTATTGGATTTAAACAATATTCACGTTTCCGCTTTCAATCACGGCTTCGATACCCAGACGTATTTGGATGCGATTCCGGCTGAGCACGTGGATGAAATTCACTTGGCAGGATTCACCATCAAACAGCTAGAGAAAGGTGAAGTCTGGATTGATACCCATAGCCAACCAGTCAGTGACGAAGTTTGGCAACTCTACACACAATGGCTATCGCAACACGGTTCTCGCCATACGCTCATCGAATGGGATCTCGATATTCCGCAGCCTGAGGTTTTGCTCGCGGAAGCTGGCAAAGCGAATGATTATCTGCACCAGCATCTTGAAGAAAGTCAGCCAGGGAGAGCGTCATGACTCTTTCCCTAGCCCAGTTACAACATCAATTTGCCAAGGCGCTGCACTACCAAGCAACCGGTGAAGAGTGTGAGATAGTCAGCGACCACTTTACCGCTGATGAACGTATGCAGATTTATCGCAACAACTTCATCATTGGCTTGAGTGAAGTTCTTGAGGCGACGTACCCCATGGTTTGCGCTTTGGTTGGCGAAGAGTGTTTTGGCCAATTAGCCCGTCAGCATGTGCTTGCCCACCCATTGCAAGTCGGGGATGTCAGTGACTACGGAGAGCATTTTTCGCACACTATCGAGCGCTTCCCTGCGGTTGTTGAAGCTGCGCCTTATGCCGCCGATGTCGCCCGTTTCGAATGGTGTATCGATATGGCTCAGCAGCAACAAGGCAATGTATCTGCGCCAGACACTCTATTGCCTTTAGCCAAGTTAGCCGAGGTAGAGCCGATGCAGCAAACCTCAATTCATCTACATTTGTGGCCAGGTGTGATGCCATTTCAATCCCAATATGCGCTATTTGCGCTAAAAACGGCCATTGAGAGCAATCAGTTTGATGATTTGGTTTTAGATAAGCCTCAACAGGGCGTGATCTGCTGCTCCCAACAGGGTGAAGTGTGGATGCAGCCTCTCGACGATGAGGCTTTTGAACTGCTGCAACACCTGCATTCTGGTCGCACCTTGGGTGAGATACCACCTCATACACTTCAACACCTAAATTATTTTGTCGAAAGCAACGTGGTTGCTGGATTTTCGCTCGCTCGGTAAGGGGACACGATGTCTGAATCTATAAAAAACATGCTCAATCACTACGATGCGCTGATCGAAAAATCGCAGGCGGTTGTGGTGCCATTACTTTTGCTTTTTTGTCGAGTGTGGGTCGCTTGGGTCTTTTTCAATGCGGGCTTAACCAAAATATCGACATGGGATAGCACACTGTTTTTATTTGAATATGAATACCAGGTTCCGCTACTATCTTGGCAACTGGCGGCTTATTTGGGAACGGGTGCTGAGCTTATCTTGCCTATCTTTGTTGCGATGGGCTTGTTGACAAGACCCACTGCAGCGATGCTATTTGCGTTCAACATTATTGCCGTCGTCTCTTACCCGGTATTATGGGAGCAAGGCTTTTATGACCACCAACTATGGGGATTAATGATCCTAATCGTTGTGGTATGGGGACCAGGACCACTATCCGTTGATAAGTTATTGCGTGGAAAGCTGGCTGGTTAGTTACCGTCGTTCAAGTCTTCTTTGACTGAATTCACGGCATCACGTGAGGCATGGCCAATCGCTTTGGTGGTGTCTCGCGTTGCATGACCAATGGTTGTCGCAGCATCACGAGTCGCATGACCAATTTCCGTACCTGCTTGCTTTAACTCCGCACAACCAGATGCACCTAGTAGTACTAATGCGCTCAATACAAACATCTTACCTAGTTTCAGCATATGACCTCCTTGCGTACTAAGGTGATTATCATATCAATAAAAAACGCCCCTGACTCAATGAATCAGGGGCGTTTTATGATTGCGACTAAAACAAATTAAGCGCTGATACCCGAGTGGCGTAATAGCGCATCAATTTGAGGCTCACGACCACGGAAGCGTTTAAACAGCTCCATTGGCTCTTCACTGCCACCCATTTCAAGGATGTTGTTTAAGAAGCTTTGACCGGTTTCCGCGTTGAAGATGCCTTCTTCTTCAAAACGTGAGAAAGCATCCGACGACAACACTTCCGCCCATAGGTAGCTGTAGTAACCCGCGCTGTAACCACCAGCAAAAATATGGCTAAAGCTATGCGAGAAACGGTTCCACTCTAAGCTTGGCAACACCGCCACTTTCGACTTCACTTCAGCTAGGGTTTCTAGGACACGTGGTCCTACTTCCGGGTCAAATTCCGTGTGCAGCGTGAAGTCAAACAAGCCAAATTCTAACTGGCGCAAAATAAACATCGCTGATTGGAAGTTCTTCGCCGCCAGCATCTTATCCAGCATTTCTTTTGGCAGTGGCTCACCCGTTTCAAAGTGACCCGAGATAAACGCCAGCGCTTCTTCTTCCCAGCACCAGTTTTCTAGGAACTGGCTTGGTAGTTCAACCGCGTCCCACGGCACACCGTTGATGCCCGATACCGCACCGGTATCCACTTGCGTCAACATATGGTGAATACCATGACCAAACTCGTGGAATAGCGTCACCACTTCGTCATGGGTGAACAGCGCAGGCTTGTCTCCCACTGGGCGGTTAAAGTTACACGTCAGATACGCCACAGGCGATTGCAGCTCACCTTGAGCATTGATACGACGCACTCGACACTCATCCATCCACGCGCCACCGCGTTTATGTTCACGAGCATACAAGTCTAGGTAGAAACTGCCACGCAAGTTGTTGTCAGTATCGAAAATATCGAAAAAGCGCACTGACTCATGCCAAGTATCCACGCCTTCACGCTCTTGAACCGTCATGCCGAAGACACGTTTTAGCACTTCAAACAGACCGCTCACGGCTTTCGACTCAGGGAAGTAAGGACGCAGCTCTTCATCCGAGATTTGGAACAGGTGCTGCTTTTGTTTTTCGCTGTAGTAAGCGATGTCCCACAAGTTCAGCTCTTCAACACCGAACTCTGCTTTGGCGAATTGGCGCAGCTCTTCTACCTCACGCTCGCCTTGCGGTTTCGCTTTGCTCGCCAAATCATTTAAGAAACCGAGTACTTGAGAGGTATTCTCTGCCATTTTGGTTGCTAGAGACTTCTCGCTGTAGGTATTAAAACCAAGCATACGAGCAATCTCATGGCGCAGCTTGAGCTGTTCATTGATGATTTCTGTGTTGTCCCACTCACCTGCTTTCGGACCTCGATCCGACGCACGAGTCACGTACGCTTCATACAACTCTTTACGTAACTCTTGGTTATCACAGTACGTCATCACGGGTAGGTAAGACGGGATATCTAACGTGAGTAAATAGCCCTCAAGCTCTTTGGTTTCTGCCGCGGCTTTGGCTGCCGCTAGCGCTGACTCTGGCATACCCGCGAGCTCTTTCTCATCTGCAACATGCTTAGTCCAACCCATAGTGGCATCTAATACATTGTTAGAGAATTTAGAACCTAGCTCAGACATACGTTTGCTGATCTCACCATAACGGTGCTGCTCATCCGCAGGCAAGCCTATGCCCGACAGTTCAAAGTCGCGTAGCGAATCAGTAATGGTTTTCTGCTGCGCTTGGCTCAGTTTTGCAAACGCATCGCTCGCTTTGATCGCTTTGTACGCTTCGAACAGTCCTTTGTGCTGACCAACCCAAGTACCGTACTCAGAAAGTAATGGCAGGCAGCTTTCGTATGCTTCACGCAGCTCATCACTGTTGACCACTGAATTCATGTGGCTCACCGGAGACCAAATACGACTTAAGTGATCATCCACCTCTTCGACAGGCGCCACAACGTTCTCCCAGCTTGGCGCGGTATTGTTTTCCAGTACCGAGTCAATTTTAGCGCGACACGCCTCGATAGCTTGCTCTACCGCAGGCTTAACGTGCTCAGGCTTGATCTGTGAAAACGGGGGAAGATCCGTGAAAGTCAGTAATGGGTTAGACATAAAGCATTCCTTTTGATTCAAAGACGTTCTTCAGCGACATCTTTTATTTCTGTTAGATACTAAATATAGGTAGGTTCAGCAATTTTCAATAGTAACGTATACTAAGAGCCATCATTCATCATGCTCGTTGCACCTATTCTGAGAGAAATATTTTGTTAAGTTACCGCCACAGTTTTCACGCAGGCAACCACGCTGACGTGATTAAGCATATTGTTCAAAGCCTTATCTTGGATTCTCTAAAGCAAAAAGATAAGCCTTTTGTTTACCATGACACGCACTCTGGCGTTGGTCGCTACGATTTGACTCACGAATGGTCAGAGAAAACCGGTGAATACAAACAAGGCATTGCCCGCGTGTGGGACCAAAAAGCGATTCCTGCTGAGATTCAGGGCTACCTTGACGCCATCAAAACACTCAACAACGGTGACACTCTACGCTACTACCCTGGCTCACCACGAGTCGCACGCGCGCAAATTCGCCCGCAAGATCGCATGGTTCTAACCGAACTGCACCCTGCTGATCACCCATTGCTTGAACAAGAGTTCCATCGTGATCGCCAAGTAGCCATCTATAAAGAAGATGGATTCAAGCGCCTAAAAGCGAGCTTGCCACCGCAAGAACGCCGTGGTTTGGTGTTGATTGACCCACCTTACGAACTAGCAAAAGAGTATCGCGATGTGGTGCAAGCGATCTTCCAAAGCTACAAACGCTGGGCAACAGGCATTTATGCGATTTGGTACCCAGTGGTCAACCGCTGTGATATCGAAGACATGATTGAAGGCTTGGAAGGGTTGGGTATTCGCAAAATTCTACAAATCGAACTTGGCGTTGCCCCAGACACCAACGAACGTGGCATGACGGCATCGGGCATGATAGTGATCAACCCACCGTGGAAACTAGAAAGCCAAATGAAAGAAATTTTGCCATTTTTGAAGGAAGCGATTGCACCTGCAACCGGTCACTTCAAAGTGGAATGGATTGTTCCGGAATAATCGATTTCTAGACGGCAGGGCCAAAACGCTCTGCTTTATCGCTAAATGTCATAACGACACGCACTTTTTCCCATTGGGAAATCGATGATGGTCGATTTATGATAAGAGATAAGGACAGCTATGTGCTGCGATTGAGTTTCAGACTCCTCGCCCCAATGTCATTGGCATAGCAATCAATAATTCAAAAAGCTCGGAGAAAGTAATGGCGACTCATTTTGATTACATCTGTATCGGCGGCGGCTCAGGCGGCATCGCATCAGCAAACCGCGCGGCGATGTACGGCGCGAAAGTAGCCCTAATCGAAGCTCAAGACCTTGGCGGTACCTGTGTCAATGTAGGCTGTGTACCGAAGAAAGTGATGTGGCACGGCGCTCAAATTGCAGATGCAATGAATCTATACGCTGAAGACTACGGCTTCGATATCGATGTAAAAGGCTTCGACTGGAGCAAACTGGTAGAAAGTCGCCAAGCGTACATTGGTCGTATTCACCAATCTTACGACCGCGTACTTGGCAACAACAAAGTCAACGTCATCAAAGGCTTTGCTAAGTTTGTTGATGAGAAAACGGTGGAAGTGAATGGTGAACACTACACCGCCGATCATATCCTGATTGCTGTTGGCGGTCGTCCAACTATTCCGAACATTCCAGGTGCGGAATACGGCATCGACTCTAACGGCTTCTTCGAGCTAAACGAGCAACCAAAACGCGTTGCCGTGATCGGCGCAGGTTACATTGCGGTAGAAATCGCTGGTGTACTGAACGCACTGGGCACGGAAACTCACCTGTTTGTGCGTAAAGAATCTCCACTACGTAGCTTTGACCCAATGATCATTGAAACGCTAGTTGAGGTAATGGACGCAGAAGGCCCTAAGCTGCACACGCATTCGATTCCAAAAGAGATCGTAAAAGAAGCAGATGGTAGCCTAACTCTTCACCTAGAAAACGGTAACACGCAAAACGTTGACCAACTGATCTGGGCAATCGGCCGTCACCCTGCCACTGATGCTATCAACCTTGCATCTACTGGCGTTGAAACCAATGACCGTGGTTACATCAAGGTAAATGAATACCAAGAGACCAACGTCAAAGGCATCTACTGTGTCGGTGACATCATGGAAGGCGGTATCGAGCTGACGCCAGTTGCGGTTAAAGCCGGTCGCCAACTTTCAGAGCGTCTGTTCAACGGCAAAACCAATGCGAAAATGGACTACAACCTAGTGCCAACTGTTGTGTTTAGCCACCCACCAATCGGCACGATTGGTCTAACAACACAAGAAGCGGAAGAGAAGTACGGCAAAGACAACGTGAAAGTGTACACGTCTGGCTTTACCGCAATGTACACCGCCGTCACTAAGCACCGTCAGCCATGTAAGATGAAACTGGTTTGTGCGGGCGAAGAAGAGACAGTTGTTGGTCTACACGGCATCGGTTTCACCGTTGATGAGATGATTCAAGGCTTCGGCGTAGCAATGAAGATGGGCGCAACCAAAGCAGACTTCGACTCTGTGGTGGCAATTCACCCAACGGGCTCTGAAGAGTTCGTTACCATGCGCTAAGCAACAAATTAATGTCATAAAGCAGCCTCATGGCTGCTTTTTTATTATGAGATTTATCAAATAAGGCGCAAGTATTCTCAAATTCGATAAATTTAGTAAGAAAGACACCCGGTTTTTCTATAGACTGTGCCGATAAAAATGAAATATAAACTGACGTTCAGTGAAGCTAGATTCAAGTAAAACCGATGTGTATTACTTGCTGTTGGATTTAGATGACCAGCAAAAAAGAGAAGCGCTAGACAAACTCCAAAAGCACCAACCCGAACTGTATCAACAAGTTGCCCCACTAGTTGCGGCTGAAAGCTCTGATCATCTTGATCAGTTGTTTCAGTTCACTTTTGAGCATAGTGCCTCTTCGCAAGTAGACTATACCGATCAACAAATCGACAAATACCACATTCTCCATGAGCTCGGCCGTGGAGGAATGGGCGTGGTTTATGCTGCCTGTCGTGCTGATAAAGCCTTTGAGCAGAAGCTCGCCATCAAACTCCTGCAATCCGATTTAGCTCAAGTGTTCGACAATCGAGCGCTATTTGGTGAAGCGCAACTGCTGGCGAAGCTCAATCACCCTAATATTGCCAAAGTCTTCGATGGCGGAATCCACAATGGCGAAGTCTACATTGTGATGGAACATGTCGAAGGCACATCGCTCGATACATTTCTTAGTCAACATGCTCTTTCTTTGACACAAAAACTCAACCTGTTTGGTCAAGTATGCAGCGCGCTGGAGTACTCCCACCACCAAGGCATTGTTCACGGCGATATTAAGCCCGAGAACATTCTGGTTGATGAGTATCAACACATCAAACTGATTGATTTCAATCTCACCCAAAAAGCGAATGTCTCATTGGGTTACTCTGAATGTTTAACCGCATTTAGCAAAGCGTTCGCCAGCCCAGAGCAACAGCAAGGCAAACCGGTGACCGCCAGCAGCGACATTTATGCACTCGGTAAATTACTGATGTGGCTATGCCCTCATCAAGCCCGTTTTTCCGACCTAGGCATGATTCAGCAGCGCGCCACAGAACACCATAGCGCCAAGCGTTTTGGCTCGGTTACAACGCTCAAACAAGACATCGAAGCCCTGCTTGAGAAAAGACCTATCTCACTCAAACGTCACGTGCCGTTTTATCGCAGCTTGCGCTTGTTTCAACGCAACCCAGTGATCAGTTCTTTGTGCCTATTGCTGATCGGTTTAGGCGGCTACTTCTCGTCTTCTCTTGCGTATAAAAATCAGCAACTGGAACACGAAAAGCGCATCGCTGAGAACATGATCTTTGAGGTTTCCAGCATGATGTTTCATTCCAAAAGCCAAGCCGCGCAACAAATGCCGCTCCCGTCGTTTCTGGACCTCACGCGTCGCCGGATTCTAGCCAATCCCGACATGCCCAAACACATCAAGCAAAAGTTACTTCTCGTGATGATGACGCCAATCGAAGAGAAAGCGGCGTCGCCTTCCTCAACAGACAAGGACAAAGTCAAATAAAATGCGCACCTCAACACTTTTAACCAGCGTATTGCTAATGAGTGTGTCAGCAATGAGCCTTGCCCAACCTGACAACATTCAAACAGGGTTCTTTATTGATGCGCCTGTGACGGGCTTACACTACCAAACTAGCTCGCAGCTCTCTGGACTAACCGAGAAAGGCGCATTCCAGTATCGCCCCGGTGATGTGATCAGTTTCTATCTTGGTGACAACAACCGCCGTTACTTGCTCTCTACCGTGTCGGCTCAAGAAGTCATTACACCAACATCCATATCAACCAAGCCCAGTCGCAGTATCAATATCACCCGACTGCTGCTCTCGTTAGACAGCACGCCGGATAATCGTAAAGAGATTCTGCTGCTTGATTCGCAGCTCAGCAATCGTGAGTTTCAAGACAACCTAAGAACACTAGATTTAAACCAGTTGGTAGAAGCCGACTTACAACGGCTCACCCAATCACAGCCCGCGTCTGTCAGCGACGCTGTCGAGCACCTCAACGAGAGCAATGTCTACATTCGTGACCATTTTCAGTCAGAGGCGATTGTGTTTGAGCCACTTAACCTCGAACTGCAAAACGTTATCGTCAAACAGCGTGATGGCAATGGCCGCTTATGTGCCTATGATGTGAGGCTCAAAAACCACCCTCACTATCGCCCGCCGATTGGTAGCTTGACCTATCGCATCACCGCCGACTCGGTGATCGAATACCCGAGCCTTGGTGACCACTTCAATGGCTGTCAGCTTCAGCCAAGTGAACGTCAGCACACTATCACTACCCCCATCGAACACTATCCTGATGACTTTGGCACCTTCCATTGCGCGAACCGGGGCTGTACTCGCAATGACCTTAATGGCTTTGCTATTGATGACTTCAATGACGAAGGGGATTGGAAATACCGCTCGTTGGCGATCAATTTCGACCCGACCACTCAGCTATTGATGGAAAAATCTCAAGGTCTTGGACAAACCGACAAGGTCACTCGACCGAATAAAGGTGAGATGCTGTGGTTTACCTACCCGAAACACCAATATACCCAAATCGACTATCAAGGCGTATGGCAACAAACCACCTACCACCAAGGTGAGCTTCAAGAAACCTGCCTTCTAATCGAACAGAGTCGTATCAAGCAAAGCAAGCTCATTGACGGTCAATGCCCAACACAGGCGCGCGACTACGCAGAGGATGTCACTCATGCCTATGGCGATATGTGGTGGGTCTCGCCGGAGTCGCCAACCGCATCAATCGAACAGCTCAATTTAATTGTCCGCTGGTATCAACCCAAACAACCAAAGCCTCGTTACACCACTTGGGAATATCTACCCGCTGGAAAATCGTGGGACAAGGGTGTTCTGTACCGCTACCAACAAAATCTCACTCGCAGTGCGCAAGGTGATGAACAGCTAGACACCTACTCCATCTCTGAATTTGTAAAAGTGCAGGAGACCATTTAGTGACGACCAAGCATTCACTGACTGAAATCATCCAACTGTGGCAAGCGGGTGACAAACAGGCAGAAAATAAACTCTATCAATTTGCGTATTTGCAGTTGAGGAAAATTGCTCAGCAAGAGCGAGCACGCAGCGCAGAAAAATATGGCGATGAAAACCAAGTACTCGCCGATAGTGTCAACAGCACTACCGCGTTGATCCATGAAGCCTACTTGAAGATGTCGACCGCCGACCTCAGCGACGTACAATCTCAACGCGAGTTCTACCTGATGGCCGCGAAGATTATGCGTCAGATATTGATCGATAACTCGCGGGCGCATCAAGCACAAAAGCGTCAGCAGCAAGCTGAAGAGCAAGACTGCCAACAGCATAAATTCGAGCAACTGTTTATCCTTGACCGCGCGTTAGACAGTTTCAGCGTCCGCTATCCGAGGCAATCCAATGCGCTCAAGCTCAAATATTTGATGGGACTAAAAAACCAAGAAATTAGCCAACTGCTTGAGTGCAGTAATAGCCTGATAGAAAAGGACCTTAAGTTCTCTCGCAGCTGGCTACAGGCGAGAATGACACTGTCATGAAAAAACGCGTTACCGCCGCTATTGTCACGCTTGGCGCATTCATTGGCTGGTGTGTGTTCCCCCTTCAAGTGAGTACACACACTGCCCCTGACGAAATCAAACCTCGCCGCCAAGTGTTAACCCTAACGCCCACTCCTTCGGCCACGGCAAAAGACCAAGTGAAAGGACCACGCGCCGTTGAAGTGGTTAAGCAACCTAGCCCTAGCGCGGCATCGGAAAGTACGCCACCGGACGAACCAGCGAAAGCGCCACAGGTAGAACGTCAAGACGAGCAATTGCCACTCGAGGAGTCCGTCGAGCCAACCACTAGCACTCTGATTACTCGCGACACGCAAGTTCACATGGCAAGCCGTGAAAACTCGCCCCCATTTATCGTCGAAGAGGAGTACCAACGGCTTCTCACTCTTATCAATCAATGGCCGCTTACTGTGGGGGAGCCTGCCCAGCTGAAGGTCAATATCAGTAACTTGTTTGATGACCCAGACAACGATCTGCTTGCCACTCGCATCTCCTTGAACCTCGCGGGGATGAGCCTGAGCGGAGGTCCGATACTCACCATCAGTGGCACCCCCGCCTCTACATCCAACCCGTCACTGACAATCTCCGTCCGAGAGAGTGCTCAGTTTGAAGAGAACTGGATAAGCGCTCGGTTTGCACTGCCACTGCATGATCGTTTGGCCCATGCTCAACATCCGCTAGAAGGCGATATCCTATATCGACTTGAAACGACGCATGAGTTGAATGGGCAATTTACCCTCTACGAAGTGGTTTATTGCCAAGCGTTTCAATTTACCCAGCAAGAGGTCTACTTTGCGGCATCAAACAATAAAACGTCATGCCCGACAGAGTCTCAGCTACAGAAAATTGGCAGTTATTACCTAGACGAAGACAAGCTCATCATGGCTAGCCAACTTTCCAGTCTTGATGCAGACCAAATATGGACACTCAAACATCAGTACTCATCCAACGTATCGCCAGAGGTAAGTAACTATTTGGTGGCCGTTGATAATGGTCGAAAGTTTGAAAGCTACACCATGCAAAAATCACGCGCCGAAATGGAAAGAAGGCTCACAGCGGTAACGGGGCAAAAGCAGTTTCAATTGACCAAATTTGACTACCTACTGCCACTTCCGGATGACCAATACCTGCCTATTGAGGTGGGTAATTATCTTTATGATTACGGCCATCAAGTGGTGGGGCCAAACAGTGAAACCGTCGACTCAGATCTGAATCTCGTCGCGCCACAGCACAACCTAAGCTGCGCTCAAATTGCCAAGTGGTATCAAATGGATGTGGTGGGTGGTCTAGGTGAGTATGGTATCGACATCATTTCATCGTCTGACCGCACCATTCCAGACCACAATGTGGAGTGCGTTGAGTTTCAAAGTAATAGTGTGACAGGCCGAATCTCTATCGCCTTTGATGGCGCTTACACGCCGTACGACAAGTTCGCGGAAGGGGAAATATACAGCTATATTCTCAGACCTTATCCGCAGTACGCTGAACGGTTAGAAGAACTTAAAATCAATATGATTTATCGTTCAACCCCTTAGCTCCCCCTTCTGCAAAAAATTGAGTAAAAAAACCTAAATTAAATTACGGTTTTTGCTCTGCTTTTCGTGTCTTGAGTTTATTAAGTAGAGATTATAAAAAGTGACTAATTTATCAGCGAACTAAACTTTTGGCTTAGAACTTGGTTCGCTGAGTACAAACAAGCAGCTTAACCAAGCAAGGAACAATTCAGAATGAAAAAGATCAGTTTACTGGCAACATCAGTGGCAATCGCACTTACCGGTTGTGGCGGCGGTTCGGGTGGCAGTGGCGATGATAACGTTGCACGTCAAGGTGTGGTGCTTACAGGCTTTGATGGTTACTTCAAAAATGCCGTGGTGTTTATCGATAACAACCAAAATGGCAGCTGGGAGCCAAGCACCGATAGCTTCTTGGGCCTGACAAACAGCAAAGGCCAGTTGGATGTTGGTGAGACCAAGCCTGAAGGCACGTTGGCGATTCAAACCCTGACACCGGGTGGCACAGCGCAAGGTAAACTGATCGCGATTGACTCAGAGAAGTATGCTGGCATTTACACGGTTGATATGGACCTACCAGGCCAACCAATGGAGCATGAGTTAGTGTTCCGCGCGCCAAACTCCTCAAACGTGATCTCTCCTATCACCGATCTTGTCGCCATTGAGGTAAGCAAGGGTAAAACCATCGAACAGGCGGAAGCCGCGGTTGCCCAAGCACTTACAGGTGACGCATCGGGTGACCTCGACCTCTACTCAGACTACGTGGAAGGGGCGAAAGCTGACTCAAAGCTGCACAAAACTGCGCAAATTCTAACTGAAACAAAAGCCGCAAACCCAAGCACCTACCACGATGCTGCCACAGCAATTGCTAAAGAAGCGGACAAAGCCGTTGAAGCCATCGCACAGAGCAATCCTGAACTGCTTGATGAAGACAGCTTCAAGCCCGTTGTCCCAGTCGATACTGATGGTAACGTCACGGAAATTCCATCAGGTGAGATTGAAAACCCAAGCTATAAAACCACCGTCAACGACGATGTCTACGACGCGGTGCAAGAAGCGCTAGATGATGTCGAACTCGAATTAGGCATGCAAGGTGCGAGCAACTATCTTGTTCAATTGGACCTGAAAGGCCTATTTGAAGATAAAGACGTTGACGAAATCGATCTCGGCTTAATTAAAGTTGACGACACCGCACTTGCGGGTAGCAATATCAAAGCGGTCTATGACTACGACAACAACAAACTCAACATTGGTGTTAGCCAAAGTGACAAGATTACCAAAGCGGGTGAGTTTGAAATCATCGTCATGATCGGTAACTCAGACGACACCAATTACACGCCTGCCTATTTCACTCTCGAAGTGGATGAAGGCGATGTTACGGAGCCTACCTACTCAGACGACGCTCTAGCAGGCCTTCAGGACGGTGTGGACCTTTGGGAACTGATCGAAGGTAAAGATCTGGGTGAAGGTTACACCGTTGACTTCACCAACCTATTTATTGGCGACAATCTAACCTTAACCTTCTCTTCAAACGCGACAACTAACGGCCTTATCTTCGACAACATGGGCTCTGGGGTGATTGGCGTTCAAGGTAAACCTGTTCGCTCTGAAGAAGACGATGACACCGACTACACCATCAAACTGACTGCAACAGACGAGCTTGGCTTGTCGACCACTGTGGAACTCGAGCTACCGGATGTTCAGCAAGCAGCAACACCAGAGCCTGGTCCATTGCATCCGTTGGAAGGTAAAACGTTGTACTTTATCGAGACACCAGAAGGCGACGATGAGGTTCAGCTAAATTACTGTGAAACCTTCTATTTGGAAAACGGTAAAGTCTACTTCGGCAGTGAGTCTTATACTGGCGATGTCACCAAGAGCTGTGCTCCTGTGGCGGAAAACGCAAGCGCAACCTACACCATTGAAGGGGACGTGATCACCATCGTCGAAGACCATTATGATCCGATGACGCTAGAGATTGCGCATACTTCAGCATTGGGTGACAACACTCGTTACATTGTAAACAGTGTCGAACTAGATACAGGTGATGATGACTACTACTCCGCATTTGAAGCGCTGACGAACAAAGCGGATGCAGAAGGTCGACTAAGTACTCTCTCGACAGGTTCATGGGAAAATACTGCTCAATTAACCACACTCTTCATTAATGGAGATTACGTCGAGCTGTACATCACTCCGCAAATGCGTAACGAAGAAGATGGCGGAAATGACGGGATTGCAGATGCCGATCTATTCATTGATAACCCAAATGGTGATATCACTTGTTCAGATATGCAAAACTCGTTTGATGGCGGTTTCTTTGGTGACCAACGCGCAAGCTTTAATGAAGGCTTCAATTGCTGGACACAGACTGAAGACGGTAAGGAATACGTAAGCTTAGACTTTGACTACAGCAATGAGTTTACCAACCCAAGCACTCATCGCATCCACCTAATGGGCCTTACTGATCAAGTACCTTCCTTCAATATGAACATTCAGTATGTCGGTGATAGTGCTTACGACTAAATCAAGCGCCTATCAATACTAACTATAAGCCCCGCGACTGCGGGGCGTTTTCGCTCTCACATACATTTGAACTTCTGCCGCCAGCCTTCGTAACAAACACTAGCATTCACACAAAGGAGCTTGTTATGAATTTGCTTATCGAGTCATTTGAAGGCGGTATTTACTTAGCTTACCGAGTTGAGAACCAGCAAAAACACCTAATCAGAGACGAGAAACAGCACCCTCTCAAGTTTCTCAGCTTGGAACAAGTCAGGCACCACTTTCGGGATGACTCATTTTCATCTGCCACTCTAATTCACAACAACGCCTACGATGAAATGTGTGGTGAAGATGATGGTAACTCTCCCCCACTCGAGATTGATTTATGCTGGCACTAAATGTTTAAGGCCACCCCAGTTAGGGTGGCCTTTCTTTATGCTTGGGGTTTGATCGCCCGGTTGCGGCGCCGCTTTATATTGCCTTCTTTGACTAAATGGTCAAACAGCGGAGCGAACAAGTTGGCGAACAGAATAGCGAGCATAATCCCCTCTGGGTAGGCAGGGTTAAGCACACGAATACCAATCGTCATAACACCAATCAACAAGCCATACGCCCACTTACCTTTATTTGTAAACGCAGCCGAGACAGGATCGGTGGCCATGAAAAAGGCGCCAAATGCTAAGCCACCTAACACCAGATGCCAATAGAACGGCATTGAGAACATCGGATTCGTGTCTGAGCCAATAAGATTCAAAAGCGTCGATGTGAGTAGCGCACCCAAAAACACACCAGCGACAATCCGCCATGACGCAATACGCATTGCGATCAACGCTAAGCCACTCAAGGCAATCAGCAAGGTTGAGACTTCACCCATCGAGCCCGGCATGTTGCCAATAAACGCGTCGGTCCAAGATATCGCATCGCCACTAATGTTATTGATTAAGCCGTCTCCACCTGCCTCATACCACTGGCTGAGCGGCGTAGCGCCCGTGTACCCATCCGCGGCAACCCACACTGCACCACCAGACATGTTTGCTGGGTATGCAAAATAGAGAAAAGCACGACCAGCCAGCGCAGGGTTAAGGAAATTTCGCCCCGTTCCGCCAAATATTTCTTTCGCCACCACAATACCAAAGGTGATCCCCAACGCGGCCTGCCAGAGCGGAATGGTCGGCGGCAAGGTTAATGAAAACAGGACCGAGCTAACAAAAAAACCTTCATTAATTTCGTGTTTGCGAACAACAGCAAACAGCACTTCCCAAAATGCACCAACAATAAACACCGTCATATAGACGGGTAAAAAATAGCTGGCACCTAGCCACATTTGCATCGCCCAATGGCTGTCGACCATGGCTTGTGGAGAGCCAAATACCCAGCTCAACCGCCAACTTTGCTCGATTAAGGCAACAAGCTCCGATTGTGAATAGGTGGCAAGTAAGGCACTAACAGCCTGATGACCAGTGTTGTACATCCCCCAAAACATGACAGGAAAGGTCGCCAACCACACCATGATCATAATGCGTTTTAGATCGATACTATCTCGGACATGGGTTTGACCTTTATTCACCGCACCAGGCGTATAAAAAATGGTCGCGGCGGCCTCATACAAAGGATAGAAACGCTGAAACTTTCCCCCAGCTTCAAAATGCGGCTCCCACCGCTCTAAACGGTCTTTAAGACTCATCACAACTACCTCTCTTTACTTGAGCTGTAGTTTCTTACGTTGTTCGAAACCAATTGGCACAAGTTGCGTGGTAATTTCGTGTATTTTTTAAGCAGTAGAAAAGAAGAGAACAGCTCCGTCACTAAACGGAGCTAGGATAAGGTTAGAGGTTACTTCACGCACATCACATTAAGTAGTGAGCTGCCTTTCAGTTGGTTGACCTTGCCACTGTAGAATAAGCCTGTTTTCTGAGTGCCCCAATAAGGCAAGTGCATTGGCCATTTGTCTTTCGCCATCACGCCAGAATCGAGCAATGCTTGCCACTCATCTGCACTCGCTAAACGCATCCCCTGTCGGTAACAGGTTTTATACGCTCTTTCGTAACTCATACGATTCCAAGGCAAATCGTGTTCCATGTAGAACTGGTCATCGCTGAACATGAGGTAAGGAACTTGATACTCAACCCCATTAATCGTTGTCGCTAAGCGAACCGAAACTTCAGTCTCTAGCTTTTTCTTTGGTGAGGACTTTGCCATATCGACACTCGGAGCCACTACGGCAGGTAACACGGTTGCGGCGCGAGCAACTTCTGGTTTTGGTTTAGGCGTGGCGACTGGTGCCGGCTTACTCGGGGCTTTTTGGGGATTAGATTTAGACTCAGATTTGAGAGGTTTCGCAGGTGCGCCCCTGACAATTTCACGGATAAACGCTTCTTTGTATCCTGGCTCTTTTTGGACTTGCTTAAGCTCCGAGCTAGCCACTGAAAACTGCTTATAAGGGCCAAGTAGGCAACGATAAGTCTTACCTTCTGGTTTCAGCCAGACGTCTTTTGAGATGTGTTTGTAGAGGTTTTTGGCTTTATCAAGCGAGAGAGGCTTACTGTAAACGCCACATTGGATCCAAAACTGGGACGATTGACCTTTAGGTTTCTGCTTTCCCCAAAGCCCTTTGCCGATTGGGCAAGCTTGATCCAACTGGGGCAACTCTGTTGCTGAGACCTGAATGGCATCACAGAGAAATTCTTGCGCATGCACAGACGAAGAAAACACCGGCACCGTTAACAGTGCAAAGCTCAACAGTTTCACAAAAGGTCGTTTTGGCTTTACTGCCATCCTCATATCCATACTCTACATTCCAACCTTCTAATTCTGATCCAAGCCTTTGGATAGTGTGACATTATTGACGACTCATCGCTGAGACTAAAAATAATGCAAAAAAAGAGCCGTAACATGTTACGACTCTTAGTTTAGTGAGATTTTTATATGAAAATCTAAGGGTTAGATCAACCTTTGTAGATTTTCGGGTTAAATACATCACGTAGCCAGTCACCCAGTAGGTTAATCACCAACACTAGCGTCACCAACACAATGCCAGGAAACGCCGTGATCCACCAAGCACCTGAGAAGATGTAGTTAAAACCAATACTGATTAATGCACCCAACGAAGGCTGATCTACTGGCAGCCCCAAACCTAGGAAAGAGAGTGCCGCTTCTGACATGATCGCGTTTGCAACCTGTACCGTTGAGATAACCAAGATCGGTGACAAACAGTTTGGCAAGATATGACGGAACATAATACGCGGCGCTTTAAAGCCCATGACGCGCGCAGCTTCGACATACTCTTTCTTCTTCTCAGCCAACACCGAAGCGCGTATGGTACGGGCGTATTGCGGCCACTCAGCGACACCGATAATCACCACCAGCATCACCACCGCGTATTGGCTGTAAAAGTCACTACCAAAACTGGCTTTAAAGATGGCTGATACGATAATCGCCACCATCATGGTCGAAAACGATAATTGAACATCGGCAAAACGCATCAAGAAGCTATCAATACGACCGCCAAAGTAACCCGCTGATAAGCCGATAACGATACCCAGAATCAGTTGAAGACCAACGGCAAGAAAACCGATCGTCAACGACAGGCGAGAGCCATACAGAATCGTCGAAAAAATGTCGCGTCCTTGCTCGTCAGTACCCAGCAGGAAGCGTTCATCGCCATCTTCCATCCAAGAAGGAGGAAGCTCCGAGTCCATGATGTCAATCGACGACAAATCATAAGGGTCGGTTGGAGAAATAACCGGCGCAGCCAAGGCCATTACCAGGAACATCATAAAAACGGTAAAGCTCGCCATGGCGACTTTATCGCGCTTAAAGTAGTACAAGAAATCCGATTGCTTGAATCGCTCCCAGCGAGAAGGAGCTGCTGCTAATTGAGTCATGATTACGCTCCTTTACCAGTTAGATTAACCGTCGGGTTGATGATGCCGTACAACAAGTCAACAATGGTGTTGGTCACAACGAAAATTAGACCAACAAAAATGACGTATGCCGTGATAAGCGGAGTATCAACACGGTTGATTGCTTCTAGGAAAAGGAAGCCAGTTCCAGGCCACTGGAAAACGGTTTCAGTCAAAATGGTGTAAGCCACCATGGTACCGATTTGCACGCCACCCACCGTCAACACTGGCAGCATGGTATTTTTCAAAGCGTGTTGGTAATAGATCTTGTTCAGTGCCAGCCCTTTCGCCTTACCAAACTTGATGTACTCAGAGCTGAGCACTTCCAGCATTTCTGAACGCACCAAGCGAATAAACAGTGGCAACATAATAGACGCCAGTGCAATACATGGCAGAACAAGGTGTGCTAATCCATCTAATGTAAAGTAGCCGGACTCCCAACCGAGCACATTCGCGGTCTCGCCACGTCCATAAGACGGCAGCCAACCAAGCTCAATCGAAAAGACATACATCAGCATGATCGCAGTTAAGAACACCGGGATAGAGATACCGATACTGCTGCCCGCCATCACGATTTTGGTGAAGATACTTTTTGGATGGATGGCCGAGTAAACACCAAGTGGAATCGAACAGACTATGATGATCAGTGTCGCGCCAAAGACTAACTCGAGTGTCGCAACCAATTTATCAAGAATCACTTCAACCGCTGGGCGTTTGAAGAAGTACGATGTGCCTAAGTCACCTTGTAGGGCATTGCCGACAAAGCGAGTGTATTTTGTAATGAAGGGATCATTCAGACCGAGTTCGTCACGCAGAGCTTGACGCTCTGACTCTGAAACCGATTGACCAACAAGCTCACGCAGCGGGTCTCCGAGGTTATCCTGAATGGCAAACGCCACTAAACTGATCACAAACATCACTATCAGTGCCTGAAACAGGCGCTTGACCAGAAACGAAAACATTCCTTGCCCCTTTAACTTTCCATAGATTTCAGTCTGCGACTTTCTCTTTCACCAGTTGGTATTACCAAACTCACCGCGAAATCGGTCGCAACTTTCAGTCTTAAAAATGGCACCTAACCCGACTGAAACAGAGCTAGGCACCAAAAAACGACCAAGCACTCTGTAAGTACTTGGTCTAGTTCACTAGGGTTTACTTAACAACTAGGTCACCGAAGTATGGGAAGTTCATACCGTTGATGATTGGACCAATCTCAACGTTACCTTTTGCTGCCCATGATGGATCTTGCCAATGTAGAGGAACAAACGCCGCTTCATTGTAAAGAATCTCTTCAACTTTCTTCAGTGCTGCACTGCGTTTCTCTAGGTCAGTCATCTTGTTGGTCTCTTCGATCAACTTGTCGACTTCTGCGTTTGAGTAGTGACCACAGTTATATTGGCCTTTACCCGTTTCTACATTACGCGTCATCGCTAGGAACTCAGTGAAGTTACCTGAATCTTCTGTATCTGGGTGCCAACCGATCATCAGCATATCGGCCGCACACTTGTCGAACTCAGGCCAGTATTGCGCTTTAGGCATGGTCTTCAAGTCAACCTTGATACCGATCTTAGATAGCATAG
Organism: Vibrio sp. MarTm2; assembly: GCF_027587055.1. Taxonomy (NCBI): domain Bacteria; kingdom Pseudomonadati; phylum Pseudomonadota; class Gammaproteobacteria; order Vibrionales; family Vibrionaceae; genus Vibrio; species Vibrio sp. MarTm2. The sequence goes on along the minus strand of NZ_JAPPTK010000013.1, from coordinate 57,272 downwards.
CCGCCGATGCTTGAGCGATTTTGTCATCGTTCACGTAACGGTTGTTTGGCGCCATCATCGTTAGCGTGAAGCCTTTCTCGTAACCTGCTTCTTTCATTAGCTGCTTCGCTTTCTTAAGATCGTAGCGTGGTTTCAGGTCTTCATTATGACCAACAAAGCCAACTGGGCTCTGCTGCGCTGCTGCTGTAGCTGCACCCTTCATGACTTTCTTAGTGATACCTTCATTGTTGATTGCGTAAGTAATCGCTTGACGAACACGCACGTCTTTCAATGCAGGATTGCTGTTTTGGTTCATTTGGAACGTAATGACACGCGTACCTGGCATAGTGTAAAGGTCTACACTGTCCGCTTTCTCAATACGCTTGTAGTCGTTTGGTGCAACAGGAGCGATCATGTCTACGTCACCAGAAAGCAGCGCTGCAACACGAGTCGCGTCTTCTTTGATTGGTACTAGAGTCAGCTTATCAACATTACCGCCAGACGCATTGTCCCAGTAATCATCAAAACGCTCGAACGTCACTTTCACGCCCTGTTCACGCTGAGTGATCACAAATGGACCTGTACCAGAAACGTTGGTTGATGCGAACGAGTTACCGTGCTTCACCAACTCCGCTTTGTCTTTGCCATCATCCGTTTTTCCTGAGTAGAACTTGCTATCCATTGGGAATAGGTAAGTCATGACGTTTTCGACCAGTGGGTAAACGCCATCGGTTTTGATCTCTACTTTGTAGTCACCCGCTTTGGTAATTGACTTAATTGGGCCAAAAATACCTTTAAAGTCTGGTGAGTTTTTCAAACGATCGAATGTCCAAACCACGTCGTCAGCCGTCAGCATGTTACCGGAATGGAACTTCACACCTTGGCGAATGTTGAAGTGCATGGTTTCGCCGTCAATACGCTCCCAAGACTCGGCCAAACGAGGTTCAAATTCCATTTTCTGGTTAAAGCGAATAAGTGGATCAAATACCATGTGAGACATTTGCAGTGTGCCACCAGATAGCTGCTCATGTGGATCCAGTGATACTGGGTCTGCATCATAAGCGACGGTAATATCTGCAGCGGCTGCACCAAAGCTAAGGCCAGCTGCCATTAAAGCCACTACCAGTTTGCTTTTCATGGTTTTCATTGCATAACTCCTTATGCGGGATTTCTATCCCTAGTTGTTGTGTGTGCTTCTGTTTTGTCCGCCTGTATTGAAAGGCGGAAGGGTCACGGCTTAAGCCGTTTTTACTTCTTCTCTTAAGCCAGTAAATTCTGGCATTAAAGAAATCAGTTGCTTGCTGTACTCATGCTGAGGCGAGTTGAACAATTGCTCCGTAGGGGCTACTTCCAGTAGTGTCCCCATTTGCATCACGCCAACACGGTCACACATCTGGCGGATGACAGGCAAGTCGTGACTAATGAACAGCATGGTGAGGTTCAACTCATCTTGTAGATCTTTCAACAGGTTGAGGATTTGCGCTTGTACTGAAACGTCCAAAGCTGACGTTGGCTCATCACAAATCAGCAAACGAGGGCGGGTCGCCAAAGCGCGAGCAATAGAGATACGCTGTCTTTGACCGCCAGAGAATTCGTGCGGATATTTCACTCCCGCCATCTGACCCAAGCCAACGTGATCAAGGAGATCATTAACGATCTGTCTGGTTTCCGCCTCACTGTTAGTCAGCTTATGGAAACGAATAGGCTCAGCGATGATATCGAAGATTTTCATGCGCGGGTTCATCGAGGTATACGGGTTTTGGAACACCATCTGCATCTGGCGGCGAAGTGGTCGACGCTCTTTCTCAGATTTTAACGACGTCAGATCGATCCCTTCAAACGTCACTTTACCCGAGTTCGGTTCGTACAGACCCGCTATCACTCGTGCAATGGTCGACTTACCAGAACCCGACTCTCCAACAAGACCAAACGTTTCACCTTCAAAGACTTCAAAACTAACATTGTTCGATGCCTGTACGTATTCACGGCGGCTCTCAAACAACGAGTCTTTGGTGACAAAGCGTAGGTTTACATTCTCGACAGTCAACAAAGAGCCGGTGTATTCACGGTGATCTTGGCTCTGCCCTAACCAGTGATTTTTGACATCGAGCGGCTCCATCTCGTGTGCTTCTTCGATGTAGCTAACCAATGGGAAGCGATCTAGCTTCATATCTGAACGCGGCACTGCTGAAATAAGACTGCGAGTATAAGAATGATCTGGGTTGCCGAGCACCTTCGCTGTTGGGCCAAATTCGACTAAATCACCACGGTACATAACCGCCACGCGATCCGTCACATTCGACACTACCCCCATATCGTGGGTTACCAACATACAACCCACATTGTTCTTGATACATAAGTCGCGAATCAGACTCAAAATCTGATCTTGGATGGAAACATCAAGTGCCGTGGTCGGTTCATCAGCGATGATAAGATCAGGCTCGCCAGCCAGTGCAATCGCAATAACCACACGCTGACGCATGCCGCCAGAAAATTGGTGAGGGTATTGTTTTAAACGGTTTTCAGGTTGTGGAATACCCACTTGCTGCATTAAAGAAAGCGCGCGCTTGTAAGCCTCTTCATCCGACACCTTCATATTGGCATGGATGGTTTCTTTCAGTTGTTGTTCGACAGTGAATAGAGGGTTTAGCGAAGTCATCGGGTCTTGGAAAATAAAGCCTATTTTTGAACCACGAACAGAGCGCATTTGTTCTGGTGAAAGACCTGAGATGAGCTTGCCGTCGAGATAGACATCACCACTTGCGATGCGGCCTGGAGGGCTGAGAAGGTCAATCACGGCATTACCCACGGTAGACTTACCCGCGCCAGATTCCCCAACAACACCCACAATTTCACCGCGCTCAATATTGAACGACAGTGACTTAACAGCCGCATGCACACCATGACGTGATGGGTACTCGATGCGAAGATTTTTTACTTCTAAAAGTGACATTAACCAGACCTCTACTGCTTCGGCAGCTTTCTGCCCTGTCTGAAAATTGAATCCATTCGAGTCAGGGAAATCGGTATGACATCCTGACAATTTATAAGGTCATCAATTTGGCAAAAAATTCACAGAAAAGCAACAAAGGTAGTATAAAAAGTTGAAATCGAACAAAAAACAAGCAGCATAACAAAATAAATATGCACAACAACAAAACGATTCGTTGATCGGACCTGATGAAAAAATGCCCCCAACCCTCTAAAATACTTACTCAGCGTTATTTTATAAGTTCTTTTTTCATCTCAATCTAAGTTAAAAAATGAATACTAATTCAAAGAAGCGCACCGAACTGCGATTAACAAAAATAAAACATAAAACTATAAACAAAGACAAAGTCAGTCAATAAGACCAAATGTAACGATTTGTTCCAAATTTAAACAAAGGTATAGCGAACTTATTTGGTGACAACCACTACCTCCAATAATGTACATCAACGCACGACCAGATCATCGTTAATGCTTAAGTATTAGAAAGTGGCGCGAGGGGAAAATCGATGCTTTTAGCATGGTCCGATAAGGAGGTTTCGTTAGACTTGAACGGACACAAAAAGCCCTAATCTTTCGTCGCGGCCAGCCAGCCTAGGGCTTCAAAAGTGGTCGGTGAAGAGACATACCTTGAAGATCAGATGAACCCTGCTCTGGGTTCGAATCGACTATATGACAAATAGCAAAAAGCCGTAGCATTTCTACTACGGCTTTTCAAATAGTGATCGGTGAAGAGACATTCCTTGAACATCAGACGAACCCCGCTTTGAGTTCGAATCGACTAAATTGCAAATAGCAAAAAGCCCTAGTCTTTCGACTAGGGCTTCAATAGTGGTCGGTGAAGAGGGATTCGAACCCCCGACCCTCTGGTCCCAAACCAGATGCGCTACCAAGCTGCGCTATTCACCGACTTGTGTTTTGTTCCAATTTATCGGAACAGGAAACCGAAGTTACCTAAATAATGGGGTGGCTAACGGGACTTGAACCCGCGACAACTGGAATCACAATCCAGGGCTCTACCAACTGAGCTATAGCCACCGCTAACTTTTTGAGTTTACCGCTAAATCAGCGTTAAACGAAATAGTGGTCGGTGAAGAGGGATTCGAACCCCCGACCCTCTGGTCCCAAACCAGATGCGCTACCAAGCTGCGCTATTCACCGACAATGTTTTATCTCAACGTATTGAGAAAGGGAGCTAAGCTACCAAATATACCTTTATAAGAAAAGGTAAATGGGGTGGCTAACGGGACTTGAACCCGCGACAACTGGAATCACAATCCAGGGCTCTACCAACTGAGCTATAGCCACCACTGATATTTCACCGATAAACCTTTAGGCGATTGGCACGCCCGAAAGGATTCGAACCTTCGACCTTTGGCTCCGGAGGCCAACGCTCTATCCAACTGAGCTACGGGCGCATGCCCCATCGGCGGAGTGGAATAATACGTATATCACACTAGGGCGTCTAGTACTTTTTCAACTTTTTTTATCGTTTGGCGCCTTTTTCAACAATTAAAGTGTGATAAACCCCTATTTCCCATTAGATAACTGATTACAAGGGGGTAACTTGCTGTTTATTGCAACAAGTTAACAGGATATAATCACCCATTATTTACATTGATTTAACAGCCAATGCTTTTCTTTCTACGAAAAGTTAAACACTGTTGGTCATAATCACACTCTAATAATGGGTAAGCACGAACTTACCTTCAGGAATGTAAAGTGAGTTTAATGGATATGTCTCGAAAAATCTTAACCGCTTTGGTCGCTGCAGTTACTTTTTCTAGCGCCTCTTTCGCAGCTAACGTAAGCCAAGAAGAATACGACGCAATTGCTGAGCGCATTGCACCTGTCGGTGATGTTTACCTTGCGGGTGCAGAACCTGTAAAAGCAGAACCAACTGGCCCAAGGGATGGTGCAACGGTCTACGGCACTTTCTGTATTGCGTGTCATGCGTCAGGCGTTAGCGGAGCACCTAAGACAGGCGACGCGGGTGATTGGGCACCGCGTATCGCACAGGGCCGCGATGTACTCAACAACCATGCTATCAACGGTTTCAATGCGATGCCGGCGAAGGGTTCATGTATGGATTGTTCAGATGACGAAATCATCGCTGCAATTGATCATATGATTAAAGGTCTTTAAGACTCAAACCTAATATAGAAGAAGGGCTTGGTATTTATACCAAGCCCTTTTTGTTTGTCTTACTTATCGCTAGCTTTTATTAAACATCGCTTTTAGGTTCGCAATGTGTGCCTGCCCTTTTGCCATTCGCTCTTCTTGAGTTTGTGGCTTCTTATTCACTTCCCACTCCACATCATCAAATGGTAATTCATCAAGAAAACGACTTTGGCTTGGCTTAATCAACTCCCCAAACTGGCGGCGTTCTTTACACATGGTAAAAGTTAGCTCACGCTGCGCACGCGTAATACCCACGTACATTAGACGACGTTCTTCTTCAACATTGTCTTCATCAATGCTGGTTTGGTGCGGCAAGATGCCCTCTTCTGAGCCAATTAAGTAGACGTAAGGAAACTCCAAACCTTTCGACGCATGCAGTGTCATTAACTGCACCGCATCGCTGTCTTCATCTTCTTCACCACGCTCCATCATGTCACGTAAGGTTAGGCGCTGAACGACTTCCTTAATGGTTTTCTCTTCTTGGTCATAGTTATCCCCTTCAAGGTCTGCAACTATCCAAGAATACAGGTCAGAAACGTTCTTCATGCGCATCTCTGCCGCTTTCGGACTCGCAGAGGTTTCATACAACCAGTCTTCGTAGTTAATATCTCGAACCAAAGAACGCACCGCTTCGACTGTGTCACCGCGCTCTGCTTGATCAGCTATCTTCACTAACCAAGCCGTAAAGCGGCGCAAGTTCTCTAACCCGCGCCCCGACAAAGTTTGTTCAAGCCCCATCTCGAAGCTCGCTTCGAATAAGCTCTTGCCGCGCATGTTGGCGTAGCTACCAAGCTTTTCTAATGTCACTGGGCCTATTTCTCGGCGTGGCGTGTTCACAATGCGCAAGAAAGCGTTGTCATCATCTGGGTTCACGAGCACGCGCAAGTAGGCCATGATGTCTTTGATTTCCGCTCGAGCGAAGAAGGAGGTTCCACCAGAGAGCTTGTACGGCACTCGGTTTTGCATCAATGATTTTTCAATCAAACGTGACTGATGGTTGCCACGATACAAAATCGCGTAATCTTTGTAGTCGGTTCGATTGAGGAACTTATGGGCAATCAATTCCCCCGTTACCCGCTCCGCTTCATGCTCTTCGTTTTTCGCCAACAGAACTTTGAGTTTTTCGCCGTCGGGGATTTCTGAGAACAGTGATTTTTCATACACGTGTGGGTTATTGGCGATCAAAATATTCGCCGCGCGCAAAATACGACTGGTTGAGCGATAGTTTTGCTCCAACTTGATGAGGCGTAAATTAGGGTAGTCTTGCCCCAACAGCACTAGGTTTTGCGGCTTTGCGCCTCGCCATGAATAGATAGATTGATCGTCATCGCCTACCACGGTCAGGCGGCCACGCTCGCCGACAATCAATTTCACCAAATCATATTGGCTGGTGTTGGTATCTTGATACTCATCCACCAGCAAATAGCGAATTCGATTTTGCCAACGCTGACGTACTTCTTCATTGGTTTTCAGCAGCAACACAGGCAGTGAAATTAAGTCATCAAAATCGAGCGCGTTGTACGCTTTCATCTGCTTTTGGTACATCTCGAAGCAGAAAGCAAACAGTTGCTGTTGCTCACCTTTAGCCTGCGCTTTTGCTTGGTCAGGCGTAAGCATGTCATTTTTCCAGTTGGAGATGCAGCTTAACAGTTGGCGCAGGAGATCTTTATCGCCATCCAATTGTTGTTCGGTCAGCTCTTTAAGCAACGCAAGCTGGTCTTGATCATCAAACAGCGAAAAGCCCGATTTTAGCCCGAGCGATTTGTACTCTCGCTTGATGATGTTGAGACCCAAGGTATGAAATGTCGATACCATTAAGCCTTTGGACTCGTTCTTACCCAGCGTTTGCCCTACTCGCTCTTTCATCTCGCGAGCCGCTTTGTTGGTAAAGGTAACCGCCGCAATATTTCTCGCCTTGTAACCACACTGCTGAACCAAGTAGGCAATCTTATTGGTAATCACACGTGTTTTACCTGAACCAGCGCCAGCCAGCACAAGGCATGGTCCTGATACATATTTGACGGCTTCGTCTTGTCTTGGATTCAGCTTCATAAGTGTCTCAAAGGTGAAAAATGTGGCGCATATAATAATGGTGCCATTGAACGATTGCTATGGTTAATCGTAAACCAAACTTAGACACCCTATTTTCTTAATTAAAATAAATTAATCTGATTAATTAAAATACTTTATTGCACAACCGTACAGTTTTGAGGCTATAATGAATGAACGTTCATTCATTGTGGTGTAGATCATGTCTAATAACACCCAGGTAGATAAACGCGAACAAATCCTTCACGCGGCGGAAAAGCTGATTGCAGTGTCTGGTTTTCAAGGGCTCTCAATGCAAAAGCTCGCCAATGAGGCAGGCGTGGCTGCGGGTACAATCTACCGTTATTTCTCAGATAAGGAGCACCTCCTTGATGAAGTACGTTTAATGGTTTCAAAACGCATTGCTGACGCAGTACAAGCTGGAGTCAGTGATGACATGCCTTTAAAAGAGCGCTACCGCAAAATGTGGATCAATATTTGGAATTTAGCCGCTTCAAATATTGATACCATCAGCAATCGCGCTCAATATGAGTCTTTACCCTGTGCACATAAGCACACAACAAGAAAACTCGAACGCGAGATGTTTTCTCAAGTCGAGCGGATGTTTGTTGAAGGTAAAGAGCAAGGGGTCTTTAAACCACTCGATAACGAAATTTTGTCAGGGCTGAGTTTTGAAGCCAGTGTTGCACTGGCTCGAAAGCATGCTTTGGGATTTTACCAACTGAACGACGACGCGTTAGATGCCGCGATCGAAGCCAGTTGGGATGCAATCATTAATCACTAACTTGGAGTTCTAGTAAGAATGAAAAAGTGGACTTTCTTCATGTTGATTATCGCAATACTGCTGTTTGGCAGTGTGATAGGTGTCAACCTCTATAAGCAGCAGATGGTTGCTGACTACATGGCAAATCGCCCTGAGCCTGAGTTCCCTGTTACAGTAACAGACGTTCAGCCTGTTGATTGGGTTCCTGTCATTGAAGCGATCGGTTTCATCGAACCTAACCAAGGGGTTACGGTTGCCAACGAAACAAGCGGAGTCATCGACAAGATTTCGTTTGACTCCGGTACTCAGGTGGAAGAAGGCCAACCTTTGGTGCTGCTGGACTCTGAAGTTGAAAAAGCAAACTTGAAGAGTGCTCAAGCGAAACTGCCTGCTGCAGAAGCGAAATACAAGCGCTATCAAGGCCTGTACAAGAAAGGTTCTATCTCTAAAGAAGCGTATGACGAAGCGGAAGCTAACTACTTCTCACTTCAAGCTGATATTGAGAGCCTAAAAGCGGCGATCGATCGCCGTGAAATCAAAGCGCCGTTTGCAGGCGTGGTTGGTATCCGTAATGTGTATCTCGGTCAGTACCTTCAATCGGGTACCGACATCGTTCGCCTAGAAGATACCAGCGTGATGCGCCTACGTTTCACTGTTCCTCAAACCGATATCTCTCGCATCAGCCTAGAGCAAGAGGTGGATATCTTCGTCGACGCTTACCCAGAAATTGCCTTTAAAGGATCAATTTCAGCGATTGAGCCTGCCGTTGATATCCAAAGCGGTCTGATCCAAGTTCAAGCAGATATTCCAAACAGCGACGGTAAACTTCGCAGCGGTATGTTCGCTCGTGCCAACATCATCCTACCTAAATTGGAAAATCAGGTCACGCTGCCACAAACGGCTATCACGTTCACGCTGTACGGTGACAATGTCTACATTGTCTCTGAGAAAGACGGCGAAAAACGGGTAACACAACAAGTAGTGAAAGTGGGCGAACGAACTCAAGATATCGCACACATTCTAGAGGGCGTTAAGCCAGGTGACGTTGTTGTTACTTCAGGCCAGGTTCGTCTAAGCAACCACGCAAAAGTTCGTGTAGTAGAAAGCGATGCAACTACTCCACCAGCTGAAACACCAATGCTGTAATTGGAGGCTTCATGCGCTTTACTGATGTTTTTATTAAACGTCCAGTTTTAGCGGTATCGATCAGCTTTTTGATTGCACTGCTTGGCTTACAAGCAGTCTTCAAGATGCAGGTTCGTGAATACCCTGAAATGACGAATACCGTTGTGACGGTCTCAACCAGTTACTACGGTGCCAGTGCAGATCTTATCCAAGGTTTTATTACTCAGCCTTTGGAGCAAGCGGTCGCACAGGCTGACAACATAGATTACATGACTTCACAGTCGGTACTGGGCAAATCGACCATTACCGTCAACATGAAGTTAAATACCGATCCGAACGCTGCCTTGTCAGACATTCTGGCAAAGACAAACTCTGTTCGCTCGCAACTTCCTAAGGAAGCTGAAGACCCAACAGTGACCATGTCTACTGGCTCGACAACGGCGGTACTTTACATTGGTTTCACCAGTGATGAGCTCTCTTCAAGCCAAATCACTGACTACCTAGAGCGTGTAATTAACCCTCAACTGTTCACGGTAAACGGTGTTTCTAAAGTAGACCTTTACGGCGGCATGAAATACGCCCTGCGCATCTGGTTAGATCCAGCCAAAATGGCGGCTTTGGGTCTTACCGCGACAGATGTCATGGGTGTTCTTAATGCCAATAACTACCAGTCAGCGACAGGTCAGGCAATTGGTGAGTTCGTCCTTTACAACGGCAGTGCAGACACACAAGTATCGAACGTTGATGAGCTATCAAACCTGGTCGTAAGTACCGATGACGGTGACGTTACTCGCCTGAGCGATATTGCCAAAGTGTCGCTTGAGAAGAGTCACGATGTGTACCGCGCCAGTGCGAATGGCCAAGAGGCTGTTGTAGCGGCAATTAACGCCGCGCCAAGTGCGAACCCTATCAACATCGCAGCGGATGTACTTGAGTTATTGCCTCAACTTGAGCGCAACCTACCAAGTACCATCAAGATGAACGTGATGTACGACTCAACGATCGCGATCAACGAGTCTATCAACGAAGTTGTCAAAACGATTGTTGAAGCCGCACTTATCGTACTCGTGGTAATTACCCTGTTCCTCGGATCGTTCCGTGCAGTAATCATCCCTATTGTCACTATCCCACTCTCTTTGATTGGTGTTGCGATGGTGATGCAAGCAATGGGCTTCTCATGGAACTTGATGACACTACTGGCGATGGTTCTCGCTATCGGTCTGGTAGTAGACGATGCGATCGTTGTTCTTGAGAACGTAGACCGTCACATCAAATTGGGTGAATCCCCATTCCGAGCAGCCATCATTGGTACGCGTGAAATTGCGGTACCAGTTATCGCGATGACCTTAACGCTGGGTGCCGTTTATGCACCAATCGCACTAATGGGTGGTATTACTGGCTCGCTCTTTAAAGAGTTTGCCCTAACCCTAGCGGGCTCGGTATTTGTTTCTGGTATCGTGGCACTGACGTTATCACCAATGATGTGTTCAAAAATGCTGAAGGCCAATGAACAGCCAAGCAAGTTCGAACAAAAAGTGCATCATGTTCTTGATGGCATGACCAATCGCTATGAAGGCATGCTTAAAGCGGTCATGATGCATCGTCCGGTTATGCTCGCGTTTGCTGTTATCGTATTTGCAAGCTTGCCAGTGCTGTTTAAGTTCATTCCAAGTGAACTGGCACCATCGGAAGATAAAGGCGTGGTGATGCTGATGGGTACGGCCCCATCAAATGCCAACCTAGACTTTATGCAAAACACCATGAATGACGTAAACCAAATTCTGTCTGATCAGCCAGAAGTGGCGTTTGCACAGGTGTTTACTGGTGTGCCTAGCTCAAACCAAGCGTTTGGTATTGCCTCTATGGTGCCGTGGAGTGAACGTGAAGCGAGCCAATCTGAAGTCGCAAACCGCGTGGGAGCGTTAGTTGGTAATGTACCTGGTATGGCAGTCACCGCCTTCCAGATGCCAGAGCTACCAGGCGCAGGTTCAGGCCTACCGATTCAGTTTGTTATCACTACGCCAAATGCATTTGAGAGCCTATTCTCAATCGCAACGGATGTGTTAACAGAAGTGCAATCGAGCCCAATGTTTGTCTATTCGACGCTTGATTTAAACTACGATTCGGCAACGATGAAAATCAACATCGATAAAGACAAAGCGGGTGCGTACGGTGTCACCATGCAAGACATTGGTATCACCCTAAGTACCATGATGGCGGATGGCTACGTAAACCGTATCGACCTCAATGGCCGCTCATACGAAGTTATTCCTCAGGTCGAGCGTAAATGGCGTCTCAACCCTGAATCGATGAACAACTACTATGTACGCAGCGCGAATGGGAAAGCCGTACCATTGGGTAGCCTGATCACTATCGATGTTGTCGCTGAGCCACGCTCACTGCCTCACTTCAACCAGCTCAACTCAGCGACGGTTGGTGCGGTACCATCACCAGGCACAGCAATGGGTGATGCTATCGACTGGTTCGAAGGGATTGCCGTAGACAAGTTGCCTAGCGGCTACAACCATGACTATATGGGTGAAGCCCGTCAGTATGTAACCGAAGGTAGCGCGTTGTATGCCACATTTGGTTTGGCACTGGCGATCATATTCTTGGTTCTGGCGATTCAATTTGAATCTTTGAAAGACCCGATCGTCATCATGGTATCGGTACCGCTTGCGGTATGTGGAGCCTTGATAGCCATGGCATGGGGCGCTTTCTTCGGCACAATGACAATGAACATCTACTCGCAGGTTGGTCTGATTACCCTAGTTGGTCTGATTACCAAGCACGGTATCTTGATCTGTGAAGTCGCAAAAGAAGAGCAGCTGCACAACAAACTAGGCAGAATGGAAGCGGTAATGGAAGCGGCGAAAGTACGTCTGCGTCCTATCCTAATGACCACGGCGGCGATGATCGCTGGTCTAATTCCACTGATGTATGCAAGTGGTGCAGGTGCGGCTCAGCGCTTCAGTATCGGTATTGTTATCGTTGCAGGTCTTGCGATTGGTACTCTGTTTACACTGTTCGTACTGCCAGTAATCTACAGCTACCTAGCCGAGAAACACAAACCTCTACCGGTGTTTGTTGAAGACAAAGATCTAGAGAAGCTAGCACGCATCGATGAAGCGAAAGCTGCGCAGCGTGAACTGGCAGATAACCACTAAGTGGTGGTTGAAATACTCCTAAAAGGTCACTTCGGTGACCTTTTTTATTGCTGGTCTCTTTTTTACCATTGAACTAGCGACTTTCTTGTAACGTTTAAATAGAATGTAGACAAAGATATAGGAGTTTTAGTCACATGTTTGACCCAAAGAAACTAGAGCAGATTGCTAAACAGATTCATGAGTCGATGCCAACGCCAGTTAAAGAGCTTGGTGCGGACGTCGACCAAAAAGTTCGCCAAGTCATCCAAGGCCAATTAAACAAACTCGATGTTGTCAGCCGCGAAGAGTTCGATGTGCAAACTCAAGTCTTGCTACGCACTCGTCAAAAACTGACGGAAATGGAAAAGAAACTGGCTGACCTAGAAGAAAAACTGGCTGACAAGTAACTGCTTCATGTATTGATGTTCAAAGCTCACCCTTCATGGTGAGCTTTTTTTATTCCCAACACATCGACCAAAATAGAAAAACAAAAAGGCTTGGTCAACGGAGACCAAGCCTTTTAATTAGATGTTGTGTTTTATTTTGTATTTATCACCCCAGTCTGCCTGGAGTTCTTACTGCTTTGCTTTGGTGCAATTACGCAGATTGTATATTCGAAGCTAAGAGCTTAAGTCCCTTGAACGAATTACGAAGAATTAAGGTTTCATTTCTAGGAGAAGGCGCGGAGTTTACGATAGTAAATGAGCACCTTCGACACCGAAATGGAACCTTAAGGCAAGTAATTAGCCACCTACCGCGATGTTCTTCATATCCGTCATGTAACCACGTAGCTCTTCACCGATGTACTCAACTGGGTGGTTACGGATAGTATCGTTTACTGCGATTAGCGTTGCGTTATCAACTTGGTTAGACGTTTCGCCTAGACCTTTACCGATTACGTCTGTACCTACTGAAGGCATAAACTTCTCACGTAGTAGCGGCGTTGCTACGTTAGCGAATAGGTAGTTACCGTATTCTGCTGTGTCTGAGATTACGACGTTCATTTCGTATAGACGCTTACGTGCTACTGTGTTTGCGATTAGTGGTAGCTCGTGTAGTGATTCGTAGTACGCTGACTCATCGATGATGCCTGATGCAGTCATGGCTTCGAATGCTAGTTCAACACCAGCGCGAACCATTGCAACCATCAAAATACCGTTGTCGAAGTACTCTTGCTCAGAGATTTCTACGTCGCCTGCTGGGTAGTTTTCGAATGCTGTTTCGCCAGTCTCTGCACGCCAGCCTAGTAGGTTTGCGTCGTCGTTTGCCCAGTCAGCCATCATAGTGCTTGAGAACTCACCAGTGATGATGTCATCCATGTGCTTGTTGTAAAGCGGACGCATTAGCTCTTTTAGCTCTTCAGAAAGCTCAAATGCTCTGATTTTCGCAGGGTTAGATAGACGGTCCATCATGTGCGTGATGCCACCAAACTTCAGTGCTTCAGTGATCGTTTCCCAACCGTATTGTAGAAGCTTACCTGCGTAGCTTGGGTCGATACCTTCAGCAACCATCTTCTCGTAAGAAACGATAGAACCTGCTTGTAGCATGCCACATAGAATAGTTTGCTCACCCATTAGGTCAGATTTAACTTCTGCAACGAATGAAGACTCTAGACAGCCCGCGCGGTGACCACCTGTACCTGCCGCCCATGCTTTGGCGATATCCCAACCTTCACCTTTTGGATCGTTCTCTGGGTGAACAGCGATTAGCGTTGGAACGCCGAAGCCACGCTTGTACTCTTCACGTACTTCTGTACCAGGACACTTAGGTGCAACCATGACAACCGTTAGGTCTTTACGGATTTGCATGCCTTCTTCAACCACGTTGAAGCCGTGTGAGTAACCCAGTGCTGCGCCTTCTTTCATTAGCGGCATTACCGTTTCTACAACGTTAGTGTGCTGCTTGTCTGGCGTTAGGTTGATCACTAGGTCTGCTTCAGGGATAAGATTCTCGTAGCTACCAACTTCAAAACCGTTCTCTTTAGCGTTTTTGTAAGATTGACGCTGCTCGTCAATCGCTGCCTGACGTAGTGCGTAGGCTACGTTTAGGCCAGAATCACGCATGTTTAGACCTTGGTTTAAGCCTTGAGCACCACAACCAACAATAACGACTTTCTTACCTTTTAGGTAATCCGCTTCAGTGGCGAATTCGCTGCGGTCCATGAAACGACAACGACCTAATTGGTCTAGTTGCTCGCGTAGGTTTAAAGTATTGAAATAGTTAGCCATCTGGGCGCTCCTTAAAGAATTTTTCCATTGAGGTCGGTCGTTTTCTTACCGAATGCATTCATACTAATTCAGGAACTTTGTTGCTTAAAGTGATATATTCACAATTAGTAATTGCAATAAATGCAACAAGGATGTAACCAATTTATGAACATTAAATGTCTGCAGCTGTTCATTCATCTGTGTGATAGTAAGAGTTTTGCGAAAACCGCTTCAGCGATGCATATCAGCCCATCAGCGCTCAGTAGACAAATACAAAAACTCGAAAGCGACACTAATCAAATCTTGTTTGTGCGCGACAACCGCAGTGTTGAACTTACTCCGGCCGCCAAGAAGTTGCTGCCCGTGGCACTCAACATTGTTAGCGAATGGCAGAATTACAATGCTCAGTTGAATGGCCATGAAGAGGAATTAAAAGGTGAGATCCGCTTGTTTTGCTCGGTGACCGCCAGTTATAGCCACCTTCCAGAGCTCCTGTCTGAGTTTAGACTCCAGCACCCTTTCATTGAATTCAAACTGTCGACTGGCGACCCTGCTCAAGCCATAGAGAAAGTTCTGACAGACGAAGCGGATATCGCAATCTCAGCAAAACCTGAACAACTCCCAGCACGAATCGAGTTCGAAACCATCAGTGAAATTCCACTTTCGGTTATCGCCCCAGTTGGTGTGAGCAATTTCGCCCAAGAACTGCAAAAAGAGAGCCCAGATTGGTCAGTGATCCCTTTCATTGTTCCTGAGTCAGGCACGGCTAGAGAGCGCGCCAACACTTGGTTTAAAGCAATGAAGATCAAACCCAACATTTACGCTCAAGTCTCAGGACATGAAGCAATCGCGAGTATGGTGGCGTTGGGCTGTGGCGTGGGCATTGCTCCCGATGTAGTGATTAACAACAGTCCCGTCAAAGAGAAGATTCAGCGGCTAAAAGTCGCCTCCATTAAACCATTTAGGTTAGGCGTATGTTGTAAGCGCTCGCAGTTGGACAACCCACTCGTCAAGGCGCTGTGGGATATGGCGCAGAATACGTATATCGCCCCCTAACTTTGCATCAGATACAACAAAGCCACCGTTTTTCCAGATATAGAAAACACGCTGGCTTCAAACTGTTGTATTTTTCAAATACGAAGAAAAATTAGATAACGCGAGAAAACTGCTGCTGACGCGCCTTCGCTCTTAAATACTTATCGAAACACATACAGATGTTACGAATCAGCAAACGGCCACGCAATGTCACGCGAATTTCTTTACCATCGACTTCAACCAACTCATCGTTAATAAATGTCTGAAGTAACTCTAAGTCTTCTTTAAAGTAGTTGTTAAATGTCACGTCAAACTCCGACTCTATCGCCGTTTTGTCGAGTTTAAAGTTACAAATGAGCTGTTTAATCACCTCACGACGCAGTAAGTCATCACCGTCCAGTGCAACCCCTTTCCATAATGCATGGCGCTGGTCACTCACTTGCGCGTAGTACTTTTTCAGCTCTTTTTGGTTCTGGGCGTAAGCATCACCAATCATTGAAATCGCAGAGACACCGAACCCAACAAGATCGGCTTCACCTTGAGTCGTGTAACCTTGGAAATTGCGATGAAGCACCCCTTCACGCTGAGCCACTGCTAGCTCATCATCCGGCTGAGCAAAGTGATCCATGCCGATAAACTGGTAGCCAGCGTCGGTGAGGGTGGCGATAGTATCTTGCAGAATCGCCATCTTCTCTTCGGCGACCGGCAGGTCTTCATCTTTGATCTTACGCTGCGCCGCAAACAGTTGGGGCATGTGAGCGTAGTTAAACACGGACAATCGACCCGGCTGCATCTCTAGCACTTGTTTTAGCGTCTCGGCAAAGGAGTCCTTGGTTTGCTTTGGCAGTCCGTAGATTAAATCGAGATTGGTTGAACGAAAGCCCAGCTCTTTCGCGCGGGCAACCATAGCAAAAATGAACGCTTCATCTTGTTCACGGTTGACCAGTTTTTGTACTTCTTTATTGAAGTCCTGCACACCGATGCTCAAGCGGTTGAACCCTTCACCGCGCAGGTGATCAAGCATGTCCAACTCGATTTCACGTGGGTCTACCTCAATGCTGATTTCAGCATCGCCTTCGAAGCAGAACTCTCCACGAAGAATGGCCATCAGACGACTAATTTGCGCTTTGGTCAAGAAAGTTGGCGTGCCACCACCAAAGTGCAGTTGAGTAACTTTACGCTCTTGAAGCAAAGCCGCTCGAGTGCGGATCTCAAGCTCCAACACGTCAAGATACTCATCCGCTTTGTGGGCATGGCGCGTAATCACTTTATTACAGCCGCAGTAGTAGCAAAGCTTGTGACAAAACGGAATGTGAATGTACAGCGAAAGAGGACGCTCTGGGTACTGTGTACAAGCCATGTCGTAATCCGAAACCGTAAAGGCTTCATGAAACTCGAGTGCTGTTGGGTAAGAGGTATAGCGAGGACCAGAGTAGTTGTACTTATCCAGTATGGCTTGATCCCAGACAATTTGTTGGCTTGCGACGACAGGCTGCGACATGTTGGTTTTTCCGTTTGGGCTGTAATGCTTAACTTATAATTAGCAGGCTATTTTGCCACACCTCAGTGAAACTGGCGGAAAGGCTGGCTGCTTTTTGAGTAGCAATACTCAGAATTGATAACTCGATCACTACCTATTAAGTGTAAGCGATCGAGTGATAGTTGCATCGACCTAGATCATTTGGATGTTGATCTGGTTGTTGAGAGGTTGAACCTTTTTCTGCAGTCGCTTGAGCTCTTCAATGATCGCATCTTGTAGACGCGTTTCGGCTTTATGGCGTTCAAGGTTTTGTTTCATGCGCTCTTTCTTAACCAAGTTCTGGCGTTCTTCACCACGAGCCATATCTTTTACGATATGGAACAGTTCAGATGTCGCTGGATACTCGGCGTCAAAATCAACTCTATCGTCACCTTGAACGTAATCCATAATGTTGTACAGGCGAATACTGATTTCCGACAAATCACATTGGCCTTGAATACCCGCCAAACAAAGCACGTGAACACTTTCAAAAATGTTCGCATTTCGCTTTTCAATGGCTAGCTTTTGGTGCTGCAGTTGCAACTCCTTTTGCTTCTTAAGCTGGAGCAGAAGGTAACCTGCATATGAGGCTAAGCCGAGGATAATCGCTCCACCTGCAATGGCTAATAAGGTTACATTCATCGCTTACTTATCCTTTAAATTGGTCTAGATCCAAGTCTTCAAACTGTGAAAGTAGGTCGTCATCAGACCCTAGTTCACAACTCGACGTTTGCTCGGTGTGCTCTTCTTGCTCTGACTCATCTTCATCGTAGATGCCAAGTTGCTTCATCAGAACTTCAATGCGCGCCAATTTCTCATCTACGTACTTCTGTAGACCTGAACCTAGGCTTTCACCTTCTTCAATGCGGTCTAGCAACACATTAAGCTGCGTATCGTTTTCTAGCATTGCAAGCTCTTGCTCTGCGCTTAAACGACGATCCGCTTTGCTTTGTTTCTTCTGCGGCTCAACCACAAGTGGAATTTTCTTTTTGCTGCCTAAACGCGGATCACGCTTCTGCCCTGCTGTCTGTTGCTTATTTGCTTTAGCTTCAGAGTTACGGCCACCTGTTTTTAGGCCTTTGCGCTTTTTATCTTTTTTACGCAGACGTCCTTCAACATCTGATTGAGTGCGATTACGAACGACAACAACGTCGCCATTACCGCCAGATCTTACTTTTTTACTACGGCTCATTACTGGGCTTTCCTCAGTAAAATTACATCATTACCAATAAATTCAAGCTCGAGCTGATCCCGCTCTGCCAAATATTGAAACGTTTTACGACTGAAAAACACCACATGGGTCAGATCGTTTTTGTAATGCCAAGAGGCAAATGCTTCAACATCAATGACCATTTTGGTCATAAGACCAATCCAGCCACCAGGCTTAACCAAATTTAACCATTGCTGCCACACCAAGTTCGGCGTATAGAGGTGCTCGATCACTTCAGTAGCAGTCATAAAATCATACGACTCTGCTAGCACCGATTTATCTGGGTGATAGTAAATATCGTAAAGACTCATGGTGTGTCCTTGCTCTTCCAACATTAAAGATAATGTTGGACCAGGGCCACAGCCAAAATCGATCCCGTGAGAGTTAGGTTCAATACGCTCTAATATGGGGCCTGCAACCCGAGATAAAAAGCGTCGGTAGCCTTCATCTTGTGGGTTGTTTTCATGCATATCATAGTGCGCTTTTTCTTGTTCTTCATCCAAACGCTGGTCTGGATTAACGAACACCAGTTCACATTGCAAGCACTGAAGATATTCTCGGCGCTTATCTTGAAAATAGCGCTTAGTCTCTGGGCTTTGGCAAAGGGGGCAATTATGCATAGCGTCTGCGTTGACTCATCCTCAAACGGGATGCGAAACATACCAGAAACTGGCGTTAGAGTGGAGCACTATTGTGCAAATAATCATCGATTCATTGAAATTAAGAGATAAAAAAAGCGATAGGGTTAACTATCGCTTTCTAAATGCCTTTACGGCCAAACTGTGTGGTACTGATTTCAGTACACCAATATTCCGTTTGTTTTTGGTGCTTTCCCTGCCAAAAATGTTGTTTGCCACCATCCTGGTGAGTTTTGGCTTTCCTTTTACTTCCTGCTATCTGGGTTAGTCCTTAACCTGATCCGTTTCACTGTCTTAAACCATTAGACAAATTGACCATCCCTATCCAGTAGGCTTCCTACCTACCCTGCATCCTGCTGATCACCCAAGCAATCCTAGCTTGCGTCCTTGGAGACCTCCTGGTCTGAAATCCTTACTCAGCTCCCTGCCGATAAGTACACTCTACCGCTTTCCTCTCACTGCGCAATTAGCTGGGAGAAATAAATCGAGATAATTTTTAACCCCTTTCATTACCCCATAATTTTCAATTACTTATTTTTAATAGGTGGATATTAATGGACGCAAGTATGGCAAATATCTCACACAGCACTGAGAAACAAGCAGTGACAAGGCGCAAACTAAGAAGTGAACTCTGTCACACGAAAAAGCCCAGAGACAATCTCTGGGCTTTTTCAATACAACTTTGCGCTCGAACAAATGATAGGGCTTAGTGCAGGCCGCCAACGTATTTAGAAAGAGTATCGATATCTTCGTCCGTCAGCTTCTTCGCAATATCACGCATCATGGCGTTCATATCGTTGTTGCGAGAGCCATCACGGAACTTCTCTAACTGAGCTTTAATGTAGTCAGCATGCTGGCCAGAAATCTTAGGGAAACCAGAAAGCTCTGTGCCGTTACCACGAGGGCCGTGACAAGCAATACACGCTGTTAGACCACGCTCAGCATCACCCGCGGTGTAAAGTGCTTTACCCGCATCGACAACATTTTCTGGTGTTGTGTTGTGTGAGATCGGAAGCGACGCATAATAAGCCGCTAGGTCTTTCATATCTTGCTCTGATAGCGGCATTGCCATACCACTCATCACAGGATCCATACGACCTTGCTTTCCATTGCTAGTCATACCCAACTTGAATTCTTTCAGCTGCTTTTCAATATATTTAGCATGCTGACCTGCAAGTTTAGGGTACATAGCGAGTTGACTGTTGCCATCAGCACCATGGCAGGCAACACAGGTTTGGGATTTTGCTTTACCAGCTTCAATACTGCCTTGGGCCCATACAGAGCAGCTGGCTAAAAGACTCAAGATTAGCGCTAATTTCTTCATGACATTCCATTATAATTATCAAGCTTCCAGTACCACTTGCTGTTGCCAGTCGTGATACAATAGGCGACCTTATGCCGAGCACGGTTATTTTACACAATTTCACAAAAAAGTAATCAATCGACTACACAAAGTCGAGATGGAGTTAACAGTGAGCGTAAAAATTCATTATCAAAACACGCATTTCATCACGAGTGCGCCGGATATCCGCGCCTTGCCAGCAGATGAAGGTATCGAAGTTGCGTTTGCAGGTCGCTCCAATGCGGGCAAATCCAGCTCCCTAAACCGATTGACCAATCAGCGTAGCCTGGCAAAAACCAGTAAAACACCTGGCCGTACACAATTAATTAACCTTTTTAAGGTGACCGACGGCTGCCACATCGTCGACTTACCGGGTTACGGCTTTGCTCAAGTGCCATTAGAAATGAAGAAAAAATGGCAAAAGTCACTGGGTGAATATCTGCAAAAACGCCAAAGCTTGAAAGGTCTCGTGGTGTTGATGGATATCCGTCACCCGATGAAAGACCTCGACCAACAGCTTATCTTCTGGGCAGTAGACAGCGGCATTCCTGTACAAGTTCTACTGACCAAAGCAGATAAGCTCAAGAGCGGCGCACGCAAAGCACAAGTGTTGAAGATTAAGAAAGATGCCGTTGGGTTTGGTGGTGACGTAAGCGTTGCAGCGTTTTCTTCACTCAAAGGGATTGGTGTTGACACACTACGAAACAAACTTGATGAGTGGTTTGCGCCGGCACTGGCGGATGCAATCACAGGTGACATCATCGACGAAGAGAATCAGGATAATCAAGACGACTAGCCTGACAAAATATCACTTGAAGCCCTGCCCCTTGGCGGGGCTTTTTGTTATGGGCATAAAAAACCCCGCCTTTTGGGCGGGGCAACGGGAGAGAATATAGATAGGTAATAATTATTGTGTGCTGATATTCGTCGATACCTGTCGACAATGCAATTCTGGTTTGACTGAGAATTTCAAAGCAACTCCGCCCCCATAAGAAAACAAGTTATTGTTTTATAATAACTTAGATAGCCTACAGCGAAATCTGGCACATCAAACCGCCGTTAGTTTCCTAACAAAAATAACCAAAGTGTGATTGGTATTTATTTACAAACGTTGTGAAAGTTACAGACAGAGGGGTCTGAGCTGAGTGGCGTTTGGAGGACATAAACTGAATGGATATGGGCGTTTTTAATGCGGGTTGTGACGTTTTACTCGCATGAACTGACTTTTTCTTTGCCACAATAAAAAACGCCCCAGTCAAAAGCTGACTGGGGCGGCTGAATCAGCCTAATCCAATAACGTGAAACAAAAGGTCTGAAAGATAGAACATCTTACCTCTGTACCCTACGCCGATTAATGTACAACATTTGGTCAGAAATGAAAACAATTTTTGTAAGTTTTTTTCATGAAAATTTTGTTAAATAACATTTAGGCCAAACTCACTCCTACTTATTTATTGGTAAAAAAAAGCCAGCGTTTGTGCGCTGGCTCATGTTATTTACCCAATTTAGCCTATTTTGTGTCTAGTGTGCCTGATCCCAGTTGTCACCATGACCCGCTTCAGCCACTAACGGTACATCGAGTGCCACTGCAGACTCCATCAATTGTTGTACTTTACTTTCAATTTCGGTCAAAGCTGACTCCTGAACTTCAAATACCAATTCATCGTGTACTTGCATCAGTAGTTTAACGCGACCATCACCTTCTGCTTGAATCCACTCATCGACAAGCAGCATCGCTTTTTTGATGATATCAGCAGCAGTGCCTTGCATCGGTGCGTTGATCGCGGCACGTTCTGCTGCTTTTCGGCGCATCCCATTGCGAGACTTGATTTCAGGAAGGTGTAAACGGCGACCAAATATCGTTTCTACGTAACCTTGCTCGGCTGCGGCACTACGAGTGTCTTCCATGTACTGCATGACACCAGGGTAGCGTTCAAAGTAGGTGTTCATGTAGTCCTGAGCTTCACCGCGGGGAATCCCTAACTGTTTTGCGAGACCAAACGCACTCATACCGTAGATAAGACCAAAGTTGACTGCTTTCGCTCGGCGACGCTGCTCTGAGCTGACTTGGTCGATGGTTGTTCCCATAATTTCTGCCGCCGTCGCAGCGTGGATATCTTTGCCTTGTTGGAACGCATCCAACAGCGCTTTGTCACCCGACAGGTGCGCCATAATACGCAGTTCAATCTGTGAATAGTCGACCGCCATGATCTTGTAACCATGTGGTGCAATAAATGCTTGACGGATACGACGACCTTCATCATTTCGAATTGGAATATTCTGCAAGTTTGGATCAGTCGAAGATAAACGCCCTGTCGCTGTCACTGCTTGATGATAAGAGGTGTGCACTCGACCCGTCTCTGGGTTAATCATCTTCGGCAACTTATCGGTGTAAGTCGATTTCAGTTTGGCTAAACCACGATATTCAAGGATCAGTTTTGGTAATGGGTAGTCCAACGCCAACTCTTGCAGTACTTCTTCATTGGTTGAAGGCGTACCCGATGGTGTCTTCTTAATAACAGGCAGACCCATTTTCTCGAACAACAGTGCTTGCAGTTGCTTAGGTGAATTCATGTTGAATTCTTGCTCGGCAATTTCATACGCTTTCTGCTCGAGTTCATCTAGGCGTTGTGCAATCTCTTGCGACTGAGCCGCGAGCTTCATATCATCGATCAAAACGCCAGTGCGCTCAATGCGTGATAGCACTGGGACAAGCGGCACTTCTATCTCTTCATAAATCGCTTTCAACTGCTCATCTTTTTCGATATTTGCCATGAGGCGGTTGTGCAAGCGTAATGTTACGTCCGCATCTTCCGCCGCATACGGTGAGGCTTGATCAAGTTCAATTTGGTTGAACGTGAGCTGTTTCTTGCCTTTACCCGCGATTTGTTCAAACGAGATGCAGCAGTGCTGAAGGAAGCGCAGGGCTAAGCTGTCCATGTCATGCTTACCACCGACACTATTGTAAACGTAGGAAGCGAGCATGGTGTCATGCTTGATGCCCTTCATTTCAATGTCATAACGTGCCAACACGCTTGCGTCATACTTTAAGTTTTGACCAACTTTCGCTTGGGTATCATCTTCCAAGATAGGTTTCAGCTGTGCCAATACCCAATCACGATCAAGTTGCTGTGGCGCATCTAGGTAGTCATGAGCGACTGGTACATAAGCGGCGACACCTTCTTCTGTTGCAAACGACAGACCAACCAGATTAGCAACCATATAGTCTAGGCTGTCTGTCTCGGTATCAAATGCAAAGACATCGGCAGCTTTTAACTTCTCAAGCCAAGAGTTAAATGTGGCTTCATCTAAGATGGTTTCGTATTGGCTGCGATCAATGGTAACAGCAGAAGTATCCATCTCAACAGTACTAGTACTCTTTGCTGAAGAAACGGCTGCACCAGACTTTTCATCGGCTTCTACAACGCCCGAACCACCATCAAGCAGCTCGTTCAGCCATGACTTAAACACAAGCTGGCCGTAAAGCTTAATCAGCTCATCTTTATTCGGCTCATTTTTTAGCAAAGATTCTGGCGTTTCTTCTAGTTCCACATCCAGTTTGATGGTTGCCAACTCATAAGACAGCATGGCGTTGTCTTTGTTATCAACCAGTTTTTTCGCCATCGTCTTTGAACCACGGAAACCAAGTGGTGCGATATCATCAAGGTTCTCATACAGTTTTTCGAGACTACCAATACCTTGAAGGAGCGCTTTCGCGGTTTTATCACCCACCCCCGGAACGCCAGGAATGTTATCGACCTTATCCCCCATCAACGCGAGGTAGTCGATGATCAATTCTGGTGGAATGCCAAATTTTTCTACCACTCCGTCACGATCCATCACAACGTTGGTCATGGTGTTGATCAAGGTAACGTTGTCATCCACGAGCTGTGCCATGTCCTTATCACCCGTACTGATCAAAACAGGCATACCTGCTTGCGACGCCTGATACGCTAACGTACCGATCACGTCGTCGGCTTCTACACCTGGCACACAGATAAGTGGCAAGCCCATTGCGCGAATCACATTGTGCAGCGGCTCAATTTGGCAGCGAAGATCATCTGGCATTGGTGGTCGATTGGCTTTGTACTCTGGATACATATCATCGCGGAAGGTTTTGCCTTTCGCATCAAAGACCACTGCCATTCGATCTGAAGAGAATTGACGCATCATGCTACGCAGCATATTCACTACACCATAAACGGCGTTTGTCGGAATATCTCCGTTGCTCATGGTTTCCGGGTAAGCATGAAACGCACGATATAAGTAGGAAGAACCATCGATCAGAATCAATGGGTTATCAGGAATATTAGCCATAGTCTTTACGTATCCAAAGAAAATGCAGAAAGATCTGCCTAGGATGCCATGACTGTCGCGGTGAATCCATTTTAACTCTCTAGAGCCCATTCACACATTTGTCGATTCTTTTACCAATGGGATGACTTGCTTGTGGATAACTCTGTTTATATTATTTATCCACAAGATATAAAAAACGCTTTCATCCCATGAAATTCAAAACTAAGTGTTTGTAATTTAAAGATGTATTATTCGATCGATCATCTAGAGATCGATCGAATTACGATCCTTAACTGTGGAAAAGGCTGCTGGTGTCCTTTTGTTCACTCTGAATGACAGGCATAAAAAAAGCGACATCGTATGATGTCGCCTAGCAAAAAGGGGTCAAAGCGAAATTAGGTGAATAAAGTGCTTTGCCATAAAGCTATAAATTACACTGGAAGCAATGTGAGCAATGTCGTGTCAAAAAGAACTCGTGCAAGTTCGATTAAGTTCAGTGTCATCACCGTCTCCAATTTGAATCTGGTAACTCAACGTCCTTGTGAACTTCTCTCATTCCCTAAGACGAGATAAATAATAACCATTCTCATTTGAGTCGTCAACACCTAAATGAGAAAAAATCTCATTTAATTTTTATGACTGGTTCTGAGTACTTTTACAAAGTGAATACGACTCTCTAGCAGTGGCTCTCTTGCTTCATAGTTTTCTATCAAGTAACCATTTTTGATCAACAACCGCAGCATTGAAGGAAACTGATTACGAGACTTTACCTTAAGGTATTGATAGCCCTGCTCTGCCACCCAGTCTTCCTGTATTTCAAGTAGCCGCTGTGCGACTCCCTTATTTCGAGCAAGTGATGAGACGCCACCAAACCAACTGTAGAATGTTTGGCTGTCCAATTGATAGCCAATCTTAAATCCGAGTAACTGCTCACCCTCTTCGGCCACTTGGACTAAAAACCGCGGCTTATCACGAAGTCGCGCAGATAAACTTTCAACGGTTTCTTTGTGTACAAACTCGGTGATCTGTTCCACCACTTGTACGCACTCTTCCAACGTGCCCTCACGATATATAATGGTCACGATGCCCCTCCAAAACTAAAAAAGGCTGACAATTGCCAGCCTTTGAAATCAATGATCGGTGTTTATTCTTGCTCGTTTTTCAAAAACGTTGCGGCTTGTGCATTCTCTTCAGCTAGCCACTCAGCGACGTCTTTGGCAAAGTAGGTTAAGATCCCGTCTGCACCCGCTCGCTTAAAGCAAAGCAGAGATTCCATCACGGTATCGCGCTCTTTTAACCAGCCATTAGCAAACGCGGCTTTATGCATCGCGTACTCACCGGATACTTGATAAGCAAACGTCGGCACTTGCAACTCTGATTTGACGCGGCGAACCACATCTAGGTATGGCATGCCCGGCTTGACCATGACCATATCCGCGCCTTCATTGATATCCATCGCCACTTCGTGGATCGCTTCGTCGCAGTTCGCAGGATCCATTTGGTAGTTCTTCTTGTTACCACCTTTTAGGTTACTAGCACTGCCGACCGCATCACGGAACGGGCCGTAGTAACAAGAGGCATACTTCGCAGAGTAAGCCATGATTTGGGTATTGATATGGCCTGCGTTCTCGAGTGCTTCACGGATTGCACCAATACGACCGTCCATCATATCTGAAGGCGCAACCACATCGGCCCCTGCTTCAGCGTGAGATAGCGCTTGTTTAACTAATACCTTAGTCGTTTCATCATTTAGAACGTAGCCATCTTCATCAATGATGCCGTCTTGGCCGTGTGTGGTAAACGGATCCAGCGCGATATCTGTAATCACTCCAATTTCAGGCACATGCTCTTTCAGCGAACGAACTGCACGTTGAACCAAGCCCTCAGGGTTGTATGCTTCCGCCGCACAAAGGCTCTTCGCATCTTGGTTTACCACAGGAAACAGAGCAATTGCAGGCACACCCAGCTGAGCAAGGTATTGTGCTTCTTCCAACATTAGGTCGATAGACAAACGCTCTACACCCGGCATTGACTCCACAGTTTCACGTCGATCTTTGCCCATCAAAATAAACATAGGGTAAATCAGATCACTCACCGATAATTGGTTTTCCGCCATAAGGCGACGGCTAAAGTCATGCTTACGCATACGGCGCATACGACGGCCAGGGAACTGACCTTGAATAGAAACTGACACTCTGTTCTCCTTGTATGGTGAAAGTGCTTGATTCGCATCATATCACTCCAAACTTGAGACGCCAGAGCGAGTCGAGAAAAATGCAGAAAATGACCAAAAGCTCACACTGCCGTATACTGACCCCTCGAAATAGCAAAGAGAATCACCATGATCGATACCCATGCCCATATCTACGCCAGTGAATTTGACCACGATCGCGATGACGTTGTACGCCGCGCACTTGAGCAAGGGGTTGAGAAAATTCTACTGCCCAACATCGACTTAGAGTCCATCGAACCGATGCTGAAAACCGAAGCCGCTTACCCAAAGGTGTGTCGCTCAATGATGGGGCTTCACCCTTGCTATGTTGATGGCAACGTTAAGCAAACCTTGGACGTCATTCACTCGTGGTTTGATAAACACAATTTTATTGCTGTGGGTGAGATCGGTATCGATTTGTATTGGGACAAAACCTATAAAGCTGAGCAAGAGATGGCATTTATTACTCAGCTAAACTGGGCAAAAGAGAAGAAGCTCCCAGTCGTCATCCACACTCGCGACTCGATTGAGGAAACACTTACCCTGCTGCGTAAAGAGCAAGACGGCTCACTTTCTGGCGTCTTTCACTGCTTTGGTGGGAGCGTTGAGGAGGCGAAAGCGATCAATGATCTCGGGTTTCACTTAGGTCTTGGTGGCGTATCCACATTTAAAAATGGTGGAATGGACAAGGTAATTCCACATCTAGACATGAACTACGTGATTTTGGAAACAGATTGTCCTTATTTAGCTCCAGTTCCACATCGTGGAAAACGAAATGAACCCGCTTATGTTTCATTGGTTGCACAAAGAATCGCCGATCTACGTAGTTGCTCTATCAATGAAGTTACAACAGTTACCAACAAAAATGTTAAGCAACTGTTTTTATTGTGCAAATCAACAATTAGAATCCGTTAAACTTCTCATGATAGTGAGATATAAGTCACACTTTAACCTTTAAAAGTAAATGCGACTGGTTTAGTATTGCGTCTCAAATATTAGAAGGCGTCTTGTATGTGCAACCACAGTAGTTACTTACAAAGACAGCACCGTACATTTTGGCAAAAGTTGCTAGGCATTAAAGAAATCTACCTATGCTCCCAATGTGGGCATATCATCAAGGTTAAGTAGTTCCTTGCGATAGTATGAGATGTATCGTTACTGTCAGAAAACAAAAAAGCTTGCCATTCGGCAAGCTTTTTTTGTTTCAGATGACAGCTAGTTTTATACGTCCTGCTGCTCTTCTTCCGTTTCATCTTTACGTACATAAAAACGGGCGAAAAACAGTCCGACCTCAAACAACAAGCACATAGGTATTGCTAGCAGTGTCTGGGAGATCATATCCGGTGGTGTCAGCATCATACCGACAATAAACGCCCCGACAATAATGTACGGACGCTTCTCACTCAGACTTTTCGGGTTTGTCGCCCCTGTCCAACAAAGCAGGATAATAGCAACCGGTACTTCAAAAGCGATACCAAAAGCTAAAAACAGCGCCAATACAAAGTCGAGATAACTCGAAATATCAGTCGCAAATTCCACGCCGCCGAGAGAAATTGCAGTAAAGAAGCCAAATACCAGCGGGAATACCACGAAGTAGGCAAAGGCAACCCCACAATAAAACAGCAACGAGCTTGAGAACATCAATGGCATGATCAATCGACGCTCATGCTTGTATAAACCCGGAGCGACAAACGCCCAGACTTGATACAAGATAAAGGGCACGGCGACGAAAATTGATGCGATTAAGGTCAGCTTTAGGGGAGTAAAGAAGGGAGATGCGACATCCGTGGCAATCATGGTTGCCCCTTCAGGTAGACGCTCTACCAAAGGTGCGGAGACAAATTCATAGATATCATTCGCGAAATAAATCAGCCCAATGAACACCACCAGCACCGCTAATATCGCACGGAGCAGACGATTACGGAGTTCCAATAAATGGCTGATCAAAGGCTGTGCCTGCTCTACAGAAGACATGGAGACCTCATACTATAAACGATCGAAAAGGAGCTACTGGTTAGTAGCTCCTCCTAATGCGAGACTATTCGGCTTTCTTATCTGCCTGTGGTGAGTCTGGAGTGGTTAAGCTCTCGACTGCACCTGCTGAGTCATTGGCACTTTGAACAGAGTCTTGTTTCTCGTTCAAAGTCTCAGCAGCTTTCTCTGCTGAGTCGCTTTTGCTCGCATATGGGCGTTGCACATCTTGAGCAGCTTGCTTCAACTCTTCAACTGAAGATTTGAGCTCTGGAGAGAGATCTTCCATCCCCATTTGCTCAGCTTTGCGCAGATTTTCTTGCAGCTCTTGAACTTTCAATTCATGAGAAAGTTCATCCTTCACGCTGTTTGCCATGTTTTTCGCTGCGCCAATAAATTTGGACACGCTGCGGATCGCATGAGGCAAACGCTCAGGCCCTAGAACCACAAGCCCGACGACAGATATTAATACCAGTTCCCAAAAACCGATATCAAACACGTGTTACGCCTGCTCTTTGTCTTTCTTAGTTTCAGCAGTCGCTTCTGTTTTCTGCTGTTCTACGCTCTTTTGCTGATCGACAGCTTTTGGCTCAAAGTCAGCGTCTTTCTTTGCTGTCTCATCTTCGCTCATTGCTTTCTTGAAGCCTTTCACTGCACTACCTAGATCGCCACCAATACCACGTAGCTTCTTAGTACCGAATAGTAGAACGACGATGACAGCAATAATCAGAAGTTGCCAAATACTAATACCACCCATTCTTTTTACCTCGGGTCTATAAACAAATTTATTTCAAGAGTTTAACGTCTATTGACGGTAAGCTCGCCAACTAAGCAACCAAAATGTGACACCACCTAGGGCGCTGAACATAGAAAGTTGCTCATAGGTGCTGTTGACCAATATTGCCGAGCATACGACTAATGTGGCACCAACACCAAATAAAAATTTACCTGTTGCCTGCTGACGTTTGCTTGAACGGTAGCCTTGGTAGAGCTGATCCATTCGCTGGTTCATCATTTTACCTTGGCGCAAACTGTCATACAGCAACTCCGGTAGCTCCGGAAGTTTTTCCGCCCAGAACGGCGCGCGATCTTTCACCGCGTTGATCACCGCTTGCGGGCCGACTTGATTCATCATCCACTCTTCAAGAAATGGCTTAGCGGTTTCCCATAAATCAAGCTGTGGGTATAGCTGACGCCCTAACCCTTCGACATAGAGCAAGGTCTTTTGCAGCAGAACCAATTGCGGCTGCACTTCCATATTGAAGCGACGCGCCGTATTAAATAGGTTCAGCAGCACGTGACCAAACGAAATTTCACAGAGCGGCTTGGCAAAGATCGGTTCACAAACAATTCGAATCGCGAACTCAAACTCATCGACATTGGTTTCACGTGGAACCCATCCGGATTCAACGTGCAACTCGGCCACACGGCGGTAATCACGGTTAAAGAACGCCAAGAAGTTTTCTGCTAGGTAGCGTTTATCTTCACTGTTCAGTGTCCCAACGATGCCGCAATCTAGGCCAATCCAACGCGGGTTTTCAGGATGCTGCGGTTCAACAAAGACATTACCTGGGTGCATGTCAGCGTGAAAGAAGCTATCGCGAAAGACCTGCGTAAAGAAAACACTCACGCCACGTTCCGCCAACAATTTCATATTGGTGCCGTTTGCGTGTAAACCTTCTATGTCGGAAACCTGAATGCCGTATATTCGCTCAGAAACCATGACAGTTTTATTACTGAAGTCAGTAAAAACTTCTGGAACATACAATTCTTCACTACCAGCAAAATTTCGGCGCAGCTGAATCGCATTAGCCGCCTCACGACGTAAATCTAATTCATCAAGCAGCGTCTTTTCGTACTCGCGCACCACTTCAACAGGTTTTAAACGACGTGCTTCAGGAAGCGCCTTGGCGACTATACGCGCCATGCGGTACATCAGTTTTAGATCTGCATCAATGACTGGGCGAATATCGGGCCGGATGACTTTTAGTACCACTTCTTGGTTAGTCGATTTGAGCTTCGCAGTGTGCACTTGAGCGATCGACGCTGAGGCAAGCGGCTCGATATCAAAATCATCAAACCAAGTCTCAAGTGGACCTCCGAGTGCGAGCTCAATCTGCTCTTTCGCCAATTGGCCATCAAACGGAGACACCTGGTCTTGGAGCAATGCGAGCGGGTCGGCAATATGAGGAGGAAAGAGATCGCGACGCGTCGACATCATCTGACCAAACTTGATCCATACCGGACCAAGCTCTTGCAAAGCTAAACGCAGGCGCTCACCAAGGTCTTTTTCTGGATGCTGATTCTTAATCCAGAACAGACTTTTGCGTGCCAGCAGTGGAGCCTTCATTAATTGATGGTCTGGCAAGAGTTCGTCCAAACCATACTCTAGTTGAACCTTGATAATTCGGTATAAGCGCTTTAACTCTGCTGGGGTCATGCGCGCTCCAACAGCTGATTCAAACGAGCTTCAACTTTTGCCGCTTGGCTTTTCACATCATCCACTTGATCGCAAAAGTGGGCAACTTCCAAAGGCGCGGGCGCGATACGCCACTCTTCGGTAAGAACCTGCCCTAAGTGACGCTGATGTTTAGCGGCTTGGCTCGTCACGATCTGACCAAAACCACTGACACCTTTCACTACGGTGTGCGCCACGACATCGCCCGTTACTCGTGACAGCCACTCTTCGATGTCTGGCTTGCAATCTGTCATCAATTGAGCAAATTTTTGCGCCAGTTGGATGTCACCTTCCAGTACTAACTTGTCTTGCTTGATGAGCTTGGTGATGTTGGATTGATCACGCAGTTCAGGAAGCACCGCTAGATTTAAGGAAAGGTAGCAGTCAGGCTCACCTTCATAGTTGGCCAAGACATCAATTTGCTGACTAAAAACAAAGGTCAATGTCTTGTTAATTTCTTTGAGATGAACTTGAATCACTTGACCTTTAAGTCGGCCAAGACGACGACCCAATTCTGGGTCATCGTTAATGAGAGTATTCAGTGAAGTTTCTATCACTGCCGTAATGAGAGGTTCAAATGGCATAGTGCGTGACCTTAGAACTTGTAGCCGCGATGAAGCGCAACGATACCACCCGTCAAGTTGTAGTAGCTGGTGTTATCGAAACCAGCGTCATTCATCATGCCTTTAAGCGTTTCTTGATCTGGGTGCATACGGATCGACTCAGCAAGGTAACGGTAACTTTCTGAATCGTTGGCCACCAACTCTCCCATTTTAGGTAGCAAGTGGAATGAGTACGCATCGTATACTTTTGATAGCGGCTCTAAGACGGGTTTAGAAAACTCAAGCACCAATAGACGACCACCAGGCTTAAGAACGCGATACATCGAACGAAGCGCTTTGTCTTTGTCGGTCACGTTACGTAAACAAAAGCTAATAGTGATCGCATCAAAATAGTCATCTGGGAACGGCAGCTCTTCCGCATTCGCTTGTACGTAGTGCACGTTACCAACAACACCAATGTCGCGCAGTTTATCGCGGCCAACATTGAGCATAGAGTTGTTGATATCCGCCAAAATAACATGGCCTTTCTCACCGACAATGCGTGAAAACTTAGCCGTCAAATCACCGGTACCGCCACCAAGGTCAAGGACGCGGTGGCCTGGTCGCACACCACTACAATCGATGGTAAAGCGCTTCCAAAGACGATGAATACCACCCGACATCAAATCATTCATGATGTCGTATTTAGCTGCAACAGAGTGAAAAACTTCTGCTACTTTTTCAACTTTTTGTTCTTTTGCCACGGTGGTGAAACCAAAGTGGGTAGTTTCACTCGATTCTAACGCTGGGTTTGATTGCACGCTTGTATCCGTCATGATGATTCCTCTTCGAGCAATGCTGATTATTAATTACGACCTGAGCACTGCGGGCGATTAGTTTACTTTATCCTCATCCGGATGTCTTTGTACGATAGAATCATTTTCATTCAATGCACGATTTTCTGTGAGCCCTTCATATTGAGCCATTTGAGTGAGCGCGCTAGAGATCGGTTTTTTGACCTCCACCCCTAACTGTTTGAAGCTCTCCGCTTGGCGAATGACGTTTCCGCGCCCGCTAGCCAATTTGTTCATCGCACCTTGGTAGTTCTGGTTGGCTCGATCAAGCGCGCCGCCCAAGCTCTCCATATCATCAACAAACAATCGCAGTTTGTCGTACAGTTTGCTGGCACGCTCAGCAATCACTTGCGCGTTTTGATTTTGTCGCTCATTGCGCCACAAGTTATCAATGGTTCGAAGCGCCACCAGCAAAGTGGTCGGGCTGACCAAAATAATGTTGTGCTCCATTGCCTCTTTAACCAAGCTTGGATCCGCTTGAATGGCGATTTGAAAAGCGGGCTCTACGGGGATAAACATCAGCACGTAGTCGAGACTCTGAATGCCTTTCAACTGGTGATAATCCTTGTTCGATAATCCCTTGATATGCGCTCTCAATGCAAGTAAGTGGTCACTTAGGGCTTTGTCTCGCTGAGCATCGGTTTCTGCATTAAAGTAGCGCTCGTAAGCCACGAGCGCCATTTTAGAGTCGACAACCACCTGCTTATCTTGTGGTAAGTGAACAATCACATCCGGCTGGTAACGTTTACCCGCTTCATTTTGCAAGCTAACCTGAGTTTGATATTCATGCCCTTCTCGCAAGCCTGATTCGGCAAGCACACGCGCCAGCACGACCTCTCCCCAGTTGCCTTGCTGTTTGTTGTCCCCTTTCAGAGCCTGAGTGAGATTCACAGCCTCTCGGGTCATTTGTTCGTTCAAACGTTGCAGGTTTTTCAGCTCATGAACCAGGGTATGACGCTCTTTGGCTTCGACCGTAAAGCTGTCGTTGACTTGGCGTTTAAAGCCTTCCAACTGCTCTTTCAATGGTGAGAGCAAGCCTTCTAAACTTTGGCGATTTTGTTGGTCGACTTTGGCGGTTTTTTCTTCAAACAGTTGGTTGGCAAGGTGTTCAAACTGTTGCTTCAGGCGTACTTCGGCTTGCTCGAGTAATTGCAGTTTCTCTTGATTGGCTTTGTTTTCTTGTTCATGTCGGGCTTGTTGTTCGCGAAGCTGAGCATCAAGTTGTGACTTCTGCTCTCTTGCGATG
Organism: Vibrio sp. MarTm2; assembly: GCF_027587055.1. Taxonomy (NCBI): domain Bacteria; kingdom Pseudomonadati; phylum Pseudomonadota; class Gammaproteobacteria; order Vibrionales; family Vibrionaceae; genus Vibrio; species Vibrio sp. MarTm2. The sequence continues at coordinate 23,511 of NZ_JAPPTK010000013.1, read as the reverse complement.
TTTAGGTCGTCAGCGTATTGCTGACGTTCTTGTTTCACAGCGTCAAAGTAACGCAGCTTTTCCATCACCGCCATCAACTTACCGTGTGCTTGTTTCAGCTCATAAGCGGCTTTGTCTCTTTCGCTGTCTAGTTCGTCCAACTCTTGCTGGCATTGTTCGAGCTCTCGCTGCAATTGTTGGATCTGGCTGTTGGCAAGTTGTTGATTGGATTCTAGTTGCTGCTCAGTGAGTTGTTGCTGAAACTGCATTTTTTGTTTTACCCACCAACCGACAACAAAACCACCGACAACGGCGCTGGTGATGGATGACATCAATAAAGTTTGATTCTCTAGAATCCATTGCATAGTAAAGGCTTAACTCGTGTTTATCGTCTTCACTCAATGGTATTTTAGCACTGGATAAATGTCCAGTTTGTCGGCCAGTTATCGAACAGCTAGACTAGGCGCTTCATACCCTCAGCCATACCAACAACCAGCGCAATATCACCGCTGGTTTGATGAAAGGAACATCATGAACGAGCGCCGCGCTTTAGGATTAGGTTTATCCGCTGTACTACTCTGGTCAACGGTAGCGACTGCTTTTAAGCTCACGTTAGCCGAATTCACCCCGATTCAGATGTTAACCGTGGCGAGTATTGTCTCGGCACTGGCGTTGATGATTATCTGCGCGGCCACCGGTAAGCTAAAGCAATTACCCAGCACGTTTCTATCTAATCCTTGGTACTACCTGCTACTTGGTGTCATCAACCCGCTGGCTTACTACATCATATTGTTCAAAGCCTACGATCTTCTGCCTGCCTCACAAGCGCAAGCCATCAACTACAGCTGGGCGATCACCTTAACCTTGATGGCTGCGGTTTTTTTAGGGCAAAAGATTCGCAAACAGGATTGGGTCGCTTGTACGTTCAGTTATCTGGGCGTGATCGTTATCGCGACCAAAGGGGATGTGCTAGGTCTTAATTTTGACAGCCCATTAGGTGTTGGACTGGCGTTGCTATCCACCCTGCTTTGGGCTGGTTATTGGATCTTAAACGCAAAGAACAAAGCCGATCCGGTTGTTGGTGTGTTACTTGGCTTTTTGGTCGCCATTCCTTTCGCTATTGGCTTAACCCTTTACGAAGGCGCAAGTTTTAGTCACATTACCAACAAAGGTTGGCTCGCGGTTACGTACGTCGGCTTGTTTGAAATGGGGGTGACGTTTGTCCTTTGGCTAAGTGCTCTAAAGGCCACGCAAAATACGGCGCGTATCAGTAACCTCATTTTTGCATCGCCCTTCATTTCGTTAATGCTGTTGGCTTCCATTATTGGTGAGGAGATTCACCCAGCAACGCTACTTGGATTAGTGCTGATTATCACAGGCTTGGTGATCCAGCAGATCAAAATCGGCAAAAAAGATCGCGCTCAAACTGACCACTCTAACGCACAATAGCTAGAAAAGTTGATACGCCAGTTCACTGCCCTGACCGCGAACGGCATCAATACTCGACGCAAGCGTTGGAGAGACATGCAGTGCTATCGCAGCTTTACTCGTTGTCAGGTAGTGCTGCTTCTCTTGCTCATCAAGCATGTTGTCCCAACGTTGGTGAATGTCTCGCGCTAAGTAGAGTAAACATGCCAAACGTTTCGACTCTACCGCCTTCGCAGGGTGGTTCACATTCGCGATGGCATCCACCAGCTCATTGGGGAATTGCCAGCTTTCTGCAAGCACGGCACCCAGTTGCTGCGCGTCCGTACCTAATACTTCACGTTGAACCTGCGCGGCGTTTTCCCCATTCCACACTCTTTGCTGGATATCGACAGCTTTTTCCGGCTCCAAAGCATGAATCATCAGCTCGCCAATGTTGTGCAATATCCCTGTGGTAAACGCTTCGTTCGGGTCCAATTTGATGTCTTTGGCGATGGTGCTGGCAATTGTCGCGATTTCAAACGTACCAGCCCAATAGTCTTTGATATTGAGGGTTTCGAGCTTAGGAAAGGTTGTCGCGAGAATCGAGGAAGAGATGAGGTTACGAATGGCGCCAATCCCAATTCGAACAATGGCGTCATTAATGTTGGCGATGCCTTTCACGCCGCCAAACTGTGCGGAGTTCGCCATCCTCAACACACGAGCCAACAACACCTGATCCATCGACATTTTGCGCGCTAACTCGCCAAAGTCGATCGTCTCTCGATTGACCATTTCGAGTAACTCTTGCAGGACGCTTTCAATTCTGGGTAGTTCGTTAATACGGGAAATTAACGCTTCTTGACTCATAGGATTCACTCCTTTGACCACACTGCTATCTCACTAACTAAGTGTAGTACTAAAGAGTGAATTCTCAGTAATTATTCGTGTGACTTTACACCCACTGGCCAGCTACGAAGCCTGAACTCCAACACCACTGGAAGTTATAGCCTCCCAACCAACCAGTTACGTCCATCACCTCACCGATAAAGTACAGCCCTTTAACTTGCTTACACTCCATGGTCTTTGAAGAGATATGATCGGTATTCACACCACCTAACGTCACCTCGGCGGTGCGGTAACCTTCAGTACCATTCGGCACAATCTGCCAATGCTGTAAGGTTTGGCTGATCGCTTTAAGCTGATTCACGCCAAACTGCTTGAGTGGCTTATCTTCTAGTACTTTACGTTCTATCAGTACCTCAACCAGTCGCTTCGGCAAGACTTTAGCCAACGTATTCTTCAAACTTTGATTCGGATGTTTTTCCAAGTTTTGACTGAGTAAGTCATCCATATCAACGTCAGGCACCAGGTTGATGGTCACCGTCTCACCCGGCTTCCAGTATGAAGATATCTGCAAAACGGAAGGACCTGATAAACCACGGTGAGTAAACAACAGAGCCTCTTTAAAGACGGTGTTGTTTTCTGCTGTCAATTCGACCGGAATCGCGATGCCGGACAGTTCAGCAAAGTCTTCTTTGTCTTCTTTGTGCAAGGTAAACGGTACCAAGCCGGCCGTTGTTGGGACGATCGACAATCCAAACTGCTCGGCAATCTTATAGCCAAATGGGGTCGCACCTAGCTTGGGCATCGATAAACCACCCGTAGCGACAACCAGTGACTGACACTCTATCACGCTGGTGTTGGCGTGCAGCTCAAAGCCTGACTCTGTCTGTTCGATATGGTGAATATCTTGCTGGTAGCGCTGCTCTACCGATGGTAACTGACACTCCGCAAGCAGCATCTTCACGATGTCTTTTGAGTTGTAATCGCCCACGCAAAATAGCTGACCATGATCGCGCTCTTCAAACTCGATGCCGTGTTTATAAATCATCGAGATAAAGTCCCAGTTGGTGTATTGAGCCAACGCGGATTTTACGAAGTGTGGGTTTTGACAAAGGTAGTGTTTAGCCGTGACATCGTAGTTAGTGAAATTACAACGACCGCCACCCGCAATTAGGATTTTGCGACCGGGCTTTTTGGCGTGGTCGAGCAGCAGCACACTGCGCCCTCGTTTACCTGCTTCTGCAGCGCACATTAAACCGGCTGCACCCGCACCAATAATGACCACATCAAACTTTTCCGCCATGATACCCACTCAATCAAAGACCAATAAAAAAGGATGTGCACGATGCACATCCTTAGCAATTTAGGTCCGCTATTCTAGCGGTATTCGTGTTGCTTGCCAAATCATCAACGCTTAGAGAATGAACGCCGCAAGTAACGTAACACCTAGCAGGGAAGTCGACAAAATAAACAGCTCTCTGACCCGCTCACATTTACCCGTGAATACCTCATCATGATGATGATGATACTCTTTACTTTTTAGGTAGTGATAGAGGCGCACTTGCTTGGTGACATTACCATGCGTGGTGAAGAAACCGTTGCCATCAACTTGCTGATATAACAGCGGATGGGCTTCACGCATGATGTAAATAAGAGAACGGAGCGCAGTAAGGTATCTGGCTAAATTGACGAGAGTCACCAACATTAGCGTGAATAGAATTGTGTCTGCATTGATCATCTTTTCCTCCCTACATCTTCTCAGAATGCCCAGAAGAAAAAGACGACCTTTACAACGTCTTTCGCTGAAAGTTATTCAGCAGAGGCATCCATGATAGAAGATGAGCCTTCTTTAGCTAGAGCGGCTAGATCTTTGTCGATAAAGAATAGCGCTTTACCATCTTCACCAACGAGTTCTAGCTTATCTAAAATCCCTTTAAATAACTTCTCTTCCTCGTGCTGCTCAGCAACGTACCACTGTAAGAAGTTGAAAGTTGAGTAGTCTTGAGACGTAAATGCCACGTGAGCGAGCTTGTTAATCTTCTGAGTGATCATTTGCTCATGCTCGAACGTTTCACGAAATACTTCGCCAAGGCTTGAGAACTCATGCTTAGGCGCATCAATCGCACCTAAGATTGGCATCGCGCCTGTCTCACTTACATACGTAAATAGACGTTGCATGTGCTCCATCTCTTCTACGGCATGTGCGCGTAAAAATTCAGCCGCGCCTTCAAAACCTTTGTCTTCGCACCAAGCACTCATTTGTAAGTATAGATTGGATGAGAAAAATTCGAGATTAATTTGCTCATTCAATTGTTCAACCATTGCTTGTGAAAGCATCTGCTTCTCCTACTAAGTCTATGAACTGTAAATGACTATAACATGTTTGTTACTTTAACACTTTGACGTATGAATGTGGATCTGAGATCACTACAACAAAATTTATTGGTTGGGGGTGCTAATCTTTAAACAGACACCTAAAGGAGATAGCACTATGAGTTATCAACATATTTTGGTTGCCGTCGACCTCTCTGAAGACAGCAAACTTTTGATTGAAAAAGCCGTTTCTCTTGCCAAACCACTTGAAGCTGCCGTGTCGTTTGTGCATATCGATGTCAACTACGCTGAGCTCTACACTGGGCTGATTGATATCAACCTAGCCGAAACCCAGCATCAAGCAGTACAAGCGTCTCAAGCACAACTTCAAGAGTTTGCCGATCACGCCAATTACCCCATCAAACATACGCTAGTGGGCAGTGGTGATTTGGGTAATGAACTGTGTGAAACCATTCAAGAGTTCAATATTGATCTGGTGGTTTGTGGTCATCACCAAGATTTTTGGAGTAAGTTGCTTTCCTCTACCCGACAATTAATCAATTGCTCTCCTGTCGATATGTTGGTCGTGCCACTTAAAGACTGATCGAGAGGAAAATTTCCGCTAGACTGCAGAGCATTTATTGATAATGAGTATTAGTTATGGGTTATCTCTCTGCCGTCACCCTTTTATGGGCTTTTTCGTTTAGCTTGATCGGCGTTTACCTCGCCGGTCAAGTTGACTCTTGGTTCTCGGTCTTTATCCGTGTCGCACTCGCCAGCCTAGTGTTCTTACCTTTCCTACGTTTTAAAGGTATCGACCGTGGGCTGATTGCGAAACTGATGACCGTTGGTGGTTTTCAGCTTGGCTTGATGTACTGCTTCTACTACCAATCTTTCTTACTGCTTTCCGTTCCAGAAGTCCTTTTGTTTACCGTCTTCACACCAATCTATGTCACCTTGATTTATGATCTTTTAAAAGGACGATTTTCACCATGGTATTTAGTGACTGCGATAATTGCCGTGGCGGGCGCAGCTTTCATTAAGTTTGCTGGAATCAATGAAAACTTCGTGCTGGGCTTCTTAGTGGTTCAAGGGGCGAACCTGTGCTTCGCCATTGGCCAAGTGGGCTACAAATACATTATGGAGAAAAGCCCTGTTGACCTGCCACAACATACGGTGTTTGGCTATTTCTACCTTGGTGCGCTCTGCGTCGCAACGATCGCCTTTGCCTTGATGGGCAACCTAGATAAGCTTCCAACCACTCAAACACAGTGGGGAATCTTGATCTACTTGGGCTTGATCGCGTCAGGCTTGGGGTACTTTGCGTGGAACAAAGGCGCCACCATGGTTAACGCAGGGGCACTAGCAGTCATGAACAATGCCCTGGTTCCTGCAGGCTTAATCGTGAATATTCTGATCTGGAATCGAGATGTCGACCTAGTTCGACTCACCATTGGCGGCGCGATCATCATGTTATCGTTGTGGGTCAACGAAACCTGGGTCAAAAGAAAGGTTGAACAAAGCTATCAATCGGCATAAACAAAAACGCTCTCCTAATCGAGAGCGTTTTTTTATTGTTAATGCACCGCAGCGTCGATCTGTGCTGCAACAAGTTCTGGAATAATCAAAGGTGTTTGGCGCTCAACTTGAGCTTCAAGTTTATGCTGCTTCTTAAGCAATTTGCGTTGCTTCTTCGCCAGCTTGAGGAGCTTCTTCTGCTGCTTATACTGTTTTTTAAGCGCCTTCTTCGCCTCTTTAATTGATGTGTTACTCGAGATATCGACCACCGGTTCTGTGGTCAGTGACGGCTTGTGAGTCGCCTTTGTTGAAGCTTTTTGCTTAACTTTGTCAATCACACGTCTAACGGCCTGTGCTTTCTTGGCATCAACGACATCTGCGCGATCTTTTGTTGGCAACGCTTCAGCAAGCAAGCCACAAGCTCTTTGTTGCTCTATCGGCTTATCTTGGCACTTTTGAGGAGGAATCGCAGCAGGCTTACACAGCGAGCTTTGTGAAGAAGACGAACGCGCACACGAGCGGCAGACAAACTTAGGTTCAATCACCAAACGATGGATGTCCCCTAGGTTTTCAGCGATCTGCTTGCGATTCATCTTACAAAGACGTTTAGCCATGCTACTACTCCAGCTAAGAATACGAATAATTCTTAGTAAGATATACCTACATGACGGTTAATTAGCAAGCACTAAATGAAGATTTAATCGGCTTTGGGCACTAAGTCATTGATGCTTTGACATAAACATCAAAACGATTTTTTTTCGTTTCAATCGCCATCGCTGGGCGCTGTTCATCAAGCCAGTTTGCGTAGTCAGGTCGCTTCACCACCACTCGCTTCGTTGCCAGTTCAAGTGCAGGTGCTAACAGACCATCCGCATCCAAGTCTGCGCCGACTAAAGACTGAAATACTCGCATCTCTTTCTTCACTAACGCACTTTTCTTTTTGTTTTCAGGGTGAGGGTACATTGGATCCAAGTAGACGACATCGGGTCTAACAAAGGACTCGTCATTCACAAGGTCTTGCAACGCAGTGTGGCTAGAGGCATGGAGCAAAGACATCCGCTCACTCACCCAGGTACCGATTTCTGGATCTTGCTGAGCACGAGTCAGTCCATCATCAAGCAAAGCAGCAACCACAGGGTGACGCTCAACCATTTGTACCTTGCACCCTAGCGAAGCCAATACAAAAGCATCGCGCCCAAGCCCCGCCGTGCCGTCCAATACATGCGGAGTCGCCCCTTTGTTGAGCCCTGCCGCCTTCGCAATAGCTTGCCCCTTGCCGCCACCGAATTTGCGTCGATGACCTACCGCACCGCCAATCAAGTCAACGTAAATGGCACCTAGCTTAGGCTCGTCGACTTTACGCAGCTCAAGGCGCTCAGCTGTAAGCACTAAAGCAAACTGGCTTTGCGGGTTGTGCTCTAATCCCCAACGCTGAGCGATGCGCTCAAGCTGTTCATTCTGGTCTGGAGATTGACAAATAAGTTGTAACTGCACATTAGGCTCCGATTCAAGGGGCAATAAAACTGGCGCAAGTGTAATGGATTTTAAGATTGGGGACTAACCCTATTCTCATCGATCAACTCCTCCACCAGCGTCGGTAGGGGTTTAGGTTTACCGATAATGTAACCCTGCGCGTAATCCACGCCAAGCTCCATCAATTGGTCAATGATGCGCGTGTTCTCGACAAACTCAGCCACGGTTCGCTTACCCATTTGTTTTGCCAAATCATTGATTGAACGCACCATCAAGTGGTCCATCTCATTGACATCGATATCGCGAACAAAGATGCCGTCTATTTTCACAATATCGACAGGCAGTTTTTTCAGGTAACCAAACGAGGAGAGTCCTGAGCCAAAGTCATCCAAAGCGATCAAACACCCTAATGCCTTTAACTGGCTGAAGAATTCAATGGCTTGCTTCATGTTGCTCATGGCCGCCGTTTCGGTAATTTCTAAGCAGACCTTATTACACGGCACCGCGCTCTCTTGGAGCTTATTGAGCAAAAACTGGATGAACTCTCGATTGCCCATTGAATGACCAGACAGGTTTATCGCAACCTGACTGAGATTTTCCAATGCAGCAGGGTTCGCGCTAAACCAATCCAAGGTTTGGCTTACTACTTCTCGGTCGATCAAATGCGCAATGTTGTAGCGCTCAGATGCAGGCATAAAGATACCCGGCGAGATGTAATCGCCATTCACATCACGAATCCTAACCAAGATTTCAAAGTGCATGCCTTTGTCATCGTTGTCTAAGGCAATAATGCGCTGGGCGAACAGCTCAATGCGTTGGTTAGCAAGAGCATCATGTACTAAGTTCACGCTCTCCATTTCTTGCTCACGGCGACGCAGCTCTTGATCATCCAGGCAGTATAAGCTGTAGCGATTACGCCCTTCCTCTTTCGCGACATGACACGCGGTATCCGCTTGTGCATGGACCATTTGCGGTGAAGAGGCAGTATGGTCAATCAATCGAATACCGATAGAACAGTTGAGGCTTAATCGGATGTCTTGCCAGACGAAAGGTTGCTCACCCAGATTATCGATGATCATTTTCGCCAGTTTCTTCGCGTCTAACTCAGTACAATCTTTGAGAAGAATCGCGAACTCATCGCCCCCCATCCGCGCTAACACGGTGTTGTAAGGTAAGACTTCTTCCAGCGTTCGCGCACAGAATTTGATCGCTTCGTCCCCTGCTTCATGACCTGCGGTGTCGTTTAATACCTTAAGCTGGTCAAGATCGAGATACAGCATTGCGTGAGTGCGCGTATAGCTTTCCACTTCTTTAAGTGCTTTGGTGAGCTCTTTTTCGAAAAAGTTGCGACTAAATGTGCCGGTTAAAAGGTCATGTCTGGCTTGATACGCCAATTGATCGGACAGTTTGCGCGTCTCGGTGATGTCCTCTCCGACAATGAGTAAATGCCCCGACTCGACCAAAGGACGGATATTTTCGCGAATCCACAACACTTGTCCGTCAGCATGGCGATACTCAATCTCACGTCGCCAGACCCCTTTCATAACCTGCTTAGGTTGCAGCAGTACCTGACGCGGAATAAGCGCATCCTCATGCAGATAAAACTCTCTCAAGCGATGACCTAAAATTTGGTCTGGCGTGTAACCAAGCAACTGTTCAGCAAATTGGTTCACTTGTTGGATACGGTTTTGGTCATCGAGCGTCACCATCATCACCGGCTGTTGGTCGTAATAGTGACTCAAGTTCGCCTCACGTTGATACAAGCGCTCTTCGGTAATTTTCCGAGTGGTGATGTCTTTGGCTTCAAGTAAGTAGCGCGCGGACTCTACGCCTGACGGGATCGGTTTGAGAGAGACTTCAAGAACTAACGCGCCCAACTCTTCATGCCAGATTTCTGCCTCAAATTGGGTTACCGTCTCGGCTTGCTTATCATCTAAGAAGCGTTTGAACTGGGCAACAGCGTCTTCTTGCCAGTAACGATGTTGCCAAATGGGCAAGTCTTGGCTGAAATCCTGACTGTAAAGCAACTCTTGCAACTTACGATTGCTCGATGTCACGCCCCCCTTTGAATCGAGCACACCAATAAAGTGGTAACTTTGGTCAAACACCATTTCAGTCAGCATTTGGCTTTCCGTCGCCAACTGTTCACTGCGCTTTAATCGGCTCAGGTAGTACACCAACACCAAAATGATGATAAGCAACACTGAAACCAGAGTGGCTGCTAGATTAAGTTCACTTTGGTAGCGATCGGCAAACGATTGAGGTTTATTGAAAAACATCGACGCCGCCACGTCTTCTGCCCCGAGTCCCCATTTCTTTACAGCAACGTAATCTAACTTGATCTCTGGCGTACCAACTCGAACCTTAGGCAATTCTCCGCGCTCAATAATTTCTCTGAGCATTTCCCCTGTTTGCAACCCATGGACCAAACCGCTTTGTATGACACCGCCGACCGCACCATAACCTAGCCCGAGATCATGAACCATATAAACGGGTGCAGCTGAACGTAGATTCAGTTCTTTCCAAAGTTGCTTGTCAGAAATCACGTGGCCATTTTTGTCACGGTAGTAGACCCAAAACAATGCGGCACTCTTTGCGTTTAGATCGCTAAGCGTATCGAGTAATTGATCGTAACTTTCTGGGACCAGCTGAGTAATTTTGTTGCGGTAATTAGGGTAAGTATCAATGAACTTTCCCACTTGTTGTCTCACCGCCTCTCCTGTTATGGAATGATCGCTAATCACATAAATCGACTCGACATTAGGTTGCAGACGCTCAATTAGCGAAATGTTGCTGTAGAGGTCAATGTCTTCAATCAGCCCCGTTGCGGTTAAATTACTATGCAGACGAGGGTCATAGTTGTTAATTCCGCCAAAGACTACTGGCGTACTACCCAGCTGTTCCCCCAAACGATTCATAAGGTTGAGCGCATTGTTATCGCTTACCACAACCGCTTGAAACTGTTCTTGGCCAAATTTGGTGATATACAGATCAAGCAGTAAGTCGAGGTACTCTTCGCTTTGGTTACGTTTGGTATCGAGGTAGACGACTCGGGTGGAAATCCCTGAATCTTTTAGAGCATTCTCCAGACCTTCTTGAAAACTGTCGGTCCAGAAAAATCCTTGATGGTATGAGTGAACGACCAGTACGTCAGTGTCTTTCGCATAAATCGAAGAAGATAGAAATACCGCTAGAAGAATCAGACTAAAGCGCACTAAAATAGCTCTCAGATGGGAAATAACTCTTTTAATAGTATCACTCTTGTTGATATTTTGAACTAAGAGCCCGACCTTATTGGGAGAGAAATGTGCACGCACACAATGTAAAACTCGACGACCTCGATCGCGCGATTTTAAAGACACTCATGGAAGACGCGCGAACGCCTTATGCCGAAATGGCCAAACAGTTTAATGTTAGCCCCGCCACTGTTCATGTACGAATAGAGAAAATGAAGTCAGCTGACATCATTCAAGGTACAGAAGTCATTGTCGACACCAAAAAGCTTGGCTACGACGTTTGCTGCTTTATCGGCATTAACTTGAATGCCGCGCGAGACTACCACTCGGCACTCGAAAAACTCAATGCACTAGAAGAAGTCGTGGAAGCCTACTACACCACTGGAGCTTACAATATCTTTGTAAAGTTGATGTGTCGTTCTATTGAAGAGCTGCAATACGTGCTCATCGACAAGCTCCAAGCCATTGATGAAGTGCAATCAACAGAGACGCTGATTTCACTGCAAAACCCCATCAACCGAAATGTGAATCCATAAAAAATGGCCCCTACGTTTAGGGGCCATTTTTTTAACGGGATTCTAAATACTGTTTAAGCTCTTCCGCTGAAATACCTTGCTCTGCTATCGACTTAGCAAGCAGTTCCACTTGCTCATCTTTGCGCGACTCGATTACTTGCTGGAACTGATAAACAATATCACGAAGCATATGCAGTGGAACTTGTTTCGCCGCACTTCGAATGCGCTCTCCACTCTGATTACCTAGCTCGTTGAGTAATTTACCAAACATGATTTTTTCTGGAGAATCTTCTAGTTGCTCCAAAACACGAGCCATTTCGTAGGTTGTCATCGACATCGTCGTTTTAAGTCCACAGTATTAGTTAGCAAAGGAGCTCAAATATACAACGTTTTGGTAACGCATCAAAGCAAATCACAACTTATTGCGCAGCAGCCACGTGCCAGTGTTTGCCACTCTTGCTCATCAAGATGAGTAAGCCCGGCAGCAAGATAAGCATCTGAATGGCTATCATAAGTTGTGGTTCCAAGCCCAACCTTTGAACGGTGCCCACCACCAAACCAGATCCGCTCATCTGGAATAAACCAAGCAGAGCGGCAGCCGTGCCCGCTTTATCACCAAATGGTGCAAGCGCTTTGCCAGCCGCTGCGCCAAGAATCCAAGCAAAGCCGATTGAAGACATAAAGATGGGTAACATAAACGCAAACGCGGTTGCTTGCTCAGCTAGAACCAACATAACGATGCCTGCGATGGCAAGCGTCACGATACCGACTACCAACGTTTTATGAGTACCAAACTTCTCCATAAATTTTGGTGCCGTCATACACGCAACAATATTAATAGCCGCATTAATCCCAAACCATAGGGTGAACTCATTCATACTCAACCCTAGGTTCTCCATCAGTACTACAGGCGCCGAAGTCACGTACGCCAAGATGACCGCCATGGCGCACATGCACAATGAAGCGTGAAAGATAAACGAAGGCGTTTTCAACACCGCCCAATAGCGACTCGGTTTAAACACCGCTTCTGCGCTTGGTGCTGGGTTGGTCTCTTTAAGCTTAATGATCATGGCAACCAAGGCTATCAATGCAAAGCCCGCCATAAAGCTAAAGTTTGAGCGCCAACCAAACTGTTGCGTTAACCAACTGCCCAATATTGGCGCCAGTGCCGGAATAAAACAGATTGCACCATTGAGATAACTGATCATCTTGCCGCTTTTTTCCGGTCCAAACATATCGCGAACTGTTGCAAAGGCTGCTACCGATGTCGCACACGCACCTAAGCCTTGTAGCAATCGAGCCGTTAGCATCCACTCAATGTTTTGAGCGCTCCACGCCAATAAAGCACTCATTGCGTAAATACTAATGCCTACCAATGCAACAGTTCGACGTCCATATTTGTCCGCGAGTGGTCCAGCAAACAGTTGGCCTACACCCATCGCAAACAAAAACCAAGTGATTGTGTCTTGAGCAAGTGCATGTTCCACGTGAAACGATGACGATATTAGTGGCAAAGCCGGAAGATAAATATCAATCGCCAGTGGGCTAAACAACACCAACAGCGTTAAGAGAGTAAGCTGTATTTTTGAGTGCTGCAGTTGGTTACTTGAATGCACTTTAATCTCCACAAGAACTAATGTAATTGGTGGGATTCTAAGCTACGATAAGATATGAATTCCAATGACAAATAATCATTGGTGATATTCCTAAGGAGAATTTCTTGTGAGTTTGGAGAAGCTAGTTCGACTCGACCTTAATCTTCTAATCTGCCTAAAAGTGTTGATTGAGGAGCTCAATGTCACGCGAGCAGCGCACAGGCTTTGCCTCAGCCAATCCGCGGTCAGTAAAAGCCTAGCTAAACTACGAACCCAGTTCGATGATCCCTTGTTTGTGCGCAATGCTCATGGGCTAACACCAACACCAAAAGCACTTTTCTTAAAACCGAAGTTGGAATCACTCATTCACCAACTTGAACAAATCACTCAACCGGAAGAGTTCGCCCCCGAGACAAGTTCTTATCGCTTCCAAATTGCTGCTGTGGAAAGTGTCTACCCATTGATACTTCCTCATTTCTTACCTGCGATCTTTAGCCAAGCACCTGGCGTTACTATCAGCACACACGCTTGGTCCGATACCACATTCAAAATGCTCCAGCGAGGTGAACTCGATCTTGGCATTACTGGCAAAGACATCGACATCAATGACGCCAAACTGACCATGTACCCACCAAATGATATTTGCGAAGCAGAAATCTATCGTGATAGCCAAATGTGCCTGATGCGCAACGATCACCCAGTCTTGCAGCAACCATGGAATCTGGATAGCTATCTCGCACACCGACATGTCCAAGTAAGATGTGATGGCAATGAGCGTTGGTTACTCGACTATAGGTTGGCAGACATAGGTAAAGAGCGTGATATCGCGATTATGGTGCCTGATTTCAACAGTGCCGCAAGCCTTTGTTCTTACACAGACTTCATATTCACCGCGCCCAGCCACTTCGTTAAACTCGCCTCCGAGCAACTCAACCTGACGGTGCGCCCGTTGCCCATAGAATTTCCACCCATGGCCTATACGCTTTTTTGGCACAGAGATAGAGAAAACGACCTTGCATTGACGTGGTTGCGACAGATCATCAAAGAAAAGACCGAATCTCTTAGATAATTTGCAGCCTTTTGGTAAAAGGAGTAGCTTATTGCCATCGTCCCGAGATGTGAAATGGACGCCTAAGAAATTTGAAGGAATAACCCATGCTCAGCACTACTGAACAGCGTGTGTCAGCTATTCGCCAATGGCTAGCACAACATAATATTGATGCCCTACTTGTCCCTCATGAAGACGAGTACTTGGGCGAATACGTACCAGCACACAACGAGCGTTTACACTGGCTAACTGGTTTTACCGGTTCTGCTGGTGCTGCGGTAATCACCAAAGACAAAGCCGCTATCTTTGTTGATGGTCGCTACACGGTACAAGTCACTAAGCAGGTTCCTGCTGATCTATTCGAATACCGTCACCTGATTGAAGAGCCTGCACTAGACTGGATTAAAGACCATCTTGCAAATGGCGCATCTGTGGCAATCGACCCTCGCATGCACAACTCTGCTTGGCTAGACATGGCACAAGCAAAACTTGCAGGTCCACTTGAGCTTAAGATTCTCGACAGCAATCCAATTGATGAGCTGTGGCACGACCGCCCAGCTCCTGTGGTTTCTGATGTTCGCCTAATGGCAACAGAAGCGGTTGGTCAATCAAGTGAAAGCAAGCGCCAAGAAATCGCAGAGCTAGTGAAAAAAGCCGGCGCAGACAGCGCATTGATCACAGCACTTGATTCTATCTGTTGGTTGCTCAACGTTCGTGGTCTAGATGTATCACGTCTGCCCGTTCTGCTTTCTCACGCGATTCTGCATTCAGATTCAAGCGTGGAATACTTCCTAGATCCAGCTCGCCTACCTGCTGACTTTGACGCTCACGTTGGTGCTGGCGTAAAAGTTCATCCCCCAGAAGCATTACAAGCACGACTAGAAACTCTAACTGGCAAGAATGTACTGGTTGACCCTGCGACAAGTAACGCATGGTTTAAGTTGGTTCTACAAAATGCTGGTGCATCAGTGGTAAGTAAAGCTGACCCATGCCTAATGCCAAAAGCGGCGAAGAACGCAGTTGAAATCGCAGGCATGAAAGCATGTCATATCCGTGATGGCGTGGCGATGAGCAAGTTTCTATCTTGGTTAGATGCTGAAGTCGTTGCGGGTAACCTGCATGATGAAGCGACGCTGGCAGACAAACTGGAAGCGTTCCGTAGCGAAGACCCAACACTAATGGATTTAAGCTTTGATACCATATCCGCCGCCGGTAGCAACGCCGCCATGTGTCACTACAACCACGAAAACCAACCTGAACCTGGCAAGCTAGAACTGAACACGCTTTACCTAGTGGATTCAGGCGGTCAATACCTAGATGGCACAACAGACATCACGCGTACAATTGCGATCGGTCAGCCTTCACAAGAGATGATTAAACAATTCACTCTCGCACTAAAAGGTCACATCGGTGTTGCTCGTGCACGTTTCCCGAAAGGCACTCGTGGTTACCAAATCGATACACTAGCTCGTCAGCACCTGTGGGCGGAAGGCTACGATTACGACCACGGTACTGGTCACGGTGTTGGTCACTTCCTAAGTGTTCATGAAGGTCCGGCGAGCATTTCGAAGAAGCAAATCGACGTGCCTCTAACAGAAGGTATGGTGCTATCTAACGAGCCAGGCTACTACCGTGCAGATGCGTTTGGTATCCGTATTGAAAACCTAGAGCTTGTTGTTGAAACCCCAACTAACGGTGACTTCCCTGTTCTGTCATTTGAGTCGCTAACACGCTGCCCAATCGACAAACGCAATATCAACGTTGATATGCTAACTCGTCCAGAACTTGCTTGGCTCAATGACTACCATCAGAAAGTATGGGATGAGATCAGCCCGCTAGTTGAAGGTGATGTGAAAGATTGGCTTCGTCACGCAACGCTACCAGTAGCACACAGCTAGAAGCTAGAAGCTAGAAGCTAGAAAAAGTAGAGGGTTGATGTTTTGCATCAACCCTCTTTTCTTTGCCTATGTTTCACGTGAAACATAACGATGACCAGTGGCTTTCTTTGCTACTTAACCAGAATACGCCGAGTGCCAATCTCGCCATACTGGGTCAAAGCCTTTGGCTCGAATCATATCTTCCACAGAACCCGCACTTCGCTCATCACTGATCTCAAACTGCTCGAGTTCAACATCATCCATCGCATACCCACCCGGCTGAGTTTTCGAAGCAGCAGACATACTGGTGATGCCTAACGGCAATGCGTTGTCTCTGAACTTCGGTGACTCACGAGTCGATAATGACAACTCCACTTCTGGATTCAACAAGCGATAAGCGCAAATCAACTGCACAAGCTGTTTATCCGTCATGACTGATTTTGGTTGGAGCGCGCCCTCACAAGGACGTAAACGTGGGAAAGAAATTGAGTAACGAGTCTGCCAATACGTGCGCTCAAGATAGTCCAAGTGCGCTGCCACATAAAAGCAGTCGGTACGCCACTCTTCCAACCCTATCAATGCGCCAATACCAATCTTATCAATGCCTGCCTTTGCAAGACGATCGGGTGTATCCAATCGGTATTCGAAATCCATCTTATTGCCACGCAAATGGTGCTCGGCGTAAGTCGAAGGATGATACGTTTCTTGATAGACCATCACCGCATCCAGGCCCAATGTCTTGAGCTCAGCGTATTCGTCTTGATCTAGCGGCTGCACTTCCATCGCCAAATAGTTAAAACGTTGTTTAATCATCGGCACCATTTCGCGGAAGTATTTCATGCCCACTTTGGTTTCGTGTTCGCCAGTCACCAGCAATACGCTATCGAACTTCATGCGTTTAATGGCTTCAACTTCTGCAGCCACCTCGTCCCTATTCAAGGTACGACGCTTGATTCTGTTCTCCATGGAGAAGCCACAATAAGTACAAGCATTGGCACACAAGTTAGAAAGGTACAATGGAATATAAAGCGACATGGTATTACCAAAACGCTTGCGAGTTGCCGAGTATGACAGCTGCGCCATTTGCTCTAAGTATGCTTCAGCCGCTGGTGAAATTAGCGCTTTAAAGTCTTCCAAATCACGCTTGGGTTTATTCAATGCCCGCTCGACATCTTGTGCCGTTTTCGCGTAGATCGACATCGAAATGTCATCCCAATTAAGCTGCTTAAATTGTTCAACGAAGCTCATGTTTTCCTCGCTTAATAGCTAAACCAATCTAGGACTAAAGCTCATCTAGGAATGACGTCAGTGGACTCGACGCAACCGCATGAGAAACCTTACCAGCAAGTCCGGCTTCATAAGCCATACGCCCCGACTCTACCGCCAACTTAAATGCCCTCGCCATCGCAACGGGATCGCTCGAAGCTGCAATCGCGGTATTAACGAGAACGGCATCCGCGCCCATTTCCATCGCACGCGCGGCATGTGAAGGAGCACCGATACCCGCATCGACAACCACAGGAACATTAGCTTGGTCGATAATGATCTCTAGGAAATCGTGAGAAACTATCCCTTTGTTGGAACCGATCGGTGCACCTAATGGCATGACCGCAGCACAGCCCACTTCCTCCAATCGTTTACATAGAACCGGGTCAGCATGACAATAAGGAAGCACAATGAAGCCTTCACGAACCAGTTGTTCAGCGGCCGCAAGCGTCTCAATTGGATCGGGCATCAAGTACTTCGGGTCTGGGTGAATTTCCAGTTTTAGCCAGTTTGTACCTAACGCTTCTCTTGCCAATTGTGCTGCAAACACAGCATCTTTAGCATTCTTTGCACCCGAGGTGTTCGGCAATAAGTTCACGCCCGCTTGTACTAGCGGTAGCAAAATATCGTCTTGTTGGTCGTTCACATCCACACGCTTCAACGCCATAGTTGCAAGTTGAGAACCCGACACTTGAATCGCTTCTGCCATTAATCGGCTGTTGGCAAACTTCCCTGTTCCCGTGAACAGTCTTGATTCGAATTGTTTATCACCAATTTTAAGCATCGACTTTAACCCCCTGCGATCGCTTGAAACAAAGAGATGCTATCTCCCTGTGAAAGAACTGTGCTAGCCCACTCACTGCGCGGCACAACATTGTTGTTAATGGCAAAAACACAGCCCATTTCGGGCAGCGCAAATTGACTAATGATTTGCTGTAGATTCGACTCACCGGCAACTTGATGTGGCTGGTCATTGATGACAATGGTGATCACATCTAAGTCAGCAGCGATCATTTGTGTTGTTTGTTGTTCTGATAACGTCATTGCTTCCAACTCTCTTAATTCTGCCCACTACTCGTAAGCTAAATCCGAGCACACACTTGGCACTGTTTGTCTTTGCTTATCGCCATGGTTTGCCATTGCAGTTTCAACCCATCAAACAGATGCAACTTGGCAGTCTCGACATGAAACTTTCCCGTCGCCAGTTTTTGAATTGCCGCTATCGCTTGGTAGTTACCAAGTGTGCCCACCACCGGACCGACGACACCGCTCTCACTGCATTTTTGACTTTGTGGTAGTTCGTCGAACGGATACAAACAGCGGTAACAGGCTTTACTCTGCGCTTCTTGTTCACTTGGTATTTGGTAATCAAAGACAGCGAATTGTCCTTGCCAACCAATTGCCGCCGCTGAGATAAGTGGCGTATTTTGATCGAAACAAACTTGGTTGATGAGCTGGCGCGTTGGCATGTTATCGGTGCAGTCGAGCACCACATCCGCTAGCATCACCTCAAGCTGTAACTGTGCTTTGTCTAATCGCTTATTGAGAGCTCGAATTTGAACCATAGAATTAAGTTCAGTGAGTTGCTTTACAGTCGCTTTTGTTTTCGCAACTTGGAGGTCTTGTTCACGATAAATGATCTGACGCTGTAGGTTACTGCTATCAACTTCATCGTCATCGACCACAACCAATTTACCAACACCCGCTGATGCCAAGTACAA
Source organism: Vibrio sp. MarTm2 (assembly GCF_027587055.1). Lineage (NCBI taxonomy): Bacteria > Pseudomonadati > Pseudomonadota > Gammaproteobacteria > Vibrionales > Vibrionaceae > Vibrio > Vibrio sp. MarTm2. The sequence goes on along the minus strand of NZ_JAPPTK010000013.1, from coordinate 4,720 downwards.
ACTCGCTGCGCTCCCTAACCCACCACAACCGATGATCAGCACATGCGATTTGCTCAAACGCTCTTGCCCAATTTCGGCAATTTCAGGCAGAGCGAGTTGGCGCTTATAGCGAAGGAACTGCTTATCCGTGAGCATGCTCGCCTCTCTTGGTATCCGCCAATTCATTATTCTGAACAGTTAACGTTAGCTGTCTTTCCTTCATCAGTTGTGCGAAGAACTCGATGACGGACTGAGGTGATTCTGCCAAGGTAATAGCACGCACTACTGCCAAGCTAGAGACGCCCGTTTGCCAAACTTGGTCAGCATTAGATTGGTCAATGCCACCAATTGCGGCCGTCGGAAAGCCAAGCACATAGTCACTACCTGTTTTGTCTTTTGCAGGACGGAAAGCCAGATCTTTGTTTCCATAAGGAATGCTATCAATCAGCTTTTGATACAGTGCTAAGCGCACCAAACCTTGTGGTTTCGATGGCATCTGTTTTGTGGTGGTTGGGAAAATATGCCCTAGCGCGATGTAACTAGGATGAATTTGTACGATGCGCAGTAGCTCATAATAACCATGAGTAGAAAGACCAAGACGAATACCGGCTTTAGTTAGCTGAGCCAAATTCGATTCTTCTATGTCTTCTTGTCCTAGGTGAACGCCATAAGCGCCATGCTTGATTGCCAACTGCCAATAGTCATTGATGAACACTTGTGCTTGATACTGACGACCTAGCTCAATTGCTCGAATGATCTGTCGTTCTAAATCGGCTTGTTGTGGGTTCTTGATTCGCAGTTGAATAGTGTTGATGCCTAGTGGCAATAGACGTTCAATCCAAGCAACATCATCAACGACTGGATAGAGCCCTAAACTTTGCTTAGTCAGAGTTGGAAAGCTAACGCTCTCGCCTTGTGCAGACCAACCAACTTGAATACCTAGTCGGTTATCTTCCAGTACAGGTGTGGGGAAATCATCAAATTGGTCAGCCCACTGAGTAGATCTTCCCTCGTCAAGATTGTCATTCAACAGTGTTTCACGTGAAACATTCGCTTGTTGAGTTAACATTCCTCGAGCAAGTGTTAACGCATCTTCGATAGGAAAATCGAGTACTGTCAGCGTTACTATCCAAGCAAGGTGATATTTGGGAGCGAACATTGCGTTGAATTTGGACTTAACGGAAAGCGCTCTCACTTCGTTGTTAATTGGGTGACGCCAGATATCAAGCTGAAGCACTTTCTCCTTTTCATCGGATACTTGCGTATCAGCAATGCCAATATAAATCGCTTTCGACGGTTGCTTAGCACACGCTTCTACCGATAAAGCAGAGCGGTAATAGAGCACAAATGAACTCTCATGCTCAGAGTCATAACCATCAATAAGATCTGTCGTTATACGTTTGGTCTGTTGGTCGCGAACAAGCTGAATAGATTGAGTTGGGCTCACACCCAACTCAATGTCTTCGATGCTAAAACCCTGTTCTTTCGCCAACAACAAACATTGCTGAACTAAACCAGTCAGTTCAATCAATGATGACGGAATAAGGATTTTGCTCATTAGTCACTTACCTCGGCATGTGCTGCTGGGTGGTATAGCTCAGAACCTGACTCTCTAAATTCTTGCGATTTCTGACGCATCCCCTCAAGAGGATCATCCAGCATTTTGATCGAGATAGCTTGGTCCGCAGCGACTTGCTCAGTGTCTTTCGCATACTCTCGTACCTCTTGCGAGATTTTCATCGAGCAAAACTTTGGTCCACACATCGAACAGAAGTGAGCAACTTTTCCAGACTCTTGAGGCAAGGTTTCATCATGGAAAGCGCGCGCGGTATCTGGGTCGAGCGACAAGTTAAATTGGTCTTCCCAGCGGAACTCGAAGCGAGCTTTAGAAAGCGCGTTATCACGAACTTGTGCACCAGGGTGTCCCTTCGCTAAATCAGCGGCGTGCGCAGCAAGCTTGTAAGTGATCATGCCTACCTTCACGTCTTCTTTGTTTGGTAAGCCAAGATGCTCTTTAGGAGTTACGTAGCAAAGCATTGCACAGCCATACCAACCAATCATGGCAGCGCCGATGCCTGAAGTAATGTGGTCGTAACCAGGAGCGACGTCTGTCGTCAATGGACCAAGGGTATAAAAAGGAGCCTCATGACAGTGCTCTAACTGCTCTTCCATGTTCTCTTTGATCATATGCATTGGAACATGACCAGGGCCTTCAATAATCACCTGTACGTCGTATTCCCACGCAACCTTGGTCAATTCGCCAAGAGTACGAAGCTCTGCAAATTGCGCTTCGTCGTTAGCATCGGCAACCGAGCCAGGACGCAGACCATCACCCAGAGAAAGAGCCACATCATACTTAGCACAGATTTCACAGATCTCCCGGAAGTGGGTATATAAGAAGCTTTCTTGGTGATGCGCTAAACACCATTTCGCGATGATAGAACCACCACGAGAAACGATGCCAGTAACGCGTTTTGCTGTCATTGGCACATAGCGAAGTAGTAAACCGGCATGAATAGTAAAGTAGTCAACGCCCTGCTCTGCTTGCTCAATCAGAGTATCGCGCATCACTTCCCAGTTAAGGTTTTCCGCAACACCATTCACTTTCTCAAGCGCTTGGTACATAGGTACGGTACCGATCGGAACCGGACTGTTACGTAGAATCCACTCACGAGTTTCGTGAATATTACGTCCAGTAGAGAGATCCATAACGGTATCTCCACCCCAGCGCGTCGCCCACACGAGCTTCTCGACTTCCTCCTCAATCGAAGACGTCACCGATGAGTTACCGATGTTGGCGTTCACTTTAACCAAAAAGTTACGGCCAATGATCATTGGTTCGGATTCTGGGTGGTTGATATTAGAAGGGATAATTGCGCGACCTTCGGCGACTTCTTTACGCACAAACTCGGCGGTAATGTCCTTTGGTAGGTTCGCCCCAAAGCTTTGACCTGGATGCTGCTGATTCAGCACTTCATCACGGTATTGAGCTCGCCCCATATTTTCACGCAAAGCGATATATTCCATTTCTGGAGTGATAATACCTTTGCGAGCATAGTGCAATTGAGTCACGAACTGCCCATCTTTGGCACGTCGAATACGTGGTAGATTACCGTAACGAAGGTCGTCTAGCGTTTCATCTTCTAGGCGCTCTTTGGTGTATACCGAGCTTACTTCATCAAGTAGTTCAGTATCGGCACGCTCTTCAATCCACCCTTCTCTCAGCTTAGGTAAGCCATTGTAGAGGTCTATGGTGTGTTCTGGATCTGTGTATACACCCGAAGTATCGTAAACGCGTACTGGTTCATTAGGCTCGAAAATAGGCGCTTCTTTTGTACCTCCAATAAGGCTATCAGCGAGTGATATTTCGCGCATTGGCACACGAATATCAGGACGTGAACCTTCTACGTAGACTTTACTTGAATTTGGGTACGGTTGTACCGAGAGTGTATCAATGAACTGTTTTGCTTCCAGTCTCGCTTGCTTGCGACTCGACATAGCATTTTTCCTTGCTTTGTAATTAGTTTGGATAAAAATGCTTGGCGGAAAGATGCGACAAGAGGTTTCAAGACACCATGAAATATGTTGCTTGAATATAGATAGATCACTGATGGGAAAATATAGTGATCTCTTCTCCTGTTCCCTTCGCAGATTCTAATCTGATCAGGTTCAACGGATCCCGAACTAACGGTCTCAGCCTTATGGCACTCCGACAAGTGAAAACAGTATATAAAATCGGCTTGGTTAAACCAAGCCGACCTGTATAAAAATAACGAGAAGAGCCGTATTGCTAACTCTTAATAAGTAGCTGGAATCCTATCCACGCTGCAGAGATACTCAGAACAACATTAAGCAGCACATTAAGTCCCATCTTAAAAAAAGCACCTTGCTGCATCAAAAGGACATTATCCATAGAGAATGTTGAAAACGTTGTTAATGCACCAAGGAAACCAAGGCCAATGATTTGACGCCAAGGCTCAGTTGCAATCAGCTCATTTTCGAAAGCTGCAATGAGAAAGCCCATAATGAAAGAGCCAACCACATTAACCGTTAGCGTACCGTAAGGAAAACCTCGCCCCAGCAATACGACACACAGCTCAGAAATTAGGTAACGAGAACACGCACCAAATGCACCACCTAGTGCAATAAACCCAAGAATAGACAGTTGTCCCATGACACCCCCATATTTAACTGCTCACTATTGTAGCTTTTACTCGCTATTTATCGATCAGAAAATGGCTAACTTATCTCAATCAAAGTTTGAAATCTCAAAAGTTACATGTGTCACTTTTTGTTAGCATACCAATAGTACACACATACAACTTTATCGTATTAGCCTAAGGATGGAGGGAAAACTTCAATGAGTTTCCTCAGTGCAAAGATGAGCTATTTGTGGACAGAGCTTAGTCTTTGAAATGTACGAGCAAGTATAGTTACTCTGTTAATTTGATTAGCTCACACAAATAACCGCTCCGTAGCTTTGAATATGGGTGAAACAGAAGAGACTGACAAAATGAAGGCTTAATCAGGCTAGCGACTCAAGATAAATAACATTGCTTAAAATGCAAAAAGTAAAAAGGCTCCAGTCTTTCGACTAGAGCCTTAAATATGGCAGGGGTGGAGAGATTCGAACTCCCAACACGCGGATTTGGAATCCGCTGCTCTGCCAATTGGAGCTACACCCCTGTAGAATCTTTTCAAATTGTAGATTCGAAAAAACCTCGCATTAAGCGAGGTTTCG
>NZ_JAPPTK010000012.1:0-109889 GCF_027587055.1 Vibrio sp. MarTm2 | reverse complement strand
CCCGTCAAGAGTGATATAGAGTGAGCCTTCTGGGTAATCGAATTTCTGCTCGCCAGTGACAGTCTGATCAAGCTGCTGCGCTGGGTTATCACCAAATTTAAATTCGGTGATAGTGGCACCATCGGCACTGCGCGCTGGCATCACATCGAAGGTCGCGGTGGTTGGCGTCTCTCCGGAGTTCGGCTCCGTAATGGTCCAACTGCCGTTTTGCATCAGCTGGACATCGTCAGTGACCACAACGTTTAATGAGGTTGTTGATGTTCGGTCATTGTCGGAATCAATCGCGAAAATCGGCAATGAAAAAATCAGTTCATTGTTAATTTGCCCATCGGGATGATCCAGAGCTTCGCTCAACTCAAATGTATAAGAGCCTTTGGTATTGGTATTGGTATCGAAGATAAACGTGAAAACCGTAACTTCACTACCCGTTGAATCAGTATAGACACCCAAATAAGTCCCCGAATCTGCCGGCTCTTCTCTAAGTTCAATCGAATATCCCTGTGACGTTAAATTTGCCGAAGCATTAAACGCATCGATATCAACGACAAACTCAGTGATAGTGTCACTACCTTCGCTAAAGGTAACCTGCCCCTGCGATTCGACGGCACTGGTTGATGGTATCGACCCATCAGTCAAAGCTGACTCGCTTACTTGAGCCTGAGGAACAGATTCGATAGCAGGATTATCACCGTCAGCGATTGTGACTTGAGCGGATACGGGAAGCTGAATTGGGTTGCCCCCTGTATCACTACCAATAATTTCGAATGAGATGGATACCTGATCATCAGCTATAGACACCAAGCCCCCCGCAATACTCGGCACATGATCGATGGGTTGGTATATCGTAGTTGTCAGCTGAAGATTAACGTCTTTGCCAATGTTGGTCGCATCAATATCGATGTTCACGACCTCAAGGCCACCGAGCTCACCAATAATGGCGTTTGAAGCTGAATCATATCTGAAAGAGACGGCCTGACCTCCAGAGGTGATATCACTGTTGAGTTCTGCCAATAGCGCTGAAAGCGAGGTCGCCGTCGGCACAAAAGTGCTAGAGTCTAACGGCAAATCGCCGGCAAAAATCGTCGCGGAAGACGTTATAGACTGAGGGTAGGTACTAAGAGATATTGAACCTTCGACCAAGGTTTCTGAAAGATTATTTCCCCCGGCTGCAAATACCAGTGGCCTGGCTTGCTCCTCATCGACAACGTCCGCTTCTCCTGAAATCCCATTTGTTTCGAAAAACGTACTCGCGAGTACCTCAGCACCATTGTATTCGATCGTAACAAAACCAGCGTTAGCAGAACCTGCACCGCCACCTGCTGCCGTCGCTTCCAATATTTCAGTCGGATCGGCGCCAGCTAAAAAGGCTTCTTGTATGGCATCAATATCGAGACCAGAAATGGAAGCGTCTTCCAACTGCTCGACGTCAATTGAGACATCTCCATCAATATCCGCGGTTACCCAACCGCCAGAATTGTCAAAGCAAGCAACACAATTATCAGTCAAGTAGGCGGAATCTAGAATTATAGAGGCATTGTTGGCAGCTAATACGATGTCGTTAACTGAAATGGTATCGCCGACCTTTGCCTTTCTGGCATTCCCATCGGCGTTAACAATCACAACGTCACCGTTAACTTCTTTTACAACAGCAGCTTGGCGCAAAACCTCAATATCCATACTTTCTCCCCCGACCTTCTAGCCGATGCGACTCGATCGATGTTTATTGTTTGTTTTATAAACTTACTCACCAAAGTAACAAATTTCGACATTTTTGCGACTCATTTAACCTGATATGAGAACTATCAAACGGCTGATTTGAGTATAGCCAGTGACAAATTTCTTGTAACTTCTCTAACTTATTGAGTTATTGATAAAAATCATCCACTGAACCATGCGTATCAAAAATGAGAATTTAGACTACAAAAACAAGCAGAATCCAAGACAATGGCTGACAAAAGCCAAATAGTCGTACATCTAGAGAAAATTAAAACCTATAGTACTTACATCGAGTTAGCGATTGAGCGCGATATGAAAAAACGCAATTTTATGGTTGAAAATAGATTCAAAGAGATTTGGAGTCATTTCCCGGTGCTATTGCCGGTCACATCAATATTTGTGGGCGTTTTCTTACTTGCGGCCATCTTCAATCACCACCAATTACGCAAACATGCGCTGAACGATGGAAGCGATTCGATCAATAAACTAGAACGTTATATAGATACCATGGCGGATGATTTGCAGACACTCGCTATCAAAGTTGGGGATGATTGCAGCGAACAAGACAAATTGGCGCTAAGGGCAAAAGTTTTTAACTCGAGAATGTTGAAAGAAATCGGCCTTTATAAAGATGGCATCGTTTACTGCACGAGCAATGAAGGCCCATCACAAATTCGGCTCTTTAACTCAACCTTGCAACGTATTGACGCCTCCCCCAAACACATCACCATTTCTCTTACCGAATCGAAAAGCAAACTAAAAACCTTTTTTATTTACTCATCTTCAGATAAGAAACGAGGCATCAACGCACTTCTTCATCCTCAGCAGTTTTTGGAACTCATTTCACCAGTATTTGAAGAACGTAAGTATGGATACCAAATTCATGTACTCAACGAAGTGATCCAAAGCAATCAAACACAGCCCGGCTTAAAACTCTACAGTTTTTCGTCCTCGCTATACCCTTTGTCTATCAGCGTCTATCTCACCAGCGAGTCATACCAAAATCACTATTTGTCGCATATGGGTGAGACCGTCTCGATCGCCTTAGTCTTATCATTGCTCTACTTAATGATCCGATACCAAACATTAGTAAAAAGCTCCGTTGAATACTCACTCGTTAATGCAATCCACCAAGAACAAATCGAACTCTACCTGCAACCTATCGTTGATATTCACTCCAGAAAAGTGGCGGGAAGTGAAGCTCTGGTGCGTTGGAACCATCCGGTACAAGGGCAGATTTCTCCGGAGCAATTTATCCCTCTCGCAGAAAAGTTAGGGATCATTGATCGCGTAACAGAATACGCGTTTAGAGAGGTCACTCGTTTTCTTAAACGCAATCCAGACTATTGTGAACATAACTACATCAGCATCAACATTAGTCGTTACCAAATCGTCAAACCTGAGTTCGTCGAATATCTGACAAACTACGCCAAGCGCCATCCAAAACTGGTCACAAGAATACTATTGGAACTCACAGAGAACGTTGACCTTACCTCAGAGCAACTTGATTTAGCACTTACCCATTTAACACAAATCCAATCACTCGGTTTTGAAATTGCCATTGATGATTTTGGCACTGGTTACTCTGGATTAAACCTCATTAGGCAAATGAAATTTGATGTGGTCAAAATCGACCAAGTGTTTATCAAAAGTTTGCATTCAGATTCCAATATTAAGCCGGTTTTGAAATCGATGATTCAACTCGCGACAGACTTGGGGATGAGAGTGATTGCGGAAGGCGTGGAAACCGAATATCAAATCGAACAACTCGATCAACTTGGCGTTAAATACATCCAAGGTTTTTACTACGCCAGACCGATTAAGCCTGAAGACTTTGCAGTATTCTACCAAATGAGCGACACCGCACACATACAAGCTCAGCCTGTTCCTAGGTGGAATGCGGATGGCTAACCCGAACAGCCTTACCTAATTTAACTTCCCAATATGGCTTCCTGCTCTGTGATAGATGGGTGATCTATCGCCCATTTTGGGGCGTAGACGGGTAGAATGATGTCGCACTTATCGGTTCCTTTTATGATTAGCTAACTATCATAAAAATAAGGACTATTACGTGAAACATTGCCATACTCTCATCGCGGCGAGTATATTGCTCGCGACAAGCACTTCGGCCTTTGCTGGGCCTAGCTTATCGGTTAGCACTACCACCACGAGCAGAGACTTTCCTTTGACTGCTTCAGAACCCCTCGTTCTGCCACTCACCAAACAACTCTACCAGCTAAAAATTTCAGATGTTGAAGGGGAATGCGAGGCGCCTACCGAACAAAAAGTGAAGTTTCGCCGCCCTTTACAGTTGAACTGCGGTAAAGAAACGCTGCTTGACCTCAACGTTCGCTTCGCTGGTGATTACTCCTTTTCTTACGATGAAGAAAACAAGACAATCGCCATCGCGAGGGAAGCCAAAAAAAGTAAGCAAACCGTATTTAAACGCCCGATTCCCAATGTGCAGTGTGAACAATTGTCAACCGAGCCTGCAACGTTGGATCTCGCCGAAACTTATCCAGATGGCACGAAGTTAAAAGAGGCATTCAGCGGAAAAGTTGTCACGGTTGAAGATGGGAAGGTCACACTTAGCCCAGCACAAACAAGCGGGGGGCTGGTTCTCCTTGAACCGATAGAAAGCCAACCTAACGCCTTTCCATTTAGTTACAGCAACGCCAATATCTACTTTGTAATGGTGGATCGATTTAATAATGCTGACTCATCCAACGACCAAAGCTATGGCCGACAGAAAGATGGCAAACAAGAGGTGGGCACATTCCACGGTGGTGACCTTAAAGGCGTAACGGCAAAACTAGACTACATAAAAAGCTTAGGGACCGATGTGATCTGGCTGTCGCCGATTGTTGAGCAAGTTCATGGGTTCGTGGGGGGCGGAGAAAAAGGCAGCTTCCCATTTTATGCCTACCACGGTTACTGGACGCGAGACTTCACCAAGATCGATGAAAACTTTGGCAACGATAATGATTTAGAAATCTTGGTCAACGAAGCTCACAAGCGAGGCATAAAAGTTTTCCTCGATGCCGTGATCAACCACTCTGGATATTCCACATTAGCGGATCTCCAGTTCGACAACATTGATGTTGTTAACCCGCAATCACTGCCAAGCAAATGGGCACAATGGTCTCCAAATAGCAGTGAGAACTGGCATAGTTACCACCAAGCGATCAACTATCAAAGCGACAATTGGGTAAACTGGTGGGGGCCGGATTGGGTTCGAACTGGTCTGCCTGGCTACTCGAAACCGGGCTCAAGTGACATCACCATGACATTAGCAGGCCTACCCGACTTTCTCACCGAAGCCGACCAGCCCGTGACGCCACCTCAGTGGTTACTCGATAATCCAGGAACACGAGTCACCAAAAGAGATAATTTTACCGTCTCTGATTACTTAATCAGTTGGCAATCTGACTGGGTCAAACGCTTTGGTATTGACGGTTTTCGCGTAGACACCGTCAAGCATGTTGAAGGTGATGTGTGGCGCAGACTCAAAGCGTCCGCCTCCCAGAGCCTTGAACAGTGGCGCAGAGAAAACGGTAAACAAGGCGAGCCTTTCTGGATGATGGGAGAAGTGTGGGGCCATTCGGCGTATCGTTCGCCTTATGTGGATGACGGCTTTGATGCACTGATCAACTTTGATATGCAGAAAAAACTGGATAAAGGTGCCGCATGTTTTAGCCAAATGCAGGATACCTATCAAAATTATGCTGATTCAATGCAAGAAACACCTGATTTTACTCCGGTGAGCTACATGTCATCACATGACACAGAGCTATTTTTCGACCGTTTCAAGTCGTTTGAAATGCAGCGCAACGCAGCCAACGCGCTCATGTTAAGTCCAGGCGCCGTTCAAGTGTACTACGGAGATGAAATCGCTCGTGAGCTTGGCCCATACGCCGATGATTTCCACCAAGGCACTCGCTCAGACATGCTGTGGAAACTAGACGCAGAGCGCGAAGCCCTTTTAGAACATTGGCAAACTCTCGGCCAGTTTAGACAACGACACCCAGCCATTGGTGCCGGTCAACACAAGCTCATCCCGAATGAGTCCGCCTATGTATTTTCTCGTACCCTTGGCAACGATAAAGTCGTAGTGGGTTACTTGGGAAAATAATCTAAATAGAAAAACGAGCTCAAATGAGCTCGTTTTTTAAGGTTCGTCGTTTGGCAAAATCAAACGGGTTCGATATTCCTGATCCGCTTTTGCTTCCGCGACCATTTGAAGCACGAACAAACTCGTGTTTCTTACCCCACATTTGACATCACACGGCTGTCGGTATTCGATTGGCAGAGTCTCATCTTTTGCGAGTATTTCATCTGAATAACTCTTTTCAGGTTGATGAAGATCTTCTTCGGCCGGATTGTTCAGCGAGTAGAGAAATAGCGGCGACGTTTGACTGTTCGCCCAGCTCAGCGAAGAGACCGACAACAAGAGCAACAGGCTCACTCTAATCAACATAATTCATCCCTTCTATGATTAACTGGCGCAGTATAACCATACACCGATAAAAAGCAAAAAAGCTCCCGAAGGAGCTTTTGTTCACTAAAAGGTTGGCTTACTTATTGTCTCTGCGAGCTTGGACCGAATCCGCCAATTGGCGCAACACTTTCTCAGTGTCTTCCCAGCCAATACATGCGTCAGTGATCGATTGACCGTAGTTAGGCGCAACACCGTCCACTAGGTCTTGTCGCCCTTCAACCAAGTGAGATTCAATCATCACGCCAAAGATCGCCTCTTCACCACCGGCAATTTGACCTGCGACATCATCACTCACAACCATTTGGCGTTGATACTGCTTGGAGCTGTTTGCGTGGCTAAAGTCGATCATCACTTTTTGAGGAAGGCCAGAAGCTTCAAGCTCTGCCTTGATCGAACCAACATGATCCGCACTGTAGTTAGGCTCTTTACCGCCACGAAGGATAATGTGGCAATCCGGGTTACCTGCGGTTTCTACAATCGCAGAGTGACCATACTTGGTAACAGATAAGAAATGGTGAGATGCACTTGCACTGCGAATTGCATCCGAGGCAATCTTAATATTACCGTCAGTACCATTTTTGAAACCCACTGGGCATGAAATACCCGAAGCCAGTTCACGGTGCACTTGTGATTCCGTTGTACGAGCACCGATTGCACCCCAACTGATTAGGTCTGCCACATACTGTGGTGTGATCATGTCTAGAAATTCACTTGCTGTCGGCAGCCCCATATCCGTCAAATCGAGAAGCAGCTTACGGCCCATACGCAGACCATCGTTGATCTTAAATGTATCGTTTAGGTAAGGGTCATTGATCAGCCCTTTCCAGCCAACTGTCGTACGTGGTTTTTCGAAATACACACGCATGACAACTTCAAGTCGGTCGCCCAATTCATCGCGTAGCACCTTTAAACGCTTGCCGTATTCAATCGCGGCTTCTGGATCGTGGATAGAACACGGACCAACGATAACAAGCAGGCGGTCATCCTCACCTTTTAAAATATTTGAAATCGCTTGGCGGGAGCGAAACGTGGTTGAAGAGGCGGTTTCTGTTGCTGGAAACTTCTCTAAAACAGCAACTGGTGGTAATAATTCTTTTACTTTGCTGATTCGTACATCATCTGTCTGGAACATTGCTACTACTTCCTATTTCTCTTGGCGTGAGCGCCAGCATCCAACGGGTTGATGCATAATTGCTCAACGTGTTTTTCCTGTTCCTTGTAACTTATCTATCAAAAACCAAGGTTGCAACCACTATTTTTATCAAAAGGCAATATTTCCGCTAACTTTACACTTTACGATTGGTGTAAAAATAAAATTACACCCCGTAATTTGCGGTAAAAATCCACGATTTAGCGGCAGATATTCGCTATGTGTGATGCAATATCCGATTGATATTGCTATGGTAATACCACTATAAAAACAACGCAGTATCATCATGACCGCGATTAATTTTTCGAATGTCAGCAAATGGTATGGGCAATTCCAAGCCCTAAAAAACATCCAACTCTCGGTATCCAAGGGAGAGATTCTGGTCATCTGTGGCCCTTCTGGATCGGGTAAGTCCACCCTGATACGAACAGTCAATGGACTAGAAAGCGTATCGGAAGGCGAGATCTCTGTTCTTGGTTCATCCATTGATCAAGTCCCACCTGGAAAAGTGGGTATGGTGTTCCAACACTTTAATCTCTTTCCTCATTTAACTGTGTTAGAAAACTTAACACTGGCCCCTGTTCGAACCCTCAAGCTCTCTAAGCTCGAAGCCCAACAACGAGCAATGCACTACTTGGAGCGGGTCAACATCGCTGAGCAAGCATCGAAGTACCCAATCCAACTATCCGGGGGGCAACAACAGCGTGTCGCTATCGCTCGTTCTTTGTGCATGCAACCAGAAATTTTACTGTTCGATGAACCAACATCAGCCCTAGACCCTGAAACGATTCAGGAAGTCCTTGATGTAATGATCGACCTTGCCAGCGACGGCATCACAATGATGTGTGTGACCCACGAGATGGGTTTCGCGAGAAAAGTCGCCCATCGAGTGATCTTTATGGACAAAGGTGAAGTACTAGAAAGCGCTCCTCCTGAACAGTTGTTTACCGCGCCGTCTCATCCACGAACAAAGCAGTTTCTCACCCAAATACTCAGTCATTAATCATGGTTAACATACTTAAACCCGTTTTTTCCGCCATTTTTCAGATATTGTTGCTCGCTGCGGGACTATGGTGGCTGTTGGATTCAGGTGCCAAGACGATGGGCTACCAATGGCAATGGGACCGAGTACCCGACTACATTGCCTTTTATGAAGAGGGAGAATGGTGGCCTGCTGAGCTTATTGAAGGCCTGTTTGTCACGATAAAAATATCGTTAATCAGCCTACTCTTTACCTTAGTGATTGGGTTAACCACCGCTTTGCTAAAGCTGTCCAACTCGGTTGTCGGGCGTGCGCTAGCGACTGGCTACATTGAACTGATCCGCAACACTCCGTTGCTGGTGCAGATCTATCTGCTCTATTTTGTTTTTGGTCCTGTGATTGGCTTAGACCGCTTTGCAACAGCGGTACTCGCTTTGTCCCTCTTTCAAGGTGCTTACACGGCCGAGATTTTCCGCGGTGGCTTGAATAGTATATCGAAAGGCCAATTTGAAGCGGCCAAGTCTTTAGGACTCAATCCGTTTCATACCTACTATGATGTTATCTTGCCTCAGTTGCTGCAAAGGACGCTGCCGCCTTTGACCAACGAAGTGGTATCGTTGGTCAAAAATTCCTCCATTGTATCTGTGATGGCGATTTTTGACCTCACTACAGAGGGGAGAAACATCGTTGCTGAAACTGCGATGCCATTTGAAATTTGGTTCACCGTCGCAGCAATTTATCTGCTGCTCACCCTGTCATTGTCCGCTTTGTCTGCTCTCCTTGAGCACAAATTGGGCGCTAGTTGGCGAACACAATAAGGAACAACCATGAAAACGTTAGGAAAGTTCGTATCGAAAAAGAGTTTCAAGCGTGCTATTACCGCATTGCTTGGATTGGCGATTGCACTGCCTTCTATGGCGAGTGACACGCCCAACATCGATAAAATCAATGAGCGCGGTACATTGCGCGTTGGTATGTCAACATTTGTCCCTTGGGCTATGCGCAACACTCAAGGTGAGTTGATTGGCTTTGAAATCGATGTTGCCAAGCGCCTTGCCGCAGACTCTGGCTGGAAAGTCGAGTTCGTACCTACTGCGTGGGATGGCATTATTCCCGCTCTATTGGCGCAGAAATTCGATGTCATCATCGGCGGGATGAGCGTCACGCCAGAGCGTTCTAAAAGCGTGTTGTTTTCGACGCCTTACTCGCACTCAGGGGTTCAAGTGGCAGCGAACACAGAGCTCGCAGCCGGGTTTACAGAGTTCAGTGACTTCGACTCTCGCCGCGTAAAAATAGCCGCCAGACGCGGGGCATTTACCGTTCAAGTGGCTCGTGAGACGTTCCCGAAAGCAAAAATCCTTCAATTTGATGACGACGCACAAGCATTCCAAGAAGTCCTCAATGGCAACGCACACGCGGTGATCGCCTCGAGTCCGAAACCAGAGCATGAAGCGGTCAAACATGCCGACAAACTGTTTATTCCTTTCTCAGAGCGTTTATCTAAAGGCAATGAAGCCTTTGCGGTTCGTTTAGGGGAAGAGGATAAAAAAGCCTTTTTCGATGAGTGGATCAACGCCAGAACTCAAGATGGTTGGTTAAGCGAGCGCTATGAGTACTGGTTCTCCACACTAGATTGGCAAAACCAAGTCGCAAACGGTCAATAAACATAACGAAGTGGTAGTAAAGTGAGTAATGTACAATCCGCATCTGCACCCGTTGTTGCAGCAAGCAAATTCAAGTTCAATAAGCTAGACGTCACTCTATTGTTTGGCTTGGCGCTTCTTGTCGGCTGGCTCTACTACCGCTCTTCAATTGGCGTTAACTACCATTGGCGATGGCAACAAGCCTTTGACCTCATTTTTACCGCGCGGTCCGATGGCTCACTGCCCTACTTTTTTCAAGGTTTGGTGGCGACACTGCGCCTAAGTATTTGGGGAGGTGTACTCGCCTTCACCCTAGGCACATTACTTGGCATTGGTAGGCAATCGCGGTTTACCCTCATCCGTCAGCCTATTAATATTTTCATCCAGTTAGTTCGCAACATTCCGCCATTAGTGTTTGTGTTTATTTTCTATTTCTTTATCTCAAACCAATTAATCCCTTTATTAGGTCTAGGAGACATACTCAGAAACCATTCCGGTGACATTACCTCACTGCAATCTCTGTTGTTTGGCCCCGCCGCGCTGTGGGAAAACTTACTTTCTGGCGTGCTTTGCATCGGTATTCTGTCTTCAGCTTACGTCGCAGAGATCGTCCGCTCAGGTTTAGCCAGCGTTGAAAAAGGTCAATGGGAGGCCGCAGACTCACTGGGTTTATCCACTTGGGTGAAGTATCGCTATGTGATTGCGCCGCAAGTTCTCGTCACGATCACGCCAGCATTGGCAGGACAGGCGATTTCGCTGATTAAAGACACGTCGATTGTGTCTCTGATTTCGATTCAGGAAATGACGTTTGTCGGCACCGAGATGGCGAACTCGTCTGGGTTAATTTTTGAAATTTGGTTGATTGTCGGCTTAACGTATTTGACGATTTGCTTAGCCCTTTCCATGCTCTTTAAAAAGCTAGAAAGTCATATTCTGCGCCATCAGCGCAAGTAAGCAGGGTAACGAAAGCCCATGTAACAAAGATAAGTAAGGCTACCAATCAACACACCACTGATATTGATCGCCAAGTCACTGTAAGAAAACTGTCGAAGTGGGAAATACATCTGTGAAAACTCATCGATCGTGACCGCAATAAGCAGCAACCCGACCCAAGGTGAGATTGGAACGCTTGAGTATTGATAGAAGCTTTTTGGGGTTGCCCAAGATGCAAAAAAACCCAGCGTTGTGGCTACGATAAGGTGCATTGCCCAGTCACCACCAACAAGTGTTTCCATACCAGCAACAATGTGACCGTAGATATCAAACGATTTGGCCAAGGATGCAGAACCACCGATAACGACTAACGCTACCCACAATAGCAATCTTTTCCCGAACAAATCTGACAACGACAACATAGATTTCAACTCAACTCCTATAAGGGCTGCAAAGATTAACCTATGTTGTACCGTGTGAACAGTCAGCTAGGTTAAATAATGGTCAAATAACAGTAAGACAAACAGTGCCATTAAATGGTAGATCGAGAATTTGAAAGTTTCGATAGCTGAACCTTCATTCGGGTTAAATTTTAGTTTCCAAGCGTAACCAATAAACCCTAGGCTAAGAAATACCGATCCTATCCAGTAAATCGTGCCGCTCATTCCTACCAAGGCAGGCATCAAACAGACCAACGCCAGAAGAATGGTATACAGCAAGATAGACGTTTTCGTGTACTCCACACCATGGGTGACTGGCAGCATTGGAATGTCGGCTTTTGCATAGTCCTCTTTGCGGTGTACGGCGAGCGCCCAGAAGTGAGGAGGAGTCCATATGAAAATGATCATCACCAGTAACCAAGCGTGAGCATGCAACTCTCCGGTGACGGCAGTCCAGCCCAATAGCGGAGGCATCGCACCGGCAATACCTGCGATGACGATATTTTGCGGCGTCGCTCTCTTTAGGTACATGGTATAGATCACCGCATAGCCAACCAAACTGGCGAACGTCAGCCAAGCGGTCAGTGGATTGACCAACGCATAAAGAATCACGAAGCCAATCAAGCCAATACTGGTCGCAAACATCATCACATGACTGGCTTTGATGTCACCAGACGGCAGCGGGCGCTTATAGGTCCGTGCCATGATTGAGTCGATTCGTCGGTCGATGAGATGGTTATAGGCGGCGGCTGACCCTGCCATCATTGCAATTCCGATCAGTCCAAATGAGGCTTGTTGAAGAGGCAATGCATCCGGCACCGCGAGGCACATGCCAACCAATGCTGTCAGAAGCATGAGTGCAACCACTTTGGGTTTAGTTAGAGTAAGATACACATGCCAGTTGGCGCGAGACGACGCTCGTGTGTAGTGAATCGTTTTACTCATCGTACACCTTCCTTATCTAACAATTCAGAGTGGGTCACTCGACTGGTCGAACAGTCAAACAACACATAATTGGCTCTTAGCACTGCAACCAGCAGTAGTGCCGCCCCCAAGTTGTGCCCAACAGCCACGACCAACGGCAGGCTAAACACCACGTTGCTAATGCCAAGAAGCAGTTGCAGCGTAAGCAATGCCACCAGCCAAACTGCAGTTCTAACCAATACTTTGCTTTTTGCTGAGAGCAGTTGAAACGCCAAGGCAATCACCACAAGCGTCGTCAGTATTGCGCCAAATCGATGGGTCACATGAATCGTCATCCTGGCTCCGTAATCAAGGGTGCCAAACTCGTAGCTTTCGTGTTGGGGTTGAATCAGCTCAAATGCGGTAGAGAAATCAAGATAGCTTGTCCAATCCCCCTGACAAATCGGCAAGCTCGTACACATCAAGGCGGCATAATTTGACGATGTCCACCCTCCCAAAGCGATTTGCAACACCACAACGACTAAGGCGAGTGCAGCCAATCCCTTCGCGCCTTTTGGAACAGATAAAGCCGCTGCAGAGGGCGTAGATTTATCTTTGAGTCGCCAATAGAGTATCGCCAGCAAACAAAATAACGAAAACCCGCCAAGTAGGTGTCCCATCACAACAATGGGCATCAACTTCATAGTCACTGTCCACATACCGAGCAATGCCTGAAATACCACAACCAACGAGAGCGTCAGTGGCAAGCCAATCCCTAAACTCTTTTCTCGAATACACCGAAACGAAATAAGGAAAATGATCAACCCAAGCGTGCCTGCAAAATAGCGGTGAATCATCTCAAGCCAAGCCTTGTTGGCTTCAATGGTCAGTGAAGGGTACAAAGTTTTGGCCAATGCGATCTCATGGTGCTCATTCGGCACCGTCAGGTGACCATAGCAACCGGGCCAATCCGGACAACCCAATCCAGCATCTGCAAGTCTTGTATAGGCGCCAAGCATAATCACGACAAAGGTTAACGCTAAACTAAGCCGCACTAAATTTATCAATTTCATCAACGTGCTCCCTGTCTTAAATCGTGTGAACTCTTACCCTACTCGCGATAGTTTGAGTAGCTTGCGTAAATCGGCCAACACATCCTTGCTTTGTTGGACCAAGTCACTTTCTGCTTTCACTTTTGGATAACGCATGACTAACTGCCCTAGAGGGTCAACAATCACGACCTCGAATCCTGAGACCAAGTGGTTCAAATTGCCGCTTACATTAACGACGCTAAACTGCTCGGCGACCTTTGGCATCACCTCATTGTCCGAGCGAACCAGTAATACCGGAGAAACCCGATCTTGATACTTGCCAAGCGCGGTATGACTTTGCCCCAATAGATAGAGTTGCTGCTGGCAAAATGCCTCACAGCGACTCGGCATCACATAGGCCAACTGCCACTGACTTCCAGCATAGGGGTTGTCGATGCCGAGAGTTTGGTAACTGACACTTGGCTCTATCAACACGCCTCGATTGGTCACCCCAGACTGATACCAATGATTGGTTAACACTGTCTTGGCCAAAATTGCAGGCAATGCGAACATCAGCACTAATGTGAGAAATATGATTCTTCCTCGCCACACTGGATTACTCATGCGCCACTCCTTTGTTTATCGCTCTAACGAACACCCAACCACTTAACCCAAGCAGTGCCGCTGCCATCGCAAACCACTGCACTGCATAGCCAATGTGCTTTGATGATGTCATTGGTACGGGCTGCCATGGTTGAGGATACGTCCAATCTTCAACTTGGGGCTGAAATACATAAGGCTCTAACGGCTGCTGCCACTCTTCGGCCAATCGCTCCAAGTTGAGATTTTGAATCCTGACCACTGGTCCTGACTCAGCAAGTAGCTGGTCACTCAAAGGGTTGTTCGAACGTTGATACAAGCGTCCTACCACCTCGATGGGTTGATTTAACCACTCAACCCTAGGCAACACTGAGCGGCGATCCGCTGCTGGTACAAACCCTCGTTCGAGTAACACCCCTTTCCCCTGCTCATTTATCATCAACTGCATCGCCAGATAGCCAACTTGTCCCTGATAGATTTGGTTATCCAGCAGCAGATACTTCCCGCTCACTGGCGTAAGACGAGCCTTGACCTTAATGCCAGTCAAATACCCCTTCGTCTGGGATTCCAACTCACTCATCGATATCGGCTGAGAAAATTCTCGGCTGCTAAGGTATTGCTCCATCGCCAGTTTCTCGTCTGCGCGCCCTAACTGCCACAAACCCAAGTTGATCAATAGCGAAAAGACAACCAAAGTTAATATCAAAGCTAACCAAAAAGTTGGTCTCTTTACTAAAAAGCCTAAGGACAGCCTCATGGTATTTCTTTTCAAATTGCTGCTTGTGGTGTTATTGCTGTTCATTATTTTCAACCTAGCTCGCGCAATGATCGAGATGGTCAAAGGACCACAACAAGACGACGAAGATACTCAGCAACCCGACAAACCAATGAGCTTCTACCTTGGGCGTCGTGTGTTTCTTTCTGCATTGGCCGTCGTCCTTATGGTTGCCGCATTGCTTAGCGGTTTTATCGACCCAAACGTGCGCCCCTACTAGCGTTCTAGAGCACGTAAACAAAGACAAACAGGCATAACCAAACCACATCAACAAAGTGCCAGTACCAGCTGCCCGCTTGGAACGCAAAGTGATCTTTCGGCGTAAAGTGGTCTTTCGCAATCCGAGCAAGTAAAACAATAAGGAAGGTGGTACCAAGCAACACGTGCATGCCATGGAAACCCGTCAGCAAGAAAAAGGTATTACCGTAGATCCCAGATTGAAGCGTGAGACCAAGATCTTGATAGGCATGAGCATATTCGACGCCTTGGTAATACAAAAAGAAGCACGCCAACACTATGGTGATCTCAAGCCACACAATCAGCGCCATCCGTTTATTTTGCTCCAAGCTGGTATGCGCAAGGTGCAGGGTAATCGATGAAGTCAGCAGAATTAGCGTATTAATAAGAGGGATCCCTTGCCAGCCCATGGCCTGCGTTTCGGTGCCTCCTGGCGTTGTCGTTAATGGCCAAAGCGCTTCAAACGTAGGCCAAAGCACTTCATGGGTCATCGCATTGTTACTGGCGCCACCTAACCACGGGACGGCTATCACGCGGGCATACAACAAAGCACCAAAAAATGCGCCAAAGAACATGATCTCAGAGAAAATAAACCAGCTCATGCCTTGTCGAAATGAGCGCGAAATCTGCTCTGAGTATTGACCGCTCATCGATTCGGTAATCACGTTGCTAAACCAGCCCGCAAACATGTACAGCAAGAAAAGAAATCCCGCCAACAAGATAAGTTTGCCAAACACGCTGCCATCGCCACCCTCGGCCATGTTTTGCACCGTTAGCCCCGCCCCGACCGCGATCAGAAATAGGGCAACTGCGCCGACAATGGGCCAACTACTCTGAGCGGGAACATAGTAAGGTTGATGTTTTGAACTCATTTGGCTGCTCCTTGCTTTGGTCTTGAGGGTATGGAGGACGTAGCGGTTAATGTCGCCACTTCTACCGAGGCGTCAACAGACTGAGTAATGTCATACAAGGTATAAGAGAGAGTAAGGGTGTGTATCGAGTCGGGAATATCAGGCTCGATATAAAAGATCAGTGGCATTTCGGCGCTATCTTGGCTCGCCAGTGGTTGCTGATTGAAACAAAAACACTCGATCTTATTGAAATAGGTTGCGCCCAATCCTGGGGACACGGAAGGTACCGCTTGGCCAACAATCTCTTTCGCGGCGAGATTTTTTGCCACAAACGCCGTTTGTATGACTTCACCAGGGTGGACATCCATATAGGCTTGCTTTGGCCCAAACTGCCACGGGATCCCTTGATTTAAATGAGCCATAAACTCCACGCGAACCACGCGAGAGGTATCCGCAACCATCCCTTGAGGCTGAAGAACAGATTCTGTGTTGGTTTTGCCGTTGATGCCAAGCGCATCACACATCACATCATAAAGAGGCACCAGCGCAAAGCCAAAACCAAACATCGCCATGGTTGCCACAAGCAGTTTTAGCGTCAGTTTCTGATTCGACTTCGCTTGGCTCATAACGCCCCCCCTAGTCCACTTTTGGTGGCGTATCAAAGGTATGATGAGGCGCTGGGCTCGGCACGGTCCACTCAAGTCCTTCCGCCCTTTCCCACACTTTGGACGACGCTTTTTCTCCGCCGCGAATGCATTTAATCACCAACCAAAGGAAGATCAACTGCGATAGGCCAAAAGCAAAACCGCCGATGGAGACGATCTGATTTACGTCAGCAAACTGAATCGCATAGTCTGGAATTCGGCGTGGCATGCCTGCCAAACCCAAGAAGTGCATAGGAAAAAACAGCACATTGACCGAAATAACCGAACACCAGAAATGCCACAAACTCAACTTATGGTCATACATGTGTCCGGTCCATTTTGGCAACCAGTAGTAAGCGGCCGCCATAATCGAGAATACAGCCCCAGAGACCAACACATAATGGAAATGGGCCACCACAAAATAGGTATCGTGGTATTGGAAGTCCGCAGGCACAATCGCCAACATAAGCCCAGAGAATCCACCGATGGTAAATAAAATAATGAACGCAATGGCAAACAGCATCGGGGTCTCAAACGTCATCGCCCCTCGCCACATTGTGGCCACCCAGTTGAACACTTTCACGCCTGTCGGCACCGCAATCAACATGGTGCAATACATAAAGAACAGCTCTGCAAACACCGGCATGCCCGTGGTAAACATATGGTGCGCCCAGACTAAGAAAGAGAGCAGCGCGATGCTGCAAGTCGCGTAGACCATAGAATGGTAGCCAAACAGTTTTTTGCCACTAAATGCAGGAATAATCGCGGAGATAATGCCAAATGATGGCAAGATCATGATGTACACCTCAGGGTGGCCAAAGAACCAGAAAATGTGCTGGAACATCACAGGATCGCCCCCACCAGCCGCATCAAAAAACGAAGTGCCGAAGTATTTGTCAGTCAACACCATGGTCACCGCCCCAGCGAGCACGGGCATCACCGCAATAAGCAAAAACGCGGTGATCAACCAAGTCCAAACGAACATTGGCATTTTGAACCAAGTCATCCCAGGGGCGCGCATATTGACGATGGTAACAATCACATTGATCGCCCCCATGATCGAGCTAATCCCCATGATATGCACCGAGAACACAAACAGGGCGGTGCTGTCTGGGCCATAAGTGGTGGACAGTGGCGCATAGAAAGTCCAACCAAAATCAGGGCCGCCGCCTTCGGTAAACAGAGAGGCAATCAGAATCAAAAACGCAAAGGGAAGAATCCAAAAACTGAGGTTGTTCATGCGAGGCAAAGCCATATCTGGCGCCCCAATCATCATTGGAATCATCCAGTTTGCCAAACCAGTAAACGCAGGCATAACGGCACCAAATACCATGATTAGGCCGTGAACGGTCGTCATCTGATTGAAGAACTGAGGATCCACCAATTGCAAGCCCGGCTGGAACAATTCGGCACGAATGATCATCGCCATCGCGCCTCCGGTCAAAAACATGATGAAGCTAAACCACAGGTAAAGCGTCCCGATGTCTTTGTGGTTTGTGGAATAGAGCCAGCGCGTTATCCCTTTCGCTGGCCCATGATGATCATGCTCTTCAACGACAATCGCACTGTTCGCTCGGCTGATCTCGGCATCGGCGGCTGGAGCAGATTTGATCTGTTCTGATAACTCAGGTTTGGGCGTTTTCATTGTGCCTCCTCAGATGCGCCAGATTGCGCCGCTTTGAATACGTTCACGTCAGCAGCTTGAACCACATCACCTGTGTCGTTACCCAAACCGTTTCTTTGGTAAGTAACAACCGCTGCGATTTCTTTATCTGTCAACTGATTGGCAAACGCCTGCATCGCCGTACCTGCGCGGCCATTGACAATCACATCAATGTGCTCGCTGATGTCTCCAGTAGCGACTGCACTGCCGGTAATCGCAGGAAACGCGCCCGGAATGCCTGCACCATTTGCTTGGTGGCAAACAGCACAACGGTCAACATAGACTTGCGTGCCAATATCGATCAGTTCTTGCTTTGAGAGCGTCGAAGTCAATGACGCCGCAGCCTCTTGCTTCGCTTGTTCGATTTGCGCTTTCTTATCTGCAAGCCATTGGTCGTACTGCGTTTCTTCCATAGCGTGCACCACGATTGGCATAAAGCCATGCGCTCGACCACAAAGCTCTGCGCACTGGCCTCGATAAATGCCGGGCTCATCAATTCGCGTCCATGCTTCATTAATAAAACCGGGAATGGTGTCTTTTTTGACTGCGAAATCAGGCACCCACCAAGAGTGGATAACATCGTCCGAGGTCATCAAAAAACGGACTTTGCGATTGATAGGGAGGACTAGAGGGTTATCGACTTCCAGAAGGTAATGGGCTCCCTTCGCTTCGAGTCCGTCAATGGACTTTTGACTGGTTGCCAACAGGCTAAAAAATTCGACGTCTTCATTAAAGTAGCTGTAATGCCACTTCCATTGTGAGCCAGTAATCTTCACCGTTAGGTCCGATTGCGAGGTATCTTCCATCGCAACGAGAGTCTTCGTAGCGGGGATAGCCATCAGGACCAAAATAATGATCGGAATCACTGTCCAAATCACTTCCACCTTGGTACT
This sequence comes from Vibrio sp. MarTm2, assembly GCF_027587055.1. NCBI lineage: Bacteria > Pseudomonadati > Pseudomonadota > Gammaproteobacteria > Vibrionales > Vibrionaceae > Vibrio > Vibrio sp. MarTm2. Next base: position 90,930 of record NZ_JAPPTK010000012.1, on the reverse strand, counting down.
TTCATGGAAATTAGCCGCCACCGCCCCTTTAGATTTACGATGGTGATACATGGAATAGAACATAATGCCAAACACAACGACGGCAATCGCAACGCAGATGTAAAAAATCAGCATATGCAAATCGTAAACTTGGCCGCTAATGTCCGTCACACCTTGCGTCATGTTGAAGGTGTTTTCTTCAGCCAGGGTCGTTGCCACGAAGCTCATGTATGTAGCAAGGCCAATACAGACCGATTTGAACAATCGCCACACTGTAACCTGTATTCCTTTCAAAAGACCTCTCCTCTGCCTTAACCACCCGTTAGATGGCTGCTTTGAGGCTCCGTAGCAAAAAAGTCCAACTGAGCCTGCGGGCTTTGAAAATTCCGTTTAAACAGCAAAATTGACGTAATTTGTTATATTTATGTTAATAAAAGCTAGTTGGCGTTTTTCGATTGTGCAAGAAAGTGCTAATCCCTTTTAATAGGACTTCTGTGCAGTTTAGCGATTGCGCTATCACAAATGATAATCGTTATCACTCATAATCTCTCAAATGTCATACACTTGGGATAACGATTAAGAAAGGTAAAGAAACTATGATGGAACAAGTCACGCATTGGTTAGAAAAAGATCCTGATCCTCGTACCCGAGAAGAGCTTCAACACCTGATTGATGAAAAGCAGTTTGATGAGCTTGATGATCGCTTCAGCCAACGTTTAGAGTTCGGAACGGCAGGTCTACGCGGCAAAGTCGGGTGTGGGCCTAATCGGATGAACCGCTTAGTCATTCAAGAAACTGCAACCGGACTTGGTCATTACTTAATTGAACAAGTTGAGAATGCAAAAGAGCGCGGCGTGGTGATCGGTTACGACGGTCGCCCTGACTCAAAACAGTTTTCTCATGATACCGCTGCCGTTTTGACCTCGCTAGGTATCAAGGTTTACTTGACTCACGATGTTGCTGCTACCCCTATCGTAGCTTTCGGCGTTCGTCACTTCAACGCGGCAGCGGCCGTGGTGGTAACGGCCAGTCATAACCCACCTGAATACAACGGCTTTAAGGTTTACTGGGAGAATGGCGCGCAGATTATTCCGCCTCACGATTCTGGTATCGCAAAAGAGATTGATATTGCCGCGACAAAACCCGTGCCGCTGATGAGTCTTGACGATGCACAAGCGCATCAACTGCTCGTTTGGCTCAAAGAAGATTACTACCAAACCTATCGCCAGACCATGAACAGCAATGCACTGCTGTCTAACCACAATGCCCCTGAAGCGGTCGGCATCGCTTATACTGCGATGCATGGCGTCGGTGCTGAGATGGCAGAAACACTGCTCGCTGATGCAGGCTTCACCAAGGTTTACAGTGTAAAAGAGCAACGTGAACCGGACGGTTCTTTCCCAACGGTCAACTTCCCGAACCCGGAAGAAGCCGGTGCAATGGACATGGTTGTCGCACTGGCAAAAGCCAACGATGCCGATATTGCCTGCGCAAACGACCCTGATGCGGACCGCTTTGCTGTCTCGGTGAAAAAGCCAAATGGCGAGTATCAAATGCTGACAGGCGATCAAGTCGGTTCACTGTTCGGCCACTACTTGCTGTCTAAAACAGAGGCAAGCGGGCAACTGGTGGGCAACACGATTGTTTCATCAACACTTTTGCAAAAGATCGCTCACTCTTTTGGCGCCGAATACTATCAAACGCTCACTGGCTTCAAATGGCTGACCAATATCGCGATGCAAAAGCAAACACAAGACAAGCAGTTCTTGTTCGCCTATGAGGAAGCATTGGGCTATACCGTGGGTAACAAGGTCTGGGATAAAGATGGTCTTTCTGCTTTAGTGACGTTTGCTCAACTGACGGCGGAACTAAAAGCGCAAGGCAAAACGATTTGGGATCAGCTAGAGTCGATTTATCGTCAACATGGTATGGTCATCAATGCCCAGCACAGTACCGCTTTGGATCCGAAAGCGCCGCCAGTGGGTGACAAACTGCGCGCCAATCAACCGACTCAAATTGCCGGTCGACAGGTCGAAGTATTAGAAGATCTTAAAACACTAACCCGTACTCACTCAGACGGTACGGTTGAGAGCATCGATTTACCCGCCAGTGACGTGCTTATCTACCATCTCTCTGGCGGTGCGCGAGTGATTGTTCGACCATCAGGAACCGAGCCAAAACTCAAGTGTTACTACGAAGTGGTGGAAGAGTTCTCGAGTCAAGAGTCCTTTGAGCAAGCCTACGAAAAAGCAGAACTTGCCATGGACATGCTTATCGCCGAGCACCAACACACGCTCTAAATAAACCAAGCCTCCCATCTCGGGAGGCTTCTACTATTGGTGAAACATGACTCTCGCCAACAAACCGGGCGGCGTCGTAATGCCTGTGGTCATTGATACCACTTGCCCATTTTTGACGATTGCGATGGTGGGCGTTACCGATATTCCCCAACTGCGGAAAATGTCACTTTTTGGATCATTAAGATTATCAAATTGATATTCTCTATGTGCCATGTAGCGTTGAACACGCCCATCAGCACCTGAAGCTCCAGACACGGCCACAACCGGATAGTGCTCACTGAGCCAATCAATCGTCGGTGTGACAAATCGACAAGCGCCACACCATGTCGCCCAAAAGTAGACCACAACAGGCTGCTGATGACTTTGAGCAACCACATCAAAGTATTTTCCACTGATCAGCTCTCCGGTAATGTTCGGGGCATTATCTCTTGGCAAATCTTTGGTGCGATACCAATCAACAGAAACGGCAATCACGATAGCCAGCGCTCCATAGATAGCGAGGTCTTTACTCCAACCTAATAGGCGTTTTTTCATTACCGTACTCCTTTGCTTGCCATGTTCATCGCATCCATGACCACTTGCTCGGTCAAGATAACAGGCAGTGGAATACCATCGGGAGCATAAGGGCCATAAACGATATTAAATGGCACTCCGTAGCGACCATTGGCGCGCAAATAGTCCGTCACTGCACTGTCTGGATGAGTCCAATCGCCTTGAATGGTGACCACATTGTCCGCCAACAGCGTTGAGTAGACAGGATCTTGCAAGATGACACCAATTTTGTTGGCTTGGCAGGTAATACACCAATCTGCGGTAACGTTGACAAACACGGTTTTGCCCTGTGCAACTGACTGCTCAATCAGGCGATTAGAAAGCGGCTTCCAGTTTGGGTCTTGGGGTAATGGTGTAGCCCAATGCTCCGTCGTCACACTGGCAACCAGCAGCGAGCCCGCAAGTGAAAACAGCAAAATACCTCCGGAGAGCGCCATGGCTTTGTCTCCGTAAACGCGTTTGATGCGTGCGAGCAACACCACGATGGCGGTCACTCCTAATAAGATAATCCAGAATATGGGTAAATGGTTGGCAAGTAAGTAGAGTAACCAACAACTCGTCGCCAGTAGCATAAGCCCAAACAACGCTCTGACTTTATTCATCCAGCGGCCCGGCTTTGGCAGCGCTCGAGCGAAGTTTGGCCAGATTGCGACTAAGAGCCAAGGCATCGCCATACCCGCCGCCAACGCGGTAAATATCACCAATAGTTCCACGTTGCTGGCTGCTAAGGCGAAAGCCACTGCTGTCCCCAAAAAGGGAGCAGAACAAGGGGTTGCCAGTAAGGTTGCAAACGCACCTTGGCTAAAATGCCCCCAGTAATGACCGCTTCCTCTAGTCGCAAGCCAAGTGTTGGTATTGGCGGAAAGACGAATCTCAAATAAGCCCAACATATTGCTACCAAACAGCAAAGTCACCAATGCCATTAAGCCGATAAACCACGGACTCTGAAATTGGATGCCCCACCCAACCACACTGCCTGTCAGTTTCAACCCCACTAACATCGCAGCCAGTAGCCAAAATGAAACCAAGATCCCTGCAGAAGAAGCTAAGAATTGGCGCCTAACCTCGCGACGCTGCAAACCTTGTGTGGACAATACGCTACTCAACTTCATGCCAAGCACTGGTAACACGCAAGGCATGATGTTGAGTATCAAACCGCCTAAAAACGCAAAACCGAGCATCGTAGTAATCGAGGCACTTTGTTCAACCCGCCCGCTCCTTGCGATGACCGACTGCTCGGCTAAAAAATGCTCGTCTTTAATGGAGATATGTAACTCGCGACCGTCAAGATGTACCTCCCCCAACCAGCTTTTTACCGCAAAGGTTGCAACGGCCGTATTCTCCTCGACAACCAAACCAAGAGGTTTAAATCCGTACTCTTGAGATGACTCAGTCGCCCCATCTACGACCATCTCAGGCAGATACCAACCCAGCGATTTTGCAACTCGAACTTCCAATCGCTGCTGATCTTGGTCCCAAATGGCTTGAGTGCTTTGAATCAATGGAGAGGCTTTAGGTACCCTACTGATGGCTTGCGCGTACTGATACACCGCGTCTTCGGACAAAGTGAGCTGATTAGGGCGAAAGGAAAGCTCGAATGGATAGTCGGTCAATACACAAATGGTGGTGCAAGAAGAGAGCCGTAGAGTCGCCTTAAGGTTTACAGGCTGCGACCAGTCCTCAATCGTCAAGGTCATCGGAATCACGGTGTCACCTTGGTAACCCAAGGTATGGATGCCAAGTAGATCAAATTGCTGAGGGTAAGGCCAATGCCAGTCAACGTTGCCTAAGTTCTCTGAATCATGCCAATCAATACTGGGTGCTACGCCTCCTTCACCAGGGCTGCGCCAGTAGGTTTTCCAGCCATCACTCAGCTCGACTTCAAGAAATCCTTCAACCTGTTGTTTTGTCTCATCGACCTGTCCTGTGATCACAAACCGAGTACGCACTGGGGGATGCTCTGGGCTGCTCATCCAGCCAGTTTCGACGCTTGCCTGAACTGCGAAACTCAGTAAAGCGCTTAACATCGTCAATGCAAACAGCATTGGGTGGGCAAAGGTTGATTGAATTCGGTCTCTCATTACTTTTCTCAAGTTATTGCATGTGCTCGACACCACCCATAGCAAGGTTATTGGATAGCTTGATTCAGGGCACTGGTCATTTGTTGGCCCCATTATCATAGAGTTACACCGATAAGCGCTAGTGATGTCCTCAAGATCCACGCGCTTCGTTTGTAAGATTCTATTAACATTTCTTAAACCAAAAAATGCATACCATCCTGTTTATAAAGGTAAATCCCTTGCCAACCCGCGAAACCAAAGGCGCTTTTCTCCATAAGCCGCCATGGTGCCTGTTTTTCATAAGCGATTGAGATTAAATAATAACAATTCTCATTTGCATCTTATCTAATTCAACGATTAAATCCCCGTCGAAGTTAAGCGGTGAAAAACGTGCTCATCGTAACATCACGTTCTTTGCCGTTCGTTAATCTATAAGGAGATAGGGTGTGGCCTTCATACGCAACCATGTAACTGCCATTTTGCAATCTAAGCCCCAAACCACAAAACTTGCCACTTGTCTTGCTGCAGCCATAGTCAGCCCTTGGCTAAGCGCGAACACCGGACAACATGATCAGGCTTCCGATTCAGTCACCACACTCGATACCATCGTGGTGATCGGGGAGAAAACGGAGCGCAGCATTTATGAGACCGCCTCCAGCGTAAAAGTATTCGACGAGTCGACCATCGAATCGACACCGGGGGCCACTGAAGTCGCTGACCTGATCAAGCTCGCGCCGAACGTTGTCGATTCTGGCGTCGGAAACAGCATGCCTTCCGTACGTGGTATTGATGGCTCTGGACCATCTGTGGGTGGTTTAGCGAGCTTTGCTGGCACATCAACTCGATTGAATCTATCCATTGATGGTCGCTCGCTCACCTACTCTGAAATCGCCTTTGGCCCGCCATCGCTTTGGGATGTAGACCAAGTCGAGGTTCACCTTGGCCCACAAAGCTATATTCAAGGCCAGAATGCTTCTGCGGGTGCGATTGTGATCAAAACCATGGATCCTAGCCACGATTTTGAGGTCAAAGCGCGCGCGGGATACGGTCAGCATGACTACACGCAAACCTCAGCAATGATCAATGCGCCAATAATCAGCGACCAACTGGCATTTCGCCTCAGCGTTGATCATCAAAGTCGCAATAGCCACTTGGATCTAGAAAGCTACAACCCTGCCGGAGACAGTCGCGAGTTTCGCACCACGACCGCGCGAGCAAAACTGTTGTTAGAGCCAAGTGCCATCGCTGATTTTAAAACCATGCTGACTTTTGATTCTAGCGACACCCATGCCCCACAATCTGAAAATGAAATCGGCGCTTCTTTCCCGGCAAAACGTCCGGTGTATGAAACGGGATCACGCAATGTCATTTGGGATATCGACTGGCAGTTCGCCGATGCTTGGACGTTTGAAAACAGCGTCGTCTACAGTCAATCAAAAGCGGAGCGCATCACTGATCCTGAGGGGTGGCGTGCTGACTTCATCACCGAAGGCACAGAAATGCACATCGAGCCTTTACTGCGTTACCACGGCGCAGACAATCGACTCACCGCGCTGCTTGGAGCCCGCTACTATCGCTCGAAGCAAGATGACCTGTTTACCAACACTCGCGGTGAAAGCCCAATGGACGGCAAGTCCGAGACCAAATCTGCCTTTGCGGAAGCAACCTATGCGATTATTCCCGAAGTCGAAGTGACGCTCGCTGGTCGATTTGAGCGCGAGAACAAACAACGCGAAGTTGAGATGTTCAAGTTGGATTATGATGAGACCGAAACCGTATTCTTGCCAAAGTTTGATATCGCCTTTAGACCGGATTCCCGCCAAACCTATGGTTTCAACGTTGCTAAAGGCTACAACAGCGGCGGTGCGGGGGTCAGTTTCCACGCTGCGCGTCAAGGACCAATGAAACCTTACGCCTTTGAAACGGAAAGTGTCTGGAACTATGAGTTCTACACCCGCCACGGCTTAAACGATGGAAAAATCGAGCTGACATCTAACGTATTCTACAACGACTACGAAGACATGCAGATTCAACAGAACCTTGCTGACGGTTATGTCGCGGTACAAAATCTAGATTCTGCCCACACGTATGGTGCAGAGCTGGGTGCACGCTGGTTACCAAGCTACCAATTGGAGCTGTTTACCAACCTAGGTCTATTGAAGACTCGCTACAAGCAGGCCAAAGCCGCAGGTGGTGATAGTAAAGAGCTGCCTCGCGCTCCTGCACTGACCGCAAACATGGGCGCCTTATATGCGATTACCGACAATCTCGAAATCTCGGGCAACGCGCAGTACACGGGCAAATACTACTCCGACCTGAAGAACAGTGACGACCAAGAGATCAAACCGTATTGGACAGCCAATATGCAGCTCTCCTACTTGTTTGAAAATGGTCGAGCCAGCCTCTATGCCACGAACCTGTTTGATTCTGATAAACACACATTGGTTAGCCACCATACGGCAGTTGACCAGCCAATCAGACAAGCTCCTCGTACGATTGGCGCAAATCTTGAACTCTTCTTCTAACTTCAATGCGAAGCCCCAGTGGCTTCGCTTTTTGACATGGTAGTCGCAATGAAATTTCTCACCACAATTCTTATTCTTACACTAAGCTGGGCGATGCCTGCACTGGCGACATCGGTGACGATCGCACACGCGCTTGGCGAAACCACCTTAGAGAAAAACCCGCAACGAGTGGTTGTTCTTGGTGTTGGCGCTCTCGATATGTTGACGGCCTTTGGCATTGACCCTATCGCCACTTCTCAAGACTATCTTCCTGAGTACCTCGAGAAGTACACTCAAGCGCCTTACGCCTCAGCAGGGACAATTTTCGAACCTGACTTTGAAGGCATTTATACACTCAAACCTGACGTCATCTTCATTGGACCTCGAGCTGAAAAAGGCTATAAAGATTTATCAAAGATCGCGCCGACCATCGTCATTTCTCCCTCAGAAACGGGCAGTTACTGGGAAAGCACTCAGCAGCAATGGCGTAACCTAGCGGCTATTTTCGAAATTTCAGACCGTGTAGAAACGACGATTCAGCGTTTGGATAAGGAGTTCAAAGCCATTCACCAGTTCACCCAAACTCACCCATCGAGCGCGCTCACAGTGATGAGTGCAGGCGGTGTGGTGACGGCATTTTCCGAGGATTCTCGCTTTGGCTCATCGATATACATGGATTTTGGTTTCACTCAAGCAGCACCGGGACTGAAAACAAAACGACATGGAGACGCCATTTCGTTCGAGTTCATCAATAAGGTAAACCCAGAACATCTCATCATCCTTGACGCGGATAAACTACGAAACCAATTTTCTAGCCGCACGAAAGAGGAGTTCAGCAACCCTCTGATTGAAGCCACCCTGTCATACAAAAACGACAACATCCTATACGTTGATATGAACGCTTGGTATCTGGCAATGGGCGGCGTAGTCGCAACAGAGCGTATGCTTGCAGAAATCAAACAGCTAATTGATTCGCCACGAAAGGGATAAATCATGAGTGACCGCAAACCTATTGTCATCGGCATGGCGCTCGCAATGAGTTGGTTGACCCGCTCTGCGTGGCGAAGAGAAGAGAGTGAGGTCGAGCACTTATTCGATTTAGAACACTATGTCACGCTCGCGCAGCAAGCGGAACAAGCCAAACTCGATTTACTTTTCGCGCCCGATACCTTGTTTCTGGCTAAGGAAGCCCTCGCCCATGAAGCAGGATTTACGGGTTTAGACCCAACAACGCTGATCGCGGCCATGGCATCACATACCCATCGTATCGGTCTGGTTTCTACCGTATCCACCACTTTTACTCCACCCTACATTGCCGCGCGTCAGTTGCAATCATTGAACTGGTTAACCAAAGGTCGTGCAGGTTGGAATATTGTGACCGCGTTAGGCGGGAATGAAAACTTCGGCTTAGAGACCATGCCTTCTTCGCAGCAGCGCTACGCCAAAGCGCACGAGTTTGTTGAAGTGGTAAACCGACTGTGGCAAAGCTACCCGCACACAGCAATCAAAGCGGATAGAGCCAATGGACAGTTCGCTAACGTAGACGACATTGAAGAGATTCACCACCACGGCGAGTTCTTTGATGTCCTTGGACCATTGAATATTCCCACCCACCCATCTGGGCGAATGCCATTCTTCCAAGCGGGCGCTTCCGATGCGGGAAGAAACTTTGCAGCGCACGTTGCCGATGTGATGTTTGCGGCCACGCCCGATATTGAATCTGGCATTGCGCTCAAACAAGATCTTGCTTCGCGTTGCCAGCAAATTGGGCGTTCACCCTCAGCGCTCAAGGTACTTCCGGGAGTGGCTCTCTATTTGGCGAAGTCAGAGCAAGAAGCGCACGACTTGTTTACTGAGACACACCAAGCGATTGAGCCTGCCAAGCATTTCGCGCATTTGCACAAAGCGCTGGGAATCGATTTTTCCAACCACAACCTTGATGACGTTGTAGACGTTGACTCACTTGCTAAAGAGTTTGTTCCATATAGCCAAACCCATACAGACTTACTCCTTACCTATATCCAGCGCGAATCGCCTACGCTGCGCCAACTACTGGCAAGGCCCGAAGTTATCGGCTCTTCTCACTGGTTAATTATTGGTACAGTACAGCAAGCGTATGACGACATCGTCCACCGCTTGGAACAAGGTGCAGCAGACGGATTTATCGCGGTTCCTGGTGGGTCTAAAGAATCGATGCGACTCTTCTTTGAGTCACTGATTCCAATGCTGCAACAAAATGGCTGGTTTAAGTCTGAATACATCGGTGACACACTCGCCACGCATCTAACTGAGCAAGCGCTATAAACTAAAAACCCGATAAACTGAGTTTATCGGGTTTTGCTCTTACGTGACTTTGGTTGCAGTGTAAGCGACTGTAATGGTATCGACTTGCTTCTATTCGCTCTCTACTATGCAACAGCAATCTGCTTTTGAAGGAAAATCTTGTCGACTCCTGCGGTCGGAAAACCGGTGTAACGCCCCACTTCTTTAAAACCTAACTTGGTATAAAAGCCTGGCGCCTGAAACGTATAGGTATCTAAATAAAGATGAGTCACACCGTGTGCTTTCGCTTGCTCTTCTAGAGTTTCCATTAATTTACGTCCCATTCCCACAGAGCGGTGCTGATCATCGAGCCATAAAAACTCGACAAACAGAGTATTGGTGAAAATCTCACCCGTCAGGCCACCGAGAAAACGCCCTTCTTCATCTTCAGCGATGCACGCCAGCGATTGAATGTCCTCATCCGGAAAGTGCTTTAGATTAAACGCTTTTAAGCCTTCATAAATGCGTTCTTTGATATTTTTCGGTGGGTTGAACATGAAATGAACGTGCATAAGATTCTTTCCTTTAGATAGCAAAAAGGCCGGCAACTGCCGACCTTTTGTTAGGGATAACTGATCGTTAGCTCGCAAATGAGCTTAACATCCAAATGGCGAGAAGAACAAAGACTGCGCCCATAAATTTGTGTTGATAGGTACGAAACTTTGCGTTTTCTAACAGAGGTTTACCTAGGGTTCCTACTAACGCGACCAACAACAAGTTAAATGCGAGTCCAAGCACGTTAAGCAGCAGCCCTAACGCAAGCATCTGCTCCCCAGATGTCGCTGAGATATTGCTCGAAACGAACTGTGGCAGGAACATAACAAAGAACACCAAAGCCTTCGGGTTGAGCAAATTACTCACCAAGGCGCGTTGATAAAACGTGGTCGCCATTGTGCGTTCGCCATTTAGCTCTGGTGCGTCTGCGGCGCTTGCACGCAAACAGTCCCACCCCATCTTAAGTAGATACGCACCACCTAAAAGGTGAAGCGCCTTAAGGGCAATAGGACTCATCGCAATTAATGCTGATACCCCCAACGCCGCTAACAAGGTCAGAATGATGCCCGAGGTCGCATTGCCCAAACTGGCAAACACGCCCACCTTGCGTCCATAGCTCATACTTGAGCTCGCAATCAACAGCATATCGGGACCAGGAAGCAGTAAAAGTGCAACAACAGCCGTGAGATATACCGGCAGCACAGAAATATCGATCATTTTTTAGTATTACATTGACAGCAAAGCGCGGAATTTTATACCAACATTAACTTCCCATCCATAGTAAACATATAACTTATTTACCCATTTTCAGCACAATGAAATTCACTTAGTTATATTAATCTTAGTGAACAAAAAGCAATTTTGTACAAAAGTTCCAAATATCGATAGGCTAAACTGGCCGCATCACAATCAATAGGGATGATGAATGACAGCGCAAAAGGGAAAAGAGTCGGCTCATTTTCAGCTCGCCAGTGAACTGGGGGGCCTTGAATTGTTAGACGCCAAGTACACAAACCAAAACTTTTCTCGCCACAGCCACGAAGGCTATACCATCGGTGTCATTGAAAAAGGGGCGCAGCGCTTCTATCGCACTGGCGGCAATCATATCGCGCCACAAGACAGCATCATTTTGGTCAACGCTGATGAAGTGCACAACGGTCAAACTGCCACCGAGGGAGGCTGGGAATACAAAGCCATGTATCCTCTGCCAGAGCAGTTTGCTCAAATGACCGACGGGCTCAATCCAGCGTCGTCTGTCCCCTACTTTCCTGAGCCTGTCGTCTACGATCCTGAACTTGCTCAGCAGTTAAGACTTGTGTTCGATACCTTGGCACAATCTGACAATCGCCTACTTCGCGAAACCTTGGTCTACGGCACTTTGGTGAAACTGGCCTCGAAACACAGTAAAACTCGCGCGATTTGGGAGCCCACGACGCGAAGCCAACGTCAATTACTGCTGGTCAAAGAGTTTCTCGATGACTTTCCGCAAGCCGATGTTAGCCTTGAAGATCTCTCTAAACTGGCGGGGCTCAGCCCTTACTATCTCGCGCGCAGCTTTCAAAAAGAGTTCGGCTTGCCACCGCACGCCTATCAGATTCAATCTCGGCTGCGGGTAGCGAAACGACTACTGCGCCAAGGGGTACGTATCTCTGATGTCGCGCAAGAGTGTGGTTTTCATGATCAAAGCCATCTCCACCGACACTTTAAGCGCGCTCTAGGCGTTACCCCGAAGCAATACGTGAGCGGCAAATAAGCGCAATTTTGTACAATTTTATCCTCGCTGCTTGTGACGTAATGATGACTCACTCCAACAAGCAGAAGCGATAACCAATAATGATGAGTAGTATAAGTTTGACTTCCATTGATAAAACCAGCAACGGCAAGCTGTTTATGCAAGGCACACTCGCAATGGTTCCTTTGAGCATTGCCGTCATCCCTTGGGGCCTATTGGCGGGTTCGTTTGCCATTGAAGCGGGACTAACCATGTGGGAAAGCCAAGCGCTTTCAGCCATTTTGTTCGCAGGCTCAGCGCAACTTGTTGCCACAGGCATGCTTAAGGCAGGGGCATCCCTCGCGACCATGCTGTTGGCGACCTTCTTTATCACCTCTCGCCATCTACTTTACAGCGTATCCATGCGCTCAAAAGTGAGCCCGCTGCCGTTAAAATGGCGACTGGCATTAGGTTTTTTGCTTACCGATGAATTGTTTGCAATTTGTGGCCAACAGTCTGATAAGCAATTTAATCGATGGTATGCGCTAGGGGCAGGATTGAGTTTCTATCTGTGTTGGAACCTTGCCACGTTGGTCGGCATTGTGGCGGGCAGTTATATCCCCGCGATGAACGAGTTAGGGTTAGAGTTCGCCGTTGCTGCGACCTTCATCGCCATCGTCATCCCCAACGTTAAAAATGCCCCTATTCTGATTGCCGTGCTGGTTTCTTTGACGCTGTCCGTCTTATGTAGCTACTTAAACATCGAATCAGGACTCATGATCGCCAGCATTGGTGGCATGCTCGCAGGGTATGTCGCGGAAACACTTAAAGGAGGCAAGTAATGGTAATGCTCTCAATTTTGGCCATGACGCTACTGGTTTTTGTTAGCCGCTACCTGTTTTTGGAGCCGAAACTGCCTCTCAGACTAAACCCACAAGCGCAGCGTCTACTGAGTTACTCGAGCCCCGCCGTGCTGACCGCAATTTGGGCACCCATCGTATTTATGCCGGAAAACGAACTGTGGCTTTCACATAGCAACCCATACTTAATCGGTGCCGTGATTGCCGCCATCATTGCTTGGAAAACCGGTAACGTTCTGCTGACGACCATTGTTAGCATGGTGATTTTCTTAGCGTTAAAACTGCTCTAGCCAAAAAGAGCAGCGACAAGCAGCAGAGCGATGGCAATGATTAACGTCACCTTAACCAGCACGCCCAATTGAGACGTTCCGCCGCGTGGAGATTGGTTACAGCAGCCCATAAAAAACCTCTGATTGTTGTCTACAATCAGAGGTTAAACCCTTACCCTGGGTGAATGTAAAGCCGTATGTCCGATTGATTACTGCGCGACCCACTCAATCTCAATTAAGGTGGATTCGCGCGACTTCAAGCGGGCAAGAAAGACGTCTCCACTATGGACTTCTCCTACTCCTTTGGGCGTCCCTGTCATCACGACATCGCCATCACACAGCGTCGTGTAGGATTTAAGCTCATTGAGAATCACTCTCGGAGAATAGATCATTTGCGATACATCGCCTTTTTGTACTCGAACGCAGTTGATAAACAGCTCTATCTCAAGCGAGTCCATCTCCAGCCCGGCAACAGGAATAAAACGACTGAACACCGCAGAACCATCGAACGCCTTCGCGCGTTCCCACGGTAAGCCCTTACCCTTAAGCTGTCCTTGCAGCGCACGTTTGGTGAGATCAAGACCAAGGCCAACCGCTTGATACTTGCCATCTTTGATCAAAAAGCAGATCTCTGCTTCGTAGTGCAAACGCTCTTGGTGATAGGAGTTCAACACAGATGTTATGGAAGTGGAGGGCTTATTAAACACCACCATTTCGTCGGGAATGGCGTTGTCTAACTCATGGATATGCTCTAAATAGTTGCGCCCAATACAGAGTACTTTTGATGGACGAATCAATTCATCGCCAAGCTTTACCGAATACATAATGTCTTCCCTGAACGTTTACATAAGCGCATGATTTTAATTCAATCTCGGTGCAATGAAACGACTGATAGAGCAAAAACAGGATCTAATGCTCATTATTTACTCATTCGTCACTTAGCTCAAATCCTCACCAAAACCGACATCAACGTGGCCTCGGCTCACGCATTTTTTACCGCTAGAATTATCCTCACGATTTTAGATCTACTCGGTCACACATTTTAGGCTGAGAGCCTCATCCTTTCGCGATCGAGCTCCTCCTTCGCTTCTCATCCACCGCTTAGTTCAACGTGACAAAGCACACTGTGTCATACAAAAATCCCCCTACACAACGTGATTTTCATTTAAACCATCAATTATTTATCGAGCAAAATTAACTTTAATTATTCAACTCACAGCGTGCTGACTTTTGCTAACTCTATGATTTTCTGCGTCCAATAACCTACGTATGGAAACAAAAAATAATGAACACTCTTAAATTATCTCCGCTTGCCAAAGCGCTGATACCTATCTTGTCGGCCAGTGTGCTAATGGCCTGCAATGACAACAGCTCTGATACCAAACCCGTGACCGAAATTCGCGACAACAAAGTCGTCATCTCGCCAAGCGATATGCCAACAGAACCTACCGTTGCGGCTGATGAAATCATGGTCAGTTACATTGAAGAAACTACGAGCAACAGTGCGCGCTCTCTGTCACTTGGCGTAAACTGGCTGCTTACCTGCGGCGACGATGAGTACAGCGCAAAAGGCAGCGACAAATTTGGCCCATACTGGGTGCTGCCGAAATCCAGCACTCTTGGCGCGTGCACAATTGCCAAAGGGGAAGAAACACTGGCGAGCGTTACTTTAGATGCCACCAGAGGCAGCAGCTTAGGAGTAACAACGAAAGGTGAAGTGATCCAAGGATCGCGCACCGACACTTACCTTACCTCTATTGGTTTCGATCAATCAGGCACAGATGTAAAACTGAAAAAAGTCGAGTCGCCAACTGAGCTAGCCAATCCACCAAGTGGCCACTTTGCCATTCAGTTTTATGACCCACTTGGCGATTACAAAGAAGAAGGCGCAGATAAGTTAGGCTACGGCAAATTCAACCTTCACCTTTGGAACAACGCCGATTGTAATGCGGGCGATCCAGACGGATTTAACGATGGCTGGGACGATGTCACCATCACCCCAAATGAGGCCGATGAGTTTGGCCCAGTCTGGTACATTCCTGTCACAGAGGATGCGACGCAGTGTTTCAACGTCATCATACGCAATAGCAACAAAGACAAGGTGATCAACGCTGACTTAAAAGTCGATATTTCAGGTAAGGCCGACAACCCTAGCGCAACCTATATGCCTGGAAAAACGCGTGCTTACGCCAGCCGACTTGAAGCCTACACCACTGATGGTCCATCTAGCGAGTTTACCATCGACACCATTGGCGCCATTTTGCTTGATGACGAAACCTTGGTTTGGAAAGCAGCAAACAATGCCGACTTGGTTCAGTTGATGTTCTCAGAAGATGGTCAATATCAGGTAGGACAAGATGGCGTTGTAAGTGGCTCGTCACTGAAACTCAAAGCAACCAAACTGAGTGACGCACAAAAGTCGACGTTCCCACATTTAGCTGACTACCCAGCATTTGAACTGCCTAACGTGGCGTTGAACGAGCTGCTTAAATCAAGCCTTATTGCCATTGCTTCAAATGATGTTCAAGGTGAGAGTTTTGGTGAGCTTCGCGCCTCAACCGCGGTGCAATACGCCGGCGCGTTGGATGCTATTTTCGCCGAAGAAGCGACAGAGCTTGAGTATGGTCCAATCTATGGCGACAACGGCGTTACGTTCCGTCTTTGGGCGCCGACCGCTCAAGAAGTCAAACTCGTGGTGTATAACGCAGACAAATCGGTCGCGGGCACCCATGAACTGCAAGAAGATAGCGAGTCGGGCAGTTGGAGCGTAGAACTCGATAAAGAGACGGTGGATGGCAAATTCTACCGTTATGCGATGAAAGTGTTCCAGCCAAGAGGACAAAAAGCCGCAGAATATGAAGTGACTGACCCATACTCAGTCAGCTTGTCGATGAACTCCGTTTACAGCCAAGCGATCGACCTTGATGACGACGCGCTAAAACCAGCCGGATGGGACGCCCTATCGGCGCCTCACTCTCAGCTTGAAAGTGACGGCAGCTTATCCGATATGGTGATTTACGAATCTCATGTTCGTGATTTTTCAGCTCTTGATAACAGTACCGAGCCGAATCACCGCGGTAAATATCTGGCCTTCACTGAAAATGGCACCACGCCTGTGAACCACCTCAAAGAGCTCAGTGAAGCGGGCATGACACACCTTCATTTGATGCCAGTGTTTGATATTGCCACCATCAATGAAGACCCAGATAAAGTCGCCAACATTGATCAACCATTTAGTAAGCTGTGTGACCTCAATACCGCAGTGAAAAGTGACGCAGAGTTCAGCCAATACTGCTCAGGTGACCAAACCATCGCAGAGGTGTTCGAGACCATCTTACCCGACGACAGACTGCAAAACCCAGTTGTACAAAGGCTGAACGACTATGTGCGCTCCGTCGACAGTTACAACTGGGGCTACGATCCGTTCCACTACACCGTTCCAGAAGGTTCATACGCGACCGACGCTGAAGGAAGCCAACGCATTCTCGAATTCCGTCAGATGGTTCAATCGGTTAAGCAAGACATTGGTATGAATGTCGTGGTTGACGTGGTGTACAACCATACAAACGCATCAGGACTAAACGATAAATCGGTGCTTGATAAAGTGGTTCCGCTGTATTACCACCGCCTAAGCCCAGATACAGGCAATGTTGAAACATCAACCTGTTGTGAGAACACAGCGCCAGAGCACGCGATGTTCGCCAAGTTGATCGATGACTCAGTTAAAACCTGGGTAGAGGCGTACAAAATTGATGCATTCCGCTGGGATTTGATGGGCCACCACCCACTGGCGCAAATTCAAGGCACCTTGAGTGCCGCGCGTGAAGCAAACCCAGAAGTGTACTTCTATGGTGAGGGCTGGAACTTTGGCGAAGTGCAAAACAACAAACGTTTTGTTCAAGCCACACAGCCAAACCTTGGCGGCACAGGCATTGGATCATTTTCCGATCGTCTGCGTGATGCAGTACGCGGCGGTAGCCCATTTGACAGCGGTGACGCACTGCGTAAAACGCAAGGTTTTGCCACTGGTGCAGGCGTTCAGCCTAACGAAATGAACAAGCAGTCTGATGGTTCAGTGAGTGAAGCGGAAATGACGCGCGCACTTGAGCAAATCGATCTGACTCGTCTTGGCATGGCTGGCAACCTCAAACAGTTCAAGATGATTGACCACACTGGCACAACCATCTTGGGCAAAGATGTTGATTACAACGGTCAAGCGGCTGGGTATGCAGAACAACCTTGGGAAATCCAAAACTACGTGTCAAAGCATGACAACCAGACGTTTTGGGACATCAACATGTACAAGGCTCCGCAAGAAGCCGCCTCAGCGGAGCGTACCAAAATGCAAACCGTGGGCATTGCAACGGTTCTGCTAGGTCAAGCGATGCCATTTAACCACATGGGCGGTGAACTGCTGCGTTCTAAGTCAATGCAGCGCGACTCCTATGACTATGGTGATTGGTACAACGTCGTGGACTTCACGCGCCAAGCGCAAAACTGGGACAAAGGGCTACCAACAAAAGACAAAGATCTGAGTAACTACGAGCAGATCGAGCGTGCAACCTCGCACGTTCACTCTCAAGCAACGCCGTCAAACATCGATACCATGTTTGAAAACTACAAGGCAATGCTCAAACTCAGAACATCAACACCATTGATGACGCTTCCGAGCGCACAAGAGATCCTTAATCGCGTTGATTTCCGAAACACGGGTAAAGATCAAACACCGGGATTGATCGTCATGACCATCGACAATGGCTCAACGCAATCGACCGATCTTGATGAAAAACTCGATGCCGTGGTTGTGGTGATCAATACCAGCCCTGACAATCAAACGATTGGTGACTTCTTCGATCATCAAAGCAAGAAGATTGATCTGGCTGGCTTCGAGCTTGCTCAAGATGCAATTGGGATTGCAAACGGCGCGACCTTTGCTGATGGCCAGTTCAAGGTGCCTTCTTGGTCAGTTGCGGTATTCATTCAATCTCGTGGTGACGCGCGTGGATTGGGTTTACCCGTCAGCGAAAAATCCGATGATTTGCCTCCGTTTAAAGCGGTGCATGTGGCGGGCGCATTCAACGGCTGGAGCCATATCACAAAAGCGAGCTACGCTAATCAAGGGCTGTATACAGCGCGAGTCGGTTTATCTGAATCGAGTGAATACAAATTTACAGCAGGCAACTGGGATACGACTTGGGGCTGTGGTGCATCAGGGGCAGACAACTGCGTTGCCACCTTCACTGAACTCGGTATGTATGAGCTCTCGCTCGATGCGTCCGACCCTGAGAAGCCATTCGTCTTGGATGCTAAATTGATCGAAAGTTACGAAGGTAGAACTTGGTACATTCCTGGCAGCATCTCAGGTGGTTGGGGCCATGATGGCGCTCAGATGATGGTGTCAGGTGACAACAATACCGTCACGTTTGAAACGGGTGAATTACCAAGCGGTGAAACCGTCGAGTTTAAGTTTACTTGTGGAGGTTGGGGAGAATGTGAACATGGCGCTGCCGATGTTATCCCTGCAACAAACTCCCTGCCAATTGGCGGTGACGGCAATATTAGCTTCACGCCAAAAGAGACGGGCTCCTATCGAGTGAGCTTTAACATCTTGAGCAAAGAAATCACGATAGCGAAGATGTCGTGATATAGAAAATCACGCTTAAGATAAACCACTATACAGGGAGGCGCTATGCCTCCCTATTTGCCAAACCATTTACTCATAAAGCACTCAGTCTTTGATTATTTATGTTATGTAATTAGCAAAAATCAGGGAGTGAAGTTACAGCTTAGAAATCCATATAAAACCATCTTCCGCTGCACGCCCTCCACCACCTCTCACTCTCCTGAGAAAACTGTTCAAAATGCATTCAGTTGAGTATCAGCCAAGCACATTTTTATTGACTTTAATTTCGCTCAAACTATATTCACGTCAGATATTTAAACTCATGCTTTTATTAAATATAGCTATATAAATAGAGAACAATTAAGTGACAGTATTGGTAGGTTTTTTTGGAGCTTACGTGGCTTATAAAGTTGGTTTTTACATTTTACATGTATTTTTCGCTTTGAAAGAGATAGATGAGGAAGACCTTGACGATGAATACTTTGATTGAGGCTAGAGTGTTAATACAGCTTTGTCCACACAGTGCATCAATCATACTCTCCCACTCTATGATATAGTTATTTTCTATACAAAGTCTCTGGAATACTATTTCTATTGCTCTTTTGCTTTACCTAAAATAGGGAGAGTAAATGGGGAATAAAAATGAATAATGCTAATACGACCTTTTATCTAAAAGGGACTTTCAACGGTTGGGGGTTAGACACACCTTTCACCCAACTGTCAGCTGAACAATATTCAGCGTGCGTGGTCTTCTCGGCAGACCAACATCGCTTCAAAATTACCGATATGGATGGCTCTGAGCAGTGGACATTCTCTGGCCATGAGATAGACCCTACCACCGTCGAGTTAAACCAAATGACACCGCTTCTCACGACTCACGGCATTGGTAATGACTTGCTGTTTACGCCAAGCGCCACAGGTCGATTTACCCTTCTGCTTGACCTATCCGATGGCGCGCCAAGTCTGACCATTCAAACGGGTGGAGACAACCAGCAGACCCTATCTAAACGCGATCGCCTTTGCGCTCGACTAAACAGTGTGAGCGCACCGGCATCCGATATCCTCTGTGCAGAGGGCGCCCTTGAACCCTCCACTCTTTTCGATGCGCTTGCGATTGAAAACGATGACAGTTTTCCGTTCGTCTTCGGCGACAACGTCGATGGATACTACGAAGGGCGAACTCACCAATTTGTCTCTGCGGGTCGCTATCGTCACCATCAAGGTTGGTACTTAGGCGGTTTCGCCTCTTGGGTCGATGGCGAGCTCAATATCAAACCTTCCGCGCTCAAAGCACGCCTGCTTCCTTATGGAATAGAGCACCAGTTCTACAACGCTAAAGACTTACTCAGCCTTCACCAAGCGAAGCGAATGGCGTCGCTCACTGTCAGCACAAACGAAGCAAAAACGTTGAGCGTACTTCCAGAGCTCAATGTTGGCGTGAATGACGTCAGCGTGGAAATAGAGGGCGATGTGATCGTGTTGGCCATCAACGCCGAACTGTGCCCAGAAGGTAGCCCAAGATACATCGCCATCAGTGCCAATCAACCTGTAACTATCGAGGAAGTGTCATCAAAGCAGTTCCCAGAGCTAGAACAGCACTTATTCCTGTCTGGTTCACACTGCCAGATCATGATCAGCAGCGTTCAACCAAGCGTTGAACTCACGGCGTATCTCTGTTTTGAACACAGTAAAGCTAAAGCGATTGAACATTGCCGCCAAGCGGCCCAGCACAATGCGCTTCAACAGCATAAAACGAAAATCTACCAATTTCTTACCCACAACTATCTTTGGACAGACGACCTTGAATACAACCGCGCCGTGATGTGGGCTCGTTTGTCGAGTCGTGTCTTCGTCAGCCATGAGTTTGGCACAGGCATATGGGCAGGCTTGCCTTGGTTTAAAGATTGTTGGGGAAGAGATACCTTCATCGCGCTCTCTGGCACAAGCTTAGTCAATGGCGAGTTTGAGGAAGCGAAATCCATCATCGAAAACTTTGCCTCAATGCAACAGTTGGACACTCAATCCGTCAACTATGGACGCATTCCAAACCGAGTTACCAGCAAAACCAATATCATCTACAACACCACTGACGGCACACCTTGGATGATGCGAGAGATCCTTGAGTACATCAACTACAGTGGCGACAGAGCGTTTGCCAAGCGGATTTACCCTGTCATTCAACGTTTCATTTCTGGCGTTGAGACGCATTATCTTGATGCTGATGGTTTGATGAAACATCGTCATCCGGATACGTGGATGGACGCCAAGATCAACGGCCAAATTCCGTGGTCGCCACGAGGGCCAAAAGCCAACGACATCCAAGCCCTGTGGTTTGAAAGCCTCAACGTCGCAAAACAAGTCGCACTTCTCAACAACGACCAAACATTTGCCGAGCATGTCGATACGCTCGCCAAACATGCCAAACAAAGCTTTATCGATAAGTTTTGGGATAAGGAACACCTGCAATTAGCCGATCGTCTAGAAGACGATGATCATCCTGACTTCAGTGTCAGACCGAATCAGTTGATGGCGATGACTATTCCACAACAAGAGAGTCTTATCGCCCCTAGCATTGGCCAGCATATGGTGAGAAACTGCGTCGACAACCTGCTGTTCCCTTGGGGGATTTGTTCTCTCAACCAGCAACATCCCGATTTTCACCCTTACCATGACAATTGCAGCGAGTATCACAAAGACGCCGCCTACCACAATGGCACCATTTGGGGGTGGAATGCAGGGTTTACCGTCTCAGCGTTAAACCGTTACCACCAACAAGACTTTGCTTATCAATTGAGTAAAAACCTCGCGAGACAGATTTTACAGCAGGGTCATCGTGGCACCATGAGTGAAAACTTAGATGCCTTTCAGACTCATCCTCAGCAACTGGTTGAAACGGGCACCTATGCCCAAGCGTGGTCAGTGTCCGAGTTCGCCCGCAACGCTCAGCAAGACTATCTGGGCTTTAAGCCAAAACTCATCGCCAATAGGATCGAACTTGCGCCCAAAATCCCGTCGCAATGGCAGAGCTTTAAAGCAAGGCTGCCATTTGGAGAAAACAACGCACTCCAATTTGAATATCAGCGAGACGCACATGGATACCGCTTCCAATTAACCCCTGTGGTATTGAAAACGGATATTCACCTTGATTTCAAATTCCTCGTTGGTAACTGCGTGATTGCGGTAACAAGCGACTTGTCTTCGCCGCTGACACTGCACTTAGATCTCTCGGGCGATTGCACCTACATCTCTTCACACGCTAACGTGAAGCAGGTAGAAAATGAGTACCGCTGGGAACTGGAAAAGCTCGCGTTTGCGTCTCCGGATAGCTCAACGTGTTTTGCTTCGTTGAATGAGCGCGATTATCTCTTCAACAAACGAAAAACTGAGGGGCTACAGCAAGATAGAGACGCTATCTAAATACTAACGCTAGATAGCAAAAGAGCTCCAAACAAGGAGCTCTTTTTTATTATCAGTGTTTAGATGCTTACTTTGCGTTCACCGCTTTGACGAACACTTCCTGGGCACCTTTGATATTGAGCGCTTTCGCTTCATCAAGCAGGCTTAATGCCTTGGGAATATCACCCGATGCTACCGCAGTCTCAATCGCATTGTAGTAGTAGGTTTGCGTGTCTGGTTGCGCTTGAATCACTGGTTTTGTGACCGCCTTTTCCGTGGTCACGACAGCGGCACTCGCCGCGGCTGCACGGAATGGACGCAGCTTCAGGGTTTCCACCTCTAGCTCAATGTCCCCTCCCAATTGGTAGGTGTAGACAGGGTCAGTCACCATCGGCATAACTTCGCCAAATTCTTGCGCACGAACCTTCGCTGGGTGGTCAATTTTGACACTTTTACCCAAGGTGTCGGCTGGCGTATAAATAACAAAATAAGGCGTTTTCTCGGCATTAGCTCGGAACTTAGCGACATAGCGAGTGCGAGTAAACGCATTTGACGCTAACACTTGGAAATCATCTAAGGTCAACGTTTTTACGACCTTGAAATTGCTGTCGAGAAGTTGGACTTGAGGCGAGAATACCGAGTCATCAATCATTAAACTCGATACCGTTACCTGCACTTGTCCAGAGCGCTCACTAAAACGGAACGCTTCAAAATAACTGTTGCCTTCAGAAAATTGTCCGACTGGGGAAGAAGGGTTAATTTCGAATGAAAGCGATTCTTTGTCGCCCAGTTGAGCGAATGGGAACTTAGAGTAGTCACTGCAACAAACTTCAGCGTTGGTTGGCGCAGCCACTTGTTTATCAATCGGGGTATTCGACGCACAACCCGCTAGCAAAGCACCTAGCACAACGGCTAAAAAAGAGTGTTTATTGTTCATCATTATCTCTCACTAAAGGTTGTTTTATTAAAATGACAAAAGGCAGCCAATTGGCTGCCTTGCAGTTTATCTGGCTTAGAACCAGATTTCTGTGTGGATACCGACAATAACTTCTTTGCCATCAGTGCCACCTAGACCGATACCACCTGCACTTTCTTCTTCAGTGTTGTAGTAAGTCACGTAAGGCTTGATTTGTGGACGACCGAAGTAGTCTGCGTTAACCGTTACAGGAAGCGCTGCTTCTAGCATGTAGTACATGTTGTCGTCTTGACGACCCCATGCTGCGCCATCAGCAATTGTTTCTTTAGAGACACTACCTGTCATTTCAAAACGTAGGTTGTCGTTGATCTTGTAAGAAGGACGCGCTGCTACAAGGATACGAGTCAAATCTTCTTGATCAAACATTTCGTTAGTGATGAAGGCGGTAACTTCCGTACCTAGCTGCCAAGAGTCAGACAGGTTCGCAACACCGTAAGACGTGAAGAAGATGCTGTTTGAATCGTCAGTGAAGGTGTTGTCACCACTCCACGCACCGAAGTTCACACCGCGGTTTGCTGCTGCGCCTTGACCGTAAGCAATACCTGTTTGGCTCCAACCATCAAAGCCGTAGTAGTCGCGGTTATAGGTAATTGCTGCGCCAACGCCGTTGTCTGCTGCTGGATCCGTTTTGTTCGCACGAGTGATGTATTTCACATCAAAGTTGAAGCTACCGCCAAGCGCTTGAACGCCGTGGTAGTATGCGTTGTACGCTACGTTTGTTTCGCGGTCGCTGTTAGTCGCGTTATTGATGTCATCATTGGTGTCTGCAGCAATCACTGCGAAACCTGCTGTGTTACCGCCAAGCTTAGTTTGGAAGCCCGCACCTAGACCAGAAGATTGGTTCCAGAATTCCCCAGAAAGCAGACCCGCTGAACGGTTGAAGTATCTGTGACCACTCCAGATAGACGAATCGTCACCCAAGAAAGAGATGCCACCTAGCTCAACGTACGCTTCTTTAATCTCAAATTGCGCTTTGTCGTTCGCTTTTTGGCTACCCTCTGAAGAGTAAGCGAATGAGTTACCGTTACCGAACTCTGAACGAACAACGAAATCAGACCAAACACCGTTGTTGTGCTCTGTGTGTTTCTTGATTGTGAACTCGACTTGGTTTGTGCTTTGACCTGAAGTACCTGCACTGTGGTAATCTGGCTTACCGAACTCAGAATCGATCGTCTCGCCATCTTTCATGCGGAAGTTTGCTGACATGTAACCATGCACTTCCCAGCCATCAGAAATCACTTCTGTTGGGTTTGCTACTTCCACTTCCATTGCTGAGTCGCCTGATGTTACGTCTAACGCAACGTCTGTTTCAGCCATGACAAATCCCGATGTTAAGGCAGTCGCCACTGCAGCCGCTAACACGCTTACTTTTTTCATTATATAACTCCGTTTAGGGTTTCTTATTCTTATGCCTCGTATTTCGATACATCCTGAAAGGCAGCAACAGGTCGCGAAAAATAGAGGTAAGACAGAACTCAGCTTCAAGTGAAACCTTGTCCTCATTTGTTTCAACTGTGGCCAGATTACAGGGGGAGTAGAGAGTCGACTTCATCCGAAATAAATTAATTTTGGGGGGATGAGAAAGGAGGAGAAAACTAACCGCATGATATATTAGTGCACTAAATCACACTATCTAGGAGGAGGATACCGCGTAGGAGAAACTATTCTTAGAACAAAATGCCAACTTGCTCACTAATTGAATTAAATTCGCCACAAATTTGAAATAAAATTACATTTACAAATTTTATCCAAGGCGCTTGACCAATGTCTTACAACACGATTTACTTAAGTTTCGCTATATAGAACACAATATTTGTAAGTAATGATCATGCAGTGCTCTCATCCATATCCGTTAGGCGCAACACCCCATGAACACGGGTGTAATTTTTCTATTTACGCGCCCGATGCAGACTCGATTCAATTAGCTATCTTCGACCAATCCGGTGACTTTAAAACGTTTCAACTCGATGGCGAATACGCGGGAATAAAATTCACCTTTGTACCTGGCATTCTGCCTGGCGCTCAGTATGGCTATATTGTCGAGCACAATGGCGAGCCGCATTTAATTTCAGACCCGTACGCAAAAGCACTCGCAAAACCTTTGCATTACACGCTGCCTTTTAATTCAGAGAAGAGCTTTGAGTTAGCGCGCTGTGTGGTTGTCTCCGACGAATTTGATTGGCAAGGGGTTGAGCGACCAAACCGCCCTCGTGATGAGATGGTGCTGTTTGAAACGCACGTCAAAGGGCTGACTAAGCTCCACCCAGACTTGCCAATTGAGTGTCAAGGACGCTATCTGGGACTGGTTAGTGACGCCATGCTTGAGTTTTATAAAGAGCAAAACATTAACACGCTCCAACTGCTGCCAGTGGCTGCCTGCATGCATGAGCCTCACCTGTTAAAGATGGAAAAGGTTAACTATTGGGGCTACAACCCCTACTTGTTTATGGTACCTGATCCAAGATACGCCGACAAAGATGCCGTCAACGAGCTAAAAACTGCTATTCGCGAACTGCACCGCAACGGCATTGAGGTGATATTAGATGTTGTTTACAACCATACGGCGGAAGGCGGCAGTGATGGCCCGGTATTCAACCTAAAAGCGCTCGACAAACGTTACTACCTGAAACACGGTGAGCACTACGCTAACTACACAGGGTGTGGCAACACCGTCGATCTTTCTTATCAGCCAAGCTTGAATCTGGTGATGGATACGCTCCGATACTGGGTCAATGAATATCAGATCGATGGTTTCCGTTTCGATCTCGCGGCCACACTGGGCCGTCATGGAGAGCACTTTAGCCCAGACGCAGGTTTCTTCAAGGCTGTGGCTCAAGACCCGGTATTACAGCAAATTAAACTGATTGCGGAACCTTGGGATATTGGCCCCAACGGTTATCAAGTCGGCAACTTCCCATTTGGTTGGAACGAGTGTAACGATCGACTGCGCGATATCACCCGTAGCTTCTGGCGCGGCGATCAAGGGTTTCTCAAAGAGTTTGCGACACGCCTTATGGGCTCACGTGACTTGTACAGTGCTGCGAACTGGCCTTATAAACTGACGGTCAACTACATCACCTACCATGACGGTTTCTGCATGCAAGATCTTGTCTCTTACAAGCACAAACACAATGAAGCCAATGGGGAGCACAACCGTGATGGTCACGGCGATAATCGCTCTGACAACTATGGCGTAGAAGGCCCAACGGAAAACCTCACCATCGTTGAAAAGCGTGAAAAGCAAAAACGCAACTTCATGGCCAGTTTGCTGTTTGCGTTCGGTATTCCACATATTCTTACCGCGGATGTGCTTTCTCATACGCAACGAGGTAACAACAACGCATATTGCCAAGACAATGAACTCAGTTGGTTAGACTGGCAGATGGATGAGCGTAAAACGTGTTTCAAACAGTGGCTCGCAGAGATGATCCAAGCTCGCCAGCATTATATGGTGCCTTTTATTCGTGCGTTTAGCGGCGAAAACCGCAACGACAACCGAATATTCTGGCGCAGGCTCGATGGTTCGTTTATGGAGCATGAAGACTGGAACCGCCTCAGCTCGATGGCTCTGCACTTGGGTATCGGCGAAGAGGGATCAGAGCTGTTTTACTGCATCAACCAAACCAACGCACCCGCCAGATTTACCTTGCCAGAAAGAAAAAGCGCTGAATGGACCATGATCTGTAATACCGACTCACACGATCTTCATCAATCGATAGATCACAAACAGGTATTGGTCGCCCCCGCGTCCATAGCGATCTTCCACTCAAAATAGAGACACAAAATGAGCGATATGGTGATATATCGCTCAATTTTATAAAGCCATGCAGTCATAGACTGGATTAATATGCATTGATGTGCTTGCTAATACCGTTTAGTATACCGGGCATAATTACTATATATTCCGTATCAATCAGTTGGCACACATGGCGTTACCAAAAATACTTATTCGAACGCTGAGACCGTATATCATTCTTCTCGTTTTGGGGATGATTTATGCGGCTTATCATCAGCTCAATCAATCCGAAAAGAGTGCCTACCAGCAATCTTTTGGCAACTTAAAAACCGCATTTCATCTTATTTCCTCTCAAGTCGAAGCGGCCACAAGCAAACTCTATCTCCTCAATGATACCGATTCACTCCAGGACTTTGATTCAACCGCAAAACGCATCTTGGAGCATTCACCTGCTTACCTAGATATCATCACCGTCGATCATCAAACTGGGCAATATCGTTCGGTGTTACTTAATCCAACTCTGGCCGAGCAAAACACCACTATAGTGTGGAGTCCGCTGAATAAAGTTGACCCGAGATTTACCGTTTCTTCTGTTTACGAAAAGCAGCCAGAGCAATGGGTGTTTGCCGTCAAATATCAACAAAACAACCTCAATGAAATCTGGATTGAGTTTGACCTCAAGTACACCACACAAAGCCTGCGCGGCCTAAGAACACTTTCCGATGGGTATGTTTTTGTCGTTGATAGCTCAACGGGCAGACTTGTCTTTCACCCAGATCCGCGACGAATCGGCACCCCTTCTGTCAGCTACCATGCGGGCATCAGTGAAATGATCACTAACGGCTTGCGTTTTGGTCGGCATGAGTATTACTACAAAGGTCAATTTAAACTCTCTGTATTCGACAGTGATAACCCATTCCAATGGGTATTTATCTCTGGGACGGATAGGTCTGATGTTTTGTCCTCTTCGTATCAGTTTTCGCTAACGGCGATAGTGATTGCGTCCCTGCTGCTACTTGCCGTCGCATTTAACTATCTGACCTATCAACTTAACCAATCCCTTGCTGACCTTAACAACAAGCACGATCTACCAGATTTTAAGCACCATCTGCGCGCTATCTTGGATCGCTTCTGCCATCATAAGGGGATCCAACTCTGTTTTTATGACTCTGATTACGGTTACTTCAGCACTATCGATTACCATGGAAACAGTCACATCATTCTGAAAGACAAAGAGCTCGCCAATCGGTTTTCACCCAGCTCACTACACTATACCGCCAAGCGCTACGCCGATCCTTTGGCCAAAAAACTAAAGATCAATGGCCGACATTACACCATCCCCTTGTTCGATAAAGGCAGCTTAATTGCGGTGATTTACATGACGGCAACCTTCCCCACTTACCGCAGTATTTTGCGTATGATTCGTGACTACTCAGAAGTGGCGCTGTCCAATCTATTGCTGCACAAAAAGCTGCGCAGTAAAGATGTGATGACTCACCTAGATAACAAGCTAACGATCCGTGAAAAAATTGATTCAAACTTGGATAAAGAAGGCATCTACCTAGCGATTCTCGATATCGATCACTTCAAGCGTATCAACGACGTGCACGGGCACCAATGTGGTGACCATGTCATCCTCCATACGGCTGAGTTGATGAAGAAATGCTTCCCTAAACCCGGGGCAATGAGTTTGGCTCGCTATGGCGGCGAAGAGTTTTGTGTCTTGTTTTACGCGAACGATGAAAACGATGCCTATGAACAGTGTGAGCTGTTTAGGCAAGTGGTAGAACAAACCGAGTTAAGCTATGAAGAGATTAATGTTCGCTTCACCGTTAGCATCGGTATTACCTCAGCGCAAGATAGCCAACACACGACGATTGGCCGCGCCGACAAAGCCCTCTATCAAGCGAAAGGACTTGGCCGGAATCAGGTAGTGCTCAATACGTTTCGTGCATAGTAGAAAGGGGAAGTGGCTAAGCACTTCCCTTTTCTTTCCCAATCAACCTATTGACGCTCATACATTTTCCTTGAACAATGATTCCATGTTCAAGGAGCGCACTATGTCAGATAAACTATCCACCACCGCCCTCGCCAAGTTGCGTCAACAAGATGCGAAGGAACTCTTTACCGAGTTAAAAAACGCTGGCTATATCAACCGAGGTGACGAAGGTTGGGTGCTCACCGAGATTGGGGCTAAGTTTGGCGGTGAGTACATCACGCACGCCAAATTCGGAAAGTTTATTGTTTGGCCACAAAACCTCCTCATCGATCATGCTGCGACCAGTGGTAACACACTCTCTGCTACTCAAATAGGCCAGCGCTTTTCTCTGCCAGCGAAGAAAATCAATCAACTCCTGCAAGAGCTGGGCTGGCTTAGTCGCACTGAACAAGGTTGGCTGGTAACTCAATCAGGTCTTACTGTTGGTGGCTATCAACGGGAAGATAAAGAGACCGGTGCGCAATTTGTGGTTTGGCACGATACCATCATTCGAAATAAGCGCTTGAAGCAGTCGGTCGTCGAATTTTCCGGACAAGACGCCGAAACACACGCGACAGACAAATCCTTGTCCAGCTTTAGGCAAAAGTTTGAAGCCAAACATCGCACCCTAGATGGCCACTATGTGCGCTCTAAAGGTGAACTCATCATCGACAATTGGCTCTATATGAACGGCATCGTTCATGCCTATGATCGCCAATTGCCTATCGAACAAGACGTATTGAGTGACTTTTACTTGCCTGCAGGAAAAGTGTATCTCCAATATTGGGGAAGTGATTCTGGTGAAATCGATGCAGAGCAACGAGATAAAATAAAAGCTTTATACCAAGAGCATGGTTTTGCCCTTATCGAAGTGACTCCTGATGACATTGAGCACCTTGATGAGCGATTGCCAAGTAAATTACGAGAGTTTGGGATTAAAGCTTACTAACGCCACGTTGCTCATAGAATTAACCAAGCGATCAAGAGCATTCGTGATAACGGCACGTACGACAAAATCGCTGCGAAGTACTTTTCATTTGATATCTATGGAGAAGAGATAAGCAAATAGCCTTCGAGCCGCAAACAAAAAGCCCTCAATAATCTAATATTGAGGGCTTTTTATGTTAATGCCTTATTTTGAGTAACGCGCCATTGCCACCTGCTCTTTGGGCACTACAGTTTTACCAATCGGCGCCAGTGAAATGTAGGCGAGCTTCAAATGCTGAAGTGCGAATGGAATACCGATAATGGTAATAAAACACGCCACTGCCGACATGATATGACCAATCGCCAACCAAATACCTGCTAACAAGAACCAAATCACGTTGCCAATAACGCCTAAAGGGCTGGTACCTATGTCCATCTCTTTAGTCAGCTCATCACGGCCAATCACCTCTTGTCCGAACGGGAAGAAAGAGAAATTCCCCATCACGAAACACGCTCGTCCCCACGGAATACCAATAATACTGATGAAACACACCAAGCCGACTAGCCACCAAGCAAGTCCCATGATGACGCCACCACACAAAAACCAAATAATATTACCGAGTACTCTTAACACTTGTTTCTCCTTTGTAGAAAACCTTAGCCGTAGACCTTTTCAAAGTGTTCTACGGTTGGGAAGGGATCATAAAAATGATGTAAAAGTGCCTTCCATTCCTGATATTGCGCGGACTGTCTAAATCCTTGCTCGTGGTCTTCTATTGTTTGCCAATTCACCAACAAAATATAGCGGCTTGGGTGTTCAACACACCGTTGCAGTTGGTGAGAAATATAGCCCTTCATGGACGCTATGATCGTCTGCGCTTTGGCAAAGTTTTGCTCGAACTCAGACTCCAAATTCGGCTTCACATCTAATATTGCGACTTCCAGTATCATGTTTTTTCCTTAACCTAAGATGAACAGCGCCCGTTTTATTGAATTAACCCCTGCCATACCGCCGTTGCACCACTTACTGTACACAGAGCGAGTGCGCCCAAGCGTATCTTCTCTTTGGGTAAAGAGTGCGTGGTTAACTGCGCCAGTTTATAACCGACCCAAGAAGCAGGAATCAATGGAATTGAAATCCAAAGATGATGCCAAGTGAGAAACCCAGCGGGCATTTGAATGATCAGCGAGATGATGGAACTAAAGACAAAAAACGCCGACAGATTTCCCCGCAGTTGATTCGCCTCTTGGTGCTGTAAGAGCAGTGCCATTGGCGGGCCACCGATGGCTGAACTGGTTCCAAAGAAACCAGAGAAGAATCCTGCAATACCCATCCTTGCTGGTGTGGGCTCGATTCGAAATGGCAGTAAGCTGACTGCAACCGCAAACAGCACCAGTAAACCAAGCCATAGCGCCAGCAAGTCGGTAGAGACTAGAACAAGCAGCACCCCTCCCGCAACAGAGCCGGGAACTCGCCCTATCAAGGCCATTTTTAAGCCACCGATTTCTACGCTAGCGCGGTGTTTTAAAGCATTGAGAATCGAGATGAACAGCGCCACCAAGCAAATCGGCGCGGGAACGTAATCTGGGGACACCAAAATCAGCAAAGGCGCTGCGACAATCGCCAGCCCGAATCCGATCGCTGTTTGCACAAACGATCCTAAGAAGATCAAAAACGCGGCAATCAGAGCCTCTGACGTTATCCATTCAGCGTACATATTCATCATTTACTACAAGTCAGTGAGAGACTTCATAATAATCTAACGCGATGAAAATGCGACCGTTTTAAATGATTAAAATCTCACTGTTTTTCCGCTACGTTTTGCCATCGGTCAGTAAACGATGAATCGGGGTCATAAAGCTCAGCTTGCTTGGCCAAATTAAAGCGCCTTGAAGGATTGGGATCAGCGCCAACACCCGCTAGATACTGCCAATTTCCCCAGTTTGACGTCACATCATAGTCAATGAGTTGACTTTCAAAATAAGCCGCTCCACGTCGCCAATCCAAACCTAACTCATGAATCAAACAACTCGCCACCAATTGACGCCCGCGGTTGGACATAAAACCGGTCTCTTTGAGCTGATTCATGCACGCATTGACGATAGCAAAATCTGTCTCACCCTTAACCCAGCGTTGAAACGCCTTATCATCAAAAGGCTTAGGGATTTGTTTCGATGTCAGTCCAGAAAAATAGAACACCCTTTGCTGATGCTTGCGCCCGTACCAATAGAAGTACTCGCGCCATAACAGCTCAAATATAATCCAGTAGGTCGACTGATTGGCACCATTGCGTTGCTCATATTGGCGTAACAAAGCGACAATTTGTGCAGGAGAAATGCACCCGAGAGCGAGCCAAGGGGAAAAGTGAGTCGAGCTCGATTCTCCCTCTAAATGGTTGCGAGTCTCTTTGTAGCTACTGGCAAAAAGTTGGGAAAAGTACCAAGTCGCGTGTTGGATCGCAGCGCGCTCGCCGCCAACAAACCCCGTGGGAGTAGCAATCTCACCGAGACGATACAAAGCGTCTTGAGAAGGATAAAGGTGCTCAAAAATGGGCTCTACTTGTTTGCGAAACTGAGTAAAGGTTGCGGGAAGCTCATCAAGTGGAAACGGCAACTGATCTAAGTGAAAAAGCGTGGTGTTGTCAGACTGAATCACCTCTAGCGTCGGAAATTTCTGCTTGATGGCATTGATCATGACGGTCTCATCAAATCCCGCAACCTCGCTGACGTAAAGGTGGCTAACGCCTCGTTGCTCGATTATCTCTGCCACGGCTTCTGTTGTGCCTTGCTCAGCGATATTGAGTTCGACGCCCAACGCCGTAAGGCTCTCTGAAAGGTCCTCAACGGACTGGTGTATAAACCGCTCTCTGTGGGTTCCGAGGTTGTGCTCGCCGGAGAAAGCCGCGAGATACTCGGTGACATGTGGTAGGCAATACACGGCGACTAACTCGTCAACCTCGTTTAATGCGCGGTCGAATAATGAATTGTTTAAGCGTCTTAAATCGTTGGTAAACCAGTATAAGCCAACCGTTGTTTGCACAATAATGCCTCCTCTACGTTGCACGATTATTCGATACGTAGAACAGAGGCATTTAGTTTACCCAGTTATGCGGTTGCTAATCGCTGTACTGGTCTATCGTTAATTGGCAAGTGGATTAGAGCTGCGGCAAACGCTAGAACCACAGTTGACCACCAAATTGGATCGTACGAGCCGTAATAATCGTAAATACGTCCGCCTGCCCAAGCGCCTAAAAAGCTGCCGACTTGGTGAGTGAAAAACACCAAACCATACAGAGTTGACAGGTACTTGGCGCCGAAGATCTGACGAACTAAGCCTGATGTCAATGGCACCGTACCGAGCCAACAGAAACCAATCGCACCGCCAAAAATCGCCGCCGTGTGTTCAGTGACAGGTAAGGTAACAAAAGCACCAATCACAGCCGTACGCACCAAATACAACGCCGACATCACGTGGCGCTTACTGTACTTATCGCCCATCACGCCCCAAAAATAAGAGCCAAAGATGTTGAAAATTCCGACATACGCGAGTGCCATTGCCGCAGTTTGTGCCGACAAGTTCTTATCCGCTAAGTAGCTTGGTAAATGGGTGGCAATAAACATGACGTGGAAGCCACAAACAAAGAAGCCTGCATGGATTAGCCAATATCCTTTATGGCTAAATGCCTCTTTTAATGCCTGCTTAAGTGTTTGTTGTTGCTCCGCAGCTTGCGCTACAGCATTATCTGACGGCTTAGGCGCACGCATAAATAATGCAAAGGCAATCATGGTAGAACAAAGAATCGCAAAGCCCTGCAACGCGCCTTGCCAGCCAAACTCAGATAACATAGTTTGCGCGCCCGGGATCATCGCGAACATACCAAATGACCCAGCAGCAGTCGTCAAACCGAACGCTTTTGCCGCGTGCTCTGCCGGAACCACTTTCGCCACCGCACCCAACACAATCACATAGCTCGTGGCACTTAAACCAAGACCAACTAATACGCCCAGTGACAGGTAAAGCATGCTTGGCTCTACAGCGATAGATGTTAGATATAAGCCTAACCCGTATGCGATAGCGCCCATGATGATAATACGCTTGGCACCAAATCGGTCTGCTGCCATACCAACGAAGGGCTGAAACACACCGAACAAAAGATTTTGCAGGGCAATCGCAAAGCTAAAGAACTCACGGCCAGTTTGGAAGTGGTCCGAAATCGGCATCATAAAAATGCCAAAAGATTGTCTGATACCCAGACAGGTAATTAAGATGGCGATCCCTAGCCAAACAATGATTGGAAATCGAAAAATGCTCATCGCATAACCTTAGTGATGATGGTGGTGAGAATGGTCATGGCTTTCACCTGTTGTCTGGTGACAGCCGCTATTAATCGCTTGCTGAGCCAATAACGCCAATAGTTTGGGAGAGTTATGTACTGCAACAAGAGAAAGCACTAGCAGTAGAGTCATTCTCATTAGCTGAGCAAAAAGTGATTGAGAAAACATAGTTCTAAATCTCAGCATAGGTTTCAAAAGAGCGCGAAGTGTAGAGATCCCCGCGCAATGACTCAAATGACATTTAAACAAGGAGACTATGCATTTTGTGCATACAGTGACTTCTCCAGCTCAAATCCTTCATCGAGCCAACCTGTCACGCCACCAATCATTTTCTTTACGGGTCGACCTAATTTGGCCAAGCGAATGGCTGCTTTCTCTGTCCCGTTACAATGGGGCCCTGCGCAGTAGACGACAAACAAGGTCTCCTGAGGGACGTCAGCTAATCGCTTTTCATTGAGCCGCGGGTGAGGAATATTAATTGCGCCGTGAATGTGCCCCTCTTCATACAGCGCTTCACCTCGTACATCAACCAGCACAAAATCTTGCAAACCATTGGTTAGCGCGTGGTGAACATCCCAACAATCAGTTTCAAACTTCATTAGTGCTTCAAAATGTGCCAATGCCTCTTCACTGCTTGCCGCTGCGACGCGCGATACTGCACTTGCCATGTTCTTTCTCCCTGTTTGTTTGAACGCTTACCATTATGCGAACAAAACCTAGCCACAAAAATTGGCTTATAAGACAAGCTTCGTTAATATTAAGCCAAACCATTTGTGCACCAAGGATTGGAAAATGAATCGTGTTGCCATACTTGCCCACTCGCATGTCACCTTATTTGAGATGTCATGCGCCATTGAGTTATTTGCTTTGCCACGACCTGAGTTCGACGCTTGGTACCAGACTGATGTAATTAATCTCGAAGGGACAAGCATCAATACCACGGGCGGCATAGCCTTAACCGCTCAGCACTCAGAAGATTTAACCCGCTACGACACCCTGATTATTCCTGGTTGGCCGACTTGGGATTTCACCATTCCCACGATTATTGAACAGCAAGTGAGCCTGTTTGCTCAGCAAGGCAAACGTATTTTGACCCTCTGCTCCGGCGCATTTTTATTGGCGAAACTTGGACTTCTCGACGGGAAAAAAGCGACAACACATTGGATGTATGAGCAAAAGTTTCGTACTCAGTTTCCAAACGTCGACTATCAGCCAGATGTTTTGTATGTGTTTGACGGCAATCTCGGCTGCTCGGCGGGCAGTGCGGCTGCGTTAGATTTAGGGCTGGCTGTGATTCGCCACGACTTTGGCTACACAGTCGCGAACCAAGTGGCGAAAAGGTTGGTGGTTGCAGGGCATCGCTCTGGCGGCCAAGCTCAGTTTGTCGAAACGCCTTTGCTTGAAGTTCCCAACCAGTTTTCCCAGACCTTGGACTGGGCGAAAAGTAATTTAGATAAAGTGATTCAAATCGACACCCTAGCCAGTAAAGCTAATATGTCGCGCAGAACCTTTGATCGCAAGTTTCGCAGCAGCTTCAATATGTCACCAAAAGAGTGGTTAACCCAGCAGCGAATTGAAAGGGCGAAAGCATTGTTGGAACAAGAATCGACCTCGGTTGAGCGATTGGCTATTCTGGCAGGCTTCGACAATGCCACAACCATGCGCCACCACTTTCGCCGTTTGGTCGGTGTTTCTCCGCAGCAATATCGCTCACAATTCAATGCTGGCTAATATTGCACTTGATGCAAATCAACCGTATAGCGTTTATACCCGTTAGTACGATGTGAAAATGACATCCACTTGATAGCATGCTCGCACCCAGACCAAACGGATCGCACGCGAATGCATCAACACATGAGCCAAGTGCTGCTTGATATCGCCCTCAACCTTACTTCGAATCAAAATAGCGACGCACAATATCAGCATTTGATCGATGGCATCGATCAGGTTTTTCCTTGCGATGCGAGCGCATTGTTCATCTTTGATCAAGATGGTTTCTTAGTACCTGTCGCCGTAAAAGGACTCGCGAACAGTGTCCTTGGGCGTCGTTTCTTCCCTAAGGCGCACCCTCGTTTAGAAGCAATTATGCAAAGCAAACAGCCGGTGCGTTTTGATGCAAACTGCCCCCTACCCTACCCGATCCGTTTAGTGGCGTATTGCTGAGCGAAGAAGCCGAGCTTGATGTCCATGACTGTTTGGGTCGTAGTTTGCATGTTGATGGGCAACTGGTTGGCTTACTCACCTTAGATTCAATGACAGTCGGCGCCTTTGATGCCATTGAGTCAGTTACTATTGAAACCTTCGCTGCCCTTGCCGCGGCAACCCTGCGTAATATTGGCCAAATCAAAGCACTCAAAGCGCTGGTCTTCGCTCTTTGGTGGAAGAGTATCAACGAGATCTGATTGTTCATGCTTATGAAAAATCCGAGCAAACATGGTCAAAAACCGCGGAATTTTTGCAAATGGACCGCGGTAATTTGTACCGAATGGCGAAAAAACTCAAGGTGGTGGGCTAGGTCACTCTTTGTCGAAACTGTCGACCACGATGGCACCCATAGAGGCGGGCATGGTGATAACGATCACCCGTCTCAACGAAAGTAATGGATCGCTAAACAGCGGAAGTTTATCGATGCAAAGCAGTACCAAGGCAACCACCATCGCCGCCATCAAATAGGCAGAAACAATCCGGAACACAAATACAGCTTTGCGCTGTTTAATATCGCGTTGAAAAACACTCTCGTAGGTGAATAAAGTCAGAAAAACCGCTGAGAGTACGACCAACATAAAAATGTTCAGAGCAGGAAGTGTTTCCCCCAACTTCCATGCCTCCTCGGAAAAAGAGATAGGCACCGCGAGTGCAAACGCCCCCACGAATATTTGCCCTGCATCTTCGATATTAAAATTGAGCTTCATTTATTCCGCCTTGATCTCCGCTTCTTGCGCTGAGGGTTCCGTCTTCTTTGCCACAATCTTGGTTACGCCCTTTTGCAAGATTAGACTATTTGGGTAAGTGATGATGTTCCCGCTAGCATAGCGCAACATGACGTTCGCCCTTTAAAAACAGGCGTTCATTAAACCACAACACAGCCAAACATAGATACAAAGAGCGCCACTCATTTTGTTTCTCTGCGGCGTAATGGCTGTTCTTGTTGTCATTTTTACATCCCCTAAAAATCTGTCGATTTAACAAGCGGCTTTAACTCTGTTTGCTGTTTTTTTTCGCCACACTTCAAGGGAAAACCTAAATCACCCACCGAAGTCTTGTTGTCATTAATACAACACCACTTATGTCTTAATGACATCAAACTCGTAAAAATAGCAATATAAAACATTAACAATCAATAACTTAAATATTGGCACACTCCCTGCTCTAACAGCGCATATCAAGGCGAACCGCCAACATCTAACAATTGCAATTGGAGACGCGCAATGTTTTGTATTCAATGTGAACAGACTATTCAAACCCCAACCGTGAAAGGCTGTTCTTTCGCTCAGGGTATGTGTGGAAAAACATCAGAAGTTTCTGACCTACAAGACGTATTGGTTTACACCCTTCAAGGTGTCTCATACTGGTCTGAGCAAGCAAAAAAATTCGCAATCATCGACAACGAAGTCAATCAATGGGCACCGCGTGCATTCTTTTCTACGCTTACCAACGTGAACTTCGATCCAGCACGCATTCTTGAGCTCTCAGCGCAAGCTGCAACATTCAAAGCCCGCTTAAAAGAGCAAACCCTAGCGGCAGAAAAACTCACAGACACCGCACAAGAAAGCGCACCTGCTGTGGCTGATTTTGAGCTCCCAGCCAGCGCAGAAGAAATCTTAGCATTCGCACCCGAAGTGGCGGTGAACCGCGGCTACCAAACCATCAGTGAAGATGTGATTGGCCTTCGCCTGCTTTGCTTATATGGTCTAAAAGGCGCGGCAGCGTACATGGAACATGCGCGCGTATTAGAGCAAACCAGTGATGACATCTATGCGGAATACCACCAAATCATGGCATGGCTAGGTACTGACCCAGAAGACCTTAATGCGCTTCTTGAATGTTCCATGCAAATCGGCCTTATGAACTACAAAGTGATGGAGATGCTGGATCACGGTGAAACGAAAACCTTTGGTCATCCAGAGCCTACTGCCGTTAACGTTAAGCCAGTCAAAGGTAAAGCAATCCTAGTCTCGGGTCATGACCTACACGACCTAGAGAAAATCCTTCAACAAACCGAAGGCAAAGGCATCAACGTCTACACCAACGGTGAAATGCTTCCAGCGCACGGCTATCCTGAGCTTAAGAAATACTCTCACCTTGTGGGTAACTACGGCAGTGCGTGGCAAAACCAACAGAAGGAGTTCGCTAACTTCCCTGGTGCTATTGTCATGACATCAAACTGCCTGCTTAACCCGAACGTCGGTCAATACGCCGATCGCCTCTTTACGCGCAGCATTGTCGGCTGGCCGGGTGTGGCTCACATAGAAGGAGATGATTTTAGCCAAGTGATTGAGTGCGCTCTGGCACAAGATGGCTTCCAGCATGATGAAATCGAGCACATGATTACAGTCGGTTTTGGTCGCAATGCCTTAATGCAAGCAGCGCCTGCGGTGGTTGAAGAAGTAAAAGCGGGCAACATCAAGCACTTCTTCCTTGTCGGCGGTTGTGACGGTGGCAAGTCAGAGCGTAGTTACTACACCGACTTTACGGCTGCGGTGCCTGAAGACAGCGTAATCCTGACCCTTGCCTGTGGTAAGTTCCGTTTTAACAAGAATCAGTTTGGTGACATTAACGGTATTCCTCGTCTACTCGATGTGGGTCAATGTAATGATGCCTACTCTGCTATTCAGCTAGCACTGGCGCTTTCAAAAGAGTTCGACTGCGACATCAACGAACTACCGTTAACCTTGGTTCTATCTTGGTTTGAGCAAAAAGCGATTGTCATCTTGCTTACGCTGTTCGCCCTTGGCGTGAAAGGGATCTACACAGGCCCAACTGCGCCGGCATTCTTAACCGATAACTTATTGGCCATCATCCAAGAGAAGTTCGATATGCGCAGTATTGGCAATGTTGAAGACGATCTAAAAACCATCTTAGCGGCTTAATCATTTGCTAAACCCCAGCAGAAAGCGTTTCGCGAGCTGTTGGGGTTCACTTCTAAGAGAAATCAGATGTTTATTGAATGGCAAAATAATCAAGCTGCTACAATGCGTTGCAGTGACAAATGGCAAGAGACTGACGATGCTGTCAGCATAAAGCTCGTTGCAGCCGACGCGAGCCATCTTCATTTCAGCAACTTCAAACCCGGTCAGTTTGTGTCGCTTGGGTTTGAACTCAACGGAAAGATGGAATACAGAGCGTACTCGATTGCTTCTGCGCCCGGCGATGCTCACCTAAAACTGACCGTAAAAAGAGTCGACGGCGGTTTAGTCTCAAGCCACATTGTCGATCACTTTAACTGTGGGGATACAGTGGCGGTGCTTGCGCCAACGGGACCATTTAACAGTATTGATTGTCCTCCAAAACGAAAGGTCACGCTGATCAGCGCCGGCTGTGGTATTACCCCAGTCATGTCAATGGCTTCCACTTGGCTGCGAGATAAAGCCGACATTGATATCGTCTTTATCCATATGGCAAAAAGTGCCGCCCAGACGATCTACTTTGACCAACTTGAATCGATGGCCGCGGCTCATTCTCACTTCCACCTAAAGCTACTACTCAAAGACAATACAGGAACGCGACACCCACAAGGGAGATTAGACAAAGAATGGTTGAACACATTGTGCCCTGATCTTGCCGAGCGAACTGTCTACTTGTGTGGACCAACGCAGTTTATGCAAGACATGGAATCACACTGCCGCGCTCTAGGGGTCGAAGATGGGCATTTCCATCAAGAGAG
Organism: Vibrio sp. MarTm2; assembly: GCF_027587055.1. Lineage (NCBI taxonomy): Bacteria > Pseudomonadati > Pseudomonadota > Gammaproteobacteria > Vibrionales > Vibrionaceae > Vibrio > Vibrio sp. MarTm2. The sequence goes on along the minus strand of NZ_JAPPTK010000012.1, from coordinate 51,023 downwards.
TTTTACACCGATTGAATCCAAGCAAAACAAAGCATCGTCTGCCGCAGCACAGGTAGAGGTTCCCGCATTTGGTGTCACGACTGAGGTAGCTCAAGGCTCGACGTTAGCCGATGTATTGGAGGAAAACGGCGTCCCTATCATCATCACCTGTCGCAGTGGCATGTGTGGTTCTTGTAAATGCAAGGTAACCAAAGGGACGGTATCGCGCACCAGTACCGAAACCTTGTCAGAGGAAGATCTCGCCAACGGCTATACTCTTGCCTGCTCTAGCCAAATAGAAAGCGATGTCGAAGTTGAGCTGGTATAACCTGCCAAAAGCGAGACAGGCTCTCGCTTTCATTGCTCTTTACTGCGGCTTAGCCACGAGTTAGGCGCTTACGTCAGCGAATTTGTAGATAAAATCCCCCAGTTTGATGATCGTAACGCGGTGAAATCAGTAACAATGTAAAGACTGATAAATAAGGATGACCGCAATGAAAACGACATGGATTTTGCTGGCGACACCTCTAGCTTTAACATGGAGTCTGGCCGCTCAGTCTGCCAGTTGCCCCGAGCTACTCAATTCAAAGCAAAGACTGCTCAACTCGAATCAAACCATAGACCTCTGTGAGGAGTTCAAGGGCAAAACCTTGCTGGTCGTCAACACCGCGAGCCAATGCGGGTTTACCTCTCAATATGCTCAACTGGAACAGCTGCATCAGACTTATAAAGACAGCAACTTTGCGGTGATAGGGTTTCCATCAAATGATTTCAAACAAGACCGTGGCAGTGAAGAGAATACCGCCAAAGTGTGTTACCTCGATTATGGTGTGACATTTCCAATGATGGCGAGAAGTTCAATAAAAGGGGCATCGGCTAATCACGTGTTTACCAAGATAAGCGAGCAAGCGGGCGTTGAGCCTCGTTGGAACTTCTACAAATACTTGATCGATGCAAAAGGTGATGTCGTGGCAACATTCCCGAGCTCAACACTGCCAATGAGCCCAGCTCTCACTCAAACCATAGAGAAGCATCTTTAAACGGGCTCAGTTTGCTGAGCCCTTCCCGATTAGTGAATAGATTTGAACTGGAGCTCCACCAGCCTTTGGTAGAGCTCACAGCTTTGCATTAAATCATTGTGACGGCCAATATCGACAAGGCGTCCTTGAGCCAATACGGCAATTTGATCGGCGTGTTGGATGGTGGAGAGTCGGTGAGCAATAATAATGGTCGTACGCCCTTTCATTAACTGCTCAAGCGCTTGTTGAACATGGTGTTCACTTTCGCTATCAAGAGCACTGGTTGCCTCATCCAGAAGCAAAATCGCCGGATCCTTTAAGATTGCACGAGCGATGGCAATCCGCTGTTTTTGCCCTCCCGAAAGACGAACGCCTCGCTCGCCGAGAAAACTGGCGTAACCTTCCGGTAGCTTGGTAATAAAGTCATGAGCGTGAGCTTTTTTCGCCGCTTCGATCACCTGCTCGTCTGTCGCATCTGGGTTGCCGTAACGTATATTGTGCATCACATCGTGGCTAAACAAGGCAGGTTGTTGAGGCACCAACGCCATCTGTTGGCGAAGTGCACTCGGGTCAAAACAGCGCACATCCACACCGCCTAGCGTCACTTTCCCCTCGATCGGGTCATAAAACCGCTGCAACAACTCAAATAGGGTGGTTTTCCCTGCTCCTGACGGTCCAACCAAGGCCAACACTTTGCCCTCGTTGGCAACAAGGTTGAGTTGCTCAATCGCTGGGTGTTGCGGCCTTGATGGATAGTGAAACGTCACATTCTCAAAAGCCACTTGGCTCGATAAGCCTTCGATGTCGTGTACCTGACCGTTTGGCGGCGCGATATGGCTTTCAACGTGCAAGATTTCGATCAAGCGTTCTGTCGCTCCAGCGGCGCGTTGCAACTCGCCAAGGACTTCAGAAATCGTCGCCACCGACGAGGCAACCATAATGGCATAGAATACAAATGCACCCAGATCCCCCGCCGACATCGTTCCTTCAATCACGTCGTTACCACCAACCCAGAGCATTCCAGCAATCGCACTAAACACGATGACAATAACGCCCGATATCAATATCGCACGCTGCTTTACTCGACGTCGGCCAATATCGTAAGCACGCTCTACTTCTTTGGAAAACGCCCGCTGTTCTTGGTTTTCGTAACTGTAACTTTGCACCGTCTTAATGTGCTCTATGGCTTCACCGGCGTAACTGCCAACATCAGACATGGAATCTTGACTCTGGCGCGACAACGCCCGCACACGACGACCATAGAAAAGAATCGGGACTAACACGAAAGGAACGGATGCCAAAACAATCAAGGTCAACTTGACGTTGGTGGCAAACAACATGATCACCGCGCCAATACACATCAAAGCGCTGCGCATCGCCATTGAAAACGACGACCCAATGATACTCTGCAACAAGGTGGTATCCGTGGTTAAGCGCGACATAATGTCACCGCTGCCGTTGGTTTCAAAATAACTAGGATGAAGACCAATCACATGATTGAACACCGCCAAGCGAATGTCTGCGCTCACTCGCTCCCCAACCGATGAGACCAAGTAGAAGCGAAAAAAGGTGCCAATCGAGATGAGTATTGTGATGGTCAAGATAAACTGAATCGCCCCTGTTAGCTCCTGCGTTGACTGTTGGGCAAATCCTTGGTCAATCAAGATACGAACGCCATAGCCGACCGACAAGGTGAGTGACGCGGTAAAAATCAACGCCAAAAGCGCCGCCGCCACTTTGAGTTTGTAGGGTTTGATGAAGGTGACCAATTCGAGGAGAATCGCCAGATTTTTGGACTTCCCATCAACAGCAGCGGACTCTGCTGGCAAGGAAGAAGATGGGGTTTGGCTCTGCACAGGATTCAACCTCTTAGTTGTTCGGACATTGTTCTTTACTCAGCTTATCACTTGGCATCACATATCAACAAACCTTGCGAGTGACACCACACGATATCCGCTACAAGCGTATAGTTTACATCACCTCAGCTTGCCGTATCATAGCCAACTTAATTGAGAACGTTGAGAATAAGAATGCCTACTACATTCACTCCAGTTATCCCTGTCGGGGTTCGCTTCATGCTGTTGTCTGCAATGGGTTTTGCCCTGATGTCAGCCTGCGTGAAATACGTTAGCGTGCATGGCATTCCTCTGTTTGAAATTGTCGCAGCAAGGGCATTGGTTTCTCTCGTCATTAGCTACATCGATATTAAACGTAAGCGACTATCCGTTTGGGGCAACAATAAGCCTTTGCTGTTCTTGCGTGGCGCCGTGGGCACGCTGGCGTTGATGTGCGTTTATTACTCTGTGACCACGTTACCCTTAGCAGAAGCGACCATATTGCAGTATGTTCACCCTGTATTTACGGCGCTACTTGGGCTCTTATTCCTCAAAGAACGGATTCAGATCGCGACACTTATCTGCATTGCGCTCTGCTTGGCAGGATTAGGTTTAATGGTGCAACCCAGTATGGCTAATAACGCAACGCAAGAGTTACCGTTGTTCAGCGTGATGATGGCGTTGCTAGGTGCGCTGGGAAGCTCGATCGCCTATGTGGTGGTTCGAAAACTGAGCCAAACAGAAGACAGCTCTGTCATCATTTTCTACTTCCCTATGGTGGCGCTGCCCACCTCCATCGCACTAATGTGGAACGACTTTGTCATGCCAAGCCTGTTTATCACAATGATGCTGGTATTGGTTGGGGTCTTTACCCAAATTGGTCAATACGGTTTAACCAAAGCGATGCAGACTCAAGCCGCAGGACAAGCGTCTGCCTACTCCTATGTGCAAATCGTCTTTTCAACCTTGATCGGCGTAACGCTGTTTAACGAAATACCGTCGATTTGGACCTATATGGGAGGTGGATTGATTGTAACGGGCGCGCTGATCAATGTCTTTGGTAAACAGCTTCTCGCTGTGCGCCCGCGTTAATCAGAGCGAAACTAGAGTCTAGTCATCGTAGTCTGAGTTATGGCAGACTAACCTTGTATCAGCCACAACGATAAGTCGAAACTCATGGAAGAGCACGAAACGACCATCGCAAAGCTCAAAGACCGCATTGCTGAGCTTGAAGAAAACAACCGCCGTCTAGAAGAGAAGCTCAATGCTGCCTTAGATGGCACCGGATTGTGCCTTTGGGAGCAGCATGTTCCGACGGGGCAACTGCGCATCTTTAATATGGAATGGGGCAAGATGCTCGGTTACCAGCCACATGAGCTAGAAGCGACCGTTGAAGTATGGAAAAGCAAACTGCACCCAGACGACTACGATCTTGCCGTTGGCGCTTTCGAAGCCCATTTAAGGGGTGAGGCGGACGCTTATCAAGTTGTGCATCGCATGCTTCACAAAGACGGTACCCACAGTTGGGTATCGGATCGTGGCCGAATCGTGGAATATGATGACAACGGTTCCCCACTTCGGATCATGGGCACACACATCGACATCACCAACGAAAAGCGTTATGAAGAAGAATTGGCTCGGTTGGCTTGTGAAGATCCACTCACTGGGCTATTCAATCGCCAAGCGTTGACGTCGCATTTTGCCGACTACGCAAAACGATACCCACACCGCCCTTCTGCGCTGATTTTTATTGATTTGGATGATTTCAAAACCGTTAATGACAATTTAGGTCACAAAGCGGGCGATTTGGTTCTTATGCAAATCAGCGCTTGGTTAAAAGATTTTGCACCGAAAGACGCCTTCATTGCTCGTCTTGGTGGGGATGAGTTTGTCTTACTTTGCCATGAAGATTCTCCCCAGAGCATAGACCGCTTTACTGACGACTTGCTAAGCCAATCTCAACAACCAATTCAACTGGATAATGGCTCATCAAAAGTAGGGTTCAGTATTGGTATTTGTCATTTCACCCCACAATCTTACGACTTTGAAGCGCTCTATGTCGCCTCTGACCAAGCGATGTACAGCATCAAACAAAATGGCAAGAATGGCGTTGCACGAATACACCTGTGAACGCCATACAGGCAATCTAACGAAGGTTGTGGTTCACTCTAAATCGCTCAATCGCCTTTACCCATTTGGGAATGAAGGCGCACAACACATTCGCAAACACAATCAAGCCTAGACCAAGCAACTGAATCGACTCATAGCTTTCATCAAAAAACAGCCACTGCCAAAGCGCAGTAAACAATAAATTGGTGTAGATGAGCGGCGCGAGCTGAGAGTTGGACTCTGCCAATTTGTATGCTTTGGAACGAAACACTTGGGTGTTGATGATAAGAGCAGCTAAGGCAAGCAATACCCCGACCAACAGCATCAGACTGCTCGAATCACTCACTATCCACTCAGGCTGTCGCAGCGCACTCACTCCGACAAACGGCAGCAGCACGACCGAGGCAAAAAGGAAAGTCCAGAAGTTGATTTCAAATGGATTGCGATCGGTTTTGCTCGACCGATACAAAGCCAACTGCGATCCAGCATTAAAAGCCCCAGCGGCTAATCCGACCAACAATTCTATTCGCAGCGATAAGTTGGATACATCACCCGCCAGCAATAGCACACCGATAAACGTGATCACTAACCCCAAAATGCTAAGGGGGCGAACTCGAGTCGAAAAGATTAATTTTTCTAACAGTGGAATAAACATGGGGCCGGTGCTAAACAGGACCACGCTTTCTACCAAAGAAAGGTGCTTTAGTGAGTAGATAAAACAGATCTGACAAAGACCAATACAGACCGCGCGTAGCCAAAATGGCTTCATCAAGCGACGCTCCGGAATGCGAATTTTGGGCAACGCGACAAACACTAAAAGTAAACTCATTGGCAGAAAAAATCGCAAGAAACCAAGCAGACTTGGCTCTAACTGCTGACTAAGAAATTTGGAAAACAGCCCAGTTAATGACAAACTGAACGTTGATAACAACATAAATACTATTGGGTACAACTGATTAGACATAACTCCTCCCGATTGGCGCTCAGTGTATGTCTGATCAGAGGTAATAAAAATCGCGTAATAGTTACATTATCGGTAAGAAAAACTAACAGATGAAAAAGTACGCCCCACTCAAATCTCTTTACTCGTTTGTCGCTGTTGCTGAGTCTGGCAGCATGACCGAAGCCGCCCAAGCTCTTAGCGTAAGCCACTCTGCCGTGAGCCAAGCGATCAAATCCCTCGAGAGCCAACTTGGTCAGCCGCTGTTTCAACGGGTGGGCAGAAATGTGGTGCTAAACGCCAGTGGACGCAAATATTATAAGCAGGTAGCGCCAGCTCTTGAGCAAATCGTCAACGCGACTCAAGAGATGATCGCCGACAAACAAAGCCATCGCTTAACACTCAATATGGTCAACTCGCTCGCCATGCATTGGTGGATACCGCGAGTCGGTCGACTCAATGAGTTTGCGCCTCAGCTCGACATTCGTATTTCTACCTTAACGGGCAGCTTTGCCATGGAATATGAAGGGGTCGATGTAGCGATCATCCACGGTAAAACCGATGAATGGCAAGACTATTACTGTGAGAAGCTAGCAGAAGATGAGCTCGTTATGGTTGCGAGCCCTGAACTACTCGAAAAAGCCTCGACGCCGCAAGCGCTGCTCGCTCACTACCCTGCGATCATCGCCGCAAATGAACGACGCAAGCATGACTGGCAAGTCTGGTGCGAGCATCACCAACTGCCTATTCCGGATAGCACTTACAATCTTAGCTTCACTGCCTCGGTACAAGCCGTGCAAGCGACGATTCGGCGTCTTGGAGTGTTCGTCACCCATAGGCAGTTCATTCGCGATGATGTTGAGCATGGATCGCTTGTCGAGGTAGGGGAACCCGTACTCAACCCGCATCAAGATTTCTACTTTGCTTGCTCGCCAGACAAACTGAAAAATGAACACGTGCTCCTACTCAGACGTTGGTTGCGAGACGAGTTTTCCTTGTAGCGGGACACCTGGTCAGGGTTAACGCTCGCTTAACCCGAACAAATCCTGCCGAGTAGCCTGATAGCTCGCTAACGAACTGCCTTGACGCCAGTAAACATGAGCGCCATCGCCACCAATAACTGAACGACGAAGCAGACCACAAACAACCACTCAACCCCCACAGCGGATGCAATGTACCCCGAACTGGCTAATCCAATAGGCATCAACAGCTTAAACAGCGAGCCAGTTAACCCCGTTACGCGGCCAAGGTATTGCTCATCAAAAGCCTCTTGGCGGTAACTCCATATACAGATACTGCTGTACAAACCAATTGCTGAAATCCAAAAGAAAGAGATTGCCAAGCTCACCACATTCGGCAAAAAGAGCGGGATGACAAAACCTATTGCTTCTAGCGCTATCGACGCAATTAACAACCAGCCCAAGCCCAATCGCTGCCTGACTTTATCGGCGCTAAATGATCCGACTAGCCCGCCAATTCCAGACGCAGCAATCAAATAGCTTACTTCCACCGCATTCAATGCAAGTTCAGCTTTGGCATAGTAAATCGCTTGAATCCAAAACACAGCGCCCGTGGTATTGATCACCATCACGGCCAACGTAATGGTCCACATATTTTGCTCTGCTCTTAAGATTTTCCAGCCCTCTTTTAGCGCTGAAAACACTGGCTGGTGATGGACTGAAGATGACGCAGAGTAGTCCAATCTTTCTAATTGCCAATAGGCAAGCAGCAGCATCACCCCGACACCAATAAAGACATTATGGATCGCTGACATCAACATTAAAGCGCCAGATAGGACAGGCCCTACCGTCTCCATAAAGCTATTGAGTGAACTCATTCTCGCAATGGCCGTATTTTGTGTTTCTGGGGCCAACGCTCTTTTCATCATCGACATGCGTGCGTTGTGGTAACCGTAGTTAAACGCCATCATAAAAAACGCCGACGGGAACAGGATCCAAAGAGGATTGGCCATCCATTCCACCGCCAAGTAAGACGTCAACACCATCGCGGCTTGACCAAACAGCATCACTTGAGACCACTTCTTCTTGTTGACCCTATCCACCCAAACGCCAATAAATAGAGCCAACACCAGATTTGGCATAAACTCGACCGCGCGCATCCAACCCATCACTTCAGATGATTGAGTAAGCTCATACACTAAAAGCGGCATGGCGAGATTGTAGACCTGCGCACTAAACGCGACAAACAGCGTGCTGGTAAAGAGAATTTGAAATGAGCGATTGCGCCAAATAGACCCGCGCTGTGCTGCAGTTAACGTATCCATGTTTCGTTCCTTTTTTCTTCAACTGACTGCGCTATTATTCGCCGAGAAAAGATGAAGAAAAATAGAAATATCTAAACAGGATTTCACCTTTATGCGCTATTGGAAAGCTCTCGCTTTTTGTCAGGAACACCTGTCTCAAACAGATTGGCAACCCGTCTCGCTCGATCATTTTAGTCAAGCAATGGGATGCACTCGCCGCAACGCCCAGCTCCTTATTAAACGACTGATTAAAGAGGAGATCATTGAATGGAAACCTGGCATCGGCAGAGGTAACTTACCTGTTTCACGCCGACTAAGAACGCTTGAGGAGCGGCTAACTCGTCACGCATTACATTTGATTGACCAAGGTAAAGTGGAAGACGCGTTGACGCTGGTGAGCCTAGCGAAACGAAATCAGTTTCTGAGTGAGTACCTCGAACGCTATCAAACCGTCCAATCAGACCACCATGTGCTCAAGATTCCGTTTTATCGCGGAACACACGATCTGGACCCAATCGGAATAAACCGCCGCACCGAGCAGCACATCGCCGATCACCTTTATGCCACGCTACTTAAAGCCAGCGACACTGAAGGCAGCTATCAAGGCGATCTTGCTCATTCGTGGACATTGGACGGCAATTCCCTACGTATTACCCTGCGTAAAGGGCTCTGTTTTCATGATGGCAGTCCCTTGTTAGCACAAGACATCAAAGCCCACTATGATCGTTTGATGGCGTCAGACTCCATCTCGAAACAGATGTATCGCTTCATCGATCGTGTTTCGGTGACTGGTCCCTATTCACTGACATTTGTTAGCCTTTCTCTTCCTTCATTGTTGCCTAAGCTGCTTGCCAAAGGTGCCATGGGTATCTGTAAACAAGAGCAAGGACGCCTGATCGGAAGTGGACCGTTTATCCTCACGCAGCAAACAAAATGGCTTACAAGCCTCAAAGCCAACCCTCGCTACCATGGATATCGCCCTTGGATTGATGGGATCGAAATTTGGAACGTCGGTGACAAGGCCACAGATTTTGAGTTAAACAGCGACGTCGTTCATGGCAGCCACCTGAAAAAGAGCCGCCACGGTTTTACTCAGCGCCACCAATGGGAGCGAGGCTGTGTACATGCCATGCTCAACCCTTACCGGCACCCTTGGATGTTGCGCCGCCAACACCGTCAATGGTTGCAATCCATTCTTGTGAAGATGAGCCCGCCAAACGACGAGCAGTGCGAAGAAATTGCCCAAGCACGGGGCATGCTTTCACAGCCAAGCGAACAAACGGCACACCGCGAAGACAAGGTTCAGCATTGGAATGCCCCTCTACCAAGCAAGCCACTGATTATCATGACTTACCAACTCGCGACACACATCGCGGTGAGTAAACAAGTAGCAAAAACGTGCGAATCTTTTGGTCTCAGATGTGAATTAAAGATATTGGAATATCCAGAGTTTAACTGTGAAAAAACGCTCTCAGATGCGGATATTCTTATTACTGGTGAAGTATTCGGCGAAGACTTCGAGATGTCTTGGTTGGGTTGGATACTCTCAACGAACTCTAACGAGGCGTGTCTCAATCAGAAAGACAAGGCATGGCGTGATAAGCAGGTGGTGCAGATCATGTCCCGACCTACGCTACGCGGGCGACTGAGTGGCTTTGCCGCCTTAGAGAAAAAACTTATAACACGGGGCATTTATCAACCTCTCTATCATGTTAAGCAAGATCTCAACATCTCTGACACCGTTAGTGCTCCGGAGCTGTTAGCCAACGGCTGGATAGACTTTAACCAAGTCACTATGTGATTACAGTGTGGATAGAATCGGCTATTGGGAGCGCTGTTGGTAACGAGCCATTACTTCACCGTCGGGTTGGTATTGTGCTATCAACTTTTCTCTTACCCCAGCGCTTCTTAGCTTTTGGTAACTGTTTCTAAGGGCGCTGACGACGGCTGGCGATGTTTTATTGCCCGTCACCAACCAAAGCTCTTTGCATAACTGGCGCACTTTCATAACCTCAACAAAATCGTCGGGGTTGAGTCCATACTGCGCCATTCGGTATGGGTAACTCACAGTGACTAGCGGCGCAAAGTCGACTCTATTAGCCCTAAGTAAACGAAGCACATCTTTGCCCTGTCCAACTTGGATGGTGTTGGTTATGTTGAACTTATCCAAAAGCTCTTCAAAAGAGCTCTCAGCTTGGACGCCAAAGCGAAAATTGCCCAGCTCTTTTAGCGTCTTAGGTGCGACGTTGGGGCCATCTTTGTATCGATACAGCGCCACTTCGTAGGGCGACACCTCACCAATCCATTGATACTCATGCTCACGCTCCGGAGTGCGAGATATTGAGAAAAAGAGATTATTTTCATACATTTGTGTCATACGAATCGCCCGCTTCCAAGGCATAAAATGGACTTGTGCAATCTGCATTGGAACTGATTGAGAAGCGTCACGGACGAGGGCTTGTACAAAATTGGTCACGTACCCCTCAGGGCGGCCTTGCACCTTAACTTGTAGAGGAGGGAATTCTTGTGTGTAGAGGTTCAAATCAACAGGATCTGCAAACGCAGAAGGACTGAGTAAAATCGCACTTAACAACGTGCATATTTGAAAAAATAGAGAGCGAACCAAACCAAACATAAGCCAACATAATTTATAAGATTATTATCATTATGCTGGCACTATAGAGGAGCAAATTAAGTATGCCAATTATCAATAGGTCTAACCACTTCAGTGATTCTTGCTAGGTCGCTTTGACTAAAACGGCAATTCAATTTGCATCATTACATCGCCGTCATATTTATCATGCCAGCGGTAATCGAGCCGCATTCTTGGCTCCCCTGCACTCTTTTTGCCAAACCCGACACTAAGAAGCAGACCGTGGCTCAGTATCCACTCTTCGGTATCCATGGCGTGCAATCGATTTTCGAGCTCAGTCGGTACCCAAACACCGACACCCACGTAGTTTGAGGAAAGGGCGCGCGTGAGAATCGGATTGGTTTCACTTTTTAACACCCAATCGTCCCAATAAGTGTCATAGCCTTGATCATCATCGAAATCGACAACATCTAAAAAATCGTCAAATTTATTGGCTGTATACTCAATGCCTTCAAGGAGCGAAAAACACACGCCAGAGGTAGAGTGAAACATGACCGACTCCTCGAACTGTTTCGTCTCATACATCTCGCATGCCTGTGTAGAGGCAGTCAGCAAACTTACCAGACCAATCGCTCTTACCGCATTCATTCACACCTCAAATACATCGTATAACAGCCTTAATAATACCCAGATTCGGCCAACTTTTGCCACACTCTCTTAGTGGTCAATGACGAAATATCCTCTCCCGCCTTAATGCCGTCACGAATGTCCGTGCTTCGCACTTTTACCTTTTCGGGGCATGCCATTACTGTCCAGCGACTGAGTATTTTGTCAGCATTGTAGAACTTAGCAAAATTCAAAAGATTGTCAGGTCCCATAACAAAAGTTAGCTCGCAATTTTCGTACCTTTTTTCAAGTGCCTCTAAAACTGCAAAGGTAGTCACGCTTTTTCCCGGTAGGAATAACTGCTCTTCGATGTCGGAGCGTTCAACATTGTCTAGCGCTAAATCCTCAATAAACGCATCCACCAACTCACAGCGTATGGCGTAATCCAACATCTCTTTTCCCCAAGCATGGGCAATACTCGGCAGTAACAGCACTTTGTCGAAGTGGGTTAATGACTCGATAACACTTTTGTGACCTAAACTTGGTGGATTAAACGCACTGCCAAAAACTGCGATTTTGCTCATTTTTTCCCTTATTTTATGCTGAAAACTGTGATCACAGTTTTCTATTAGTTGTATTTAGGTATCATGTCAGTCTGTCATCTTACGAGATTACTTTATCAAAAAGTTCATCTCTTAAGATGACTTAGTATGATGACAAATTTTAACTTTATTGCTTGCAGGAAGGAAACAGAATGGAACAGTTGATTCGCGACGAGATGCGCGTACTGCCATCGATTGACCCTCAATTTGAAATTACGCGTCGTGTCGACTTTATCAAACGCAAATTGCAGGAAGCAGGATGCAAATCCCTTATCCTTGGTATCAGCGGTGGCGTTGACTCTACTACATGTGGTCGTCTGGCGCAGCTTGCGGTCAACCAACTCAATGAAGAAACCGACGGTGGCTACCAGTTCATCGCTGTTCGTCTCCCATACGGTGAACAAAAAGATGAAGACGAAGCACAGTTGGCGTTAGGCTTCATTCAGCCAACACATTCCGTGTCGGTAAACATCAAACAAGGCGTTGATGGCATTCACGCAGCAACCAACACCGCGCTTGAAGGTACAGGCCTAGTCCCTGAAGATGCTGCCAAAATCGACTTTGTAAAAGGGAACGTAAAAGCGCGCGCTCGCATGGTCGCGCAATACGAAATCGCCGGGTACGTCGGCGGATTGGTACTGGGCACGGACCACTCAGCAGAAAACATTACGGGTTTTTACACTAAGTTTGGTGACGGCGCGTGCGATTTGGCCCCGCTTTTTGGCTTAAGTAAGCGTCAAGTACGTGAAGTGGCAGCAGCACTGGGCGCGCCTGAGTTACTGGTTAAGAAAGTGCCAACCGCTGACCTTGAAGAGCTGGCCCCTCAAAAAGCGGATGAGGATGCGTTAAATCTTACTTACGATCAAATCGATGACTTCCTTGAAGGAAAGCCGGTTTCTGAAGAAGTGACGCAGCGCTTGGTTCATATCTACAAAGTGACTCAACACAAACGTCAGCCTATCCCGACAATTTACGACTAAACAACACGGGCAAACTTGCATGGTGAGTTTGCCCTGTCTCCCCCCACACACCAACGTCACGTTAAGCCGCCCACAAACTGACCATATGCTGACGTTTATCTCTAGCTACTTTTATTCGTTTTATCTAAAATACGCCGTATGAGCCGAGCTCAGTGTCAATTCGTCCCTGAAACTAAAATAACCTTGCTGCCATAACGCTTGGCTGCGTCATCTTGTTTTTGACAGTAATAAGTGTGTTGATTTATGGATCAAGATAAGTTCACGAATATCTATCGATTGCCAACGGCGATTCAAATTCGAATCGGCAAATGGCAACAAACATTCAACGGTACCTCAGACTTGGTCATGCACCAAGCTATCGACGTGCGCAACAAACAGTTTCGTAAACCCGACTACTTCCCAAGTGGCTGGTGCGTCAAACTGTTCGACAAAGATGATATTTCCATTACTCACCACGGTAAGTACATCCAAACTGCCATGCGCACAATGATCGATCGTAAGATCTCTTATAAACGCATCTATTTATCTAGACTGCCGCTAGAGGTTGCAGAACCTGGCTTAGTTGCTTTTAAGCAAGAGTGGATTGCCAAACACAATCGCGTGGCAAAGAAATACAATCAAATTAAGAAAAAACAGTTCATTCGTTTAGCACTGGAAGAGCAAGAAACCCTCTACCCTTCTTTGGAAAAGGGCGAGTTTGACCGAGCGCTCTGGAACAAACTGGTGATGTCTGAATTGGGCAATCCAAAGAAATTCGATAATCCTTACTTCGTCAAGAAGGCAAAAGTATAGTTAACCAGAGCAGCCAAGTGCTGCTCTTTTAGGGTCTGTTGACCCTTTGCGGTTGAATTTTGTTCGAGATAAAAGCGTTTTAATCGCGGCGAGAGGTTTGTAGCCTAGTCATTCTAAGCAAAACACCTCTCAACAAAGAGTAAAACGCTTTTAGCCCGCGGCGCGCAGCCGAACCCTTGGGGCAGAGTTTGTGGTTCCTTTCTAAAGCGTCATCGCTTACCAAGTAGAGCAACTACAATTCTGATCCTCTGCCTTGCACAAAGAACCCACAAACTGCTGCAAAAATCAGCTCAAAGGTCAACAGACCCTAGTATTTTGCCAATATCTCCTCATAAAGAGTCATTCCTGATTCGCCTTGCGTTGACTTCAACAAATCTAGCCCTCGTTGCAGTTTCTCAACCACATCGGTAGACGTCGATTTGTTAAACGCGAAGTAAACCTCTCCCTCTCGAACGATATAAACTGGCTGAAACATTTCAGGATCGACATTTACCTGTCGTGACCACCAGAATGCTGCTCTTTGCGAGTAAACCAAGAGATCGATGCGCTTTTTCATTAATTGCTCAGCTAAAACCGTCACGTAAGAAGCCTCTTGCATCGAGTCACGAGGAATTCCCATTGCCAACAGGCTTTGCTCACCAATATCGTCACGGATCACGCCAATTCGGTAACTGGCCATGTCCATTGGTTTTTCTATCTCTATGCCAGAATCTTTGCGCGCTAAAACAACCACCTTGATGTCAGCGATTGGGCCAGCCCACTGGAACAGGTTTTCTCTGTGTTCGGATCGCGTGGTCGAAAACAGTACCGAGTTTTCCTGAGTAAGCACTCGCCGATAGGAACGTGCCCAAGGCTGCAAAGTCAATTGATTCATCTCGATCGGCTCGCCAACGAGGCGGCTCGCCTCAAGTAAAATGTCGACGGCATAACCGGTTATGTTGTCATTAACGAGAAAGTTAGCAGGCGGGTAGGATTCCGTAAAAAACGATAAGTTTCTAAGATCGTCTTTTTCTTGGCTCCAAGCCGAAATCGGTATCCATAATAGCACCGCGAATAAGAGGTGACGGTAAGCTCGCAGATTGACCATAACCCATTCTCCTTTGACACGCCTGATATAAACGTAGCTCAGAAGAAGCAAGTACAAAAGAAAGTGTGATGAATATCTCTCAATTGAGTTATTGAATTGAAGAACTACTCAGCACGAAACCACCAGAGGGCAAAGTAGATTAAGTCGTTAACAGTCCATTTCTTGATAACGCTCGTTTGACGCTGCTGCACATTTTTCCAAACCGTCGTATTTCATCGAAATGAGGTGTGATGCCACGCGCCAAAGCCGATTCCCAATATGTCAGCTCAGAATCGACCATTTCTAGGAGTTTTTTCGGACACCCCTGACAGCTTCCCTTCAATCCACAAATAAAGGTTTCCGGCTCGTAGAGTGGAAGCGTTGACTTTACTTGTTCAATAATGGAACGCATCGCGGTAATTCGGTCAGGCTTTGGTGTGGTCGCGCTCATACTTCACGTTGTTTGGTGAGATTCAAAAACGCGCATTATAGGTATTGGCCAGCCAAAGCCAATACCTATTGTGAGTAGATTGTGCAGATTAGTAGTATTCGATTCCTTCGCCTTGCGTGACTAACGTACCCGCCTGCTTGTTGATCACCTTATCTAGCTCAAACAATGAACCAATCGCTGCTTCACCGCGACCTGATTCGACAAATTTACACACAGCATCGACTTTTGGCCCCATTGAACCTGCTGGGAACGTAAACTCAGACAAGCCTTTCGGCGTTGCGACCTTCATCTCCGCTTGGTCTTCTTTGCCGTAGTTTCGGTAAATAGAACCGTCGGTGAGGATGACAAACAGGTCCGCATTGATTTTTTCAGCAAGAAGTTCAGCGGTGAGATCTTTATCGATGACGCACTCTACACCAACACTATGCCCCTCTTCGATGGAGACAGGCACACCGCCACCACCACAGGCGATCACAACGTTGCCAGAGTTGAGCAGGGTTTCAATCTGTTCGACTTCAACAATATCTTGTGGCATTGGAGAAGGCACGACGCGTCGGTAGTATTCGCCGTCTGCTTTAAACTGTTTGTCGCTTGCTGCCATGATCTCCTGTGCTTTAGCTTCACTGTAGACAGGGCCAACAAACTTAGTCGGATTGGCAAATGCTGGGTCTTGCTTGCTCACTTGAGTTTGTGTCAGCAAGGTCGCAATACGTAAACTCGTATCACAGTTGCGCAGTTCTTGCTGAAGCATATACCCCACCATGCCACAAGTCTGAGAACCAAGAACGTCCATTGGATAAGGTGTTGTCTGTGGTGAATACTCTTGGTAAGCCGCGTTTTGCTCCATCAATAACCCCACTTGAGGGCCGTTACCATGCACAATAACAACTTGGTGTTCGCCAGCAATATCCGAGATGTTTTTCGCTGCTTTTTGAATATTCTCACGCTGGTTTTCTGCTGTTAATGCTTGACCACGAGCAAGCAGAGCATTGCCCCCTAACGCTAATACGATACGCATAAACCTACCCTCCAGAGTCGGCAAAAATGATTGGAAAATTAATAATTTTGTTCGGAGGAGAGATTAAATAATTACGACCAAATAAATCGTGATAATTATCGACAATATTTAGCATGAATAAACTAGGATATTAATCCAGACAATTAACCATTGAATATATTTTCTTTTTTAAATCTATTTACGACGATTTCCTTGTTAAATAGCCCTATCCAATGAATAGTTAGTTGACTGAAACAGCGTCGAGGGCGCAGTTTTTTATTCGGGTTCTTAAACTAAGTCACATTATGGTTTATCGTTAAGTTTGCTTAGCAATAATTATCCGACAGTTATTCAGTATGGGAGACAATATGGACACAGCAACAAGCCCAGATATCGTGCTCAAGTTCTGGTTTGAAGAACTCGAACCGAAAGATTGGTTTATGAGTAACGACGAGGTTGACCAGATGATTACTGATCGATTCGAACCTTTACTCAAAAGCGCTGCTCAATCAGAGCTTTACCCTTGGAGAGCGACAGCAGCAGGAAGGCTGGCAGAGATCCTCGTCCTCGATCAGTTTTCACGCAACGTCTACCGCAACACGCCTCAAGCGTTCTCTCAAGATCCACTTGCCTTAGCACTCGCGCAAGAAGCTATTGAATTAAAACTTGATGACGAACTATCGACGACTGAAAAGTCATTTTTGTACATGCCCTTTATGCACAGTGAATCAAAGATTATTCACCAAAAAGCTGTTGAACTGTTCAGCCAAGTTGGATTAGAGAATAATTATGACTTTGAAATAAAACACAAAGTGATCATCGACAAGTTCGGTCGTTACCCCCATAGGAATGCTATATTAGGCAGAGAAAGCACTGCCGAAGAAATAGAATTTTTAAACCAACCAAACTCCAGCTTTTAATATAATACGTCAGTTAAAAATAAGGACAGTCCATTGAAAATCGCAATTTTAGACGATTACCAAGACCAAGTAAGGCACCTCAGTCACTTCACAATGCTTAATGAGCACGATGTTACTGTGTTTACTGATACGCTCAATGATGTCGACGCACTAGTTAACAGGCTCGAAGCGTTTGATGCCATCATCCTGATTCGCGAACGCACCGTCATCACGGATGAACTTCTATCGCGTCTGCCCAATCTAAAGCTCATCAGTCAAACAGGTAAAATCAGTAACCACCTCAATCTAGATGATTGCACTCGCCATCGCGTTGCGGTCGCAGAGGGCGTTGGCTCCCCTATTGCGCCTTCTGAACTCGCGTGGGCATTGATCATGGCAACGGCTAGGCGCTTACCCAACTACATAGATAACTTTAAGCACGGACAGTGGCAACAATCTGGCGTAATTGGACTTGGCACCACGTTACACGGCAAAACGATGGGCATTTGGGGATTTGGCAAGATTGGCCAACGACTCGCCAAGTACGCCCACGCGTTTGAGGTGGACGTCGTAGTTTGGGGTAGCGAAGCATCAAGGGAAAAGGCGGTTAAAGCCGGCTATCGCGCCGCCGAGAGCAAGCAGGCGTTTTTTAGCCAATGCGATATCATTTCACTGAACCTAAGACTGAATGAGGCGACTCGACATATTGTCACTCAGCTTGATCTCGATACTATGCGGCCAGACTCTATGCTCGTCAACATCAGTCGAGCGGAGCTTATTGCCCCCAACGCGCTCTATCAAACCTTGGTCACGCACCCGACAAAGCTGGCGGCAATCGATGTGTTTGAACATGAACCTGCTAATGAGCACAGTGAGCCGCTGCTAACGCTGCCTAATGTGGTGGCAACGCCTCATCTCGGATATGTAGAGAAAAATAGCTACGAGCTTTACTTTCAATGGGCATTTGAAAACGTCGTGAAATTCTCGGCAGGCACCCCCGAAAATATCGCCAATCCGCAAGCCCTAAGTTAAAAACCAAGCTAATGAGGACACTGACAACTGAAAAGGGGCTAAGCGCCCCTTTGTTGTCAGTTAGCCGGTATGGATAGACATTTAAGCATTGGAGACTTTTTTGTGCCCATCTTGTAGATGAACAAAATCCACGAGATCATCGCCTGAAACTTGGTACGCTTGACCAAATCCTTTTACAAACAAGCCTTGCTCGGGCTTCATGTTGAACAGAACAAAATCTTGCAGTTGGCTTAAGCCATCAATAATTTCACCAAACCGTTGTTGCATCTGTTTGATCACTTGTTGCCACTGCTGTGAATCTCGTTCAACAACGCTAGCAACAGCATCAAATGTAAGGCGTTTACGAGCAAATAGTTGCTTTGAGCTCTCTTCATCCTCAATCATCATAATGGAAACGCTTGGGTTGACTTGTAAGTTGCGCGCATGACGGGCAATTTCCGAGATCAGCACAAAATATCCATCCTGATTCTGAACAAAAGGGGCATAGCTGACATTTGGTCGACCCTGTTCATCAACGGTCGCAAGCTGTAGCGTACGACGCTCTTGGCGAAACTCCTGAATTTCTGGCCCCAGTCGACCTTGCAGACGCTCTTGTTTTACTTGTTGATCCATTATTGACTCCTGACTTCTTTCTACTGAGAGAGGTGACTCTCACCTCAGCTGTTTTTAGGGGCTGTTGATCTTTCGAGCTGATTTTTGCAGCAGTTTGTGAGAAATTTATACAAGGCAGAGGCTTTGAAGTGTAGCTAGCCTACATGAAAAGCCGATAACGCAGTAGAAATGAACCACAAACGCTGCCCGAAGGGTTCGGCTAAAATCGTTTTATGCTTTGTTAAGGGGTATTTACTTAGAATGACTAGGCTACACACCCCTTGCCGCGCTTAAAACGATTTTATCTCGAACAAAATTTAACCGCGAAAGGTCAACAGACCCTAATAATAATATGACTATTTTTTTAGCGCTTGTTGCCACTGCTTAAACTGCTCAACTTGCTCAGTGATCAGTTCGCGTTTTTCATTGCGCCCTAGGTAAATTTTGAAAATATTGTTTCCTTGAGAGCAAAAGAACCCAAAGTAGTGACTTTCTCGCCCCATGAATGGCTTGCTGACTAGCGCGATATTTTTCACGTTGTCCAGTTTGAGATGGCCATGCAACTCACCTTCACGTCCCATCAAGTTGTAATAGCCGCGTGCAACCTTTCCTTTTGGAAATGGCGCTTTGACTTCAAAAATAGACCCGAAAGAGTGAACGATCGTTGTCACTGGTCCAAAACCGACCAGTTGCTCAAGTATGGTTTGCGCTTGTTCCCCAGGCGCCAACGCCACCATTTCGTCCGGTAGCGACTCTACGGCTTGGTATTCAGAGATGGCTAAACGCTCAGCAATCGCAGCTGGGAGCAGTGTTGGCTCTTGCTCAATCAGTTGAGCCACTTGTTGTTTGATTGTTTCCATAATATCCACTTATAACGATACTGCGGGTTGTAAAGCAGTCTGTTCTTGGTAAGTTTTCTGTAGTACTTGAATACTTGCTTGAGCGAGAGAGACCGCCCAAAAGCGGCCAGCAAGAGTCAATACCAAGTATTGTTCATCGACCGTAACAAGGCCACGCTGCTGCCAAACCTCAAAAAGCGGTAACAGCAGATCAAAACTTGATTGACCAATAAATGAAGGCAGAGCACCTCGGCGCACTACGCCATGATCAAACCCGGACTTCAGTGCTGAAAACAGCGGCTCTAATGCGTGCTGCTTGGTCATCATGGCAACGGTTGAATCACCGGACTTCATAGCACTCATATACGTTTCGAGTGTGCGGTGGTTCATCATCCCGTACCCGCCGATATTGCCTCCGGCACCACAGCCAATTGGCAGCACCTCTGCATACGTTTTCGCAAGACTGTTGTATTGGCTTCGCTCTCTGTTATCCCGAGCCCAATGATTCACGCTGAGTCGACGAAGGTGGTGTTGATCCATAAATTGGCTGCCCAACTCATACATACTCGCTTTTTCGGTCGTGGTCGCTGGAGCCGGAATCTTGCCTTTGTCGACCAAGTTGATCATCGGCGCGCCTCCTCCAACAACTAACTGATACAAATCAAGCCCATGAGCGCCAGTCGCCATAAAGTCGATAAGATCTTGCTCGAAGACTTCCGCCGTCTGATAGGGCAAGCCATACAGCAGATCGACAATGATCGGCGCTTGCTGCGTTGCACTTAAAGACGCGACGCGCTCCATGACATCTTCCCGGTCGTCTAGGCGTTTGGCACTTCGACGTACTTGCGTATTGAAGCTTTGAATACCAAAAGAAAAGCGGTTAAAACCACCTTCAAGGGCGCGCTCAAACATTTCATCGCTAAATCGATTGATACGCCCTTCTAGCGTAATTTCGCAGTCGGTCGATAACGGAAACGAACGCTGAATCGCTTTGCCTAAACGTTCAACCTGCTCAGTAGAAAGGTCAGTTGGCGTCCCGCCTCCAATATAGACAGCATGAAACAAGCCGGTCTGAGTCCATGGTTGAGCGGCTTTTTGGTCAATCTCGACCATCAGAGCCTCAAAATAGTCATCGACCAGTTTTCGACTGGCCGCATTTTGAAAAAAGTTGCAGAACGTACAACGTACTCGGCAAAAAGGAATGTGGATGTACAAGCAGCGCTTTTGATGCTTGGAACCGGGTTGTTGCAACAATCGATTTAGAGTGTGCGCTTTTTGCTCAGGAGGAATTGGCGCCGCCATACCACCGGCATGTGCCGATGTTTTTTGAGGGAACGCATAACGGAGAGGATCAGGAGAGTTCACCCCCGTGATTGATTCGTCAAATTTATCAATATCTAACATCTAATAACTCTCTCAACGCTTGTCGTCCCTAGCTTCGCGTCGATGTTGTAAAAAACTGCGTGCAATCTTAAATTGGCGATAATGATAATGCAATTGATAATTGATCTTATTTGCGTTGTAAGTAATAATCCTGTTCCATTTTATGAGAACAACATGATGTGAGGGCAAGGTGAATCTGAAGCGATACTCGATAGCAGGAGGCGTATCATTAGCAATACATGCGGCGTTCCTGTTTGTCGCCCATGAATCAAAATCGTTTGCGATGCCAACGGGATCAGATACACCCACTGTGTCTTTAAAATTTGCGCCTACGCCTAGCCCTAAAGTCGAACAAGCTGCGCCGTCTGAGCCTCAAGAAATGCCTCCTGTCGAAAAGGCTGTTGAGCCTCCGCCGCCTGTCGAACCTCCACCAGTAAAGAAAGCGGTAGAGAAGGCGCCGATCGAAAAGCCTAAAAAGGCGATTAAAAAAGAAAAACCTAAACCGGTCAAAAAGAAGCCTGAAGTTAAAAAAGCGCCGCCTAAAAAGCCGACGCCGGTGAAAAAAGACACACCGAAAAAAGAACAGCCGAAACCGGTTGTTGAAGAAAAGGTGGCGAAGAAGGTTGAAGAGAACAAGCCAGCAAGCAAAGAAGTCAAGAGTGACGCGGCTTCTCGACCTGGTGCAACAGAAAACCCCGTTTTGATAGAGCGCCCTTCATTTTTGACGAAACCACGCGCACCCAAATACCCGCGCATTGCTCAAAAGCGCGGCATTGAGGGGGTCGCTAAGTACGAGATTTGGCTCGATGAAAATGGCAACCAAGTAAAACAAGTTCTTATTTCTTCATCGGGCGCAACCATACTCGATAAAGCAGCACTCGATGCAATCAAGAAGTGGAAATTTTCTCCTCACACTGTGGGCGGAAAAACGGTGGCACATCGAGTAGAAATCCCAGTACGTTTTAAGTTGGATTAACCATGGAACAATTACACACAATACAACAACAACTTGGCTTGATGGCATGGCCACTGATTATTTGTTCAGCACTTACTGTGATGATCATTACCGAGCGCCTCTTTCAAGTCATCATCAGTTTGGGCGTAGGAAAACGAGCGATACGTTCCGAACTTAAAACGATTTCACCGACCAACGGACAGCAGATCGAACAGCTCGCAGAAAAACTCTCGCCAAGACGACCTCTGCTCTACAAAGGCGTGGCGATGCTTCTTGCTCACCACTCGTTTTCTAAGTCTCTTCGTGAAGATGCGGCTGGCATGTGGTTACAAGAGAAACGCCACCAGCTCAACTCTGGATTACGTCTGCTGACCTTGATCGGTGTGATCAGTCCACTCATCGGTCTGTTGGGCACGGTATTGGGCTTGATTGAGATGTTTAAAGGCGTGGCCGCATCCACTGGGAACATCACGCCAAATGATTTAGCTGATGGTTTGGGCTTGGCGATGCGTACCACTGCCGCGGGTTTGTTGATTGCTCTGCCTGCCATCGCTGGCGCTCAGCTACTTGGCCTTTGGGCAGACAAAGTGATGGCGAAACTCGAACATACGCTTAATTACGTCAACCTTTGGCTTGAAGGCATTAGCTTGCAACATGTCTCCCCTGAGCGCGCAATTCACAATATTGAGAGTGCGCCTAAACAGATCCAGCCATCTGAGGCCAAAGCATGATTAAGGTCAAACAGGATGAAAACCGCTTCGGTCTCACCCCAGATCTGACCCCGTTGCTCGACATCATTTTCATTGTGATGGTGTTTTTGATGCTGACGGCCGCAGTGAAATTAGATTCATTGGAAGTTGACTTACCCACGACCGACTCACAAGCCGTGTCTGAGGTGGATAGCAAATCTATTACGGTCAATTTACTGGCTGAAGAACCGTACTGGGCAATCGACAGCAAAGAGTACATCGATTGGGAGAACTTCAAACTCGCGCTGCTCGAGCAACACAAATCAGATAAAAAACCAATCGTAATCGGTGCAGAGAAAACCGCCGATGTTCAGCATTTGGTCAAGTTGCTCGCCTTCCTGCAAGAGAATGGCATTCAAGCCACACAGTTATTGACAGAACAACCTGAAAACTGAGTTCATTATGAAAAAAACCATCCTTAAAACCGTCGCGGCTCTGAGCCTTACCTTTTGTGCGACCTATACGAACGCCAGTGAACGCATTATCAGCGCCGGCAGTGCGGTGACTGAAATCATTTTTGCTTTAGAGCAGCAAGACAAGTTGGTCGCAGTTGATGTCACCAGCGCACTACCCAAGGATCTGGAGCTGCCGAAAATTGGCTACCATCGCCGCTTATCGGCTGAGGGTCTGCTAGCTCTCGGCGCTAATCGATTGATTGGTTCTGATGAAATGGGGCCAGACACAACCCTAGCACAACTAAAATCGGCGGGCGTAAAAGTCGATGTGGTCAACACGAAAGCGACACCAACGGGTTTATTGGAACGCATTGATGAGATCGCACTCATTACTGGTGCCGAGCAACAAGCAGAAAAATTGAAGCGTCAAGTTAACCAGCAGATTGAGACACTCGAGGCGAATCAACCTGAAGTGGGTAAAAAAGTTCTCTTCTTACTGATTCACGAAGGTCGTCCGGCAAATGTGGCAGGCAAGGATACGACGCCCAATGCGATTATTGAGCTCGCAGGCGGCATAAATCCAGCCGCAGAGCAGCTCACCTCATACAAACCAATGTCGACTGAAGCCATGGTTGAGATGCAACCTGACGTCATTTTAGTCAGCGGCCGTAGTTACGACAAAATGGGTGGCGCAGAGCAAATTCTAAGCAAGATGCCCCTCTTAGTGGCGACACCCGCAGGCAAAAACAAACGCATCATCAAAGTAGATGGGCACGCGCTTGTCGGTGGACTAGGGCTCAAAAGTCTCTCTGAGGCAGAACGCTTAAGCAAGCTACTCAACTAGAGTCAATCGGATATGTTGTTACGTCGTCTTCCTCTTTCCGCTAGTCTGCTTATTTTTGCGCTTGCGCTAGGTATCACTGCTGTTAGTTCCGTTTCCGTCGGCCCGATGTCGATCAGTTTTATGGACAGTATGCGTGGTTTACTCAACCATACCAACGAATTAGCCCCGCACATCAACTTAGTTATTCACGAAATTCGTTTCCCAAGAACGCTACTCTGTATGTTGGTCGGGGCTATCCTTGCGGTTTGCGGCACCGTAATGCAAGGGCTGTTTCGCAACCCACTCGCTGAGCCGGGAATCATTGGGGTTTCAGCGGGGGCGTCACTTGGTGCGGCGTTCGCTATCGTGATGTTCGCCGAACTTGCTTCTCAATACCCTCAGTTTATGACGTTGGCTGCGGTTCCGTTATTTGCATTTCTTGGCGGATCTATCACGACCCTGTGGGTGTACAAACTTGGGACGAGCAAAATGGGCACCTCGGTCACGATTATGTTACTGGCTGGGGTTGCGATCAGTGCGCTCTCTGGGGCGGGTATTGGCTACATGAACTTTATCGCTAGCGATCAGATGCTGCGCGATCTGAGCCTTTGGTCAATGGGCTCATTAGCGGGTGCAAATTGGAACAGTATTATCTTGTGTGCGGTGACACTCATCGCCCTGATGATCATATTCATGCGTAAGTCGATGGCACTTAATGCGTTGTTGCTCGGCGAAGCAGAAGCCAATCATTTGGGCATCCCTGTTCAGTCACTAAAGCGCCAACTGATTATCTTGACCGCCATTGGCGTCGGTGTAACGGTGAGTGTCTCAGGTATGATCGGCTTCATTGGCCTTGTCATTCCTCACCTTGGCCGCATGCTATCAGGTCCAGACCATCGCTCTTTACTGCCGATTTCGGCGTTGATGGGCGCTCTGCTGTTAACTCTCGCCGATATGTATTCGCGTGTGGCGGTTGCGCCTGCAGAACTCCCTGTCGGCATTGTCACTGCGATCATTGGTGCTCCCTTCTTTATGTTCCTGCTATTTAAACAAAAAGGAAGAATCCTTTGATGAAAAACGTCGTTTTGTCTGGCCGTAATATCTCGATGAAATTTGGCCAGCATTCCGTGCTTGACGATATTAATATTGATATTCATGCAGGAGAAGTGACTGCGCTCCTTGGCCCAAACGGCGCGGGGAAAAGCACACTGCTAAAGCTGCTATGCGGCGAGATTCCTTCTACAAACCACGTTGAGTACTTTGGTGAGCATAAGCAAGATTGGCAACCAAAACAGCTTGCACGTCATTTAGGTATGCTGCCTCAACATAGTACCTTGAGCTTCCCGTTCTTAGCTCACGAGGTTGTAGAGCTAGGTGCGATTCCACTGGATGTGCCCAATCAGGAATGTAAGACCCTTGCTCAAAAATACATGCAAATGACGGAAGTGGCACACCTCGCTGACCGACTCTACCCTTCGTTGTCGGGTGGGGAGAAACAGCGCTTACACCTTGCGCGTGTCTTGGTTCAATTGGACAAGTCAGAAAAACAGAAAATTCTCATGCTGGATGAGCCGACGTCTGCTCTGGATCTCGCTCACCAACACAACACCTTGAAGATCGCCCGTGACTTAGCCGATAAAGAGCAGACTGCGGTAGTCGTGGTATTGCATGATCTTAATCTTGCCGCTCAATACTCCGACCGTATCGTTCTGCTTCACAAGGGAAAACTAGTCACTGATGCGGCGCCATGGCAAGCGCTGACTCCAGAAAATATAGAAAAGGTCTACGGATACCGATCGATAGTTGCTAAACACCCATCGCTGAACTTCCCTGTGGTCTATCCCGCTCATTAACTCGCGGTCATCTAAAGTTGGTGGACGCCGTACCGCCCTTGTCTATACTCAAACAGGAGACAGAGCAAGGGAGTTGTTCAGTATGAAAAATGGTTGGCTGCAAAGCTGGGTTGTCATGTTACTTGGGTTTGCTTTCCAGGCACACGCTAACTTAGATGGCGAGCATCCTACACTCCAAGTGTGTGGTGACGCCATTGATTGGCCACCTTACACCTACATTGATGGTGACGTCGTAAAAGGAAGGGATATAGATGTACTCAACGATCTTCTTTCCGAACTGGGTTACGATTTCGATATCACCATGACGTCTTGGAGTCGCTGCCTCAAAGGAACAAAAGATGGCGACTATCAAATTGCTGTCAGCGCCTCCTACAGCGATGAGCGAGCACAAGACTATCTTTACACGACTTGGTATTACGACGTCACTCCGTACTATCTATACTCGAGTAAACGCTTCCCGAATGGCTTGGATATCACATCAGTGTATGACTTAGAGCCATACATCGTGTGTGGTATCCACGGTTACAACTACTCTGATTTTAAACTCGACAATGTGAATCAATTCTCGGTCAGTATTTTTGAGGCCGTTACCGAACTCCACAATCTCAACTGCGATGTGTTTATCTCATGGCTTGAGATTCTTGATGGCATGAATGACGTGTGGGGCATTAACTATGTTCAGGACGACATTATTGCAATGCCCGTCCCTGACATGGAGAAACATAAGTTCTACATGCTGATATCCAAACATTTTCCTGATGCGGTGGCACTTCAAGAAGCCCTCAGCCGAGCCATGGTCAGATATCAGTGAGTCTCAATCAAAGCAGTCGACGACGTAGTCCTGCTTTTTCAAGGATTCGCGTCGAGATCTCCTCCACCGAAAGTGAACTGGTGTTGATGTAGGGGATCGCTTCTCTGCGAAACAGCGCTTCGACACTCGCCAGCTCAGTTAAGCATTGCTCCGTACTCGCATAATCACTGCCCGCCAAACGGTTCTCCCGAATCTCAGTGAGGCGCTCTGGATTGATGGTTAAACCAAAAAGCTTATGGCGATGAATTTCGAACTCGGGTAGCAAGCGTAAGCGCTTTATGTCTTCCTCGATAAATGGATAGTTCACGACACGCAAGCCAAACTGCATCGCCATGTACAAACTGGTGGGTGTTTTACCACTGCGCGACACCCCAAGCAGAATGATATCGGCTTGCTCCAAGCCTTTGAGCGTGATTCCATCATCGTGCGCCAAGGTGTATTCAATGGCGGCAATTCGGTCAAAGTAGGTGTCCGAGTCTTTACCCACACTTCTTGAGCGCTGCAATTTGGGCTTAGGTTTGAGTTGAATGTCGTCTTGCACTTTTTGAACGATGCTTTCGAGTACGTCATAACAGTATGCGGGCGCATCCAACAGCGATTGACGGATCCCAGGGATTACAATAGAGAAAAACACCAACGGCTTCACACCATTGTGACGGTAGGAAATGTCGATCTCTTTAAGTAAGTCCGACAATTTGTCTTCACTTTCTACAAATGGAAAGGTTTTTTCATTCGCTCTAAACGGAAATTGTCCCAGAACAACATGCCCTAAGGTTTCACATGTTATGGCCGTTCCATCAGAAACATAGAATACATCACGACTTTGACTATCAATTTGCATGTTTTATTTAAACTTTAAAATTCTTTTGAGTAGGATGGTAACCATAATATCGATAATAAAACCCGGCTGACTATTATGTTCCCCACAGCTTTGAAAATTTGTTAAGAATTTTTTAAGCCAATACGTAATCGTTTGCCTCTTCCCTACAAGCTGCAATGTTTCTGGAGAAAGACATGCAAAAGAACACCCTCTGGTTCAATAGCCTATCCATGGATGATGTTGATAAGGTCGGCGGTAAGAACGCTTCACTTGGCGAGATGGTCTCTAATCTTGCCAATGCTGGTGTATCTGTACCAAACGGCTTTGCAACCACATCGTTCGCTTTCAATCAATTCCTTGATTATGAAGGCTTGGATGAGCGTATCCATCAATTACTTGATGAATTGGACGTTGATGATGTTGAAGCCCTGCGCAAGACAGGTGCCACCATTCGTCAATGGGTTTTAGAAGCCCCCTTCCCTGCGGATCTCGAACAAGACATCCGTGATAACTATCAAGAGCTGACCGACAACCACCCTGAGGTGTCTGTTGCCGTGCGCTCATCAGCGACCGCCGAAGACCTTCCAGACGCGTCGTTTGCTGGTCAACAGGAAACCTTCCTCAACGTAAAAGGCATCGATGCTGTTTTGGAAGCAACCAAACACGTCTATACGTCGTTGTTCAACGACCGTGCAATCTCATATCGAGTACACCAAGGGTTTGACCACCGTGGCATCGCACTGTCTGCGGGCATTCAGCGTATGGTTCGTTCAGATAAAGCGTCATCGGGCGTCATGTTCACACTCGATACAGAGTCTGGCTTCGACCAAGTGGTGTTCATCACCTCTTCTTGGGGCTTAGGTGAAATGGTGGTTCAGGGTGCGGTTAACCCTGATGAATTCTACGTTCACAAACCAATGCTAGAAGCAGGTCAGCACCCAATTGTTAAAAAGACTTTCGGCTCTAAGCAGATCAAAATGATCTACTCAAATAGCCAAGAGATCGGAAAACAAGTGGAGATCATCGACACCTCGGTAGAAGAGCGCAACGCCTTCTCTCTAAACGATGACGAGATCAAAGAGCTAGCAAAACAAGCGATGATCATCGAGAAGCATTACCAGCGTCCGATGGATATTGAGTGGGCAAAAGATGGCATTGACGGTAACCTCTACATCGTACAGGCACGCCCAGAGACAGTCTGCTCTCAAAGCGAGCAAAACGTGATTGAGCGTTACGAGCTCAGCAACAAAGCAGATGTATTGGTCGAAGGCCGTGCAATCGGTCAACGCATTGGTAAAGGTCCAGTGCGTTTGGTGGATTCTTTGGACCAAATGTCACTGGTTCAAGATGGCGACGTGCTAGTCACAGATATGACTGATCCTGACTGGGAGCCGGTCATGAAAAAAGCGTCTGCGATTGTTACTAACCGTGGCGGGCGTACTTGCCACGCTGCAATCATCGCACGTGAGCTTGGCATTCCTGCAATCGTAGGTTGTGGTGACGCCACCAGCAAGCTAACCGACGGTGAAACCGTGACCGTTTCATGTTCTGAAGGTGAAACAGGCTATGTTTACCAAGGCGAGCTGGATTTCGAAATCAAACGTTCTGCAGTCGATGAGCTTCCACTGCTACCAACCAAAGTGATGATGAACGTGGGTAATCCAGACCGTGCATTCGACTTCGCTCAAATTCCAAATGAGGGTGTCGGTCTTGCGCGTCTTGAATTCATCATCAACAAGATGATTGGTATTCACCCGAAAGCTTTGCTTAACTTCGATGCGCAAAGTGATGAGCTAAAAGCTGAAATCACTGAACGTATTCGTGGTTACAAAGATCCAATCGATTTCTACGTGAGCAAACTAACCGAAGGCATTGCGACCATCGCGTCTGCGTTCTGGCCAAAACGCGTTATCGTACGTATGTCTGATTTTAAATCCAACGAGTACAGCAACTTGGTGGGTGGTAAAGGTTACGAACCACATGAAGAGAACCCAATGCTGGGCTTCCGTGGTGCCTCTCGCTACATTTCACCTGTGTTTGAAGACTGTTTCGAACTAGAAACTCAGGCAATCAAACGCGTACGAAATGAAATGGGGCTGAAGAACGTTGAAGTGATGATCCCATTCGTGCGCACACCAAGCGAAGCGGCATCGGTTATCGACCTTCTGGCAAAATTCGATCTGCGCCGTGGCGATCAAGGTCTTAAAGTCATCATGATGTGTGAGCTGCCGTCTAACGCGGTGCTTGCTGATGAGTTCTTGAAGTACTTTGATGGTTTCTCAATCGGTTCGAATGACATGACGCAGCTGACGCTGGGTCTTGATCGCGACTCTGGTGACGTTGCCCATCTCTTTGATGAGCGCAACCCAGCCGTAAAAGCGATGCTTAAAATGGCGATTGATGCTGCGACAAAAGCAGGAAAGTACGTGGGTATCTGTGGTCAAGGACCATCGGACCATGAAGACCTTGCCGAGTGGTTAATGGCGCAAGGAATCAGCTCGGTATCTCTCAATCCAGATACAGTGATCGACACGTGGCTCAAACTGGGTAAAGTCAGCCAGTAGTGACCACTAGAAAAGTAGAAAGGCGGCTAAGATAGCCGCCTTTTTTCTGTCTCTCAATTAACCCGCTTGGTCAGAATCGCTCACGTTGGCAAGCGATCTTTCTTGCTCTTTGAGCATGGCATTTAGCTCATCACGACGCTGTTTAAAGGCCGCCATTTCTTTCTTGGGTACAGAGCTCGCCATCGGAATGTTTGCCTTCATCGCGTTAACTGCTCGCCCGCGATCGAGCAATTCATAGTGTATATGCGGTCCTGTCACTCGTCCTGTCGAGCCTGACAAACCGATGCGTTGACCTCGAGACACTTTCTGCCCTTTACGAACAAGAATTTTGCTCAAATGCAAATAACGTGTTTTGTATCGGCTGCCATGTTGAATCACAACATAGTTACCCGCGTAGGGGTGCTTGCGAGTCATGATGACCACCCCATCCCCCGTCGACACAATTGGTGTTCCGGTTGGCGTTGCCCAGTCGGTACCATTGTGCGGCGAGACACGTCCAGTAACCGGATGTTTACGATGCGGATTGAAATGCGAGCTCAAACGGTATCGGCCATTGACAGGCTTACGCTGAAACGCGCGCTGCAAACTTTCTCCGTTTTTGTCGTAATACTGTCCATCAGTGTGGAGATAAGCCGTCAGTTCTCTGCCTCGATTCACGATCTTCACCGCTTGAAGCTCACGATTGCCAGTAAAGACACCATCGACAAACTGTCTTGATTGAACCACTTCGAACTTGTCACCCGCACGCAGATCTCTCGAGAAGTTAATTTTCTCTTTTAGCAGGCTTACCACCTGATTGATCTCATTGCTACTCAACCCCAGCGAGTAGGCAGACTGGGAAAAACTGCCTCTAATGTCACCAACTAGGGCGAATGAGCCCCACTGTCCTGGAATTTTGACATCTTCAAAACTGTAACTGCCGTCGTCAAGGCGAGTATAAACGGCGCTCTCTACTAGGCTAAACTCTAGTTCCATTTTCTCGAGGATGGAATCATGCTCTCCTTTCCAAAAACGCAACACGTTGCCAGGCTTTAAAGTATCTAACGCGAGATAGTTCAAGTCGGTCGCCATCACATTCATCAACTGGCTGTAGCCAAAACCGAGTTGGTCAAAAATAGTGCTTAAGTTGTCGCCCGGCTGAACGGTGTATTCATAGTCAGGAAGATCGACAATGTCTTGCTCGGTTTGAAGAATATCGGAAACAATTTGCGACTCTGGAATGGAAAGGTCAATTGTACGAGTGAGTGAGTTGCTGTCATTGAATGAAGATGCAACGACAATAGCCAAAATTGGCAGACTGAGAAGTGACCACTTCTTTCTTTTCGAAAGCTCACTTAGGCGAGTATTAATTATTTTCGCACTCACAACTGTACCCTTTGCTACTCAATGAAAGCGCTAAGAGTACGAATTTATCCGTGCCTTGTCACCCATCGAATGTCAAAGTTAGATCAATAAGAGGTGCTCGAAAGCACCTCTTTACGTTGTTTCACTGTTTAGGCTACTGATAAGTGGTAATTAAGCCGTTATCCTCACCAAATCCATTGGGCTTATATTGGTCAGCATGGGGGTCGTTCACCCATTTCTCGTTATCAACGAGATAGCGAAATTCAAACTCGCTGCCCTTTGGAAGTCGAGTCTTAAATTTGTATGACTTCGACTTGACGACTTTTTTCATTTCAGCAGGTTGCCAGCCGAGAAAATCGGCAACAATCGATGCTGTCTTACCTACCTCTGAAGCGGGCAACTCAAAGGTCACTTCCACTTCATCCTTGGTTTTAAAATAGCGCTTATTGATCATCTTTCACTCCCTTAACAACAAACAATAAAATAAAGGCTATTTCAAACAATAAGCAACCTTGGTCATATTTACAACTTGATTTAATCCGCTGGCTGAAATTTACCTTTATTTGATAAGGCAAAAACTCGATGGTTTGGCGCTGTTGGCACTTGAGCCATCGACTGATCAACGCCGTGAGATAAGTACTCAAAACGTATGTTTTCTTGCTCAAGTGTGATGGATTGAAGCACCACTCGATCCCCCAACAGTTCACTATCTTTTAGGACCATACGCTTTAGCGCTCTATCGTAGTAGAAGTACGCGGCATACGTGAACAATCCGCTTCCCTGATTCGAAACCGTCAAGACTGACACATAATCGGTTGCAGAAAGTTGAGTTAACCATTGGATGTTGATTGAAACTAAGCCACGCTCCGCCCCTGCATCGTAATTTCCCGAAGCAACCTGATTGGCCTCATCGTGCTGGTTGATAAAACTAAACGCATGGGTATTTGGCACCTCAACCGTCCATGGATTTGGCGTAGACAAGTCAAAAATGGCTTTAAGGATCGGATCCGCCGTTTGCTGCTGGCTTGGAAACTTAGCCAAAATCTCTTCATCGCTCAAACTGAAGCGATAGATGCCCGCAACAGCCACAATGATAAGCATAACGATAGGTATCAATAAGATAAGTGGAATGGGGAGGCGTCGCTTTTTCATTTTGCTCTCTTTCAGCTCTTAAAGGTGAGTCATGTTACATTACGCGCCCTTCACATTTGACTGATTCTCACTAACTAACCTAAAAATAGTGACATGAGTAGTAGAAACTGGCGGGGATTGGAGAACTCATGAAGAGCGACAAAGTGATTCGAACCGCAGAATGTAGCTGTGGACAAGTTTTTCTCACCTGTAATGGCGACCCAGAAAGAACATCCATCTGTCACTGCTTCGAATGCCAAAAGAGAACAGGAAGCGTATTCGGTGTTCAAGCTCGCTTTAAGAAGGGGCAATTGAAATACAGTGGAGAAATGGCGAGCTATGTGCGTATCGCCGATTCGGGCAATCAGGTTCACTACTACTTCTGTCCGAAGTGCAGTACCACCATGTTGCTCACGTTGTCCTCATGTCCGGATGATTGGATAGTGCCTGTCGGTGTTTTTCATCAGCAGGATTTACCTTTACCCAGTTTTTCAGTTTATGAGGAACGACAACATCAGTGGGTAAAATTTGATTGCCAGATGGAACACGTCCAATAGCGTTTGGTTTTAAACGATATGTTGTGCAAGATCAATGGATACTGCTGTTGCTGACTGCCGCGTAGATCTATAATCAGCGCCTAGTTTCAAGAGGCAGAACTGTGATATCTAAGTTACCAAAATGGGTAGAATATGGAGCATTTCTACTTGCACTACTCGCTGGTGTTGTCAATGCAATAGGATTACTCGGATTCCAACACCAAGCCGTCTCCCATATTTCTGGAACGGTAACACTACTCGGTACCAGTATCGAGGCGTTTGACAGCCAAACGTTTCACCTGTTTATGGTCCTGTTTAGCTTTCTACTTGGCGCGACGCTTAGCGGACTTTTCATAGAGTCGACCGCACTCAAACTCGGACGTCGCTATGGCGTCGCACTCTGCATAGAAAGCGCGCTACTACTCATCGCCTACTGGGTGCTAAAAGAAGGTCACATTAGCGGCCAATACTTTGCCTCTGCCGCATGTGGATTACAAAATGCAATGATTACCACCTTCAGTGGTGCTGTGGTCCGTACCACACACATGACAGGAATCATTACCGACCTTGGCATTATGATCGGTGCACGTTTACGTGGTGAGTATTTTGACTATCGCAAAGCTAAGCTGTTCTTGTTTATCTTTTCGGGCTTCCTGTCCGGTGGCATTGTAGGAGCCAAACTCTTTTCCGTATACGCGATATCGGCGCTACTGGCCCCGATCGCTTTCGCGCTACTTCTCGCATTTAGCTACTGGGGTTACTTGTGGATAAAACGCACACAAGAAGATCGAAGTCACAAATAACATCAAAAACCAAACTTATTAACAATAACATTACAAAAATCCACTATCATGCTCCATAGCAAAACTATCAGTTGAATATTTAACGATTATTAATGAATAGTATTGCAAGGAAAATAAAAAGGCGCTAACCTTGCGCCCAATTGACCGAATATGGATGTTTAGTGAATATATATGCCAGATTGACTGGCTATACTATTGACTAGTAGTAACTCGAGAAATGTAATGTCAGATAATACTCAAACCATTAATCAGCCTAAACCTAAAGGCAACTTTTGGATGTTTTTCATCCCTTCAATCATTGGCTTATTCCTGTTCATGGCGCCTATTAGCTACCAAGGGGATATCACTATCCCCGTCGCAGTATTGGCAAAGAGCATTCAAGCCCTATTTGGAGACTACCTTGTTGGGATGATCACAAGCATCATCGTCTTCATGGCAACGGCATCCTTGCTATGCCGCATCAAAAATCCATCATTCATCGCTAATAACACATTTTTAAACGGCTTATTTAACCCATCTCCACTTTGGCTAGCGGTTCGAGTGGTTGGTGGCCTAGCAGTTGCGATGACTTACTTCCAATTTGGGCCTAAAGCCATTTGGGAAGAAAACACTGGTGGCTTGGTGTTAGAGGGTCTCCTTCCAACGTTATTTTCAGTCTTTATCTTCGCAGGCCTATTGCTTCCTCTATTGCTCAACTTCGGTCTGTTGGAGCTGTTTGGTACGCTCCTAAGTAAGGTAATGCGACCACTTTTCAACTTGCCAGGACGTAGCGCAATTGACTGTATGGCGTCTTGGTTGGGCGATGGTTCAGTGGGTATTCTACTTACCAGTAAGCAGTATGAAGGCAAGTTTTACACGCAGCGTGAAGCCGCTGTTGTGGGTACGACTTTCTCTGCCGTATCAATTACGTTTAGCTTGGTTGTGATCGCTCAGGTAGAACTGGAACACCTATTCTTACCGTTTTACGGCGCTATTTGTTTGGCGGGTTTTGTTGCAGCTGTAATTATCCCAAGACTACCGCCACTGAGCCGCAAGAAAGATACATTTATTGATGGCACGAAACCCCACGCTGAAGCAGATGCGATTCCTGAAGGTCACTCGACATTTTCTTGGGGCATGGAGCTCGCGCTGAAAAAATCTAGCCAAGTAACATCCGTGAAAAGTGTTTTCGGCGAAGGTGTGCGTAATGCCGTTGATATGGTGTTTGGCGTGCTTCCAGTCGTGATGGGCTTGGGTACTATTGCACTTGTCATTGCGGAATACACATCAGTATTCGCTTTCTTAGGCCAACCATTCGTTCCGTTCTTAGAGCTGTTACAAATCCCGGAAGCCGCAGCTGCATCTGAAACGATTGTAGTCGGTTTTGCGGATATGTTTATCCCTGCCATTTTGGCAGCCTCTATCGACAACGAGATGACACGCTTCGTGATTGCGGCAATGTCTGTGACCCAGTTAATTTACATGTCTGAAGTGGGTGCACTGCTCCTAGGCAGTAAGATCCCAGTGAACATTTTTGAACTGTTTGCGATCTTTATTCTCCGCACGCTGATTACTCTCCCAGTTATCGCGGGCGTCGCCCACCTCATTTTCTAACATGAGCGAATCACCTTCGATCAGCCCCTCCTTGTGAGGGGCTCTTTGTAGCATAATCAAAACAGATTTCATTCTGTCTAGGTAACATTGGATTTGTACTACAAACTAGAAAAAGCGATGCGACCACTATTAACTCGACTTATACTTAATGATATAACGGTTAATTAAGGATAATCTCACCCGGAGGGACTATGGCTAAGCTGTTTGGCTTATTTTTTCTCATTGCTAGCTTTCAAGTTATGGGCTCTCAACTTGTTATTCGTATTCCAGAGAAAAGCCCCGTCACTGTTACCCATAAGCAAATTGAATCTAATTTTGAGCCAGTTACGTTCGAGACTAAACTCCCTTGGTTCGAAGGTAGTAGGTCATTTACGGGCTTCAAGGTCACCTCGCTATTAAACTACTTACGCATCACGGATGCGTTTTCTTTGTCGTTTATCGCACTGAATGACTATGCTGCCTCATCTCGAGTTGAAGACATTCTGCAATATGAACCCATCATTGCCTATGAGATGAACGGCAAGAAAATGAAAGTAAGGAATAAAGGCCCTTACTGGCTGCTCTTCAACCTATCTCGCCATCCAGAAATTGATAACGCCTCTTTCCATTCGCAGATGGTGTGGCAAATCGATGAAATCATGATACATAGACGAACTCATGATCAATAACCCGAGCAGCACGCACATATCTCCCCTACTTTCTCGAGCCAAGTTTTTGTTGCTTGTGCTATCCGTTGTTTTGATTGTTGCAAATCTCTATCTACTCACCGCAACTCGGCATTTGGCAGATTCGTATTCTGCAAGACAAAATCAAGCAACTTGGTTTTTGTTTCAGCTTACCAAAGAGTTTTCTGAACTGAGTGCAATCACGCCATTTTCACCACAAAGCACAGAGTATCAAAACCAGACCTTATTGAAATATGAGTTGACTTGGAGTCGCTTCGATCTGCTCCTCAACAGCAAAGAAGCCGATAGCTTTATTCGCCTGCCAGGAGCGAAAAGTTTCTTTGAAACGCTATTTACTAATTTTAAACAGCTTGAGCCAGATCTGGAGCTGATTGATCACTCATACTACGCAGACAAGGTTGGTCAACGTATTTCAAATTTGTACATGTCGATGATCCAATACATCAACACAAACTTCCGGATTCAAAGTCCACTTTATCAGGAACAAATGAAGCAAGCGGAAATGCTGCACCATGCTCAAGTCGCACTCCTGATATTACTGATTATCTCCGCCACTCTCGCAGGTTACATTATCCATTTAGAGGCTAAGCATCATCGCGCGCTTTCTCTTACAGATTCGTTAACAAAAATAAGAAATAGGCTCGCGCTGTTTAATGACCTCAACAAACATTTATTAGAACAAAAACGATTTACCATTTACCTGTTAGACCTCAATGGATTCAAACAAGTCAACGATAAACACGGTCATCAAGTGGGAGACAAAGTACTAAAAGAAGTAGCGGAACGTTTGCGACAGCTCAGATTACCTTGCTATCGAATTGGAGGGGATGAGTTCGCTTTACTCGACTTCGGAGGTTCGAAGAGTGATGTTATCCTTGCCCGGATAAACAGCTGTTTTGGGCAGAAAATATCCATTGATAACGATAACGAAGCGTTGTTAACAACAAGTATAGGCACTGCGACCTATCCACAAGACGCGATACAGATCAACCAATTGATCTCTATCGCAGACAGCGAGATGTATCGGATGAAATTTGAGGAAAAGCAAGCATTGTAAGATCTATATGATTAGCCAAACCAACGCTTATTTACTTAACCGTTTAGACCAACTTAGACATGCCTTTTCCAAAAGCTTGTAACTTTTTCTGAATGCGTCTATGTCCTTACCGATGGGATCTTCTATCTCGCCGACACCAATCCATTGGCCTAACAGCAAAGCCTTAGCTCGAGCGCCACGACCTATTTGAGCCACTTGTTCCAAATGCTCATGTGTCATCACCAATATCAGGTCGCAGTCGTCAATAAGCTCACTTGTCAGCTGTTTTGCCTTATGATTTGAGAGGTCCAATCCGTTCTCTTTCGCGACTATTCGAGAGTTGTTAACAGCAGGATGAGCGGACAAATCATGGTGATCCACAAGAACGCCAGCTGAATCAATAGCGATGCTGGGTAACAGACGACGGAGCAATACCTGAGCTAAAGGAGAACGGCAGATATTCCCCGAACAGACAACAAGCACTCGTTTAAACATCAGGAGACACCTTTACTTTGTTGGTGTGTTTGGAAGAGTCTGTCACTTTCACTGGCAAACTGCCAACCGCGGGCAACACTGCCGTTGCATTGGCGAGGAAAAGAACGAGAATAAAAGTCGCTGCATTTGCCATTGGCTGTAAGTTGAAATCGACACTTATATGAATCAACATACCGATAATTGCCATCATACAACCGAGGGCCACTCCCTTCATCGTTTTACTATGCCTGCTCCGGATGGTATTGAAAGTTCGCCACAACGAATACAGCACAATTGAACCCAAAAGCAAAGTGGCGGGAATCCCCGCTTCTACCATAAATTGAACATAATCATTATGGGCATGATCGTAAAAGCCAATATCTGCTCTAGAGTACATTGGAAAAATCGTATAAAAGCTAGCCATGCCTGTTCCAGTAAACGGAAAGTCTCGGATAATATCCAATGACCATATAACGACCTGATCACGCGACTCAGCATCGAGTGAAGTTTCTACTAATCGTTGCTTCACTTTCTCTAAACCAAACAAAGCACCAACGACGATTGTATCGATAGCAATCACGCTCCCTACCAGAGCAACAAGAGCTTTGGGTTTATGCTTATAGAACAGCAAAGCAATCATTCCGCCAATTGTTGTGGCAGCAAAAAAGGCAGTATTTCCCATTCGAGAACGTGTCATCACCAAAGCGATAACCATTATAACAAGGCACAAACGAAGCAGCATTTTATCGCTAAGTAAGCCTTCAATAAGACGCTTAACAAAGACAAACTTTGAACCGGATTCAGTAGTATGAAGCTGTGAGATGATCAGCCCTAATCCTAGGCAGAGAGACATCATCAAATAGTTTGCTAGATGATTCTTATAGACAAACGAGCCTGTGGCGATTCCATTTTGGCGATAACCAAAGACTGGGCTTTCAACCACGTCAAGCAAAACCATCATTGCAGCATAAAACGCTTGTACGGTTCCGCTAATCACTATAGCAACAACAACTGTTTTTAACCTTCGACTCGAGTTAACCAAGAAAATGGCATTGAACACCAACAATGTGTAGGTAAGGCCTTTAAACAAAGAGACGAGTGACATTCTCGAATCTAACGAAATGAAGCCTGTCGGAGCCTCAACCAATTGGTATATCTCAGAACTTTTGGGCGAAACTAAACTAAGAATTGACCAATCTAAAGGAACAGTTTGAAGGAAGACCCAGAATTGAAAAGCGACTAAGCCAAACACTAGAAGCCCGTAGTGTTTGACATGCTCAAATGGCAAATTTCCTTTGTAGGAGACTATTAATAGTAAGGATTGTAGTGCGACCCACATTTCAGCAATAGCCCATGCCCAGTCGCGATTACTGCCTAAGGGGATAGGTAGCCAAACAATCAATGCGATAAGAGAATAAAAAGTAAACTTCTCGAGTTTATTCATTTAAAGGGGATCCGGAAACGTACTAATGGTGGAAAAGCAGTAGAAAAATAGTGAGACAAAAATTAAAGCCCAGCGGGCGCTGGGCTTTAAGGAATACTAGTTAGGAGAGACTACACCCTCACCACCGCCTCCATTACTACCAACAGCAGGCGCTGAGGGAGGAGCAATAGTTGTGATGGTCTCAGCTGCATTCGTAGCAGCGGTCTCAATACCTGCAGCTGTTGCCTCTGCGATCTGAGTCGGGTCAATACCAGATAGAAGTGCCGCAGTAGTAATGATCTCGTTACTAATACCAGCGTCACGAGCAAACTGAGCTATTTCTTCTGCACGCTCTGGAGCGACAGCAAAAGCGGCTTCAATCGCAACTTGAGGATCCACATTTTCGCTGTTTAGCAACAACGCTAAAATATTGAGCACAAAATCTGGGTTTTCTTGATAAACAGACTGCATAACTTCGCTGCTTGGTGTCTCGCCTAGTTGAGCTTCAATTGTCTTCAATGGTTGAGCTGTTTCAGCTAATACACCTGATGACCATAGCAAGGCAGTTAAGCTGAAAATAGTAATAGGAGTTTTCATGAGTCTTCCTTGGGTTATCTTAACTCTGTAAGACCAAACCGATTATTTGGCACCACTTGACATATGATACTTGGTTTACGCACTACATTTGTTCTCATTAATTGGAATGTAGCGAAAATAAACGCTCTGTTTTAAAGGCAAGCATCAAACTTTAACTTGTTAAACGCCAACATGTTACAAATTCTCTGCT
The DNA here is from genome assembly GCF_027587055.1 of Vibrio sp. MarTm2. Taxonomy (NCBI): domain Bacteria; kingdom Pseudomonadati; phylum Pseudomonadota; class Gammaproteobacteria; order Vibrionales; family Vibrionaceae; genus Vibrio; species Vibrio sp. MarTm2. The sequence continues at coordinate 11,264 of NZ_JAPPTK010000012.1, read as the reverse complement.
TGCCAGGTGAATAAAATATCATCTTGTTCAACTCAGTCCGATATCTCCAGCTTTTCGCAAGCGTGAGCAGTTGAGTCGTAGCCTCGATTCGCTGTGCATCTTCTACTGACAACCAGTTGGAATATACATAGTCCACATTTAACGATAACGTTGTATATGAATGAGGGCCAAATGCGTTCGACTTCAGCATTCGCGACTCAGATTCTAGTTCGTCGCCGTATGACATAGCGATTTTGGCCAGCTCTACATGCGTGTTCGACCAAGTGGGACGAAGATACGAGCTTGAAACGAACAGTTCATTAGCCAACGAGGTGCTCTCTAAATCATTATTTGCGTAACCTTGCCATCGCAATAAGTGAGCAAAAGCGTTTAGAGAATGGGCAGTAGTAATAAGCACGTTTGATTCTGGTAGCTTCAAAGTAAGCTCTACGTGTCCCAGACTCTCAGCTGAGCTACCTTGAAGGGTATTCACTCTTTTTTCTGCCGCGCCCACATAGAGAGCATTAAATAAGTACCTAACACTCGATGTAAGCAAAACAAACGAAAGCAAAATAAATAATAAAGAGTAAAGCTTACGCATCATCTTTTAGACAATTTTTCTTTGATAAGTAGCCAAGCAAACTTGGAGTTGGTCACTAAGTATCGTTTCCACATTCTACGCGGCTCTTGGATTACCCTGTAAAGCCACTCAAGCCCCGCATTTTGCATCCACGTCGGTGCACGATTAACTTTGCCGGCAACCACATCAAATGTTCCACCGACTCCCATCACAAAGTTAACACCAAGTTTATCTTGCCACTTATTGATAAAGTTTTCTTTCTTGGGTGAAGTAATCGCAACGAATAATAGCTTAGCGCCAGACTCTCGAATTTTATTAACGACAGCTTCCTCATCGTCCCAGAAATAGCCATGGTGTACCCCGGCTATTTTTAGGTTTGGGTACATTTCTTTCATACGCCTTGCCGTTTCTTCAACAACTTCTTGTTTGGCGCCCAAATAAAAAACCGGAAACTGCTGAGACTCAGCCATTGTGTTGAGATTGTGAAACAAGTCGACCCCGGCGACACGCTCAGGTATTTTGTGCCCTAAAAACCTTGCCCCCCAGACAACACCCATTCCGTCAATATTGATGATGTCACACTCTTTAATACTACAAGCAAGAGTATCGTCACTGCGCATATTGACTAATTTGGCGACATTGACGACGACATGCTGGGTAAACAGGTTTTGCCTTACTCTACCTTCAATTTGCGCTACGGTATCTTGCATAGTCGCAGAATCCATTGGGCTATCTAAAAAATTAATTCGTTCCATGTTCTTCACTTGTTGCATTCAAATAATAGGAAAGTGCGTAATACATCCATGCCTGTGTCCAGCGCATATAGTTTATTTTATTGGTATGTGATTTGCTTTTTTGATAAACGAACCGAGCCTCTTCTGGCAAATAGAGTGTATCAAAAGCACGTTCAATAACTTTTTTAACCAAATTCAAATCACTAGCACCGTCGCCTAACTTCAGAAGAGTAATTATTGCTTGCGAAACCGAGTGGGGATCAAGAGGATAAGGGTTGTTGTTGTAATACTTAGCGGTGCCATCACTATCAATGAGGTTTTCACGATAATACTTTAAGCCCTTATCAATTGATTGATCAAACTCATCGGTAGACAGAGCCTGACGAATAATATGTAGGGCCTCAAGATTGTACCCAGTATGAAAACCATCGATAAACTGATGGTGATGCCTTGAGCCATATACCCATGAGCCATCTTCGGACTGCTCGGATACTGACTGCTTTGCTACACGAATAGCAAGGTCACGATACTCTTGGTTGCAGGTTTCCTGCGAAACTACAGCTACCCACGCCGCAGCCCAAAGGCTAGCATTGTGAACAAAAGTGGTTTCTCCAGGGATATAAGCAAAAAATGTTCGATCATCTACTTCGGTATAAAGTGTTTTAACAATAAAGTTCGCAGCATCTAACGCTTGATCTAGAAACCGTTTGGCCTGCTCAGGCTGAGACGACTGAATCTCTTTAGATAGCTTGTAGAGCGCTTGCGCGACATAAATCGTGGTGATGACGTTTGGCTTACCTTTGGGTACGTAGAATGCGCGCGCCTTCCAATCAAAATGATAGCCCCAACAAGCATGTTGCCACTCAGATTTATCACATTGTTGAGTTAACAACCAATTGCCCAAGTCTACCGCATCAAGGAGGAAAGACGCTTCCCCTGTACGTTGATAGTCTTCAATCATTCCCAAAATAAACAAACCAATTCCTTTCGGATTGCGCTTTTGAGGGACACCGAGTACAGGCCTGAAATTAATATGAGATCGTTTGAATACCTGTATCCAAGCAAGACCAAACGTTGTGTCTTTTAAAAAAGGGAAGACATCAAATAGCCTACTATTTAACCCGTCAAAGGGATCATAGCCTGCATATCGAAGAAACTTTGCCGCTTGATGGGTACGGCTCGAAACAGTTTCGACTTGTTTATAAAGTACCATTACTTACTCATTAGTTCTAAATAGATAGCTTCTAGCTCTGGGAAAATAGCTTCCTTACTGAAATTGTTGATGAACTTCGTTTTCGCGGCTGCCGCCAACTTCCCGTTTAACTCTCTATCAGAAATTAACAGTTCCAAATAAGAAGCTAACTGTTCAACCTCCCCAGCTTCAACTAATAAGCCTTCCTCACCATGCTGAATGGCATCAGGAATGCCGCCAGCGGTTGAAGCTACAACAGGAATATTTGCCGACATCGCTTCCAGCACTCCCATAGGAAACCCTTCATTGTAACTTGGCAAACAATAGACATCGGCTTTACTTAACCATAGTTTTTTTTGCTCACCAGCAACCCAACCTAGAAAATCGACATTGTGTGAAATACCAAGCCTTTCAACCTGTTGTTTGAAAGTGTCTATAGCACCATCTCCACCAAGGGTTAAGCGGGCATTAGGATGATTTTTCACCACAATAGCAAAGGCATCAATCAGGTCTTTGACACCTTTTCTTTCACCGAGTCGACCTAAAAATAATATTCGGCCTTTTTCAACATCATTTCGGTTGAGATCTAAAGTTTCAACTGCGTTATACACAACTCGAACTTTAGTAGAATCACTTACTATTGTTGTCATCCATGAATACCATTGTGTTGATAACACAATGACAGCATCAGCTAAATCAAAAGTTGAGCGTATATGGTTTTGCTTTTCAGGTGAACATTCATTAGTGTAAAATTCTTGAAATTCAGCGCCGTGAAGATGGAGTATCGCTTTAGTATTAAACAATTTAACTAAGCGTATTATGAATGCTTTACGTTTATAGCTTCCACGTGAAGCCATATGAATATGAACAACACCAACATCATAGAACATATGTAGCCATATCAACTGTAATAAACATTTAAAGTAAGTTAGGTAAAGCCCAGCTATCCTGCTGCGTCTATGGGACTCTAAAACTATAACGTCGCTCTTTTGAAAAAAACCGCCGCTTTGATACCCATTAAGAACGGTGGATATTCCGCCTTGACCGGAAATACTAGTAGCAACGGTGATGTTTATGAATTTTCTAGTCATTTCTTACCTTTACATTACATATAGCTTGCCTCACCTTTCCATTTCTAGTTCTAGGAATGGAATCGACAATTTTAACGCTTATAGACATTCCATTGCCTAATTTCTCGATTGCATTATTTATCAACCTAGCTTTTTGTTTTTCCGTAAAGTCTTCTATGTTTACTATTGCTAGTATGGTTACTTTGTTTAGTTCATTTTGTACAAATTGAGTTGCTAGAAGGCCAGTAACCCCCTTTGGAATATGATTCAATATGTGGATTTTTTGACCATTCTCTGCAACTAAGTAGTCACCAACTCTGCCTTCGATTTCATCAATTACTGGGTAAACACGACCACAAGGGCACGAATTCTGTTCAGAAAGTATTACATGGTCTCCTGTTTTGTAACGAATAAGTGGATAAAGAGAGTTATTAAAATTTGTCCCTACAATTTCAGCACGCTTTCTTCCATCCTCTAACTTGCCTGCAGGTAACAGTTCTACATACGAATAGTCTGTAAGGATATGATAGTTACCTTCCTCGCAGCTCGCTATTGCAGCAACTCGTTCAAACAGCCCATACCAGTCAAACACTGTACATTTAAATCGCTCTTCGATTAATGCTTTGTCCTCTTTTGAAAGGGATTCCGAAGAAGTCAACACTGACTTTACTTTACCTGGATAATAAGTCTTGTTTTCTTTTAAATACCTTGCAAGAGTGAGAACTGAAGAGGGGTAAGCTTGGATAACATCAACTCCATACTCTACCATTGCATCAATATACATAGGTAGAGCTTGTCGAGTCATATGATATGAAGATAACAATATCATATCTTCGAAATATGAATAACGCCAAAAAGGAGCCTTGCTTTGCTTTATTGGCACAATCATGTCCCCTCGCAACCAGGCCCGCCTATCACCTTTTTCGAAACCTGCCCAGCGTCGTTGCCTATTTGCAAAGGCTCTTTCAAACTCTACAGACTCTTTTGTTTGTTTAATCGTTAAAGGAGTACCTGTAGTCCCACTTGTTTCCCCATTTATTTCAAAGCCTCTATAACGTGTATTTCTAAGACTGTCATATCCATTTTTAACCACTGACTTATCGATAGTTGGAAATTGTGACAGTTCAGCCCCGTACGCCTTATAAAATGAAGTGTTATTGACTGCATTTAATAATGTGGACTTTAATCTACCCTCGGAATAATTCTCCAAAATAGCATTATTTCTCTCATGCGACTTTAGCTCTTCTTCTAAGTACCTAGCTCTCTTGCTGTCGCGTAGAAGCTTCTTGACCAGTGAAAAAACAGATACATAGATATTCTGCAGGATAACTGGCAAATTTACATAAATTTTATTTGTGTACATTTTCAGTTCTATAAATCTCAGTCATAGTTTTAAATTTAACCCCGTAATCATGTGACTTTCTTATAATTTTCTGTAAAGGCGAAAACAATGAGTAGTCCTTAGGGTGGCCTATTAATACTGTTGCATAATTATTTCTATTTATTGAAATGCTAAAAAAATTTTTTACTTGTAGGCCACTTGACAAACAAACATCAAAGTTTGAATTTGCTGAGGCTTTACCTGAAATCGGAGGTTCATTTGAAGTCAGATCTCTTCCCCCAGACAGCATCTTATGTTTTCTATTTTTCAAATTTGAATAAAGTCTAGCGATGCTTAACTTTGAAAATATAGAACTAGATGAAGTCACTAAAGGATATTCAACTAATCCGTTTGATAACTGGAATGGTTTAGCACTAGACACATTAGAATAATCAAACGCAGACAATTTGGTATTAGTTACGTATCCAGGACACAGTGATGAATCATAAACTATACCTGCATCCTTGAGGGCTCTGTATGTCGATTCACCAAAACCTAGATTATAGCCCCCGGCCCTAAAGCCAATACATTCATAGTTGGATGAGTAAACTTTCAGTAGTTCTTCCAAATAAGCTTTGCCTTGGATTAACAAATCTAACTTAGAAGGTTGACCGTTACACTCGTTTCTTTCTGGCAGTGATGAAAAGCGCCAATAATCGAAATTAAGCCTCCAAGAGTTGTCACGATAGACGGCTCCAAACCATTGTGGATGGAGATGTAATTGCAAATCATGCCCCTCTCTTAACATCCTAGCGAGTTGGGCAGATATGGCGTTCGCTTCCTCTTGGTATCGCTGGTTGTTTAGATAACAATTAGCTCTATCAATGATTGCTTTGACTTCAAGCTGTTCGATAAAAAAAGTTGCTTTAACATCAAACTGATAAAGCAAGTCCAATATTTTATTAGTAGGATCAACAAGGTGCTGAAACACACACCCCTTACCACTGCCAAATAATTCGTAATCAAAGGTTAAACAGTAACTTAACGACATTGTCTGTTAACTCCCTTTGAGAACAACACCCTAACTTTAGAAACTAAGTTTTCAGAAGAAATAGAATAACTGACAAAGTCATGAGCATGAGTAATTAGCATCACCTCCGGGCAATATTTATCAATAAAGTCCTTTGATTGGACAAGAGGGATATCACCGTGATGATAATAAGTATCAATGCCATGGGTGCCACTAAAAGTTTTGACTTTACCAGTAAGCTTGTCGCAACTATATAAATAGTCCTTCTTAGGTTCAAAGATATCTTCTACCATGTGCAGCAAAGAACAATTACGAACACCTAATCCGATTGATTTAGCATTTTGCAACTGGCTGAACTTATAATAGGGACTACCCGCATCATAAGGATATTCGCAGTGTTCATGACCTTCAGATATCTGTTTCGCATTTTTTCCCCATACTGCAACTGCCTTAATGGGGTGAATACTAACCTCGACATCTTTAGATTGACTAAAAACCTGTGCGAGAACGCCAGTGGAGCAAATAACTGTATTCGGATCAAATATGCGACCACTATCTAGCCAATGTTTAGATAACCCTGGAGGATAAAATGGCATCACAATATGTCCATTTTCTCCCACAGTTTGTCTAAGCAGTTCGATCAGATCTGCAGGGCTGAAGTTTGCATTCAAGGAGCCAAAGCCACAATGCACAATCAAAGAATCTCCCTTTTTAATACAAAGTTCGTTAACCAAAATATTGCGCATATCAACCAAAGTCGTTTTGACATTACCTCTTTTCCCTCTTTTTAGTCTGTACTTATATTTTCGTAAGAGTTGAAACAATGAGGAAGACTTAAAATATGCTATCATTTATAAAGATTCCTTCTATTTATACCTAATTTATTCGTAAAGTAAGGAGGTTAGCTAACGCGAGTTTTAGGGGAGCCCACCAATAAAAACTGAACTCTATTTACCAACTTGTGGTATAGGATACGTTCATCGTATCAACATACAATCCCTCACTCCGAAAGCCTTTCTACCAAACCAAAACCATCAACAATTTAAAAAACGTATTTAAAATACTTAAATCGGTACTTTAACAAAATAACCCCCCCCCCCAAAGAAGAAGCTAAGATACAAGTAAAAACTACTAAAAAGACGCTTGAGATAGAAAGAAATGAACCTAGAAAGTCCAGTAACATAATATGAAAAAAATAAATAGACGATGAGACTACAGATAAACTTGGCCAATCGCATGGAGCTTTCATCTTCAGCAACTGCAAAAAAATCAAAGGACAGAGGGGAAGGAGAAAAAATAGCAAGTCCCTGTTTACTTGCTGTTTACCAAATGAAAACCAAAAACTTTCCATAATTAAGCCAATTAACAAAGCATAAATATAAGGTTTCAAGTTTATATTACCTACCTTTTCAACCCATCGTTCTTTATTTATAAGAAAGCCAAGACAAAAAAATGGAAAAATAAAAAACAAAAAATTCCTCGACAACAATAAAGAATATTTTTCAATCAGGTAATGGTACTCTTCGAGACCGGATAATTTATAAACAAACCCATACTGAATAGACAAGCCAACAGAAAATAGTAAAACGATCATACACAACATCACTATGGTATTAACCCTTCTGAGTATAACTAGCAATGCTGCTGCAAACATCATGGCAGGTAGATACCATAGGTGATAATATCCAATAAATATTAACCCCATAAAACCTAACATTGAATATTCATTTTCCAACCATAAGTGCGAATAAACTACCTGCCAAAACACGTATAAAATGAACACTCTCTTAAACCAGCCAGTGTTGTTATCAATGGTGTAAAAAAAATAATACCCAGATACAAGAACAAACAATGGCACTGCAATCCTAAATATAGAATTTATACTCATATCATAAGCTATACCACTGATTTCAATAGGATTAATACCATGAATCGCTACGACCATACAGGCTAACACAACTTTAAAAAGGTCAATTATTAAATTTCTTCTCATCAAAACTTCCGTCTTTCTTCGTCATAAAAATGACTCATGAAAAAAAGGCTCAATACTAGGGCTACTATCCCATCTGGGTACGTGAATCCATATGTTGTAATACATGTTAACCAAACAGAGAATATAAATGCTAGAACCCCTAATTGAACCGCTTTAGCAGGCCTGTATAAATTGTCATCCAATACGCTTCGATACATTCGATGTAAAACTAAGAGCTTCATTAACACCCATAGACAGCCCACGAGGCCAAAGCTAACAAGTAACGTGATTAAACCACTATCGTTAGTTTGAAGGAGCAATGCCCTTTCTATTTGAGCTTCACTCAAACCGGACTCATCAATCACAAAATTAAACAACTGAGCCGCGTAACTAGAATGGACAAATCCAGGACCAAAGATAGGGTTATCAAAAAATGCTTCAAGCCTTTGAGGGTTTTCAGAAAATCTATACACAAAATTACCCTCATGACTACCTACTTCTGAGAAAATACTACCAATTCGATAAATTATAAAATCACCTCCCTGGTAAAGGATAATCGGCGTTAATATAATAGAAGTGACCACAACATAGTTAATTAGTTTTCTCTGACTATCTCTATTAGAATAGATATATATCATTAACACCCCTAATAAAGAAGCAATCCAATACGTCCTTGTATAAGAAAGTAAAATGGAAATAGCTGAAGTTGTCAACAAAACCAAAAATATACTACGATATTTTGGCAACGAATCTGATATAAATAGAGCTAGTGTCACAAGCATTGTCAATAGTGCATAGAAATATGCAGGAATATAAACTCTAGTCACTCCCCCTTCTAAGGTGGTAATCAAAGTATTACCAGTCAACTCAAAGCCAGAAATCTGTAGAATGAGGAATAAAAACTGGACTATAACTATACCGGACAAGAAAGCTAACAATATTACAACGTTCTCTCTTGTCCTAAAAAACTGGAGAAAATAAAAATAGGTTAATAAATATAGATACGCTCTTCCAACCTTAATAGTAGATATGAGGGGAACGCCAAATTTAATAGTCGTTAGAAAAAACTGAAGGCAAGTCAATAAAACGAATGCTAACACAATGATAGAAAAAATTTTCTCGCATTTGGATCTTGGATAGTAGATGCCATTCTGAATGACATTCAAGACATAAACTATTATGAGAAAGAGAAAAAGTAGGTCATTGAATTTAAGAACACCAGGAATTCTAATAAATGTTTCAGGATTAACTAATCCTACAAACTGGACGCTAGACAGAATAAAGATGTATGCGAGTAGCCTTGGATACCTAACTAATACAAAACAAAAAACAAATAGAAATGGAATGATTAGCGCGAAAATGTTTACTGTAACCGAAAAGTATACTACGTAGGTTACTAATATTGGTGATAACGCTAAAATAAGTTTATGATTATACCTACTGTTTATCATCGCTAGAAACCATCTTGTAAAAGCGTTGCGATACTGCCGGCCAATTATAGTAACTAGCCACGGCATTAATTCCAGCCTTCGACGCCACCGTATAAGTTTGAGGTTCTTCCAGATACTCCTTGACCGTATTTACTATGGCGTCAGGATCTCCCAATTGTACAACCTTGCCTGCACCGGTTTGACATAATATATCAGGCATACCATCAACATTAGAGGCAATACAAGGCACTCCAACAGACATAGCTTCCAATAAAACTAAACCAAATGCTTCATAAGAAGAATGGATCATAAAGAAATCTGCCTCTCGATAAAGCTGTACTAGTTTTTCTTTATCATATATGCGACCAAGGTAAGTTACGTTAGGTATGTTTACCCCTGGGTTTACTCTTGGTCCAACAATAGATAATTTCGTTTTTATTCCTGCATGGTTTAGCGATTTAATGCTCGCGACAATTTCATTACCACCTTTCGCGATAAATTGCTTGCCAACAAACAAAACTTTGATTGTTTTATTAAGATCCAACTCTTTCGTTTTTGCTTCAAAATTTAATATGAGATTATTCCCATAACCTATATTATGTAACTTAGTTTTGCTGACCCCATAAAACTGATTCAAAGATTCTTTAATATAGAGACTAGGGACAGCTATTCCATGCGCTCTTTGATATAGCGCTGTTTCAAGTTCATACCAATCAAAAACTAAACGATCATTTGGAGGGATAAGAGGACGTATTGCTTGTCTTTGTTTTCTGGCAGCGAGTTCCATTGTATAGTCTGTCAAAATGTAAAAACAAACATCTGCCTTAAAATACGCTAAAGCATTAAAAGTACCAGAAACCTGAATAATACTCGCATAGTTTTCCAATTTCTTTTTTTTGAGAACATCTGCACACCATTTGCTTTTTAACTTGAAAGCCCAAGGTGTTTTTTGCAATAAGTTATATTTCCTCTCAGCTTTAACAACCCATTTCTTATAGTTTGGTGAAAATGTAGTAATAATAGAAAAAAAATAAAGCCGCCAAATTTTAGGTATTTTATGCTCCTCTATAACAACATCCAGAGGTATAAATTCACTAAATAGCTTATTAGTCACCCCAGAAAAATCCACACTAAATAACAGTATTTTCTTACTCACCGATTAACTCCTCAATTAAGTTTCTCAGCTTTTTATAGTCATAACTATGATCAAAACGCTGTACGAACTTCTTGTTATTTAGAGCCCAATAATCACGGTTAGAAAGCACTGTGTTGACTTTTTCTACCCATAATTCTGAATTGTAGATATCTTTTACTATGAGCTCATCACTAACTACTGTTTCAGGTAGTCCTCCACGGTTGGAAACAATAACAGGCACACCAAAAGATGCGGCCTCAACTGATACTTTTCCAAATGCCTCTTGCCAGATTGATGGTACTAAAAGTATTTTTGTCGTAGTATAAAGCTCCTCAATATCATCAAAAAATGGATGATAAAGCACATTTTCCACTTGTTTCTTATTAAAATTTCGACCAACTACTCTGAATTGTACATTAGGCATTTTTCTAGCTATATCCAAGAAGATAGAAATTCCTTTTACCTCTCCACTACCTACCATTGTTATGTATTTGCCAGCATTATTTTTAGTCGAGTATTTATTTTTCACTTCTGTAAAAGGATAGATAGTAGTAGTAGTATTAGAACATATATTTTTTATTTCCCTTTTTATATACGCGGAATTAACGACCACATGATTGCAATGGTTAAGCGCCTTAAGATTCCTACTTTTATGGAATAGGAAAAAAGGTACATCTAGCAATTTCCTTACTCCTCTAAGAAACTTTCCTTTAAAAGTATTCTTTTTTCCGTAATCAACTCTTCTGTTTAGACTAAACTCTTCGTGTACATAATAAACTGAATCTTTGTTTTTATCGATACAGGCGTTAATAGCACCGATG
>NZ_JAPPTK010000011.1:0-152737 GCF_027587055.1 Vibrio sp. MarTm2 | reverse complement strand
TCCCAAATGCTTCACTGCCGAGGTTTTACCCCCGCCCGTTCCCGCTACATAAATCACATGCTCTGCATCGTGTGACGGGTTAGAGTTGACCGGATTAGGCAGGTTGAGCGGCTTTGGCTTTTTCGACATCGCGTTTCTCCTCCTCCGCTTTTTCAATGGCTAGTTGTTTGATGGTGCGCTTTGAGGTGTAAATCAGGCTCAGCATCGCCATCAGAAGCGTGGCCTCTTCAGCGTATCCGCCAAACATGGCTAAGAAGCTGCCGCCATGTTTATTGAGCACTGGCACCGCCGCATTGATCACTTCGGTTTTGCCTTTTTCATCAAAGCTAAATTCCACACCGGAGATAATGCAGGTGGCCTGCTCGCAAAAGGTGAACATCACACTCAACATGCCTTGGAGCGCTTCATCCCCCAAACCCTCCGGCTCTTCGTCGCTTTCCTCTGTGTTCGCTTCAGCGACTTCAGCGGCTTTTTCTTCGGTTTCAAGCTGACCAATAGCCGTATCAAAATTGGGCCAACCGAAATTCTCAGTCAATGGCTCCAAGGTTTCATTCGGTTGCTGCATTGGCGACCTCCTCAGATTGTGGTTTTGGCATCAAGAGACGAACCACCCATAAGACCATCATCAACACGCCCAACACGGTCATTACACGCTTAAGGTTCAACACAGGTTTATTTTCAAGTTGTGATTCGTCGGTTGGCGGCTCGGTTAGTTCAGTGCTTTCAACCTTGCTATCACTGGGCTCAGCGATAACCTCCGCGTTAACGCTTTCAACGGTTTCGAATACGTTGGTTTTGGTTGAATCCAACGCTTCGAGCGTTTGCGCTACCGTGTCCTTATCCGTTGAAAAGTGCTCATCAATGTACTTATCAACGCTTTTACTCATGGAGCTATTGCCGCAGCTCGGACACTTGTAATACTTCAAACCAAGGTTGCGGCTGTTCTTCGGCGGCTCACCCTCAGCAATGAGCCGCCCTTCCCCCACTTGGTGCACCGTTGCAACGCTCTCGCATACCGGACAAGGCACATAGCCTCGAACCGGATTCGGATGTTTACTCATGGCTTCCCTCCACCACTTGCGCCTCTTCAATCTCATCCAACTGGTTTAAACTCGCAGTCACATGAGCGCGGTATTTCTTGCGCGCCACATTGTTGAGCTGGGTTAACTGCTCAATTTGCTCGAAGAAGTTGGGCGCAAGCCCTAACGCTTCCAGTGAAAAAGAGCCCGTCATTAACATCTTGGTGGCTTTGCTCATTAGCTTGCTCATGTCCATCTCTTTGAGCTTTTTCACTTCGTTCTCAACGTTGGCCGTTAATTGGTCCGCCGCATCTAACGCGGCAAGGTCGCGCTGACATTCTTGAATAGAGAGTGATTTCATTGGTTTTCCCCTGTCTCTCGACGTTAGTTAAATTAATAAAATGCCCCTGATTCCCATCGTTGGCGTGTTTGGTTAAGTCACCATGAGCTGACCGTTTCTCAGGCTCAGGGTGATGTATTTGTCTATTGGAATTTTTGCCCCATTTAAGAGCGGATTGATTAAGCACTGTACCCCTTTCAAGCTCCATCCAGTCGCAACCATCAAGGCTTGTTCGAGTGGACTCCCTAGCCTTTCGGGGGGAGGGTTACACTTATTTTCAGTGCTCCAAGACGAGGCTCCGCCTCTTTGGTTTAGTTCGCTGCGCTCACTTTTCCACGCTTCAACATCGCTCTTCGCGACAATAGAAAATCGCTCGCTGCATGTTTCGATAAGGTGATCGAGCCATCTAAACCCAATCACGCGTTTAGTGGTTTCACCGTACTGGTTAAGCTGTGCCTCATACGCAAGACGAGCATCACCGATATTGAGACAAAACTCTTTCCAACGAGATTTGTCCGCATGCTCATGGAGATCCATTAAGTCCTTGTCTACCGCGACCGCTGATTTATCCGCTCGACGCAATTGGCGCCAAAGTCCAACAGAAGGCGAGCCCGATTGAGAAAACTGTTTGATTCCCCACGCACTCGCCCATGCACGAACAGACACGGCAAGGTTGTCCGCGTCCCCTTCCGGCATGTGTGCACCGTTAATGTTTTTGGAAATGTATTTAATGATGTAACCCGTTGCGCTGCCCTTAGCTGGGTCACATGGCTTGGCATGAAAACGCGCTTTGCGTTTCTGCTTAGAGGTCAGCTCATCACTGTCTTCACTACGCGCAATCTTGGCACAGATACTCATAAGCTCTTGCTTTCGCTCTGCCGGACAGTAAACAAACGCATGTAAGTGTGGTGTCCCATCTTTATGGGGCTCTGCCACACGCAGACCAAACCAAGGCAAATCGACTTTCGCGAAATGCGCTCGCGCCAATTTCCATTGCTCCATCAGATTTTGATGCGCTTCTTTCACTGTGCACCCGTTCCACTTACGCGACTTGCGGTGATATTTAGAGGGAAGCGTCCATGTAATGAATACCCCTTCAAAACCCATATCAATGGCGCGTTCTTCGTCTCCACGGCTGCGAACCACCAGTTCAACACGGCGGTTTTCTAGATTGGCCGTTGTGCGCTCGGCAACTTCGGCCAAGTTATATTCCTGCATGGTTTCATGACTTATCACGACCATTTTTTCCATGAACTCCTGACTCTCTCGCATCTTCTGTTTGAAGTTCGATAGAGTCAGGCGAGACACATAACGGCTTTGAACTTTGTTACCACCAACATTCCCTAGCGTCACTTGAGCGTGTTCAATGTACTGCTTTCGCATTCGAAGCAACTTTCTAACGAGATACTTAGGGTCTAAACACCGACGAATAGCCGTCTCTAAAATGAGCTCTGCGTCTTCAATACTCAGACGATGCCCTAACTCAGAGATGTCAGCGTTGGGCGGCTCAATATAGGCATTTAAAAGGATCTCTTTAATCTCCTCAAAGATACGCAAAAAAGCATTGAGGCATGCGGTGTGGCTAGACTCCTCGGTATCAATGATTCGCTCTTTCTCTTCCATCTCGACACGCTTGGCGATTTCCTCAAACGCTCCGGTCAACTCCATCGCAAAGTCTTTTACTCGTTCATCGCTCATTAAAATGTCGTGAGTGAGTTCGAGCGGCTTTGGCTCTGTATTCAAGAAACCAAATGGGAATTTGCGCGAGAAGTGGTGCATGACCTTGTTGGCGTAGCTCACGCGCTCATCTGCAAAAGCAGAGAGATTGCGGTCATTCGCATTGCCCCTAGCTCGACGTAAACCGATCTTAAGGTCGATGTCTTGACGCATAAGAATAGGTAAATGAGCCGTTACGTTTGACACGTATTGGCTCAAAGAAAAAGTGATGTCTGGTTGTTTGAAGCGCTTATAAGTGCTCATAACATCCCTCAGCAGTACAGACGTATTTCAATGGCTTGCGCACTGGTTCAACACGCTTTCGAATACCGTGTTTCTCTCGAAGTTTTGATATTAAAAAACACGCTCTTTTGGTCTTGCTAGGGTCATAATTCACAAGCCCTGCCATATCTGGGCAAGGCTTATGAATAGGACTAGTGATAGGTAAGTCGGCAATGGATTTAGCCGGTACGAAATCGACGTCCACTCAAGCCTCCAAACTCTCAAGTAGTTCAATCGCTTCTTTGAGTTGGTTACTAACTCGATCCAGATACACTTCTGAATCGGGCACTGGCGCCATTCGTGAATCAATCACCTCAAGCAGTGCTTTGGCTTCGCTTGAGTGAGTAAAATCAATGTTGATTGCGTGAATGGGTGTATTCATTGTTTGCTCTCCCTAACCGTTAACTGATAGCCAATCTTGCTTCGCTTCTTTGTGTCGCTTGTCGATATAAGCGGCCAAGTCTTCGACTTTGATTAGAGAGGGGCTGCGCTCAGAATCGCGCAACTTGAAGGTAGGAACAGGGAAATCACAGGCTTTCGCTCGTTGCTCCGCTGTCTTAGGAGTAATGCCAAAAAATTCTTGGCTAATTTGTTTTAGCTCAACAGTTGGACTTTCAAAACGAGCTAATAGGGCAAAACTTGTATTCATACTTCCTCCGTGTAGTACACTAGAGGGAGTTAAAGGAAATTCTAGTTCCCCTTAACATCCCCAAACTCAACAAAGGGAATTATTGAGGATCTAATTTCTTAAATCAACCCCAAAAGTACACGGAGATATTTTTATGGGAAGTTTTGAGGAACAACTAAAAGAGCTTAAGCGATTAACCAACACCGCTAAGAACGTTGATTTAGCAAAGGCTCTTGGCAAGTCTCCAAAGACAATTTCCAACTGGAAACACCGAGACCACATCCCTGAGGATATTTTCATCAAAGCTAGAGAGCTGTCACAAAATGGCTCACTTGCTCCCCGTGGCTACCTAGAACTCAAATTCTATGACGTTGAGGTAAGTGCGGGTCATGGGGCACTGGTTGAAAAAGAAGAAGAATCAAGCGCAATGGTGTTTAGTGAAAAGTTCATTAGACAAGAGCTTGGTTTTAACCCAAACAATATTTTCCTAATGCCTGTCCGTGGTGACAGCATGAGCCCTACCCTCAAAAACCAGAGCATTGTGATGGTTAACCGTGTCGACGGATTCTCAAACGATGGTATCTATGTATTCCGCTTTGATGGTCGCTTGATGGTGAAACGTATTCAGTTCTTGCCGCATGGAATCAAAGTTGTGAGTGATAACCCAGCTTACGAACCGTGGGAGCTATCGAAGAAAGATATTCAAAGCGCAGACTTTGAAATCATTGGTGAAGTGGTTTGGTCAGGACAAAGGATGTAGCTGAAAATAGTACTAAACTATTAGTAACATACCTTTAAGAAAAACTATGTGAGCTCATACGCTAATGGATATCAACTTACTTACAAAAAGGGAATATTTGACGAGTCATGATTTCTACAGAGATCTCATTGATTACTTAGTACAAGAGGCTCAAAGTGATATTGGATACTTCCATTTTTATTCCCACGATGGTGATGAAATCGCTCTAAATGTTTGGTCAACGTCTGTTTTGGAACACTGCCACTCAAGTCATGAAACTCACTATCCATTATCGTCTGCCGGAATATGGGCAGACAGTATACGAGCCCAAAAGCCAGTCATACATAACCACTATGATGCGTATTACTCAGCAATAGACTCTTTGCCTGAAGGTCATATAAAACTAACCCATCACTTTAGTGTTCCACTGATACTAGATAATCATGTAGTTGCAGTCATTGGGATAGGTAACAGCAAAGATCCATATGCTAAAGAGTTCGTCTATGATTTCTTTAAAAGGGTCAACTATTTATGGCCAGAGGTTCAATCCAAGGCCAATAGCATAGACTCTGTTCATTCAAAGAATCAGCTAGCATTTGAATCTCATAGCCCAATCGAAATCATGACCGATATGCTCGGGGCAATATCTCGTGCCCTTGAGATTCGTGATGAGTACACATCTTCCCACCAAAGAAATGTCTCTCATATATGCGCTCTGATAGCAGAAAAGCTACCCCTCAAAGAAAACGTAAAAGAAGGCTTAATCATAGGGGCACTGGTTCACGATATCGGCAAAATTGTGATTCCTTCTCAGATATTAAATAAGTTGGGAAAACTTATGCCAGCAGAATACAAGTTACTCCAAAGCCACTCTGAAGTTGGGGCAAAAATTTTTAGCGAGGTTTGCTTTCCTTGGCCAATCAAAGAAATGATCGAACAGCACCATGAGAGACTTGACGGTTCAGGTTACCCACATGGAATAAAAGGGAGCAAAATAGTACTTGAGGCTCGCATCATTGCAGTCGCTGACACGTTTGACGCCATGGCAAGTGATAGACCCTATAGAAAGGCTATAGGGGCATTAAAAGCCTTAGAGACCTTAAAACAAGGCAGGAACAAACTGTATGACCCCTACGTGGTAGATGCATTTCTAACTTGTTATGAAGAAGATGAAACGTTAGGAGGCCTGTATACGCCAATAAGTGGTTTTCAATAGTCTGGTACGTATTTAGTACGTATGACTCACTGGCGAGACTAGCAATAGCTTAAAAGTGAGTCCAATCGAGCATGGGTGCAATGGAAAAGCGGTTAGCCGCGTATTTACTAGTATTGTCAGGTTTCATAAGGTGAGTCTCGCAGTAAAGTGAGCATCTTGGTGAAAAATCGATTCGCGATTATACACACAGAATCACAAACATTCAGGAAAAAGAGAAATTAGGACAGCAATGCCTAGACAGGCTCAATGCAAATGCCGTCGCGTGTGCTATGCGCCATTCAGCGTTTTACCACCAGTAGGCCATAAGCTACCTGCCCCAATAGCAACATCTTAATTGTTTGATTATGTGGAGATAAAATCGATCATCATTCTAAGATCAGAAAGCGATATCACCTTTTGGTCTACGGGTGACCAAAAGCAAGGTTAACCCCCAGGATTACTAACTCTATCAGTTTCATTTGCTCGCCACGCCCTTGTCTATCAACAATAGAATCTACCGCTAAGCACACACCACACTGTAACCAAGACAGCAAAACGGCGCTAACTCTTACTGATCTTGTTTCGTTTTCCATCAACTTAGAGTAACTTAGGCGGCATAAGCCATTAAGGTTCATTGGGGTAACTAACTGAACAAGCAATCATAAATTACCCATAGATCAACGATAAACTTCAATAAATGGTATATTATTAAAAATGTCCATGAGGAATGGTGAACAGTTTGGATCAACAGCTAGTCACACAAATTGAAGAAATATGCGCTGCTCGCGGCGTACGACTCACTTCACAGCGTAAGCGTGTATTTGAGTTAATCTGTGCGAGCTCCAAAGCATCAAGCGCTTATGAGCTGTTAGAGGATTTGAAGCAGACTGAACCTCAAGCAAAGCCGCCAACGGTCTATAGAGCTTTGGAGTTTTTGTTAGAGCAGGGGTTTATTCATCGAGTCGAGTCAACCAACAGCTATATCCAATGTGGCTCTTGTAACGCCCACACGCATTATTCACACATGCTGATCTGTGATAAATGCAGTAATGTTATTGAACTGCTAGATGATAGTTTGGTAGCCTTGTTAGTTAACAATGCGGAAAAGCATGGATTTACCATCACCAACCATGTGATTGAATCTCACGGTGTTTGTAAAAACTGCTCATCCGAATAAGCGAAATAAAGATATAGAAGAAAGTTATGCGCGCTGAATTTGTAAACCCGTTTTTAGCTTCTTTAATGAACGTTCTAAAGACGATGGCTTCACTGGAGCTGAAGCCACAAAAACCTCGTGTTAAGAAAGATGAAATCGCACGTGGGGATGTATCAGGTTTAATAGGGATGGTTGGTCCGCAAAGCCGCGGTTCTATGTCTATTACCTTTGATGAGAGTCTTGCATTAGAAATCATGCAAAACATGCTAGGTGAGCGCCCGAATGGTCTAAATGACGAAGTGACCGATATGGTGGGTGAAATCACCAACATGGTAACAGGTGGCGCAAAACGTATTCTAGCTGATAGCGGTTTCGACTTTGATATGGCAACACCTGTTGTCGTATCTGGTAAAGGCCATACGATTCGTCATAAATGTGAAGGCTCAATCATTATCATGCCTTTTTCATCTCAATGGGGTAATGCCTTCATTGAGATTTGCTTCGAGTAACCGCTCAACGAGATCAAAAAAGCTTCCCTCGGGAAGCTTTTTTATTAGGTCATGCAATAATGTTGCGCGCCTTTAGAGCTTGCAAACAGTCATCCACCAGCGCATCAATTGATTTTTCTCCCGCCAACAAATCGATCTCTGGATTGATGGGAGCCTCATATTCAGAGTCGATTCCTGTAAAATTAGGGATTTCTCCCGCTCGCGCTTTTTTATACAGCCCCTTAGGGTCGCGTTGCTCACATACCTCAAGAGATGCATTGACGAAGACTTCAATAAATTCTCCTTCCGGAAGCAGGTCTCGGACAAGTTGACGCTCTGTTCGGTGAGGGGAAATAAAAGCAGAGAGAACGATTAAACCTGCGTCAGCCATGAGTTTAGATAGCTCACCGATGCGACGTATGTTTTCTCGGCGATCTTGCTCAGAAAAGCCCAAATCACTACACAAACCATGTCGAACATTGTCACCATCAAGCAAGTAGGTATGGTAGCCCAGTTCTGCTAGCT
The DNA here is from genome assembly GCF_027587055.1 of Vibrio sp. MarTm2. NCBI lineage: Bacteria > Pseudomonadati > Pseudomonadota > Gammaproteobacteria > Vibrionales > Vibrionaceae > Vibrio > Vibrio sp. MarTm2. The sequence continues at coordinate 144,649 of NZ_JAPPTK010000011.1, read as the reverse complement.
TGTTTTCTAACGCTCCAGCCACAGTGGATTTTCCTGCACCTGAAAGACCTGTAAACCAAAGCACAGCCGGTTTTTGTTGCTTTAAGTTAGCACGAAACTGCTTATCGATAGCATGCTTATGCCACACGATATTTTCATCCTTAGTTGGCGTTTCCGTTGTCATAACTGTGTCCTTTTAATACGGGAAAAACTGGGGAATAAGCGCCAATACCAGCACTGAATATACGATTGATAACGGTATTCCCACACGAATATAGTCGGTCAATTTGTAGTTCCCTACGGTGTAAACCAATAAGTTAGTTTGATATCCGTAAGGAGAGATAAAACTCGCGCTCGCACCAAACAATACCGCCATCACAAACGGCATTGGGTCAACACCATAACCAATGGCCATGCTGTAACCAATTGGAAAGGCCAAGGCTGCGGCTGCATTGTTGGTTACCAGTTCGGTTAAAATCAGAGTCAATAAGTAGGTCGCAACGATAGCGCCAAACACGCCCCAGCCGTTGAATGCTTCAATAAACATTTGGCCCAATGCCATCGATAATCCAGACGAAAGCATAAGCTGAGCGATAGAAAGCGCAGAGCCAACAATCACCACAATATCGATAGGAAAGCGGCGGCGCAGCTCACTAAGTTGAACAATGCCAGTAAACAAAGTTAAAGAGAGGAAGACCGAGAGCCCTTTAATTAACGGCACAACATTAAGAAGCGCAAGTCCTATGACACTGGCGAAACCGATCAAAACGATCGCAGACTTGTTGGCATCAAGACGTGCGCTCGAATCAAGATCATTCATGAGGACGAATTCTTTGCGATGCGCTTGTCGCTCTTGTTCAAATCGTTTACCCGGCACCAACACTAGGGTATCACCCGCATTGAGCGTAATGTTCCCAAGTCCACCTTGAAGACGCTCATGGCCTCGACGAATGGCAACAACCACAGCATCAAACCGATCTCGGAAATGGCTCGATTTCAGGGTCTTATTGCAAAAGCTTGCCGATGAACTCACCACCACTTCCACAAAGTTTTGTCCATTCAAGTGATGCTGACCAAACAGCGTCAAACCTTGAATTTCTTGCAATGTGGCAACACTTTCAATATCACCACAAAACAGAAGACGGTCGCGAGCTTGGAGAACAAAATCAGGATCGACGGAAGGCATCGTTTGACCATCGCGAATCACTTCCGCTAGGAACAGTTTTCTCAGTGCGCGAAGATTATTCTCACTAATGCTGCGCCCAACCAGTGGCGATCCCGGCTCTACGCGAGCTTCCAAAAAGTAAGGAAGATCATCTTGATTGTGATCATCATGGTTGGGAAGCAGGTAACTTAATGGCACTAAGATCAAAAGCCCACCAACCAGAACAGAAAGGCCGATCATAGTCGGCGTGAAAAAACCTAGACTCGGGAGCCCTGCGTCTTCCACAAAGCTGTTGATGATCAAGTTCGTTGACGTTCCGATCAACGTCAAGGTGCCCCCTAAGATCGCGGCATATGAGAGAGGGATCAACAGCTTTGAAGGTGCATGCTGTTGATTGCGCTTAATCGCACCAATCAGCGACACAACCACTGCTGTGTTATTCGTAAAAGAAGAAAGCAGAGCAGTCGAGACACCCAGCTTCGCCACTACAGTACCTAACCGCCCTGTTGATAGCGATCGACTCACCCAACTGATCAAGCGAGTCTTCTCTAGTGCCGCCGACGCTAAGATCAACAGCACAAGAGTCACCAAAGAAGAGTTAGTAAAGTTTGTGGCAACCTCGCCTACCTCAATCATGCCAGCAAGAAACGCAATAAAGGCTGCGCCAGCAAAAATGACGCTCGGTTTAATCCGCGTTGTTAGTAGGCATGTAACAATGCCCAATAACAATGCCAATACCACTCCTTGTTGCCACATAACACTTCCTTGTCAGCCTAGTGACTACTTCAATAACTGACTGATGTCTTTTGCTTCCCAATGAGGGAAGTGCTTACGAACAAGCGCATTGAGTTCCACTTCAAAAGCTGAAATATCACCCGCTTTCGCTTCTACTTGAGTCAAGCTCTCACGAACAAGACCAGCGCCAACAGTCACATTAGTAAGACGGTCAATGACGATAAAACCGCCAGTGTCTGCACATGATTGATAGGTATCAAGCGCCACAGACTCTGTCAACGTTAGTTCACACAGACCAATACCATTGAGCGGAAGTTCTACGGCGCTATGCGTTGACAGGTTGTTAATGTCGTATTGATGGCGAATCCCTTCAACACGACCAACAGTTTTCTTACCCGCAATCTTAATGTCGTACTCGCGACCCGGCTGCAGCGGCTGCTCAGTCATCCAAACGATGTCTGCCAACAGATGGTTGCTTGACTCGACTTGTGCCTTCTCTAGCACAATCAAGTCACCACGGCTGATATCAATCTCATCTTCCAATGTCAGGGTGACTGCTAAACCCGCTTGAGCTTGCTCTAAGTCACCATCAAAGGTGACAATGCGTGCCACTTTTGATGTTTTGCCCGATGGCAGCGCTTTAATGCTGTCGCCAACGTTTACGCTACCTGAAGCAATCGTGCCGGCAAAACCGCGGAAATCGAGATTAGGGCGGTTCACGTATTGAACTGGGAAGCGAAAATCACCAGACGTCTTATCCTGGTCAACATCGACGTTTTCGAGTAGCTCAAGCAGTGACGGGCCTTCAAACCAACTCATTCGTGGGCTTGCTTCCACAACGTTATCCCCTTCTAAAGCAGATAGCGGAATGATTTGAATGTCGGTTTCGCCCTGAAGGTTCTTGGAAAACGCTAAGTACTCGTCGCGAATTTCTTCAAAACGCTCTTGAGAATAATCAACAAGATCCATTTTGTTCACGGCGACAATAAAGTGCTTCAAGCCAAGCAGGTTCGAAATGAACGAGTGACGGCGCGTTTGATCGAGCACCCCTTTGCGGGCATCAATTAAGATCACCGCAAGATCACACGTTGACGCACCTGTCGCCATGTTACGTGTGTACTGCTCATGTCCAGGAGTGTCGGCAATAATGAACTTGCGCTTTTGAGTCGAAAAATAACGATAAGCGACATCGATGGTGATCCCTTGCTCACGCTCTGCTTGCAAGCCATCAACCAGCAAGGCTAAGTCTGGGCGCTCGCCCGTTGTGCCGACACGTTGGCTGTCGTTGTGCACGGCCGCTAGCTGATCTTCATAAATTTGCTTCGAGTCATGGAGCAAACGACCGATTAAAGTACTTTTGCCGTCATCTACCGATCCACAAGTCAGGAATCTAAGTAGTGATTTGTATTGATGCTGTGTCAGGTAACCTTCGATACCTAGCTCTTCTAATTGAGCTTCTACTGCGCTATTCATGTTTCTTTCCTTAGATCCTTAATTAGAAGTAACCTTGGCGTTTTTTCAGTTCCATCGATCCAGACTGATCATGGTCGATCGCGCGGCCTTGACGTTCACTCGAGGTCGCCACCAACATCTCTTCGATAATGCCAGTTAACGTATTGGCTTCAGATTCAATTGCGCCAGTCAACGGGTAGCAGCCAAGCGTACGGAAACGTACACTCTTCTCTTCAATTTTCTCGCCTGGCTCTAGCTTCATACGATCATCATCAACCATGATCAGCATGCCATCGCGCTCAACGACCGGACGTTTGTCAGCCAAGTAAAGAGGAACGATTTCGATGTTCTCTAGGTAGATGTATTGCCAAATATCTAGCTCAGTCCAGTTCGACAATGGGAAGACGCGGATGCTTTCGCCCTTGTTGATTTGACCGTTGTATGTACGCCAAAGCTCAGGACGCTGGTTTTTTGGATCCCAAGTGTGGTTCTTGTCTCGGAATGAGTAGACACGCTCTTTTGCGCGAGATTTCTCTTCGTCACGACGAGCACCACCAAATGCCGCATCAAACCCATACTTGTTCAGAGCCTGTTTCAAACCCTGAGTTTTCATGATGTCGGTATGCTTAGAAGAGCCATGCACAAATGGGCTACATCCCATCGCCAGACCTTCTGGGTTCTTATGTACCAAAAGCTCGAAGCCATACTTCTCCGCAGTGCGATCACGGAACTCAATCATCTCTTTGAATTTCCAGTCAGTGTCGACATGCAGTAGCGGAAAAGGAATCTTACCTGGGTAAAATGCTTTACGAGCTAAATGCAGCATCACCGATGAGTCTTTACCGATTGAGTACATCATCACCGGGTTATCAAATTCAGCCGCCACTTCACGGATGATATGAATACTCTCCGCTTCGAGTTGCTTGAGGTGGGTTAAACGTTCTTGGTCCATGTTAGTACTTCCTTTGCGGCTCTCTATGAGCTTCTGACTAATCAAATAATGAGTTATGCGAATTGGCGTTGCTGTACGACAGGCTGCGGATTGAACCACGCCAGTTTGTCTGACAGAGACACAACTTCACCAATGACGATGAGAGACGGTGATTGCGCGTCTTTCGCAAGTTCAGCCAGTTGAGCTAGCTGACCTTTGAATATTTTTTGGGTTGCCTGAGTGCCACGTTCAATGATTGCGATGGGCGTTTCAGGGGAGCGACCGTGTTCAATCAGCTGACTTTCGATGTAGTCAGACTTCATTAACCCCATGTAAATCACCAAGGTTTGATTACCTCGTGCAAGGGTCGACCAATCCATCTGATCGCTTTCTGCTTTTAGGTGACCAGTAATAAACATCGCTGACTGAGCGTAGTCTCGATGAGTCAATGGAATACCGGCATAAGCGGTCGCACCTGCTGCGGCAGTAATACCTGGGATAACTTGGAAAGAGATGCCCGCATCAGCAAGCACTTCAAGCTCTTCTCCTCCGCGACCAAAGATGAATGGATCGCCACCTTTAATACGAACTACGCGATGCCCTTGCTTTGCGAAATCGACGAGCAGCTGGTTGGTTTTTTCTTGCGGAACACTGTGATGGCCGGCGCGCTTACCGACACAGACCAAAATCGTATCGCTTGGCACTAAGGCCATGATCTCATCCGAGACAAGGTAGTCATATAAAACGACATCAGCTTGCTGCAGGAAACGAATGGCTTTCAGAGTCAGTAACTCGACATCACCAGGCCCAGACCCCACTAACGCCACTTCTCCTTGAGCAAGAACACTCTGACCAATCGTATTGAGGTTTGCTTGTTCTGTTCGCGAAGTCTGTCGGTTACTCCGCGGAAATTGAGAAACTGTATCCTTGCTCGCCATCGTGACATCCTTTCCTAATTGATGATGGCATTATGGCCGCCAATACATATTACCTGAAATTCTAAAATTTCATTTTTTATATCAATAACTGATAAGGAGAGATTCGACACCGGCTGTTGTTTGAGCAAATTTGAGAGATTGTCAGCAGAACACCATAAAGCGCCCGCGTAACATCACAAATTGCTAGAGTTTGAAATCATTGTTTCATTTCATTTTGTTACATTAAGCACGATCCCAACTAACGCTATCGGAGCTTAAAAATGAAAGTAGCAGTGAAACCCCTTTCAATTGCTGTTTTAGGTGGAATGCTGACCATGGCAGGTCCAGCTATGGCAGAAACAATCAAATTACGCATCGTAGAAACCACAGATATTCATACCAATGTCATGGACTACGACTACTACAAAGACAAACCATCACAAAAAATTGGTTTAACGCGTACTGCTACTTTGGTTAAACAAGCCCGTGCAGAAGTGGAAAACAGTGTTTTAGTCGACAACGGAGACCTTATCCAAGGTAGCCCAATGGGTGACTACATGGCCTCTAAAGGTATTGAAGCCGGCGAAGTCCACCCAGTATACAAAGCCATGAACCAACTCAACTATGATGTGGGCAACATTGGTAACCATGAGTTCAACTACGGTTTGGATTTCTTAGCAGAAACCATCAATGACGCCGACTTCCCTTACGTTAGCGCCAACGTTTTTGACAAGAAGACCGGTAAACACTACTTCAAGCCATACATCATCACATCGCACACCTTTAAAGATGTAGAAGGTGTAGAACACCAAATCAAAGTCGGTTACATCGGCTTTGTTCCGCCACAAATCATGGTCTGGGACAAGAAGAACCTAGAAGGCAAAGTGTTCGCCAAAGACATCAAAGAGACGGCTGAAGAGCTAGTTCCTCAAATGAAAGCGGAAGGCGCTGACGTTATCGTTGCTATCCCTCACTCTGGTGTTTCTTCCGACCCACATAAAGTGGGTGCAGAAAACTCGACCTATTACTTATCTCAGGTAGCAGGCATTGATGCGATTGCATTTGGTCACTCACATGCCGTATTCCCAGGAAAAGGGTTCGACAACATCCCTGGCGTAGACAATCAAAATGGCACCATTAACGGCGTTGCGGCTGTAATGCCAGGTCGTTGGGGTAGCCACGTTGGTGTTATTGACCTTGAGCTTAAAGAAAAAGATGGCAAGTGGACGGTAGTGAAAGGGCAAACTGAAGCTCGCCCTATCTACGACAAGAAAGCGAAGAAATCTTTAGCTGAAGCAGACGCTGAGATGGTGAAAGCGCTTGAAGCAGACCACAAAGGTACGCGTGATTTCGTGAATCAACCAATTGGTAAAGCAAACGACGTCATGTACAGCTTCTTGGCGCTTGTCCAAGATGACCCAACGGTACAGATCGTCAACCTAGCGCAAAAAGATTACGTCGAGCGCTTTATCCAAGGTGACCCTGATCTTGCGGACATTCCAGTCCTTTCTGCTGCCGCACCATTTAAAGCGGGTGGCCGTAAGAACGACCCTGCAAACTTTACTGAAGTTGAATCAGGTCAGCTGACTTTCCGTAATGCAGCCGATCTTTACTTATACCCGAACACACTCGTCGCAATGAAAGTGACGGGTAAAGAAGTCAAAGAGTGGCTGGAATGTACAGCAGGTCAGTTCAAGCAAATTGACGTTAACAGTACCGCTCCACAAAGCCTGATCGACTGGGATGGTTTCCGTACTTACAACTTCGATGTCATTGACGGTCTGAACTATCAAATTGATGTGACAACACCAGCTAAGTACGACGGTGATTGTAAGCTAGTGAATGACGGTGCAGAACGTATTGTTAACCTAACTTACCAAGGTAAGCCGATTGATATGAAGCAAGACTTCATCATCGCGACCAACAACTACCGTGCATACAGCAATAAGTTCCCGGGTACGGGTTCTGAGTTTGTCGCATTTGATTCTCCAGACGAAAACCGCTCAGTCATTGCGTCTTACATTACTCGCGTGAGCAATGAGAAAGGCCAGTTCACTCCGAGCGCAGACAACAACTGGTCATTTGCACCAATCAAATCAGACAAGCAGCTGGATATTCGCTTCGAAACATCTCCAAGTGAAAAAGCGGCGAAATTCATTGAAGAAAAAGGCCAGTACCCAATGAAGCGTGTCGCAACCGACGATGTTGGCTTTGCGGTTTACCAAATCGACCTGCAGAAGTAACTCAGTTATCACAATTCTAGCCGCGACCAAGTTCGCGGCTTTTTTGTTGCTCGGCATTTTCGTGAAATCAGTTACACTCTTTGACACTGTTAACCACCTATACCCAGCTCTATGATCGACGTTTTTAAAAAGCAACTCATCTCTCATGGCTTTAACACAGACGAAACAGAGCAGCTGTGCAAGTCTGCAAAATGGATAGAATTGCCGACACGCCACATTCTGCTCCATCAGGGAGAAGTGGCTCAGGAGATTCACTTTTTGCTAGAGGGTATTTGCCACTCCGCCTATCTCACAGAGAAAGGCAAAGAGTTCAGCAAAGAGTTTTACTGGGAGAACGACTGGATCATTGGGTTCGAGGGCCTAATCAAGCAACAACCTTCACCTTACCTTCTCGAATCTCTGACACCTTGCTCCCTCGTTTCACTACCGATAGAGACACTGCGAAATTGGCGAGAGGAAAAGCACGGTATCTATCTCAAATTGCTTGAAACGCAACTCATGCATAAGGAAAACAAAGAGCGATTTATGTTGCTCTATTCGCCAGAAGAGCGATATACCCTGTTCTGTGAGCACTTTCCAAACTTGCATGAGCGCCTTAACGACTACCAAGTGGCTGCATACTTAGGTATTACGTCCATTAGCCTCAGCCGCATTAAAAAACGCCTGCAAAATTAACAATGGTTAATGCCGCAATAGAGCAAGACCGTTAGTGTCGTCATGATTCAGCACTTAGTGAAAAGGACAACTATGATTACCTGGCAGCAACTCACTTTTGAACAGCTTTCAACCACTCAGCTTTATCAACTACTCAAGCTACGCATTGACGTGTTTGTCGTTGAACAAACATGCCCTTACCCTGAGCTAGACGACAAAGATCATCAAAGGGGTGTACATCATCTACTGGGTTACCGCGATGACCAGTTAGTTGCCTGTGCTCGATTGCTCCCTCCCGGAATCAGTTACCCATCCGCGAGTATTGGTCGTGTCGCAACGAAAGAAAATGAGCGAGGAAGTGGACTTGGCCATCTATTATTGCAGCAAGCACTTTCCTCATGCCAACAACTGTGGCCAAAGCAGTCTATTGAGATTGGCGCCCAAGAGCACTTAGCTAAGTTTTACGAGAAACATGGATTTGTTCAAACGTCTCCCATGTACTTGGAAGACGACATTCCTCATATCGATATGAAATTGAGCAAGGAATAGATGTCCGCGCATCACCTTGCCATCTTGTTACTCGTACTGGGCAACTTTGCAGCCTCAGTGTCTGATATCGCCGTAAAACTGCTTGATGGTGACGTCCCCACCTTCCAGTATGTCTTTATTCGTCAACTATTTTCATTGCTACTGATATGGCCTTTATGGCATCTCCAACCTAAAAAAGAAAGAGCACTTATCTCTTGGAAGCTTCAGTTGCTGCGAGCCCACTTAATCTTAATGGGCAGTGGGTGTATGGTCATCGCAATTACGCATCTCCCCCTTGCAACCGCGAATGCGGTTTTCTACGCCGCGCCTCTTTTGATGCTGCCTCTTTCAGTGATGTTACTAAAGGAGACCCCATCTCTGGGAAAAGTTCTCGCAAGCTTATTCGGTTTCGTCGGTGTATTGGTCGTGTTGCGCCCCTCGGAATTTCATTGGGCTGCGCTCTTTGCTCTTGGGACCGCAATGACGCTGGCGTTGTTCAACATCACCGCGAGGCGATTACCAAAAGAGCAAACTGTTGTCACGACACTATATTGGACATCATTACTGTCACTACCAATGTCAGCCATTCTTTGCGCGATCTACTGGCAACCCATCAGCAACACTTCCTTACTGCTAATATTGGCAAGTGCAGGGTTAATACTCTCTTACAATGGGCTGGCTGTTGCAGCCTACAAGCGAGCGCCGGCGGGCAATATTGCGATAGCAGAAAACTCAGGATTGGTATTTGTGACTTTGTTCGGTGTGGTGTGGTTTTCGGAAGTACCCGATTGGTTAACCCTAGTCGGAATATTGATGATCGTTGTGCCGCTGATCCCTTGGAGGTCTCTCAGATTCAGGCCAGCGGCAAAAGGAGCATAATTGCCTTATTTACTGCGTCCAAAGCCTCCATCAGAGAGGCGGAAAAACATCACCGACTGATCTTTTTTCTCCAGTTGGAGGATGTCTAATTGCCCTTCTTCCGTCAACTTAAAGCGCACGAGCTGCCCTTGCTTGATGTAACTGAGTGGCTTATCCGAACCTTCCACTTTCACCAATGCATTGAGATCAGACATGGCTAAATTATTACTCCGAAAAACCTGAGCCAATGTGTCGCCACTTTTCACTTGGTATTCTTTCCAATCGCTAGAAGCAAGTTGCTGTTGACGAGCATTCTTCTGCTCACTCAGACCCGTTGTATTGATGTCTATCTCAACTCGTTGAGGTTCTCCCTGCGTAACTTGAGGCTGAGATTCAGGGAACGGTATCAGAATTAAGAGTAATACGATTGGTAAAAGAACCATAAGCGCGCGTTGGTGCAACTTGGGTAACAGGGCCCAGCTCGCCGCTACTTTGTCTTTCATCGCCTGCCCATCTATCGATGACCATTTTTGCTTCATTAGCTCAATATAATTCACAGAGGGTTGTTTCTTTTTCTTTCTGCGATTCATCGCGTCACATCTCCAAGCGGGCTTCATTCCAAGTATAAAAACCAAGCGCACATGAGTATAGGAAATTTCACTCTTCTGAGTTATCAACAAGTCAAATTTTGCAGTGCATTGAGTGAAAGTCGATCTAAATCGCACATTCACTCTGGGTGAAGAGGATCTCAAGGGGAACATTTCATCATACCGCTATACCTGGTATCCTAACCCCTTTAACACAAACCATACAAAGAGAGACACTATGTCTGAAGTAAAATTTGAGACTGTAGAGCAAAAAGCAAGCTACGGTATCGGTCTACAGATGGGTCAGCAACTAGCAGGTTCTGGTCTTGAAGGTCTTAACGTTGATGCAATCGCTGCAGGTATCGCTACAGCACTCGTGGGTGACATGCCAGCTATCGAAATTGATGAGATCAACGGTGCACTTCAAGAGCTGCATCAACGCGCTGAAGCAGCTCGTCAAGAAGCGGCAAAAGCAGCAGCAGCTGACGGTGAAGCGTTCCTAAAAGACAACGCTCTGCGCCCAGAAGTAACGGTTCTAGAGTCAGGTCTACAGTACGAAATCCTTACTGAAGGTACTGGTGAGATCCCAACGTCTGATAAGCAAGTTCGCGTACACTACCACGGTGAGCTAACAGACGGCACTGTATTCGACAGCTCTGTTTCTCGTGGTCAACCTGCTGAGTTCCCAGTAACTGGCGTGATCAAAGGCTGGGTTGAAGCTCTTCAACTAATGCCTGTTGGTTCTAAGTGGAAACTATACATCCCACAAGATCTAGCATACGGTGAGCGTGGCGCTGGTGCAGCAATCCCTCCATTCGCGGCTCTAGTATTCGAAGTTGAGCTACTAGATATCCTATAATTCGGATTTTTAGCTTATCTAATAACGGCGGCACATTGTGTCGCCGTTTTTTTTGAATAATACTGAACCACAAACCGAACCGCTGTGTTCGGTTGTATTGAATAAGGAGAAGTTATGAATAAGAAAATCGCAATAGCCGCTTTGGCAAGTCTCGCTCTAATGGGCTGCCAAACGACATCAAAGACAGACCAAATGAAAAGCAACAGTGGCTACAGTGAACTTGCCAGTGCCGCATTGATGGGAGCAGTGCAAACTTGGTCCAAGCAAGGAGCAGCAGATACAGATTTAGTGTCAGCCATCCAGAGCAGCGCTAACGTATCATCGGAACAAGCTATTGGTGGTTTGGGCTCTTTACTCGCACTCGCGCAAAACTCATTGGATAGCTCAGAGAAAAGTGAGCTGGCAGGACTTGTTCCAGGTTTTGATTCACTACAATCAAGCGGTCTAACGGCCATGATTGCAAATAACGAAACAGTAAAAAGTGCATTTTCAGCTTTAGGGATGGACCCTTCACTGATCTCTACCTTTACGCCAATCATTCTAAGCGCTCTGCAAAGTCAAGGTGCAAGCTCTAGCTTACTCGACAACCTAGGGGCAATCTGGAAGTAAATCCGATTAGGCACTTCTAACCAAGCGTTGATTATCACCCAAACGCAAAAAAGCCGAGCTGATGCTCGGCTTTTTCGTTCTTACGAACCTGATTACTCAGCAGCTTCTTCAGCAACTGGGCGATCTACAAGCTCAATGTAAGCCATTGGAGCTTTGTCACCAGCACGGAAACCAGCTTTTAGGATACGAGTGTAACCGCCCTGACGAGCAGCAAAACGTGGACCTAGTTCGTTAAATAGTTTTGCAACTACTTCGTTGTCACGAGTACGTGCAAACGCTAGACGACGGTTAGCAACACTGTCAGTCTTAGCTAGTGTAATCAAAGGCTCAACTACGCGACGTAGCTCTTTTGCTTTTGGCAATGTAGTCTTGATAACTTCATGACGTACTAGAGAGCTAGCCATATTGCTGAACATCGCTTTACGATGTGAGCTGTTGCGGTTGAGTTGACGACCACTCTTACGATGGCGCATGACCTAATCCTTCTAACTATTATCGATTAATCTTCAGCGATAGACGCTGGTGGCCAGTTTTCTAGGCGCATACCCAGAGACAGACCACGTGATGCAAGTACGTCTTTAATCTCAGTAAGAGATTTTTTACCAAGGTTAGGCGTTTTAAGTAGCTCAACCTCAGTACGCTGTACAAGATCACCGATGTAGTGAATCGCTTCTGCTTTCAGACAGTTAGCAGAGCGAACTGTTAGTTCAAGATCGTCTACAGGACGCAGTAGGATCGGATCGAATTCTGGCTTCTCTTCCTTCTCCTCAGGTACACGTACATCACGAAGATCTACGAACGCATCCAATTGCTCAGCTAGAATAGTAGCTGCGCGACGGATTGCTTCCTCAGGGTCAAGAGTACCGTTCGTTTCCATGTCGATAACAAGCTTGTCTAAATCTGTACGCTGCTCTACACGAGCTGCTTCTACAGAGTAAGCAATCTTATCTACTGGGCTGTACGTAGCGTCAACCAGTAGGCGACCAATTGGACGCTCATCTTCTTCAGTATGGATACGAGCTGAAGCTGGAACGTAACCGCGACCACGTTCAACTTTGATACGCATAGCGATCTCAGCGTTGTCATCCGTTAGGTGACAAATAACGTGTTCTGGGTTAGCGATCTCTACATCACCATCATGGGTGATGTCACCTGCAACCACAGGGCCCGAGCCTGATTTGTTTAGCGTAATGAATACTTCATCTTTGCCTTCGGCAACGCGTACAGCCAAACCTTTAAGGTTAAGTAGGATTTCAAGAATATCTTCCTGAACGCCTTCTTTAGTGCTGTACTCATGAAGTACGCCTTCAATTTCTACTTCTGTTACAGCACAACCTGGCATAGAAGATAGAAGAATACGGCGAAGTGCATTACCAAGAGTATGGCCAAAACCACGCTCTAATGGCTCAAGAGTTACTTTTGCGTGTGTCGTGCTAACTTGTTCAATGTCAACAAGACGTGGCTTAAGAAATTCTGTTACAGAACCCTGCATTGTGTCCTCTCTTTAGTTTAAACCTTACTTAGAGTAAAGCTCGACGATCAGTTGTTCGTTGATGTCAGCAGACAGATCTGAACGCTCAGGCAGACGCTTGAACGTACCTTCCATCTTGCCACCATCTACTTCAATCCAAGTTGGTTTTTCGCGTTGTTCAGCAACTTCTAGAGCCGCTTTGATACGAGATTGCTTTTGAGCTTTCTCGCGGATAGCAACAACGTCGTTAGCCGCAACTTTGAAAGAAGGAACGTTTACAACTTTACCGTTAACTAGGATAGCTTTGTGGCTAACTAGCTGACGTGCTTCTGCGCGAGTTGCACCAAAGCCCATGCGGTAAACTACGTTATCAAGACGACCTTCAAGAAGCTGAAGTAGGTTTTCACCAGTGTTGCCTTTCAGGCGAGCTGCTTCTTTGTAGTAGTTACGGAATTGTTTTTCTAGAACGCCGTACATACGACGAACTTTTTGCTTCTCACGAAGCTGAACGCCATACTCAGATAGACGACCGCGACGAGCGCCGTGTACACCTGGTGCGTTATCAATTTTACACTTGGTATCGATCGCGCGTACACCAGACTTAAGGAATAAGTCAGTACCTTCGCGACGGCTAAGCTTCAGCTTAGGACCCAAATATCTTGCCATGATCTTTCTCCAATAATCTAAAAAACGTTATACGCGACGTTTCTTAGGTGGACGACAACCGTTATGAGGGATTGGTGTAGCATCAACAATGTTTGTGATGCGGAAACCAGCTGCGTTCAGTGCGCGAACAGTAGATTCACGACCTGGACCAGGACCCTTAACCATAACTTCCAAGTTCTTTAGGCCGTATTCTTTAGCCATTTCAGCACAACGCTCAGCAGCAACCTGTGCAGCGAACGGAGTAGACTTACGAGAACCGCGGAATCCTGAACCACCTGCAGTAGCCCATGCTAGAGCGTTACCTTGACGGTCAGTAATAGTTACGATTGTGTTATTGAAAGATGCATGGATGTGCGCAACGCCATCTGCAACTTGCTTGCGTACGCGCTTACGAGCGCGAGTTGGTTGTTTAGCCATTGTACTCTACCTTCCCGATTATTTCTTGATCGGCTTACGCGGACCCTTGCGGGTGCGAGCATTGGTTTTAGTACGCTGTCCACGTAGTGGTAGACTGCGACGATGACGAAGACCACGGTAACAGCCAAGGTCCATAAGACGCTTGATGTTCATAGATACTTCACGACGTAGATCACCTTCTACAGTGTACTTAGCTACACCATCACGCAGTTGATCGATCTGCTCTTCAGTTAGTTCACTGATCTTAACATCTTCAGCAATACCCACTTCAGCTAGGATAGCTTGAGAGCGAGTTTTACCGATGCCGTAGATTGACGTTAGTGCAATCACAGCATGTTTTTGATCAGGAATGTTAATGCCTGCTATACGGGCCATTATTCACTCCTAGTGTTTCTTAAAAAGAATTAGCCGCAGCAAAGCCCGTTATGGATACGCTGCGGAATACTACTTCTTTTGCACGCAAAAGGTAGGCCGAGGAATATACTCGACACTACCTTATATTTCAAGTAAAAATTTCTGCTGATTAGCCTTGGCGCTGCTTGTGCTTTGGCTCACTGCAAATCACGCGAACGACACCGTTACGCTTGATAACTTTACAGTTACGGCAGATTTTTTTAACGGAAGCACGAACTTTCATTGCTAAACTCCGTAATTGAAACTGAAGCCACCGCCGGATTAACGGCCGTAACCTTTCAGATTCGCTTTCTTCAACACAGAATCATACTGTTGGGACATCATATGAGTCTGTACCTGTGCCATAAAGTCCATGATTACAACGACTACGATTAGTAGTGATGTACCGCCGAAGTAGAAACGTACGTTCCACGCGACCATCATAAACTCTGGAATCAGACAGATAAAGGTAATGTACAGTGCACCAGCAAGGGTTAGACGTGTCATTACTTTATCAATGTACTTAGCTGTCTGCTCACCTGGGCGGATACCGGGTACGAATGCACCAGACTTCTTCAGGTTATCTGCTGTTTCACGCGGGTTGAATACCAACGCCGTGTAGAAGAAACAGAAGAAAATAATCGCTGCTGCATAAAGCATCACATACAGAGGTTGACCTGGGCTAAGAGCCAAAGACACGTCAGTTAACCAACCGAACGCGCTGCTCTCACCGTTCTGACCAAACCACTGAGCCAGTGTTCCTGGGAACAGGATAATGCTTGATGCGAAGATTGCCGGAATAACACCTGCCATATTAATTTTAAGTGGCAAGTGAGTGCTTTGCGCAGCAAATACTTTGCGACCTTGTTGACGCTTCGCGTAGTTAACAACGATACGACGTTGACCACGTTCCATGAAAACAACAAAGTAAATAACTGCGAATGCTAGTACAGCAATCAACAGCAGAAGAAGTACATGCAATTCACCTTGACGCGCTTGCTCGATTGTTTGACCGATTGCCGAAGGCAATCCAGCAACAATACCTGCAAAAATTAGCAACGAAATACCGTTACCGATTCCACGCTCTGTAATTTGTTCACCTAACCACATTAGGAACATGGTGCCGGTTACTAAACTTACGGTAGCAATTAGCGTAAACATGGTTTGGTTGATAACAACCAGATTATCGACCATGTTTGGTAAGCCTGTTGCAATACCAATAGCTTGGAATGTTGCAAGTACAAGCGTGCCGTAGCGTGTATATTGGCTGATCTTACGACGGCCTGCTTCACCCTCTTTTTTGAGTTCAGCTAACGCTGGATGAACTACAGTTAGCAGTTGGACAACAATAGATGCCGAAATATACGGCATGATGCCCAAAGCTAATATAGATGCACGCTCAAGAGCACCACCGGAGAACATGTTAAACATTTCAACGATGGTACCTTTTTGCTGTTCGAACAAATCGGCAAGTACAGCAGCGTCAATACCAGGAATCGGCACAAATGAGCCGGCTCGGAATACTAAAAGTGCACCAATTACGAATAATAAGCGCGACTTTAGTTCACTTAAGCCGCTCTGAGCACTACGAAAATCTTGTCCTGGTTTCTTAGCCATCTGTACCTCGTTCCTCGAGATTATTCCTCGATTTTGCCGCCTGCAGCTTCGATTGCAGCTTTAGCGCCTTTAGTCACACGTAGACCTTTAACAGTCACTGCTTTGTTGATCTCACCAGATAGAACAACTTTTACGAATTCGATGTTCTTAGTGATAACGTTAGCAGCTTTAAGGCTGTTTAGATCTACTACGTCACCTGTTACTTTCGCTAGCTCAGCTAGACGAACTTCAGCAGACACTAGGCTCTTACGAGAAGTGAAGCCGAATTTAGGTAGACGTTGTTTCAGAGGCATCTGACCGCCTTCAAAACCTGGACGAACTGAACCGCCAGAACGTGACTTTTGACCTTTGTGGCCACGGCCACCAGTTTTACCTAGGCCAGAACCGATACCACGACCTACGCGTTTAGCAGTAGTCTTAGCACCAGCAGCTGGAGATAGAGTATTCAAACGCATTCTGATTACTCCTCAACTTTAACCATGTAGTAAACCTTGTTGATCATACCGCGTACGCACGGAGTATCTTCAAGTTCTACTGTGTGGTTGATTTTACGAAGGCCTAGACCTTTAAGACACGCTTTGTGCTTAGGTAGACGACCAATTGAGCTTTTAGTTTGAGTTACTTTAATAGTTGCCATGGTGTTCTTACTCCGAAATAGATTCAACAGTTAGACCACGTTTAGCAGCAACCATTTCTGGCGACTTCATGCTACCTAGTGCATCGATCGTTGCACGAACGATGTTGATAGGGTTCGTAGAACCGTATGCTTTAGATAGTACGTTGTGTACACCAGCAACTTCTAGTACTGCACGCATCGCACCACCTGCGATAACACCCGTACCTTCTGCTGCAGGCTGCATGTAAACTTTAGAGCCCGAGTGGCGACCTTTCACTGGGTGGTGAAGAGTGCCTTCGTTTAGAGCGATCGTAGTCATGTTACGACGCGCTTTTTCCATTGCTTTTTGAATCGCTGCAGGTACTTCACGAGCTTTGCCGTAACCGAAACCTACACGACCGTTACCGTCACCAACAACTGTTAGTGCAGTGAAGCTCATGATTCGACCACCTTTAACCGTCTTAGATACACGGTTAACTGCGATTAGCTTTTCTTGCAAATCATTCGCTTGAACTTGTTGTTCTTTAGCCATCTTCCAACCCTACCTTAGAATTTCAGACCAGCTTCGCGAGCAGATTCTGCTAGCGCCGCTACTCGACCGTGGTATTGGAAACCAGAACGATCAAATGCAACTGATTCTACGCCTTTTTCAAGAGCGCGCTCAGCAACAGCTTTACCTACTGCTTTAGCTGCATCGATGTTACCAGTGTTCTTAACTTGCTCACGGATCGCTTTTTCTACAGTAGAAGCTGCTGCGATAACCTCAGAGCCGTTAGCTGCAATAACCTGAGCGTACACGTGACGAGGAGTACGGTGTACTACTAGGCGAGTTGCACCCAGTTCTGCAATCTTACGACGTGCGCGTGTAGCACGACGGATGCGAGATGCTTTCTTATCCATAGTGTTACCTTACTTCTTCTTAGCTTCTTTAGTACGCACATTTTCATCTGCGTAACGAACACCTTTGCCTTTGTAAGGCTCAGGCTCACGGTAAGAACGAATGTCAGCCGCAACCTGACCAACAAGTTGTTTGTCACAACCAGTGATCACGATTTCAGTTTGGCTTGGACACTCAGCTTTAATACCCGCTGGCAACTCGTGCTCAACTGGGTGTGAGAAGCCAAGTGTTAGACCTACAGCGTTGCCTTTAATAGCAGCACGGTAACCAACACCTTTAAGAGTTAGCTTCTTAGTAAAGCCTTCAGTAACGCCAACAACCATGTTGTTAACTAGAGCGCGAGCTGTACCAGCTTGTGCCCATGCGTTTACAACACCTTCTTTAGGACCGAAAGTAAGATTGTTTTCTTCCTGAGCTACAACTACTGCGTCGTTAAGAACGCGAGATAGTTCGCCTTTAGCACCTTTTACAGTGATTTCTTGGCCGTTTAGTTTCACCTCTACGCCAGCTGGAATAGCGACAGGTGCTTTAGCAACACGAGACATTTTCTACTCCTATTACGCTACGTAAGCGATGATTTCACCACCAA
Organism: Vibrio sp. MarTm2; assembly: GCF_027587055.1. Taxonomy (NCBI): domain Bacteria; kingdom Pseudomonadati; phylum Pseudomonadota; class Gammaproteobacteria; order Vibrionales; family Vibrionaceae; genus Vibrio; species Vibrio sp. MarTm2. Next base: position 126,465 of record NZ_JAPPTK010000011.1, on the reverse strand, counting down.
GACCTGCTTTACGTGCAGCACGGTCTGACATAAGACCCTTGGAAGTTGAAACGATAGCAACACCAAGACCACCCATTACAGAAGGAAGCTCATCTTTCTTCTTGTAAACACGTAGACCTGGACGAGAAACACGTTTAAGTTGCTCGATTACTGGTTTAGCTTGGAAGTACTTAAGAGTAACTTCTAGCTCAGGTTTTGCTTCGCCTTCAACAGCGAAGTCAACGATGTAACCTTCAGCTTTTAGTAGTGCAGCGATTGCAACTTTAAGCTTTGAAGAAGGCATTTTAACAGCAACTTTGTTTGCTGCCTGACCGTTACGAACGCGGGTCAGCATATCCGAAATCGGATCTTGCATGCTCATATGATTTACTCCAAATGATTAAGTGGCAATTACCAGCTAGCCTTACGAAGTCCAGGAATCTCGCCTTTCATGCAAGCTTCGCGAACTTTGATACGGCTTAGACCGAACTTACGTAGGTAACCGTGTGGACGACCAGTTTGGTTACAACGGTTGCGCTGACGTGATGCACTTGAATCACGAGGAAGAGATTGCAGTGTAAGAACTGCGTTCCAACGATCTTCTTCAGATGCGTTTACATCGCTGATGATAGCTTTTAGCGCAGCACGCTTTTCAGCGAACTTAGCTACTAGCTTCGCACGTTTTGCTTCACGTGCTTTCATTGAATTTTTAGCCATAACAGTAACCCTTCACCTTACTTACGGAATGGGAAGTTAAAGGCAGCCAGCAGAGCACGGCCTTCCTCATCAGTACCAGCAGACGTCGTAATAGTGATGTCTAGACCGCGTACTTTATCAACTTTATCAAAGTCGATTTCCGGGAAGATGATTTGCTCGCGAACGCCCATGCTGTAGTTACCGCGTCCGTCAAAAGACTTAGCGCTAACACCACGGAAGTCACGTACTCGTGGAAGAGCGATGTTAATCAAACGCTCAAGAAAATCCCACATACGTTCGCCACGCAAGGTTACTTTACAACCGATAGGGTAGCCTTCACGGATTTTGAAACCAGCAACAGATTTGCGAGCTTTAGTGATAAGTGGCTTTTGACCAGAGATCGTTGCCATATCAGCAGCTGCGTTTTCTAGCAGTTTCTTATCGTTGATTGCTTCACCAACACCCATGTTTAGGGTGATTTTCTCGATTCTAGGGACTTGCATGACGCTTGTGTAGCTGAACTCTTTGGTCAGTTCAGCGACTACAGACGACTTGTAGTAATCATGCAGTTTCGCCATAGTAGAACTCCAAATTACTTTCTATTAGTTAGAAACAGTTTCGCCGTTAGACTTGAAGAAACGAACTTTCTTGCCATCTTCAAAACGGAAACCGATACGGTCAGCTTTACCAGTAGCTGCGTTGAAAAGCGCCACGTTAGAAACGTCAATAGCTGCTTCCTGCTCAACGATACCGCCTTGGATACCTAGAGCTGGAACAGGTTTTTGGTGTTTCTTAACTAGGTTGATACCTTCAACGATAACTTTACCAGTTGCTAGAACCTTAGTTACTTTACCTTTCTTGCCTTTATCTTTACCAGCAAGAACGATTACTTCGTCATTACGACGGATTTTAGCTGCCATCTTACGTGCTCCTTACAGAACTTCTGGAGCCAGTGAAACGATCTTCATGAACTTATCGCCACGAAGTTCGCGTGTCACAGGACCAAAGATACGTGTACCGATTGGTTGCTCAGTGTTGTCGTTCAACAATACGCAAGCATTACGGTCGAAGCGAATGACAGAACCGTCTGGACGACGTACGCCTTTACGGGTGCGAACTACCACCGCCTTCAGAACGTCACCTTTCTTAACTTTACCGCGAGGAATTGCTTCCTTAACAGTAACTTTGATGACGTCACCGATATGTGCATAACGGCGGTGAGAGCCACCCAGAACCTTAATACACATTACGCTGCGAGCGCCTGAGTTATCAGCTGCGTCCAGCATACTTTGCATTTGGATCATGTTAGTGCTCCGCTAAATATATAAAAAAACTAGACCCTCACGGGTCGGGCTGCCTCTTTAAAAGGGACGCGAATTGTACCACCCTTTTTTTCAATTGGGTAGTCAAAAAATAAACGGCCCCAAAAATATTTTTGGAGCCGTTTAGTTTCATAGAATTAGCTAAAGATTAACCTTTCGCTTTTTCTAGAACTTTTACCAAAGTCCAAGACTTAGTCTTAGACATTGGACGACACTCTGCGATTTCAACGCTGTCGCCTAGGCCACATTCGTTGTTCTCGTCATGTGCGTGTACTTTAGTCGTGCGCTTTACGTATTTACCGTAAATTGGGTGCTTAACCATGCGCTCGATAGCAACTACGATAGACTTGTCCATCTTGTCGCTAACAACACGACCTTGTTGAGTACGTTTTACTTCGCTCATTATGCGCCTGCCTTCTCAGTCAAAACAGTTTTCACACGTGCGATATCACGGCGTACAGCTTTCAGAGTATGAGTTTGCTGTAGCTGACCAGTTGCAGCTTGCATGCGCAAGTTGAACTGTTCGCGTAGCAAATTCAATAGCTCAGCGTTAAGCTCTTCAACGCTTTTCTCGCGTAGATCTTGTGCTTTCATCACATCACCTGCTTAGTTACAAATGTAGTCTTGAATGGCAGTTTACGAGCCGCTAGGCGGAACGCTTCACGTGCCAATTCTTCAGGTACACCACCCATTTCGTACATAACCTTACCAGGTTGGATTTGGGCTACCCAGTACTCAACGTTACCTTTACCCTTACCTTGACGAACTTCTAGTGGTTTTTCTGTGATAGGCTTGTCTGGGAATACACGAATCCAGATTTTACCTTGACGCTTAACGTGACGTGTCATTGCACGACGTGCCGCTTCGATTTGACGAGCAGTTAGACGACCACGGCCAACAGCTTTAAGACCGAATTCGCCGAAGCTTACATCAGTACCCTTAGCTAGACCACGGTTACGACCTGTCTGAACCTTACGGAACTTAGTACGTTTAGGTTGTAGCATCTGTCGACTCCTTACTTACGGCCTTTACGCTGCTTCTTAGGCTTGTCGCCTTTAGGCTCTACAGCGTTAGCTGCTGGCATACCGCCTAGAATCTCACCTTTGAAGATCCAAACTTTAATGCCGATCACACCGTATTGAGTGTGAGCCGAAGAAGTTGCGTAATCAATGTCAGCACGAAGAGTGTGTAGAGGCACACGGCCTTCACGGTACCACTCAGAACGTGCAATTTCAGCGCCGCCTAGACGACCGCTTACTTCTACTTTGATACCTTTAGCGCCTAGACGCATAGCGTTTTGTACCGCGCGCTTCATAGCACGACGGAACATAACACGACGCTCTAGCTGAGACGCGATGCTATCACCTACAAGCTGTGCATCTAGCTCAGGCTTACGTACTTCAGCGATGTTGATTTGCGCTGGTACACCTGCGATTTTAGCTACAGCTGCGCGAAGTTTTTCTACGTCTTCACCTTTCTTACCGATTACTACGCCAGGACGAGCAGTGTGAATAGTCACACGGATGCTCTTAGCTGGACGCTCGATAACGATGCGTGATAGTGACGCTTTTTTCAGTTCACTTGTAAGGAACTGACGTACCTTGAAGTCGCCGTCTAGGTTGTCAGCGAAATCTTTGGTGTTAGCAAACCATGTAGCATTCCAAGGCTTAACGATGCCTAGACGAATACCATTAGGATGTACTTTTTGACCCATTGCTTACTCTCCTAGTCTCTTAGCGATCTGCTACAACAACAGTGATGTGGCTTGAACGCTTCAAGATACGATCCGCACGACCTTTAGCACGAGGCATAATACGCTTCATGATCGGGCCTTCATCTACGAAGATTTTTGCGACATTTAGATCGTCAATATCTGCGCCTTCGTTATGCTCCGCGTTAGCGATAGCTGACTCAAGAACTTTCTTGATTAGCTCAGCAGCTTTTTTGTTGCTGAACGTTAGAATTTCTAGAGCCTGGTCTACAGATTTACCACGAATTTGATCCGCAACTAAGCGAGCTTTCTGAGGCGAAATGCGAGCAAAGTTATGTTTAGCTAGTGCTTCCATCATCTACTCCTTAACGCTTCTTCGCTTTCTTATCCACGACGTGGCCGCGGTAAGTACGAGTTGGTGCAAATTCACCCAGTTTGTGACCGATCATTTCTTCAGTAACGAAAACTGGTACGTGCTGACGACCATTATGGACAGCGATGGTCAAACCGATCATCGTAGGGATGATCATTGAACGACGGGACCAAGTCTTAATAGGCTTTTTGTCTCCGCTTTCCACCGCTTTCTCTACCTTCTTCAGCAAGTGTAGGTCAATAAATGGACCTTTCTTGAGAGAACGTGGCATGGCGATTCCTCTTTATATAGATTACTTGTTACGACGACGTACGATGTACTTGTCAGTGCGTTTGTTCTTACGAGTCTTGAAGCCTTTAGTTGGCTGACCCCATGGTGAAACTGGGTGACGGCCACCAGAAGTACGACCTTCACCACCACCGTGTGGGTGGTCTACTGGGTTCATTACCACACCGCGAACGGTTGGACGAACACCGCGCCAGCGGTTAGCACCAGCTTTACCAAGTTCACGTAGCATGTGCTCAGAGTTACCAACTTCACCGATTGTTGCACGGCCTTCAGAAAGTACTTTGCGCATTTCACCAGAACGTAGACGGATAGTTACGTATGCACCGTCGCGAGCAACGATTTGAGCATAAGCACCAGCCGAACGAGCTAGCTGACCACCTTTACCAGGTTTTAGTTCAACGTTGTGTACAGTTGAACCTACTGGGATGTTACGCATTGGTAGAGCGTTACCAGCTTTGATTGGTGCATCAACACCAGACTGGATAGCATCACCAGCTTGAACACCTTTAGGTGCTAGGATGTAACGACGCTCACCGTCTGCGTACAGAACTAGAGCGATGTTAGCGCTACGGTTTGGATCGTATTCTAGACGCTCAACTTTCGCTGGGATACCGTCTTTAGTACGTTTGAAGTCAATTACACGGTAGTGGTGCTTGTGACCACCGCCGATGTGACGTACTGTGATACGACCGTTGTTGTTACGACCACCGTTCTTAGAGTTTTTCTCTAGAAGAGGTGCGTATGGCTTGCCCTTGTGTAGGTCAGCGTTAACAACTTTAACAACGTGACGACGACCAGGGGAAGTCGGCTTACATTTAACAATAGCCATTGTTCAACTACTCCTGTTATTCCGCGCCGCCAACAAAGTCAAGATCTTGACCTTCTTTCAAAGTAACGTACGCTTTCTTAACGTCGCTGCGGCGACCTTGGCGTAGACCTTGACGTTTGGTCTTACCCTTAGTGATAAGAGTATTTACAGACTTAACTTCAACTTCAAAAAGCTTCTCTACAGCAGCTTTGATCTCTTTCTTAGTTGCATCTTTTGCTACTTTGAAAACGATAGTGTTCGCTTTCTCAGCTGCCATAGTTGCTTTTTCAGAGATGTGCGGTGCACGTAGAACTTTTAGGATACGCTCTTCAGTGATCATGCTAGCATCTCCTCAACTTGCTTAACTGCTTCGGCAGTCATTACAACTTTGTCGAACGCGATTAGTGAAACTGGGTCGATACCAGCAACGTCACGTGCGTCAACTTTGTATAGGTTACGAGCAGCTAGGAATAGATTCTCATCTACTTCGCTAGTCACGATTAGAGCGTCAGTTAGCTCAAGCTCTTTAAGCTTAGCAACTAGCTCTTTAGTCTTTGGCGCTTCAACTGAGAAGTTATCAACAACGATTAGACGCTCTTGACGAACTAGCTCAGAAAGAATGCTCTTCATAGCACCACGGTACATTTTTTTGTTTACTTTTTGGCTGTGATCTTGTGGTTTCGCAGCAAAAGTAACACCACCTGTACGCCAGATTGGGCTACGGATTGTACCAGCGCGTGCGCGACCAGTACCTTTTTGACGCCATGGCTTAGCGCCACCGCCAGATACTTCTGAACGTGTTTTCTGAGCACGTGTACCTTGACGAGCACCTGCTGCAAATGCAACAACTACTTGGTGTACAAGAGCTTCGTTAAACTCACGTCCGAAAGTAGTTTCGGAAACAGTTAGTGCATCAGCACCTTTAACCATTAGTTCCATTACTTACTCCTGAGACGTTATGCTTTAACAGCTGGTTTAACGATCACGTTTCCGCCAGTTGCGCCTGGGACTGCACCTTTGATAAGAAGCAGGTTGCGCTCAGCGTCAACACGTACGATCTCTAGGTTTTGAGTCGTTACACGCTCAGCACCCATGTGACCTGCCATTTTCTTGCCTTTAAATACGCGACCTGGAGTCTGACATTGACCGATAGAACCAGGAGCACGGTGAGACAATGAGTTACCGTGAGTAGCATCTTGAGTGCGGAAGTTCCAACGCTTAACAGCGCCTTGGAAACCTTTACCTTTAGAAGTACCAGTAACGTCTACTTTCTTAGTTTCGTTGAATAGTTCAACTGTTAGCTCAGCGCCAACTGCGAACTCTTCACCGTTTTCCAAACGGAATTCCCAAAGACCACGACCAGCTTCAACACCAGCTTTAGCAAAGTGACCTGCTTCTGGCTTTGATACGCGGTTAGCTTTCTTAGCACCAGTAGTAACCTGGATTGCTGCGTAGCCATCTGTCTCAAGAGTTTTCACTTGAGAAACACGGTTAGCTTCAACCTCAACAACAGTTACTGGGATAGAAACGCCTTCTTCAGTAAATACGCGGGTCATGCCCACTTTACGACCGATTAGACCAATCATTCTTCTAATCTCCCTTAACCTAGGCTAATTTGAACGTCAACGCCCGCAGCAAGGTCTAGACGCATTAGAGCATCAACAGTTTTGTCTGTTGGCTCAACGATGTCGATTAGACGCTTGTGAGTACGGATTTCGTACTGGTCACGTGCTTTCTTGTTAACGTGTGGAGAGATAAGAACTGTGAAACGCTCTTTACGAGTAGGTAGTGGGATTGGACCACGAACCTGTGCGCCAGTGCGCTTAGCTGTTTCAACGATTTCCGCTGTAGAAGCGTCGATTAGTTTGTAATCGAAAGCTTTTAGGCGGATACGGATACGTTGGTTCTGCATGAGACAGAGCTCCAATATTAAAAATTACACAAACAATATCGCCACTCAGACTCGTCAAGACGAGAGAATGCCGATTGATTTATGTGAAACCGTAGCATCCAAGATTAGGACGCATTGTCAGTTAATTTTCGATTAACTATCCCTACATACCAGAGTCACCTCTGGGGATAGTTTTTCCGAAGAAAAGATAGCTAATTGTATTAACCGCGAACATAAGCTGAGTCTACATTACCCGATAAATCGGCTCCTCGGCGCTCATTGGTTCACAACTGGCTTAACCAGTGCGACGCATTATACAGATCACAGTTTCACATGCAAGCCCTGTTTGAAAAATAAACGAGAAAGATGCCAAGGAGGTTTTAGCTGCGCATTGATCAAAAAAAAGAGCAGACTGAATCAACAATCTGCTCTTTAGGATTATGCCAATAGCTTAAGCTAAACGCTGACGCACTGCCTCAAATAAACATACCCCAGATGCTACTGAAACATTAAGGCTAGATACGCTACCTGCCATCGGGATCTTGATTAAGTCATCACAGGTTTCACGGGTTAGACGGCGCATACCATCTCCTTCAGCGCCCATTACAATAGCCAAAGAGCCTGTTAGTTTAGCTTGGTATATATCCTGAGTTGCTTCACCAGCAGTGCCGACAAACCAAATGCCCTGTTCTTGAAGTGCTCGCATGGTGCGCGCTAGGTTAGTCACGCGAACTAGTGGTACCGTTTCAGCCGCACCACATGCCACTTTACTCACTGTTGCCGTAATATTCGCTGACTTATCTTTTGGTACGATTACCGCAGCAACACCTGCAGCATCCGCATTACGTAAACAAGCACCAAGGTTATGTGGATCTGTTACGCCATCAAGAACCAACAAAAGTGGTGACTCATGTTTAGCAAGAATATCGTCTAAGTCGTTTTCGTTAAGCTGCTTGGCCGGTTTCACGCGCGCCATAATGCCTTGGTGGTTTGCACCACGTGCTTTGTCGTCGAGTGTCTTGCGCGTCATTTGCTGAATCGACACTCCACACTCTTGCAGTTCATTCAAAATCGGCATCAGGCGGTCATCTTGACGACCTTTCAGCACAAACGCTTCAATAAAGCGCTCAGGTTCACGCTCTAGTACCGCTTTGACGGCGTGAATTCCGTAAATAAATTCGTTACTCATTTAAAAACCTGTTGGGTTAATTACTTACTGTGCCGCTTTCTTCGTGCGCTTAGTTTTCTTCGGCTTAGCACCTGGCTTTTTCTTGCGAGCCTTGGTGACCTTCGGCTTCTTGCCTGATTTAGACTCCGCACGCTCTGGCCGTTTCGTCGGCTCTACATCAGGGCTCGCTTTACGTCCAGCTCCATCTTTGGTTGCTGCGCGTTTCTTCTCTTTGGCTTTTCGCTTTGCCTCTGCCGCGCGCTTTTTAGCCGTCTTTCCTTCGCCGCGTAGCTTACGACTTGTTTCGACCAATTCAAAGTCAATTTGACGATCATCTAAATTGACTGAAAGCACTTTAACTTTAACCGCATCCCCTAAACGATAAATCGCGCCAAAACTTTCACCGATAAGTCTTTGACCAATCGGATCAAATTGATAATAGTCATTCGCGAGCGCTGATATATGGACTAAACCATCAATGTGCAAATCAGTTAAACGAACAAAGAAGCCGAAACCAGTCACATTGGCAATCACACCATCCAGCTCTTCACCGACATGATCCTGCATGTATTCACATTTGAGCCAATCCGAGACTTCACGAGTCGCATCATCAGCGCGGCGTTCGGTCATCGAACATTGCTCACCGTAGAAGTCCATATCATCAAACGAGTAATGGTATCCACCTGTTGGCGTCCAGCGGTCTTTCAGGGTGCCATTTTCTTTGGCAATCAGATATTTGATTGCTCGATGTAACAGCAAGTCTGGATAACGGCGAATTGGCGAAGTAAAGTGCGCATATCGCTTTAACGCCAAACCAAAGTGTCCACAGTTATCTGCGTTATAGACCGCTTGCTTCATCGAACGTAGCAACATAGTTTGAATCAGTTCTTTATCTTGGCGCTCAGCAATCTGTCTTACCAGATCGGCGTAGTCTGTTGGTGACGGTTCTAAACCACCATTTAGATGCAGACCTAACTCGCCTAAGAAATCACGGAAGCCCTGCAAACGTAATTCACCCGGAGATTCGTGAATACGGTAGAGTGCTGGCTCTTTCGCTTTCTCAACCAATGAAGCCGAGGCGATATTGGCCAGAATCATACACTCTTCGATGATCTTGTGTGCATCGTTACGAATCACAGGCTCGATACTGTCAATCTTGCGTTCCGCATTAAAAATAAACTTAGTCTCGACCGTTTCAAACTCGATCGCACCGCGATTGTCACGTGCATGCTTGAGTACCTTGTACATACTATGCAGTTCTTCAAGATGCGGTACCAGCTTGTGATAACGCATTCTAAGCTCTTCATCCCCTTCCAAGATGTCGTGCACCTTGTTGTAGGTCAGACGCGCGTGCGAGTTCATCACCGCTTCGTAGTGCTTGTAGCCTGAGAGTTTACCGGTGTCAGAGATGGTCATCTCACAGACCATACATAACCTATCAACTTGCGGATTGAGTGAACATAGTCCGTTGGAAAGCACCTCTGGTAACATTGGTACAACTTGAGATGGGAAGTAAACCGAGTTACCGCGATTGATCGCTTCTTTATCGAGTGCACTGTCAGGGCGAACATAATAGCTAACATCCGCGATAGCTACCCACAAACGCCAACCACCACTTTTCTTCTTCTCACAGAAAACGGCATCATCGAAGTCACGCGCATCTTCACCATCGATAGTGACTAACGGTAAATCGCGAAGATCGACACGCCCTACTTTCGCCTCTTCCGGAACCTCTTCTCCCAAGCCTTCAATTTGCTTGTTAACAGCTTCTGGCCACTCATGGGGAATCTGATGAGTACGAATTGCGATCTGCGTTTCCATCCCAGGCGCCATGTTCTCACCCAACACTTCCACTACTTTGCCCATCATGCCGCGAGAACGGGAGCCGCGATCGGTAATCTCAATCACGACGACATTGCCCATACGAGCACCCGCTCTGAGATCATTTGGAATTAGGATGTCTTGGCTGATACGTGAATCATCAGGGACTACGTATGAGTAGCCATACTCAAGAAAGAAACGCCCCACAATCTGGGTTGCTCGTTCTTCGAGAACACGAACGAGTCGCCCTTCCTTTCGTCCTCGCTTAGAGTTGTCCGTCGGTTGCACCAGTACGTAATCACCATGAATGATATTCTTCATCTGATGATGGGGCAGCACAATGTCATTATCTTTACCAACACTGCCTTCTGGACGGACCCAACCGTGGCCATCTTTGTGACCAATCACATAGCCTTTTACCATTTCCAACTTCTCAGGCAGGGCATAGCATTGACGACGTGTGAACACGAGCTGACCGTCGCGCTCCATTGCGCGAAGACGACGACGCAAACCTTCATAGTGATCTTCACCAGACAATTTCAACGCCTCAAACAGGTCGTTGCGATTCATCGGAACACCGGCTTGGCTTAAGAATTCAAGAATGTACTCACGGCTTGGGATCGGATTTTCATAATTCTCCGATTCACGAGCTGCAAAAGGGTCATTATGGGTATTGTCTGACATAGGAAGGCCTGCTATCAATTGGAGGACTCTTTAAGTATATCTAAATCTTACGGTTACCTACAGCACAAGAACTGGCTGCATCCCAATTAATGACTAAATCTGGGCAGATAGCCAACCTCTACTAAGCTTATGGATCAACGCGAAGATTGTTTTGCCTATCAAAGAGACAAAAACGCCCCGGCATTGCGGGGCGTTTTGTTTGAATTCATTGGTGAGTGCAGCTACCAAGGGTTCAGAGTTACCAGAAGGTGTCGCGCTTTTTCGCTCTCACAATGATATTTTCTGGCATACGGCGTTCTAAGCCTTGGCGCAGAATTGAAATGCGTTTGTGCGTGCGCTGATCTGCAGTGACGGAATTATACAGCCAACGATAAGCATCTTCGTAGTCCAACGGACTGCCATAATCACGCAGCAATAATTCAGCAAGGTGAATGCGAGCATTTAAGTTGCCCATGGCTGCCGCTTCACGCAGATAGGGGATCGCACGTTCTTTGTCTTGTTGCACTAAAGTGCCTCTAGAATAGTAACGACCTAGCTGCTCAAGCGCGGCAGGTAACCCTTGATGGGCCGCATTTTCCATATAATAAAGGCCAAGCTCAACATCCTGATCGACACACACGCCCCATGCCAACATGTCTCCATACAGGAACTCATAGGAAGGTAAGCTAATACGTGTAGCACGCGCAACGATATCTTCCACCAACTGGCAACTGTCCGCTTTGACACGCTCTAGATGTTGATTGTTGTTTATCAGTTTAATCAGTTCTGCTTCGGTATATATAGGTACCGGCTCACCAATTTCAGGCAATTCATTCGCCTGAACTGCCGAGATACTCAAAGCCAATACCATCGAAGCCGCTAAATTTCTTAGCTTCATTGTCTGCACTCTTCACTTCGATCGTGTGTGCTACGGTTTCACTTCGACGAGAAGCCAAAACGATAACACCCGTTTTGCCACAGATGCGGCAAGCTTGATAGTTATATCGGCAATGGGTGCTAACTCTTTAATCAAAATTGCCGCTATCAGGCAAATTGTTGCCATTCACAACCGATAGATCAAGAGAAAATGGTCATAAAAAAACCAGCACCGGAGTGCTGGTTTTATAATTCACTGATAGCAATCAGAAATTAAGCTTGGTATGGGTGAACCTTAATGATGGTTTCATTACGGTCAGGGCCAGTAGAAATAATATCAACTGGGATACCCGTTAGCTCTTCGATACGCTTGATGTAATCTAGAGCCGCTTGCGGCAGTGCGTCTAGAGTCTTAGCACCGAATGTGGTTTCAGACCAACCAGGCATTGTTTCGTAGATTGGCGTTGCTTCTTCAAAAGACTCAGCAGCCATTGGCGAAACTTCTAGGATAGAGCCATCTTTCATCTTGTAACCAGTACAGATCTTGATCTCTTTTAGGCCATCAAGAACGTCTAGTTTCGTTAGACACATACCTGTTAGAGAGTTGATTTGGATTGCGCGGCGCATTGCTACTGCATCAAACCAACCTGTACGACGTAGACGACCTGTTGTTGCACCAAACTCGTGACCAACAGTACCTAGGTGTTTACCGATTGGGTCTTGCTTGTCTTGACCGTCGTAAAGCTCAGTTGGGAATGGACCTGAACCAACTCGAGTACAGTACGCCTTAGTAATACCAAGAATGTAACCGATGTGACGAGGGCCAAAACCAGAACCTGCAGCAACACCACCAGCAGTCGTGTTAGAAGAAGTTACGTATGGGTAAGTACCGTGGTCGATATCTAGTAGCGTACCTTGAGCACCTTCGAACATGATCTTGTCGCCGCGCTTACGTGCTGCATCTAGTTCGTCAGTTACGTCCATAACCATTGAGGTTAGTAGGTCTGCGTAACCCATGCACTGCTCAAGAACTTCATCGTAGCTTACTGTTTCAGCTTTGTAGAAGTGCTCTAGTTGGAAGTTATGGAACTCCATGACTTCTTTTAGTTTCTCAGCGAACATTTCTTTATCGAAAAGGTCGCCCACGCGTAGACCGCGACGAGCTACTTTATCTTCGTAAGCTGGACCGATACCACGACCCGTTGTACCAATCGCTTTCGCACCACGAGCGACTTCACGCGCGTTGTCGATAGCAATATGGTAAGGAAGAATTAGAGGACAAGCTTCAGAAACGAAAAGACGCTCACGCACTGGGATACCGCGCTCTTCTAGAGGCTTCATTTCTTTAAGAAGTGCTTCAGGCGAGAGTACAACGCCGTTACCGATAACACATTTTACGTTATCGCGTAGGATGCCTGATGGAATTAAGTGAAGAACGGTTTTTTCACCGTCAATTACAAGAGTGTGACCAGCATTGTGACCGCCTTGGTAGCGAACCACATACTTTGCATCTTCAGTTAAAAGGTCAACGATTTTACCTTTACCTTCGTCACCCCATTGGGTGCCCAGAACGACTACGTTATTTCCCATCTTTCCAGTATCTGTTGCTAGTTAAAAATGGATTCTAGCACTGAATCACATTTCTTGCAGTCATTTTTTAATCATCCATGCGTAATACTGATTAAACGAAGCCATGTTTAAAACAACTGCGATTTATATCAATCATTTAGTGATTTCCTGACGAAACACCACCGCCAGAGGTTACTCATCGGCGTAGATTTTTACGCTCAGTTTCCCGTCTCTATCGATACCCGCACGATACATCCCTGAACTGTTCATTGAAAAATGCAGATTACCTTGCGCATCCACCGCTATCAGACCGCCTTCTCCGCCCATCTGTTTCAATTCCCCTTGGATAATGGTTTCACAGGCGGTGTGTACATCTTCTTTGAGATAGCGCATTCGAGCAGCGACGTCCCCGGCAACCATTTTACGAATGAAGAATTCACCCATACCAGTGGTTGAAACGGCCACATTGCCGTTCTCTGCAAAGGTACCAGCACCAATAATCGAAGAGTCGCCGACGCGACCATATTTCTTATTAGTCACGCCCCCTGTGCTGGTTGCTGCCGCTAAGTTCCCTTTTTGATCCAAAGCCACGGCGCCGACCGTGCCGTACTTTTTATCATCGGGGTATTTAGATTCTGAGAGCGCAAATAGACCTTTCTCTTTCATCGAGAGTAATTGCCCATAGCGGCGATCAGTAAAGAAGTAATCCTGCTCGGTAAATGAGTAGCCCTGCTCAAACGCGAACTCTTCAGCCCCGTCACCAATCAGTAGTACGTGGTTGCTTTTCTGCATCACATCACGAGCAAGCTCAATCGGGTTTTTAATATGGCGCACCCCAGCCACTGCGCCAGCTTCGGCCTTAGCTCCGTGCATGACGGAGGCATCCATCTCAACCATTTCTTTATGAGTGAGGACCGAACCTTTGCCAGCATTAAAGTTAGGAGAATCTTCGAGCACCTTGACCGCAGCAACAACCGCATCAAGTGCATCACCAGATTGAAGAAGAATCTCATGCCCTGCGCGAACGGACCGCTCGAGATCAGCGAGGATCGCAGCCTTGAGTTCATCGCTCATTTGCTCACGTAGAATGGTTCCGGCTCCGCCATGAACGGCGATTGAGAAAGGCTTAGTCATTGGTTGGGCTCCTTCAATCTAACGACCTTACTGGGACAAAAAAGGCGCTCCCCGTTTTACAGGAAACGCCTCTTGTTACTCGCTAATCATCTATGGATTAGTGAGAACCGCAGCTACCGCCACCGCAGCAACCGTCTTTTTTCTCTTCACCGTGGTCATGACCTTCGCCACCACAACAACCACCTTCGTGATCGTGGTCGTGACCACAACCACCAGCTTGATGAACATGGCCGTGTTCGATCTCTTCTGCTGTTGCTTCGCGTAGAGCGACAACTTCAACATCAAACGTCAGTGTTTGACCTGCTAGCATGTGGTTACCATCAACCACAACTTCATCACCGTCAACTTCTGTAACTTCAACAGGGATTGGACCTTGGTCAGTATCCGCTAGGAAACGCATACCCACTTCGATTTGCTCAACACCTTGGAAAACATCGGCAGGAACGCGTTGTACTAATGCGTCATTGTGCTCACCGTACGCTTCTTCTGGAGAAACAGTAACAGAGAACTTCGCGCCCGCTTCCTTACCTTCTAGTGCAGTTTCAAGACCAGTGATTAGGTTGTTGTTGCCGTGTAGGTAATCTAGAGGCGCGTCAGTTGTAGACTGATCAACAACAACACCGTCTTCTAGCTTTACTTGGTAAGCAAGACTTACTACTACGTTCTTTTCGATTTTCATATTGGCTCCAAGGAGGATAAAGGACCACAGCTAACCCTATGGTCAGCAAACTTTCTACTGGGGTTATTATGGGGATGATTCAGAGAAACTCAATCAATCCGGCTTAAAAATCCCGATCATTTCTTCGCCGCTGTGCTTGGTCGTTTCCATGGACTCGGGTTTTCTTTGATCTTGGTGACCACACTCGACACACTCAACCAGTTCGATATTATTTTCTATCCACCAACGTAATGTGTCTTGTTCTGAACACTTCGGGCAGTTGGCGCCTGCGATAAATCTTTTTTTCATGTTACAACTCTATTGGATTAATCCCAGAAGTTCTTCGCTTGTTGATCGCTTTCCATTTCACGACCAAAAATCTCTTCCAGTTCTTTACGGGCTTCTTTGGCTCTTAAGGCCAATTGCTTATCATCTTGATGCTGAGGGAGGAGCTCTTTGAGCATCGCATTATCAAGTTTCCTAAAATGGGCTTCTGCTCGTTTGGCTTGATACGGATGCATTCCCAACTCAACCAATGCCTGACGACCTAGATCGAGTGCACCAAGGAAGGTCTCACGAGAATAGCTTTCAACACCATGACTCAGCAATTGATAAGCTTCTACGCGACTGCGTGCTCGAGCGAGCAAACGTAGCTTAGGAAAATGCGTCTGACAGAGTTCTACGATCTTCATGATCTCATCCGGTGAGTCGGTACAAATGACCATGGCTTCGGCTTTGTCTGCACCAGCAGCTCGCAATAAATCGAGCTGAGTGGCGTCACCGTAGTAAACTTTGTAGCCATACTTTCTCAGCAACTGAATTTGGCTAGCATCACTTTCCAGCACCGTCACTTTGATCTTGTTGGCGTACATTAGCCGGCCAATGATTTGACCAAAACGACCAAAGCCCGCAATGATGACTCGCGGCTGCTTATTGATAACATCGCTAGCCAATGTTGCTTCTGTTTCTGCGTTCAGTCCTCTCGCATACCATTTGTTCTGCGCCATCAGTAATAGAGGGGTGGTGACCATAGATAAGCTGACCACAACGAGCAAGAAAGCCGTCTGCTCTTGGTTAAGTAACCCTTCGGCACTCGCAGCGGTAAAGATAACGAAGGCGAACTCACCACCTTGGCTTAAAATCGCCGCCATTTTACTGCGCGATTTTGCACGGCTACCATAAAGACGCGCTAAGAAATAAAGAATCGCCCCTTTCACCGCAACCAAGCTAAATACCGCCACAAGGACAGCAAATGGTTCTAACGCAAGCAACCCTAAGTTGACCGCCATACCCACGGCAATAAAGAAGAGTCCAAGCAGCAAACCTTTAAACGGTTCTATCGCGATTTCTAACTCATGACGATACTCGCTTTCCGCAAGTAACACACCAGCAAGAAAGGTTCCTAGCGCCATAGATAAACCAAGCTGCTTCATGATTAGAGCAATGCCTATCACCAGCAAGAGTGCCGCGACAGTAAACAATTCACGCACGCCACTAATCACGACATAACGGAACAATGGTCGCAGCAAGAAGTGACCACCGACCAACAGCCCGCCTACGCCAGCAAACATCCACAGCGCATCCCACGCATTGCCTGCCGTATTTCCGGCAAGTAAGGGTAAAACCGCCAACATGGGAATCACAGCGATATCTTGGAATAGCAATACTGCAAAACCCGATTGACCTGCTTCTTTGCCTGCTAACCCTTGCTCTTCAATCACTTTCAAAGCAATGGCTGTCGAGGAAAGCGCCAATCCCATTCCAATCACCAAACTGGTTTGCCAACTGGTTCCCGCTAAAAAAGCAACGCTAGATATCACACAAGTTGTGATGACCACTTGCGCGCCGCCTAAACCGAGAATCGGTCCTTTCATTTGTAACAGCTTTTTCGGATTCAGCTCCAAGCCGATCAGAAAGAGCAGCAAGACGACACCAAACTCAGCGAAGTGGAGAATCGCTTCAACGTCGCTGATCAAGCCTAACCCCCAAGGGCCGATCGCTACACCTGCGAGAAGGTAACCCAATACCGAGCCAAGCCCCATACGTTGAGCAAGAGGTACCGCCACCACCGCTGCGGTCAAGAAGATCACACTACTTTGGAGGAAATCACTTTCAAGCGCCATGCTCGCCTCCTAATTCTTCTGGGTAAGCATACAAGGGGTCATTCAACCATTGTCGATACGCTTCAGCGTGTTGGTAGCGCTCCATTTCGGAGACATTTCTTGCCCAGTAAAGCACTAAAGGTTCAATCCAATGCATTTGACACAATGCTGCAGTGAGCTCAAAAGGTTGAAGTATCTCTGATAAAGGATAGCGGTTGTAGCCACCTTTACTAAACGCTTCCTCTTGGCCTCCCGTCGTAATCACACTGCGCCAATATTTGCCCTTCAACGCCTCTCCCTTACCAAAGGCGAACCCTTTACCGAGAACTCGGTCTAGCCACTCTTTCAGCAACGCCGGGCAAGAGTACATATAAAGAGGGTGATGAAACACGATCACATCATGTTCGATAAGTCGTTGGTGTTCCGCGGCGACATCGATAAAAAAATCGGGATAGTGCGCATAAAGATCATGCACGGTGACATGCTCAAGTGATTTAATCTTCTTGAGCATCATTTGGTTGGCCACTGACGACTGTGACTCAGGGTGGGCATACAGCACCAAAACTTTGGGCTTTTGCGTGGCTAAACTCTGCATTCCTTGGACAGCAATCCTTGTGTTTCGAATGTATTCTATTGTTTTTATAGGTTATCAGTTTGTTATACGTGGTTAGCGCAAATAACGCAATAATCGACTTTTAATCTTATTCCCCCTACTATTCGACGCAATACGAGCAAAGATAAAGCAAACAACTATGATCACCTTCTCTGGCATACAGCTACTACGTGGCGGAAAACCCCTTCTTGAGCAAGCTTCGGCAACCATTCATCCCGGCGACAAAGTGGGCCTTGTCGGTAAAAATGGCAGCGGTAAGTCGACGCTTTTTGCATTAATCAAAGACGAGCTGTCTATTGATGCGGGTAACTTCAGCAAACCGGCTCATTGGGAACTAGCATGGGTCGCTCAAGAAACTCCTGCTCTCGAGCGTAGCGCCATTGAGTACGTAATCGATGGTGATCGTGAATATCGAAAGCTAGAAGCCGATCTTGCACAGGCGGAGCAACAAGACAAAGGGACGCTAGTTGCCGAAATCCACGGCCAAATTGAAACCATCGGTGGTTACAGTATCCGCGCTCGTGCGGCGGAATTATTGGATGGTTTAGGCTTTAGCCAAGAGCAAATGAGCTGGAACTTAACTCAGTTCTCGGGGGGCTGGCGTATGCGCTTGAACCTAGCTCAAGCTCTGCTTTGCCGCTCAGACTTGTTGCTTCTTGATGAACCAACCAACCACTTGGACTTAGATGCCGTGATGTGGCTAGAACGCTGGCTACAAAATTACCCGGGGACACTCGTGCTTATCTCGCACGACCGAGACTTTCTCGATCCTATTGTCGGTCGTGTCATTCACGTCGAGAATCAGTTGCTGAACGAGTACACCGGCAACTACTCATCATTTGAAGAACAGCGCGCTCAGAAGCTTATCTTGCAACAAGCGCAATTTGAGAAGCAACAAAAGCAGATGTCGCACATGCAAAGCTACATCGACCGCTTCCGCTACAAAGCCTCGAAAGCTCGCCAAGCACAGAGCCGAATTAAAGCCTTAGAGAAAATGGAGAAGGTTCTGCCTGCGCAGCTCGATAACCCATTCAGCTTCCAGTTTCGCGATCCAGATGCGCTGCCAAACCCTATCATCATGATGGATGAGGTATCAGCAGGCTATGGTGATAATCTTATCTTAGAAAAAATTCGCCTCAACCTCGTACCCGGCAGTCGCATTGGTCTACTTGGTCGTAATGGCGCGGGTAAATCAACGCTGATTAAGTTGCTTTCTCGAGAACTCAATCCTCAAGGGGGTGACTTAACCTATTCACAAGGCGTGAAGATTGGCTACTTTGCTCAGCATCAACTAGAAACGCTTCACCCAGAAGAAACACCGTTGCAGCACATGATGCAGATTGCACCTGACAAGAATGAGCTCGAACTACGCAATTATCTCGGCAGTTTTGGCTTCCAAGGTGATAAAGCGCTAGAAAAAGTCGCGCCGTTTTCCGGTGGCGAAAAAGCACGTCTGGTGCTGGCATTAATCGTATGGCAAAAGCCGAACTTGCTGCTGCTCGATGAACCAACAAACCACCTAGATTTGGATATGCGTCAAGCGCTAACTATGGCTCTACAAACCTTTGAGGGAGCGATGGTGATTGTCTCGCACGACCGCTACCTATTGCGCGCGACCACCGATGATCTTTACCTGGTTCATGATCGCCAAGTCGCCCCATTTGATGGCGATTTGAACGACTACTACAAATGGCTAACAGAGCAACAAAAAGCGGAGCGACGTGAAGCCCAAGCTCAGCAACCAGAGAAAACGAGTGCGAACAGCGCGGCGGCCAAAAAAGACCAGAAACGCCGTGAAGCTGAATTTCGCAAGCAAACCGCGCCAATTCGCAAAAACCTGACAAAGTTAGAAGAAAAAATGGATAAGTTGGGTGAATCGTTAGCGGAAGCGGAAACGCAATTATCCGATAACTCACTTTATGAAGCCGAAAATAAAGCTAAACTTAATCAAGTACTCGCCATTCAAGCCAACAGCAAAGCCGAGCTTGAAGATGTTGAAATGGAATGGATGGCTCTCCAAGAAGAGCTAGAACAGATGGAGCAGGAGTTCAGTAGCCAATGAGTTCAGAGCACGCACAAATTTCTTTAACACTTGAGCGCTTGTGGCAATTTAGCTTGCAGTACTACAGTGTGCGAGAAGTAAAAGAGGCGTGCTTAGCTCTGCAAAATCAGTTTAAAGGTAACGTCAATTTATTACTGCTGCTCAAATGGCTCGACGAACAACAGGTCTGTTTTGGTGAGCAAGATTGGCATCGTGTTGAGGAGTGTCTCGGGCGCTCCGAAGCCCTGCTCCTCAATTTCCGTGAGTTAAGGCGAAAGCTAAAAAGCCAAGTGCCAGACACTGTCTATCGAGAATCGCTCCAATTCGAACTGCAACTCGAAAAACAGCAGCAATCTGATCTGGTTGATTGCATTAACAGTATTCAATTGGAAAAGAATCTCGGCGAGCCACTTACGCTTCGGTATTGCCGCCAACTTGGTGGCGAGCGCCTCTATTCAGCCTTCGCTGAGCCCATTGATAACATCGCCAACCTATAGAGACTGTTTATGACTCAGTTTGTCGCCGCCAAAGGGCTTTCCAATCCCCACCTTCAAACCCTAGCTCCGCGCTTAATTCGAAAAAAAGCGCTGTTCGAGCCTACCTGGCAAACACTTGATACCCCCGATGGTGACTTTCTTGATATCGCTTGGGGTGAAGATAACCAAACCACAGCGGCCAAAAGCAAACCGATTTTCGTTCTGTTTCACGGACTGGAAGGATGCTTCTACAGCCCCTACGCCAATGGCTTGATGGATGCGTTTAACAAACAAGGTTGGCTCTCCGTCATGATGCACTTTCGCGGCTGCAGCGGTAAGCCGAACAAGTTGGCGCGCGCTTATCACTCTGGTGAAGTCGAAGATGCCCGTTTCTTTTTGCAATACCTAGATAGCCTATTTCCTTCTCAAAAGAAGGTTGCCGTTGGGATTTCTCTTGGCGGAAATATGCTGGCGAACTACTTGGCTAAGTATAATCAAGACCCACTACTCGATGCCGCGACAATTGTCTCCGCGCCATTGGATCTCTCGGCCTGCTCAGAACGAATTGAACAAGGCTTTTCTAAGCTCTACAAAAACTACTTACTCTCCTCATTGAAAAAGAGCGCCTTGCAAAAGCATCACTTACTCAAGGGCGAGTTGGGGCTAACTTATCAATGCATCAAACGGGTGACGCGATTGTACGAGTTTGACGACTTAATCACCGCGCCGCTGCATGGATTTAAAGATGCCGAAGATTATTACCAGCGCTGTTCGGGCATCCACCGCCTGAAAGAGATCAAAGTCCCGACGCAAATCATTCATGCCAAAGACGACCCGTTTATGACTGATGCTGTAATCCCCAAGTATGTGCTGCCCGATAACATCGATTATCGATTGTTTGATCAAGGTGGTCATGTCGGCTTTGTTACTGGCAGCGCCATCAAACCGCGGTTTTGGCTTGAAGAAGCCCTGCCCGCCTACTATGAAAGTCTCACCGATCCGGCATAATAGCGCCCCATCTGCGAACATAAAATCTAGAGGTATTTATGATTGTTCCTTGGCAAGACATTGCACCAGAGACGTTAGAAAACTTGATTCGTGAGTTTGTCCTTAGGGAAGGAACCGACTACGGAGCGGTAGAGGTGTCACTGCAAAGCAAGATTGACCAAATTAAGAAACAGCTCGAATCAGGCGATGCGGTCGTGGTTTTCTCCGAGTTACATGAAACCGTCGACATTCAACTCAAAAACAAATTTTAGAGAACTGCATACAATGACGGTTTACTAAAGCGTGCTATAGTGAAATCCGATTACAGGAACGTATTCAACGACAAGGTTTGTCATGTCAGCTAAACATCCAATTATTGCCGTTACCGGTTCTTCTGGCGCCGGTACTACCACCACTTCAGAAGCTTTCCGTAAGATGTTCAATATGATGAACGTTAAACCCGCATGGGTTGAAGGCGACAGCTTCCATCGCTTCACACGACCAGAGATGGATGTGGAGATCCGCAAGGCGCGCGAGCAAGGCCGCCATATCAGTTACTTTGGCCCACAAGCCAACGACTTTCCTGCGCTAGCTGAGTTCTTTCGCAAATATGGTCATGAGGGTACAGGACAAGTTCGCCGCTACCTGCACACCTTTGACGAAGCGGTACCATACAACCAAATGCCTGGCACCTTCACCCCTTGGCAAGACTTGCCAGAAAACTCCGATGTTCTTTTCTACGAAGGGTTGCATGGCGGCGTCGTCGATGGCGATGTTAACGTTGCCCAGCATGTGGACTTCTTGATTGGCATGGTTCCAATCGTGAACTTAGAGTGGATTCAAAAGTTTGTTCGAGACACACGCGATCGAGGTCACTCTCGTGAAGCGGTGATGGATTCGATTGTTCGTTCGATGGACGATTACCTCAACTACATCACCCCACAGTTCTCGCGCACCCACATTAACTTTCAGCGAGTGCCGACCGTCGATACATCCAACCCTTTAAATGCAAAAGGCATCCCGAGTTTGGATGAGAGTTTCGTGGTCATTCGCTTGCGCGGAATTAAGAATGTCGATTTCCCATACTTACTGGCAATGATTGATGGCTCGTTTATGTCGCGACATAACACGCTGGTTGTACCTGGTGGTAAGATGAGTTTTGCGATGGAATTGATCGTTCGCCCTATCCTTCAGCAACTCATCGAAACAGGAAAAATTGGCTAGAACTCACGGCTAGAACACGATTACTTTTCATACCGTGATCATGTGCACAGTTTTGCGTAGTAAAACCCAATTAGGACCCGATTAAAATCAAGAAATCGTTTTCGAAAAAGGATACTATTTGTAACCGAAACACAAGTTGGCTTGCAGCATTTGTAAAGTGCTCTTATCCTAGTAAGCCTATTTAAGGCTTAGCTAAAACATGGAAAGCGGCAAGCGTACCCTGCAGAGGAAGTGAGATATTATGGTTCTAGGTAAACCTCAAACCGACCCAACATTAGAGTGGTTCCTTTCACACTGTCATATTCATAAGTACCCATCAAAAAGCACGCTAATTCACGCGGGCGAGAAAGCTGAGACGTTGTACTACATCGTTAAAGGTTCAGTTGCGGTTCTTATTAAAGACGAAGAAGGTAAGGAAATGATCCTTTCTTACCTAAACCAAGGTGACTTTATCGGTGAACTTGGTCTATTCGAAGAAGACCAAGAACGTACCGCATGGGTTCGTGCTAAATCTCCTTGTGAAGTAGCAGAAATTTCATTCAAGAAGTTCCGTCAGCTAATTCAAGTAAACCCAGACATCCTAATGCGCCTTTCAGCGCAAATGGCAAGCCGCCTTCAGGTGACTAGCCAAAAAGTGGGCGACCTTGCGTTCTTAGACGTTACTGGCCGTATCGCGCAAACGCTACTAAACCTAGCGAAGCAACCAGATGCGATGACTCACCCAGACGGCATGCAAATCAAGATCACTCGTCAAGAAATCGGTCAAATCGTTGGCTGTTCTCGTGAGACAGTAGGTCGTATCTTGAAGATGCTAGAAGAGCAGAACCTAATCTCTGCTCACGGTAAGACAATCGTTGTTTACGGTACTCGTTAATCTCGATTAACTGCTGAATTTTAAAAGCCACCCATTGGGTGGCTTTTTTGTTCATGAGCAATACAAACTAGGTAATCTCTGTTCGAACTTACCCATTGGTGCTTTCAAAAATCTTATCCGCAGACGCCGCAACAAACCCTGGGTAAAGCTCACCATTGTTCATTGGGTAACGCTTGGCAAACTCATAGAAACCACCCGGGATAATCTCTGTGCCTTCAGTAAATTGCACGGGGACTTTGTCTGCCATAGTGGATGACTGTTCGAGCAACACATCAGGAGATCCTTTCACCTCACCACCAAACTCATTGATGGTAAAGCCTGCATCACGCAGATGGTTGTTCACATCAACCACGTCGTTAAACGCATTTAACTGATTAACGCTCACAGTAAAGTGGTTTGCACCATAACCATGGGCAGCTAACCAAGAAGCGTATTCACTCTCTTTCGCCAACGTCTGGAAATCAGCATAGCTCAGATCCCACAAACGTCCGCCATACAAAAACTCTGGGCTTTGCAATTGAGAGGCGTCTACCTGCTCAACCAGTTTAGCCACGATGGCCTGCAACTCGTCTGAACACTCATCAACTTTAAGTTCACTGATGAATACTTTCGGTTGCGTTGGGTCTGGATGTTCAAAATGCTTGGCGACTAACTTTTTGCTCTCAAACACATAGTCACCACAAGGGGTGTAACCAGCGTCAAGGAATGGTTGAGCCAGCGTCGCAATGCCTAACGGCTCAACATTGAAGGTGCGCAAAGCAATATGGTCGTTGATCAATGCTTCGTTTTCTTGCAGAAGTTGATGCACTTTTTCAGCAGAGGGACATAAGCGTTGAATATAGTCATTCCATAACGGTTGGAACAAAACATCTGGCGTCATAACGCCTCCTTGTATCGGGGTTGTTTACGTTAAAGAGAGCTTTATTAGTATTGTTTTTCGATATAAAAGAGGCCACCTAACCAAAATGTGTCCAGAAAATCTGATTAGGTAGCCTTCAACCTGTGACGTTTAAAGTGCCTTTCGGCTGAGAAAGGCAATAAGGGAAACCTTAGTGGTTTATTATGGTTATAGCTCTAACCCTGGGCTTAACGTAGCAGGCAGTAATGTTTCGCTGCCTTCCATCGAAGCCATTGGGTAAGCACAATAGTCTGCGGCATAGTAAGCGCTTGGACGTAAATTGCCCGATGCGCCTGGACCGCCAAATGGTGCATCACCACTCGCGCCAGTGAGCTGACGGTTGCGGTTTACGATACCCGCACGGATATGGTCAACAAAGTATTCCCACTCGCTGTCATCGGTAGACACTAAGCCAGCCGATAAACCAAAACGTGTGTCGTTAGCTAGCTCCACCGCTTTCTCCAAACCTTGGTAGCGAACGACTTGCAGCAACGGGCCGAAGTACTCTTCATCTGGCAGTTCTGCAATCGCAGTGACATCAATGATACCCGGAGTAACAAATGCCGCCTCACCCGCTTTCGCTTCGATTAGACTCTCACCGCCAAGCTTTTGCAGATTCGCTTGCGCAGCAAGGATAAAGTCAGCGGCAGCTTTTGAAATTTGAGGCCCCATAAACGGAGCAGGCTCTGCAAATGGCTGGTCGACACGGATCTTGTTAGTCGCTTCCACCAGTTTGCTCACCAATAGGTCACCTTTCTCACCTATAGGCACATACAAGCGGCGCGCACAGGTACAACGCTGCCCTGCACTGATGAATGCCGATTGGATGATGGTGTAAACTGTGGCATCAAGATCGCCGTAGTTGTCAGAAATCACCATCGGGTTGTTGCCGCCCATCTCTAGCGCCAGCATCTTGCCCGGTTGTCCTGCAAACTGCTTGTGTAGAATGTGCCCGGTGTTTGCACTACCCGTGAATAGTACGCCATCAAGACCTTTCGAATCAGCGAGCGCTATTCCCGTCTCTTTGGAACCTTGAACTAGGTTAATCACGCCCTTTGGTAAACCAACTTGATCCCACAGTTTCATCGCAAACTCACCGGTTAGTGGCGTTTGCTCTGATGGTTTGAATACCACTGTGTTGCCGGCCAAAAGGGCTGGCACGATATGACCATTTGGTAGGTGGCCCGGGAAGTTATACGGACCAAATACCGCCATCACACCCAGTGGGCGATGACGTAGCACAATCTGGTTGCCTGCTGCTTCGCGCTGCGCTTCACCGGTGCGGTCATGGTATGCGCGAATCGAAATAGCAATTTTACCGGCCATTGCTGCCGCTTCTGTTCGCGTTTCCCAGATTGGCTTGCCCGTTTCTTTGGCAATGATTTCCGCGATCTGCTCGCTGTTCTCTTTCACTTTTTCGGCAAAGGCTAAAACAATCGCCTCGCGCTCAGAAAAGCTCATTTTCTTCCAACCAACAAACGCACTGCGTGCCGCCGATACCGCTTGTTCAACTTGCGCAGGCGTTGCACTGTCGCCCTGCCAAATCACTTCGGTGTTGTATGGGCTTTGCGAACTCATCGGCTCACCTTGACCCGCAACCCATTCACCTGCAATCCAATGTGTCATAACTTCTTCCTTCAGATTCTTTATACATTCAGGCTTACTGAGCCAACATTCGAACGAATTCGCCTTCGCTTACTTTGAGTGCATCCGCTACCTCAGGAGATAGAATCACGGATTCGGTCTCTCGGTCATAGGCCGCTTTTGCCGCTGTCGCGCGGAAATTTTCAAAAGACGTATTAGAAATCAAGTAATCGTTCGCGCTTGAATGCTCCGCGATGGTCACTTTGGCTCGGAATGAATGACGTACTGATTCGATATTACGCAGATCACATTCAACCGTCGGACCACCATCGAAAATATCAACGTAGTTACGGCAAGTGAAACCTTCCTTTTCAAGCAAGCGCAGGGCTGGGCGTGTGTTCTCGTGCACTTCACCAATTACCGCTTGTGCTTCTTTGCTTAGCAGGTTGATGTAGATGGGCAGCTTAGGCATAAGGTCGGCAATAAAGCCTTTTTTACCGATACCTGTTAGGTAGTCAGCCATGGTGAAATCGATCGAGAAGAAATGCTCTTGCAGCCACTGCCAGAATGGCGAATTACCTTCTTCATCAGAAACACCACGCATCTCAGCAAACACCGTTTTAGAGAAGCGATGTGGGTGTTCAGCCATCATCAAGAAGCGACACTTCGACATCAGACGACCATTCAAACCGCCACGGAATGTTGGTCTTAGGAACAGCGTACAAATCTCACTACATCCTGTGTAGTTGTTACCAAATGTCAGTAACTTAACGACATTGTTAACGCCCAGCTTTGCTGAAGAGTGAACAATGGTACTGATATGGTAAGAGTAAAAAGGCACATCCCAGCCAATTGAAGCTTCAATTCCGGTACAACCCGCCACTTCGCCAGTTTCGCTATCAAAACCGACCATTAGGTAACCTTCATCACCGGGCTTAGTAACATCTGGCTTGGTAAAACTGTACTCTGAATGAGTAATTCGATTGGTTAACAACTCTTCGTTAACTGGTAGAGATGTAAATCCGTGACCCGATTCTACGGCGCAAGTGTGTAGTGCGTCGTAATCCGACATTGCGATAGGGCGAACAACTAGCATCGATACTCCCTCCTGATGCTCATACCAACACCACCAGCTATTTTGAAGAACAACTGGTGGTCTCGGTAGTCGAGCTAAGCATGATGACTTAGCTCAGTTAGATGTTTTAATTATTGTGTTAGCGACGCTAATGCTTTATCCAGGCGTGCTAATCCTTCTTCGATTTCTTCTTTACTAATGACAAGTGACGGCGTGAAACGCACTACGTTTGCACCCGCAACTAGTACCATTAATCCTTCTTTACCCGCTGCGACCAAGACATCGCGAGCACGGCCCTGCCACTCATCATTAAGTGCAGCACCGAGTAATAACCCTTTGCCACGAACCTCGGCAAAAACTTGGTATTTATCATTCAACTTAGCCAAGCCATCACGGAACAGCGCTTCACGCTCAGCAACGCCAGAAAGAGTTTCTGGATTGCTCACGACGTCAACCACCGCTTCTGCCACAGCACACGCCAGAGGGTTACCGCCGTAAGTCGAACCGTGAGTACCCACTTTTAGGTGCTTAGACAGCTCTGTAGTCGTTAGCATTGCGCCAATCGGGAAACCACCGCCTAAAGATTTCGCAGTACTTAGAATGTCAGGCGTCACACCCAGACCTTGGTAAGCATAGAAATGACCAGTACGACCATTACCGGTTTGAACTTCATCAAAAATCAGTAGTGCATTGTGTTTGTCACACAGTTCACGAACAGTTTGAACAAATTCGTCTGTTGGAGAGATGATGCCGCCTTCACCTTGAAGCGGTTCCATCATGATGGCGCACGTGCGATCTGAGATATGCTCACGCAGCGCTGCAACATCATTGTATGGTAGGTGCGTCACGTCACCTGGCTTAGGACCAAAGCCATCAGAGTAGGTAGCTTGACCGCCGACAGTGACCGTAAAGAAGGTACGGCCGTGGAAACCTTGTGTAAACGCGATGATTTCAGATTTCTCTGGACCAAACTTATCAGCAGCGTAACGACGCGCCAGCTTAAGAGCAGCTTCGTTCGCTTCAGCACCCGAGTTAGCAAAGAACACTTTTTCTGCAAAGCTCACTTCGGTCAGCTTTTTCGCTAGACGCAGCGCTGGCTCGTTAGTCATCACGTTGCTTAGGTGCCACAGCTTTTGGCCTTGCTCTGTTAATGCATTCACCATTGCTGGGTGACAATGACCTAGACAGCTCACGGCGATACCACCAGCAAAGTCGATGTACTCTTTACCTTGCTGATCCCAAACGCGAGCACCCTCGCCTTTCACTGGAATCATTTCCATTGGGTTATAACAAGGTACCATTACCTCATCAAACAAACCGCGTTCTACATTATTTTCTACAGTCATTGCACATTCCCTCTCGATACCGCATGCATAGCGAATATGGTGTCCTTACTTCCATTCAATGAAATAAGATATTGTTTTGCTTTTAAGCAATTACGGCATTGTATTTACAAACAATTAACCTTTTCAATAGTGATTTATGCTTTTTATACACACTGAAAAAGCCGAATTCCCATCATGTGTGAGTATTTATGCACGATGCCACTCGTTTTATGAAGCAATATATTCTTATAACAAAGATAAGCTCTGATTAAGCATAGGCATAGCAAGGACTGAAAGGTAGCAATGACATAGGCTGCGAATAGTTTTTCACAGAATATTCGCCGCTTGAATTATGAAAGAAATGTTAAGAAAGGTGATCCCAGTCAGGGTTTATCGCTTCAGAAAGTTGGCGAGCAGCTCATGCCCCTGCTCCGTTTTGATCGATTCTGGATGAAACTGGACCGCATCTATCGGTAAGGTCTTATGTTGATAGCCCATAATCTCATCCATAGAACCATCTTCAAACTCAGTCCAAGCAGTTAACTCAAAACAGTCGGGCAGAGTGCCATTTTTCACCACCAACGAGTGGTATCGGGTCACGGTGAGTGGATTGTTCAAGCCGGCAAATACACTTCGTCCATTGTGTCGAATAGGCGAGGTTTTACCGTGCATCACTTGTCGAGCGCGCACCACTTCGCCACCAAAAACTTGCGCGATGGCTTGATGCCCTAAGCAAACTCCCAGAATGGGTAATTGCCCCGCGAAATGTTCTATCGCTTGCAACGAAATGCCCGCCTCATTGGGGGTACACGGTCCAGGAGAGATAACCAAGTGCGAAGGCGCCAATGCCTCAATACCTGCAATATCGATTTCATCATTACGTACCACTTGCACATCAGCGCCCAACTCACAGAAGTACTGATAGAGGTTGTAAGTAAACGAGTCGTAATTATCGATAATTAACAGCATGGCAGAAACAAGCACTAAGTATTTCGAAGTTAGGAGCGGTATTGTGCAATAAGAAGATAGAAAGGCAAGTAATAATCGCTCGGGCAATATGTTCTTAAACTTGCTCCAGATAACGATAATTAAAATAAATACAAATAAACATTAGATACACGCCGCAAATCTATCATATGATTGAGCTGCTAATAAAAGCAGATACACAACAAATAGTTACAGAGAAATATAATGAAATTTAATGCAATCGTCGCAAGCCTAGTGGCTTCGCTCGCACTGGTTGGTTGTCAATCAACGTCAGATGTTCCAACACCAACAGCAGATAAACAAACCATTGAAGAAGCTCGCACTGCACTCGCAGGTGTTGATGATTTGACTGTCGATGAGTCTGGCGTTATCTCTTTAGTGCAGACACTGCCATCGAGATACCAGTGGAATGCTACAGCAATTAAGAAAATTGGTCGTGAAGTCTCCTGCGATAACCTGCGCTACTTCGTAGATAAAGGTATGGTGGTGAACATTCACTTTAAAGGCCCTAAAGGTCGCTATGATCACTTTGACCAACAGCGATGCCTAGAAGAAGACCAATACCTATAAAAAAAGAGCCAACATTCGTTGGCTCTTTCTCATTTGCACATGTTACTTGCGGCGACGCCAAGCGATCAGACCCGATAGAGCAACCAGCAAGCCGAAACCTGTAGAACCGCCATCTGAATCTTCGTTGTCGTCAGCTGTTGAAGCTTTCGCCACTTCAACAGTACGAGTCGCCTCATACTTCACATTGGTTCCCGTTGAGTCAGTGACTTTCTCAACCAGTTCATATGAACCTTCCTCAGGAACATCATCGAACTCAACCTTGACACTACGAGCATCAATATGTGCTTGCTCTAACGTAACGCTTGCTGTGTAGCTACCGCCGTTAGCAGTGCGAGCAGACTCCTGTTGAGCTGGCGCTCCTAGTGTAACCGTAACGATATCCCCAACAACTGCATTAACAGGAAGACGAACTTCAACCGTTAGGTTTTCACCCTCTTCAGGTAAGTCGATATCAGTATCTGGGAAATCAATCGCAATCAGCACTGGATCGTGATCTGAAGCAGAATACACGTCTTTGTACTTCGGCATGTCACCTGTGTACTTGCTGCTATATTCAAACAAGTTACTTTCTAGCGCGTTGATATGCCAATCTTCAATAGCAACGACTTTCTGTGCCAAGCTGCTGTTTGCTAGGGCATGATCTAAATTACCAAGCTCACCAGAATACGTGTACGAGAACGTGTCTGATCCATGCAATAACGTGTTGAGGTTAATGTAGCCATACCCCTCTTCAATCTTAGTCGCTTTTGGAGTGACCTCACCTCCACCGATGCTCGTGTAGGCCGCCGTGTAGATCTCTCGACCATAATTATTCGTGGTCGCCGAGTAATCTGTTAGGGTCAATAGTGGATCTTCCATGCCGTAAGCATTCAGGTCACCCATGACAAGCACGTCACCCTTAACATCTTTAATAGCTTCGCCTACCGCACGAGCGGCTGATACACGGAAGTTGTTACAGTTGCCTTGCAGATCCGCAGGTTCACTGTCTTCGACGCCAGCAATCCACTCTTCAATACACTCCGAACCTTTTGATTTGAAGTGGTTAACAACAATGGATAGATCGTCACCAGACTCTTTTACTTTGAATGTTTGTAGCAAGCTATGACGCTGATACTTGTCATAGGCAGGGTTACCTTCCGCACCATCCTTACGAGTGATGGTGTCCTTAGCGATATGTTGCTCTGGTGTAACGATCACTTTCGCGTCGCCGTTCGGCGTCACTTCGTTCGCGCGGTAGAGAATCGCAACCATAATTGCATCGGAGCCAAAGAACTCACCTTGCACCTTATCTTTGTCGTCTAACTCCACGAAGCTGTAGTGATCGCTAGTATCGTCCATTTCTGCATTCAGAGCATCAACAAGGTCTTGAATCGCACTGCCATCACCAAAACCGTTGTTTTCGACTTCCATCAAGCCAATGATGTCCGCGTCCATCTTAACCATGGCATTAACGATCTTAGCTTTTTGAATCAAGAACTCGTCGAGCTCTTTCGCACCTCGGTTACAACCGCGAGATGCATCCGCATCAGCCTGGTCAGAACATGATACGTTTAGAGGACCGCCAATGGAACTGTGACTCGTGAAGTAGTTTAGTACATTGAAGCTCGCGACGCGTAAGTCAGACTCTTTGATGCTTGGCATCGCTTTACGCGCAACATCAAACCCTTCACCTGTCGTAACGAAATTCGTGTTGGTGACATCGTTAGTCGCGATGATACGGTATTCGTTGTAGCTATAGTTAACCACACCGTGCAGACCTTCAACACGAGAACCTAGACGGATATGGTGCTCAGAGGAGCCGTCTTGATCGACGTCCTTAGCAAAATCCGGGTAGTATGGAATTTGACCACTTGCCGCTTTGCCGTCAGACTCTAGGAAAACACGGTTTTGTGCATTCTTGGCTGCTAACGCTTTCGCTTCGTCGCTATCTGCCGCATGTACTTGAGTTGGCTTAAACAACGGCCCTTCATGAGAAAGTAGCATATTGTTACGGCGTGAATCGTAGTCGTATGAGAAGTTACGGGTAACAAACACATCACTTGCTGCGGTCAACTCAACCTGCATACCTTCATAACGCTCTAGTGCGTCGCGTAGAGATTCACCCTCTTCCAATACCAATGGCGTCACCAGAGAAGCCGTTGATGTTCCGGTCTTAGCATAGCTTTCTGCATCAGACGCAAGTTGAGTATTACTGTAATACTCTTGTACTTTGCCTTTCACACAAACCACATCACCCGCTTTAAGCTCGGTATCAGCAAAATCAGTATGGATAAACAAGCCTTCTGATGTTCTAGGGTTGTTGTCGTTGTCTAGTGCTTGCAGATAGAAGCCTTTGGTTAAACCAGTCGTCACAGCGCTCACAACGCCCGTCACATAGTGGTCTTCCTCGGTCTTAAACGGATAACCTTTGATAAATGGGGATGTATCGCCTTCACCCTGAATGTCTTGAATCGAAGTGAAAGTTGGGTCTGCACCATCGACTTTACATTCGAAAGGCGCCGGTGGCTCAACTGAATTTAGCTGGCCTAAGCCGTCAATATTATCTTTCGGGAAAGAGGTCCATTGACCCGCTTGATACGTAGCGGAAGGGGTCAAAGCGTCACTATTACGCACCAGCGTAGTATCTTTGCCAAAATCTACATCGCCCATTACCCCGATAACATCATGCACAGCACCATCTTTAAGTAGTGCAATAGGATCGTCACCGTTAAAGTTTGTCACATCACTATTGATGTTGTCTGTAACAGCTTTGATAGCATCACTCGCTCTGGAATGAGCAACAACGTAAACCTGATTCGCTTCAATTGTCACTGCACTCAGGTCTATATTGTTAGCCCAAGAACCGCCACCGTTAGAAGACTTAACTAACTCATAACCAGTTAATGTAACCGCTTCAGTGCCGGTATTGGCTATTTCTACAGCTTTGTTGTAGCTACCACCTTCGACATATTGAGACAGGATTATCTCTGCACTCGCCGTGCCAGACAGTGCTGAGGCGATACAGAGGGTAAGAAGTTTTGGAGAAAGTGTGTTGTTCATTTGTTCCACCACCATTCGTTATATTTTTGTCTACGTCCATTTGTTGACGAATTGTGGCAAATATCATGTTTCATTGTATGAAAGTAAAATTACATTCACTCTTTGTGAGACAAAGATCTCACCTATAATTGACATAAATAGAAGGTGATTGACGTTTCAACAGATTTGTCGGCTATTGATAAAATCAACGCTTCAATTTTAGAGTAATAAATCTAAGATCACAGAAAATGTAAACACAATGTGGTTAATGATGTTAATACCAAACAAAAAAAGGCGCTAAGCAGCGCCTCGATTCGATACTTAAACCCTTCATTTCAATCGATTTTGCTCATCGTCATCTTTACGTTCATATTCACCTTCAAAGGTATCTCCTTTTTGGGATTGGAACGGGTCGCGATTGAACGGGTCATTTTCAAATGGATTTTGCCCAAACTGGTCGCCATTAAAACTGCCATGGAAGCCCTGACCACCGACCGTTTTTACCACCATTTTGCTCATCAGGTACTTCGCAATAGCTGCTCGTGGGGCAGGCAGAAGCACCAACATGCCCAATGCATCTGTCATAAAGCCAGGTGTAAGTAAAAGCACACCCGCGACGGCAAGCATGACTCCTTCAAAGATTTGCTGTGCTGGCAGTTCACCTTGATTAAGGCGGTTTTGTACCGACATTAAGGTCTGTAACCCTTGGCTACGTACTAGCGATGCGCCAACAAACGCAGTGATCAGCACCAAAGCGATGGTTGGCCATAAACCTAGGAAACCACCAACTTGTATAAACAGGCCTATTTCAATAATAGGTACGAAGATAAACAGTAATAATAAGATAGGAAACACACGCCCTCCTTTGTTGATGTCAGTGTACGTGCTCTGGTGTGTGAGCTCAAATTGAAGCTGTAAAAAAGCGTGATAAATCCCTCAATAGACCCCTACCCCTAAAGGGCTATTCATACCCTGTTCATATCTTGCAAAACTTTAACTAAACAAAAGCGAAAAAGGTGATCCAGTTACTATTTTTATGCGCTAGGTACAGTATTATGTGCCACATAAGTCAGGACGGATTTAACAGCCTAAAACTCTGACGAATGGATTCTTAAACTACAGATTGGCTAGTAATTCACTTTATTATCAGAATAATTATCTAAGGATCCTGTGATGGCTACCCTAACCGATGCTCCAAAAACAGCAGCCCCTGCTACCCGTATCGAAGAAGACCTACTAGGTGAGCGTCACGTACCGGCTGATGCCTACTACGGCATTCATACTCTACGTGCTATCGAGAACTTCAACATTTCTAACATGACCATTTCTGACGTACCTGAGTTTGTACGCGGTATGGTGATGACGAAGAAAGCAGCCGCTCTTGCCAACAAAGAGCTAGGCGTGATCCCAAAAGACGTTGCGAACTACATTCTTGAAGCGTGTGACTTGATTCTTGAAACAGGCAAGTGCATGGATCAGTTCCCTTCAGATGTTTTCCAAGGTGGTGCGGGCACTTCTGTCAACATGAACACCAACGAAGTGATCGCCAACGTTGCTCTTGAGCTGATGGGCAAAGAGAAAGGTCAATACGAGTTCATTAACCCAAATGACCACGTCAACAAGAGCCAATCCACTAACTGTGCATACCCAACGGGATTCCGTATTGCGGTCTACAACAGTGTTCACCAGCTAATGGAAGCGATTGAGTACCTAAAAGGTGCCTTCGAACTTAAAGCACAAGAATTTAAAGACGTATTGAAGATGGGTCGTACTCAGCTTCAAGACGCGGTACCGATGACAGTGGGTCAAGAGTTCCACGCATGGGCGGTAACGCTAAACGAAGAGATTCGTGCGTTGGATTACACCTCAAAACTGCTACTGGAAATCAACCTAGGCGCAACCGCAATCGGCACTGGCTTGAACGCAGCACAAGGCTACCAAGCGGCAGCAGTGAAGCACCTAGCGGAAGTGACTGGCCTTGAAGTGGTGCCTGCTGAAGATCTTATCGAAGCGACCTCTGACTGTGGCGCTTA
Source organism: Vibrio sp. MarTm2 (assembly GCF_027587055.1). Taxonomy (NCBI): domain Bacteria; kingdom Pseudomonadati; phylum Pseudomonadota; class Gammaproteobacteria; order Vibrionales; family Vibrionaceae; genus Vibrio; species Vibrio sp. MarTm2. Next base: position 91,701 of record NZ_JAPPTK010000011.1, on the reverse strand, counting down.
CGTAATGACGCACGGCGCGCTAAAACGTCTAGCGGTTAAGCTGTCTAAGATCTGTAACGACTTACGTCTGCTTTCTTCTGGTCCTCGTGCGGGTCTCAACGAGCTGAACCTGCCTGAACTTCAAGCGGGCTCTTCTATCATGCCGGCGAAAGTCAACCCAGTAGTGCCAGAAGTGGTTAACCAAGTGTGTTTCAAAGTGCTTGGCAACGACAACACTATCTCGTTCGCAGCAGAAGGCGGCCAGCTTCAACTTAATGTGATGGAGCCAGTGATTGCTCAAAGCATGTTTGAATCAATCACCATCTTGAAAAATGCTTGTGTGAACCTACGTGATAAGTGTATCGATGGCATCACAGTCAACAAAGAAGTGTGTGAAGCCTACGTTTATAACTCTATCGGTATCGTCACTTACCTAAACCCATACATTGGCCACCACGAAGGTGACATCGTCGGTAAGATTTGTGCGGAAACAGGTAAGAGCGTGCGCGAAGTGGTACTGGAGCGTGGGCTACTCACCGCAGAAGAGTTGGACGACATTCTTTGCGTCGAAAACTTTATGCACCCAACCTATAAAGCAAAACGCTACGAATAAGCGAATCGATAAGGCCCCAAACGGGGCCTTTTTTAGGCTTGCATACGGTTAACCCTATTCATTGCATGGTTTTTGTGAGCCTCATTATTTAAACATTCAACAGCAGAGCAGAGTGTTTAGATAATTAAAATCAAAATACACTTTATGAGGTAACAATATGGTAGCAGTCGAACTCATCGTCGTTCTGCTCTTCATCTATTTGGGAGCAAGAATTGGTGGTATCGGTATTGGTTTAGCGGGTGGTGCGGGTGTGATAGCCCTATCACTGGTCTTGGGTGTTCCTACTAGCCAGGCGTTTATTCCGATCGATGTCATCTTAATTATCATGTCAGTGATTACCGCAATCGCAGCGATGCAGGTTGCTGGTGGTATGGACTGGTTAGTACAAGTGGCAGAAAACTTTTTGCGTAAGCACCCCGAGCGCATCACCTTTTACGCGCCGATTGTCACTTTCCTAATGACACTAATGGCAGGTACTGGCCACACGGCGTTTTCAACCTTGCCAGTGATCGCAGAAGTTGCGAAAGGCCAAGGCGTACGTCCGTCTCGCCCGCTTTCTATCGCGGTTGTCGCATCACAAATCGCGATTACGGCTTCGCCAATCTCTGCTGCGGTAGTTGCGTTTGCAGCGATGCTTGCGCCAATGGGTGTTGACTACCTAACACTGCTTGCGGTTTGTATTCCAACCACTTTCGTCGCTTGTATGATTGGTGCGTTTGTCGCGAACTTTATGGGCAGTGAGTTGAAAGATGATCCGATTTATCAAGATCGTCTAGAAAAAGGACTCATCAAGCTATCGACGGAAACGAAGCGTGAGATCTTGCCAACGGCGAAGACAGCCACCTACATCTTCCTTGCGGCAATTGGCTTTGTTGTTTGCTACGCAGCCGCCATTTCTAAGTCTGTAGGGCTGATCGTTGACCCTGCACTAGGGCGCAACGAAGCCATCATGACAGTAATGTTAGCGGCAGCAGCAGCAATCGTGATGATCACTAAAATTGACGCGGCAAAAATTCCATCTGCTGCAACATTCCGCTCTGGTATGACAGCTTGTGTGTGCGTTCTTGGTGTGGCATGGCTAGGCTCAACGTTCGTTAATGCGCACGTTGACGGCATTAAAGAAGTCGCTGGCGCGCTATTGGCAGACTACCCTTGGATGCTTGCGTTGGTTCTATTCTTTGCATCCATGCTGCTTTACTCACAAGGTGCAACCACTGTAGCGCTAATGCCAGCAGCACTCGCAATCGGTGTTGCTCCGCTGACAGCCGTTGCTTCTTTTGCAGCAGTGAGTGCACTGTTTGTACTGCCAACTTACCCAACGCTGCTTGCCGCGGTTGAGATGGACGACACAGGCTCAACACGCATTGGTAGTTATGTCTTTAACCACCCGTTCTTTATTCCTGGAGTGGTGACGATTGCCTCTGCTGTTGCGCTAGGCTTTACGTTCGGCAGTCTATTTATTTAGACTCACCAATGTCTGATAGAGGAGCTTCGGCTCCTCTTTTTTTTATTTCATCCTTAGTAAAAAAACCTAGGTCACAAATCAAGTTTGATATTAATCAAAAAAGTTCTCGAAAGTTCTTTGTGCATTTAAATCCGCCGCTTTGAATAAAATTCCCACCTATCTTTTTTTTACTGGTTTACCGCCCCTTACAAAAGGGGTTACATCAATCCTTCGGCATAGAAATCCCTTCTTTCTAACCAATTAACCACATAAAAAAACCACTCGTCACACCACCTATTTTTTACTGAATATTTTTGTGAAGATCACCAAAGTTACAGAGTGAATGACATTTTAAAATAACCCACAAGAGCTAATAAGTTCCTAATTAAATAAAAACAAATTTACCAATAACTTATTCCCTAAGTTATTTATTTTTTAAATCTAATAGTCGCTGATTCACTTTTATTTGTGGACACATAAATAAAAGTAAGGAGATCACCATGACAACCCAAACTGTACCTACTGAAGAAAAAAAAGGTGGCTTCTTTGCCAACTTTAAATTCCCTTCCGCCTATACAATTCTTTTCGTACTGATTGCACTGGTTGCTCTACTGACATGGATAGTGCCAGCAGGTCAATATGATCGCGTAATGAATGAAGACTTAGGTCGAGAAGTTCCTGTTACCGGTACCTATCAAGCGGTAGACGGTAACCCTCAAGGCGTGATTGACGTACTTCTTGCACCGATTGATGGTTTCTATGACCACAATAGCTACGAAGCTGCGGCGATTGACGTTTCACTATTCATTTTGATCATCGGTGGTTTCCTTGGACTTGTAACCAAAACAGGGGCCATTGATGCTGGTATCGAACGCGTGACCGATCGCTTAAAGGGTCGTGAAGAGTTGATGATACCTATCTTGATGGCACTGTTTGCGGCCGGCGGTACCGTCTATGGTATGGCAGAAGAATCATTGCCTTTCTATACCCTGCTTGTTCCAGTCATGATGGCGGCGCGCTTTGACCCTCTAGTTGCTGCAGCTACTGTTTTACTTGGCGCGGGTATTGGTACTCTAGGTTCTACAATCAACCCATTCGCCACCGTTATCGCGGCAAACGCAGCGGGCATTCCATTTACAGATGGTATCGTGCTACGTGTAATCGCTCTGCTTATCGGTTGGGTTATCTGTGTCGCTTACGTGATGCGTTATGCTCGTATGGTTCGCAACGACCCAACAACGTCTGTGGTTTACGATAAATACGAAGAAAACAAAGCTCACTTCCTAGGTAACCAAACTGGCGAGCGCTTAGAATTCACCGGAACTCGCAAGCTTATCCTAAGTATCTTTGGTGCCTCGTTCGCGGTCATGATCTACGGTGTATCGGTTGCAGGTTGGTGGATGGCTGAGATCTCAGCGATGTTCCTAGCATCAACCATCATCATTGGTCTGGTTGCTCGCATGAGCGAAGAAGAGTTTACCAACAGCTTTATTGACGGCGCTCGTGACCTACTGGGTGTTGCGCTAATCATCGGTATCGCACGTGGTATCGTAGTGGTCATGGACCGCGGTATGATCACTGACACGATTCTGTTCTCAGCTGAGCAAATGGTGACTGGTCTATCGTCTGTTGTGTTCATCAACGTAATGTTCTTCCTTGAAGTACTGTTGTCATTCCTAGTGCCTTCAAGCTCAGGTCTGGCGGTATTGACCATGCCAATTATGGCGCCATTGGCTGACTTTGCAGGCGTAGGTCGCGACCTAGTTGTAACGGCGTACCAATCTGCTTCAGGTCTGGTGAACCTAGTGACTCCAACGTCGGCAGTGGTCATGGGTGGCCTTGCGATTGCCCGAGTTCCTTACGTCCGTTACGTAAAATGGGTAGCGCCACTGCTTGCGATTCTAGCTCTGTTCTGCATCGCAGTACTCAGTATCGGTGCAATCATCTAACACTGACTTTTCCTTGCCCAGGCTCACAGAACAGCGAGCCTTACTCAAAAGCCGCCTTGTGCGGCTTTTTTTATTTGGCCTGATCACCGGAGCCCGCAAAGTCGAACACATCTTCAATGACGCAAACCCAGCGTTTTTCACGCCTCTCCCTTTACGAATCAACCACCTAACACTCTCCCTTCAACTGGCCGCTAAGCCACGCTAAATAGCGTTGTCATCAAGGTTATAGCGATAACAAATAAAAAGAGTAAATAACAGAACGTTTTTATATTAGGTATTTTATCTTCATGGCACAGTTTTATTTATTTCAAACAGAAAATTTCTAGGAACTGGCAAACTGAGTTTTGTGATCTATGTATAAGTTACCAACAAAACATTTGTTACCAGAGGATTAATTTCGACCTAAAAAACACTTATCTAGAAAGTTTGAGTGCATATTTCTAACTTATTCACTTTTTTATCACGCAATTATTTTTGAATACATTTCCCTTTCTACACCTAACAACAAACCTTGGTGAATATTTCATGCATAAACTTCCCCAAATAATGCGTGATTAGGGTGTTCACAGCGAAATAACAAGTGCATAGATATTGTTAAAACCCTTTAAATACGGGGCTTTGAGCATAAAAAATGAATTGTGAGCGATCTCTAAGATTCCTCCCCAGAGAGGCGTAATATTAATTCCAGAACAAATAAGTGAATAAATAAATTCACGCTTCTTTTCCCTACAAATTAAATATTAGCTTTATTTAAAAGCTAATTAAAAATAAGAGAGATACGATCATGAGTAAGTTTTACGTAGGTTCTGAAATCGGTCAATTACGTCGCGTTCTTGTTCACCGCCCTAGACGAGCTCTGACTCACCTAACACCATCTAACTGTCACGATCTGCTATTTGATGACGTGTTGGCAGTAGAGCGTGCAGGTAAAGAACATGACGTATTTACTCAAACTCTACGCGATCAAGGTGTTGAAGTTCTTCTTCTTACTGACCTACTAGCCGATACGCTAGCCGTGCCAGAAGCGAAAGAATGGTTACTAAACCGCCAAGTATCAGACTACCGTTTGGGTAAAACATTCGCCAATGACGTTCGTTGCTACCTAGGTGATCTTCCAAACCTAGAGCTAGCAAAAATTCTAACGGGTGGCCTTTCTTACGCAGAGATGCCAATGAAGTCTTCTTCAATGATGCAAGGCCTACATGCGCCAACAGACTTCATTATTGAACCTCTACCAAACCACCTATTCACTCGCGATACTTCTTGCTGGGTATACGGCGGCGTATCAATCAACCCAATGGCGAAACCAGCTCGTCAACGCGAAACAAACCATGTTCGCGCAATCTACCGCTGGCACCCAACATTCGCTGGCCAAGACTTCATTAAGTACTTCGGCGATGAAGAGAACATTAACTACGACAACTCAACTATCGAAGGCGGTGACGTTCTTGTTATCGGTCGTGGCACTGTTCTTATCGGTATGTCTGAGCGTACAACGGCGCAAGGTGTTGAGCACTTGGCATCTAGCCTATTCAAACATGGTCAAGCGAAACAAATCATCGCAATGGAGCTACCAAAACACCGATCTTGCATGCACTTAGACACAGTAATGACACACATGAACGAAGACACCTTCTCGGTTTACCCAGAAGTGGTTCGCAAAGATGTGAAATGTTGGAGCCTAACTGGCGATGAGTCTGGCGCTGTCAACGTGAAAGAAGAAGGCTACTTCGTTACCGCTATCGAGAAAGCGCTGGGCGTAGACAAGCTAAACCTAATCACAACAGGTGGTGACAACTTCCACGCAGAACGCGAACAGTGGAACGATGCAAACAACGTTCTAACCGTGAAACCAGGCGTTGTTATTGGCTACGAAGGCAACACTTACACCAACGAAAAATACGACAAAGCAGGCATCACAGTTCTACCTATCCCAGGTGATGAGCTAGGTCGTGGTCGCGGCGGCGCTCGCTGCATGAGCTGCCCAATCGAACGTGACGGCATCTAAGTAAGTGACTAAAAGGCGAGAGTTCTGGCTCTCGCCCCCTGCAGAGAGATTTTCAACATGACAAAACAAACAGTTGTTGTAGCACTAGGTGGTAACGCTCTACTTCGTCGCGGTGAGCCATTAGAAGCAGAAGTACAACGCCACAATATCGAAATCGCGGTTAAGACCATTTCTGAAATCGCACAAGAGTACAACGTCGTACTTGTTCATGGTAACGGCCCACAAGTTGGCTTATTGGCACTGCAAGGTTTGGAATACAAAAAAGTCGCTCCTTACCCACTTGATGTACTAGGCAGCGAAACGCAAGGCATGATCGGTTACATGCTAATGCAAGAGTTCAAAAACCAAATGCCGAATGTCAACGCAACTTGCATGCTAACGCAAATGACCGTGGATCCAAACGACCCAGCATTTGCGGACCCAACTAAGCCAATTGGTCCAATTTACGAAGAAGCCGAAGCGCGTGAACTGGCTGAGAAATACCATTGGACCATCAAGCCAGACGGCAAGCACTTCCGCCGCGTGGTTCCTAGCCCACAACCAACAGGCATCATCGAGCACGAAGCAATCACTGCGCTTATCGAACAAGGCCACTTGGTGATTTGTACCGGCGGCGGCGGCATCCCAGTGAAGCGCGAAAACGGCAAACTGGTGGGTGTTGAAGCGGTAATCGATAAAGACATGTCTGCTGCGTTCCTCGCGAAACAACTTGATGCCGATGCACTGCTTATCCTGACTGACGCTGATGCTGTTTACCTAGATTGGGGCAAACCAACACAGCACGCACTGCGCGGCACAACGCCAACTGAGCTGGCGAAATACGAGTTTGATGCAGGATCCATGGGACCAAAAATCGAAGCCTCGTGCGAGTTCATCAAGCAAGGCGGAAAAGTGGTCGGTATCGGCTCTTTGGAAGATGGCTTACGCATCCTTCAAGGTACCGCAGGCACCAATATCACGAAAGGCTAAACGAATTATTACCCCATAGCTGGAGCGAGTCATCGAGACGTCGACCCTCGTTGAATCATGACACTCATGCCTCGCTCCCCACTGTGGCAAACACTTAAAGCAACAAACACTATTAATTTCTGCGTTTTCTTACCTCTTTCCCTGCAATAAGAGAGCGCTATACCCTAAGAAGGAAAACATCATGGCTTTCAACCTACGCAACCGTAACTTCCTAAAACTACTAGACTTTACTCCACGTGAAATCCAACACTTCTTGGATCTATCAGCGGAGCTGAAAAAAGCGAAATACAACGGCTATGAGCAACCTCGTCTAAAAGGCAAAAACATTGCCCTAATCTTCGAGAAAACATCAACTCGTACACGTTGTGCATTTGAAGTTGCAGCATTTGACCAAGGCGCTCAAGTTTCTTACTTAGGCCCATCTGGTTCTCAAATCGGTCACAAAGAGTCAATGAAAGATACAGCACGCGTTCTTGGCCGCATGTATGACGGCATCGAGTACCGTGGTTTCGGTCAAGAAATCGTTGAAGAGCTAGGCGCTTACGCTGGCGTGCCAGTATGGAACGGCCTAACAGACGAATTCCACCCAACTCAAATCCTAGCTGACTTCCTAACTATGATGGAACACGGCCGTGGTAAACAGCTACACGAAATGAAGTTTGCTTACCTAGGTGATGCGCGCAACAACATGGGTAACTCTCTAATGGTTGGCGCAGCGAAAATGGGCATGGACATTCGCCTAGTCGCACCAAAAGCATTCTGGCCAGAAGAAGAGCTAGTAGCAACATGTCGCGAAATCGCAGAAGAAACAGGTGCGAAGATCACGCTAACTGAAGACGTTCAAGAAGGCGTTCAAGGCTGTGACTACCTATACACTGACGTATGGGTATCGATGGGCGAAGCGAAAGAAGCATGGGCTGAGCGTATCAACCTAATGATGCCTTACCAAGTCAACATGGACATGCTAAAAGCAACAGGCAACCCACATGTGAAATTCATGCACTGCCTACCAGCATTCCACGGTGAAGACACAACAGTTGGTAAACAGCTTGCGGCGGAATACCCACAACTGAAAGACGGTGTGGAAGTAACAGACGAAGTGGTTGAGTCTAAACACTCTATCGTATTCGACGAAGCAGAAAACCGCATGCACACCATCAAAGCTGTAATGGTTGCTACTCTAGGCGACTAATCTGCAGGGAAATGCGGACGGCAGGATTAGGGTTATCACTCCATGAATAAAGTCCGCATTTTTTTTCACACAGATTGAAACAAAATAGCGACCCAAACGCCTTCAAGCAAGTTCTCACAATGACTGAGAAAACGAAGCGAAAATATGCGAAATTCGCATAAAAATCCAATTTCTGGATACTTTTCGCAAACGCTTGCAAGGCGTTTTTTTGTGCGTATAATCCTCCGCAATTTGTCTAAGGAGTAGCAAAAATGACACAGCCACTGACAACAAATTGTTGTTACCAAACGCGCCCAGAATCGGGATCGTTGTCTGTTTCATTTTCTCCATTGATTCTATTTTAAAGCCTCCTATTTTAGGGGGCTTTTTTTTGTCTGTAATTTACGTTTGATTTGAGACAAGGACACACTGTTATGGCGCATTCATTGTTTAAAAAGCACATCATCTCCATCCCAGAGCTCAGCCGCAAAGAGCTAGAGCTTATCGTCGATACCGCAGCAAGATTAAAGGCAGAACCCAACCCTGAATTGCTGAAAAACAAAGTAGTAGCCAGCTGCTTCTTTGAGCCTTCAACGCGTACTCGCCTATCGTTTGAAACGGCAGTTGAGCGTTTGGGTGGCAGCGTAATCGGCTTTGACAACGGTGGTAACACGTCTCTGGCGAAAAAAGGCGAGACATTGGCGGACTCGGTTCAAGTTATCTCATCGTATGTGGATGCATTTGTGATGCGCCACCCACAAGAAGGCGCAGCACGTCTTGCTTCTGAGTTTTCTAATGGCGTGCCGATTGTTAACGGCGGTGACGGTGCAAACCAACACCCGACTCAAACGCTGCTCGACCTGTTCTCTATCCATGAAACGCAAGGCACACTAGACAACCTCAACGTCGCCTTTGTCGGTGATTTAAAATACGGCCGAACCGTACACTCTCTTACTCAAGCGCTAGCGAAATTCGACAATGTGCGCTTCTTCTTTATCGCACCTGACGCACTGGCCATGCCAGAATACATCTGTGAAGAGCTTGAAGAAGCAGGCATCAAGTTCAGCATGCACAACAACATTGAAGAAGTGGTGCCAGAGCTGGATGTGTTATACATGACTCGCGTACAAAAAGAGCGTTTTGACGAATCTGAGTACGCGCACATGAAGTCTGCGTTCATCTTAACCGCCGCCACTCTTGAAGGTGCGCGCGACAATCTAAAAGTGCTTCACCCTCTACCACGTGTTGACGAGATCACCGTCGATGTCGATAAAACCAAGCATGCTTACTACTTCGAACAAGCAGAAAACGGCGTCTACGCCCGCGAAGCATTACTTGCCCTAGTTCTTAACGAAAACATTTAATCAGCAGGAGAGACATCATGGTGAAAGAAACTCAACTACAAGTAGAAGCAATCCGCAACGGCTCTGTGATTGACCATATTCCTGCGCACGTTGGTATCAAAGTGCTAAAGCTGTTCAAAATGCACAAAGCGAATCAGCGCATTACGATTGGTCTTAACTTGCCATCTTCAGCGCTGGGCGCAAAAGATCTGATCAAGATTGAGAACACCTACTTAACCAAAGAGCAAGCAAGTCAACTGGCACTCTACGCGCCAAAAGCGACGGTTAATCAAATCGAAGAGTACAAGGTGGTAAGCAAGCTGAATTTAACGCTACCAGAGAGCATTGAAAGTGTGTTTGTCTGCCCGAACAGCAACTGTATTTCTCATGGTGAACCGGTAGAAAGCCGCTTTAAAGTTCAACAAAAACAGGAAAACGTGCACCTGAAATGTCACTACTGTGAAAAAGTATTCTCACGCGAAATCATGGCCGAAGCACGTTAAGCTCACTTTTCAAGGGCTACCATCTGTAGCCCTTTGATTCGTTGGATATTTATTCAACCAATAGGATAAATATCCAATCCATTCAGAACAAATCACCAAAAATCAAGATTTTACTTAGTTTTTTATTTGGCGATCCCATTCACAAAGCCGCACTATCTTTGGTGGTAAACTGGCTCCATATTCAACTAAGTCACCACGATAGAGTGACCGCTCAAGCGTTGGGCACAGAAGGGAGAATGGAGTGCCTAAGTTTACATGGACGATTTATCCGTACGTCACCTGAGGAGTTCCCATGAGTGAAACTCTAAACCCTATGAACATCGATTATACCGAAGATAAAACCCTGACAGCGGCTTGTAAGCGCTTGCTACAACAACAGAGTTTTGCCACTCAAAACGAACTGCGTGAAGCCTTAATTAACATTGGTTTCGAAGGCATCAGCCAATCGACTGTGTCACGCTTGTTGTCACAGTTGGGTGTGGTTAAAGTGCAAAATGCGTGTGGCAAAAAAGTCTACTGCATTACAGTAGAGACCGCCCCTGTGCGCGTCGAATCCTCGATATCTTCGCAAATAGAGTTCATTACCCACAACCAAGCCATGGTGGTGGTCAAGACACACCCAGGCAGCGCCCAGTTAGTGGCTCGCTTAGTCGATATTGATCCGCATACCGAGATCCTAGGTACCGTTGGCGGTAACGACACGGTATTGGTGATCCCGAAAGACACCGACAACATCGACGCATGTGAGCGCGTGGTTCGCACTCGACTTGGCGTCGCATAAGATTTCGGGCTAGGCGAAAACCTAGCCCAACATCATCACTGATAGTAATTTTCTTATCGATGAAACTAATTGCCGCCCTTCCCTGTCTTATTGAGTTAAAATAAACCAAATTTTACTCAAGTGACGAATTTATGCGCTTCGCCTTATCACTGCTTATTCTCTGTTTTACGGTCGTTTCTGCACCTGCATTGGCGCTCTTTGGCAATTCCAACTCCAGTCCGAGTTTTGCAAACAACAGCAATACGTTTGTTCCTGTCGATGAAGCCTTTCCGTTTAATTTCTACCAACAGGGTAATCGTGTCTTCCTCGATTGGCAGGTAAAACCCGACTACTACCTGTATCAGCATCGTATTTCCGTCACGGGAGAGAATGTCAATGTCGCCCAGGTCGAGATGCGTGATGGGGAGCCCTACAAAGATGAGTTTTTCGGTGATGTAAACATTTACACCACACCACTTTTTGCTGAAATTAACCTAGCCGATTACCAATCTGGGGCGCGTTTGATTATCCAATATCAAGGCTGCGCAAAAGCGGGGTTTTGTTACCCACCAGAGACACGGGTGATTGATGTCACCAGCTTTGAGTTTGACTCTGCGTCTAATGTCATTCCTGCGCAAAGTGACGCTAAAGCCGACGCCATCAATACTCCAAGCAAAGAAAGCGCACCACAATCTAAGGAAACAAGTCTAGCAGCCAAACTTAGCGACAGTTGGTGGACACCACTGCTGTTTCTTGCCCTTGGCGTGGGTTTGGCTTTTACGCCTTGTGTCTTGCCTATGTACCCTATTTTAACCAGCATCGTGTTAGGCAGCGGCAAGCTTAGCCACCGACGCGCTCTTGGCTTAGCCTTTATTTATGTGCAAGGGATGGCGTTGACCTACACCTTGCTCGGTTTAGTGGTCGCCTCTGCGGGCTTACAATTCCAAGCCGCCATGCAGCATCCTTATGTCTTGATTGGCTTGAGTGTTTTATTTGTCGCGCTGGCGCTGTCGATGTTTGGCTTATACACCATTCAATTGCCAAGTAGCGCACAAACTTGGCTCAATAACCTCAGTAACAAGCAGCAAGGCGGAAGCTCTTGGGGCGTCTTTGCTATGGGGGCGATTTCTGGACTAGTTTGTTCACCTTGCACCACCGCCCCACTGTCGGGCGCACTTCTTTACGTAGCTCAAAGCGGCGATTTGCTCACCGGTGGTGTGGCGCTCTACGCACTTGCGCTCGGGATGGGCATTCCACTGATGCTGGTTGCTGTGTTTGGTAATAAACTGCTACCAAAAGCAGGTAACTGGATGGATCGCGTGAAGACGCTATTTGGGTTCGTGTTACTTGCTGCGCCAATCTTCTTGCTTGAGCGCATCTTGCCGGAAGCATGGGCAACAGGCTTGTGGTCGGCACTGGGTATCGCAGCATTCGGTTGGCTTTACCATATTAAGAACAGTTTAGAGTTTGGCGGTTGGAAGCAGAGTACGGTCGGTATTATTGCCGTTTTGGGCTTGTTTGCGTCCGCCCAACCCGCGCTCAATTATTGGTTTGGCAATCACAGCGAGCAGCAAGTGCTGTCAACCATTGAGTTTCAGCGCATCAACAATGTCGCCGAGTTGAATCAGCAACTCGCGCTCGCCAAACAAGCGGGTAAACCGGTGATGCTCGACTTCTACGCTGATTGGTGTGTCGCCTGTAAAGAGTTTGAGAAATACACTTTCCACCAGCCAGATGTCGAAAACAAGTTGCAAGGTTTTGTTCTCCTTCAAGCCGATGTCACGAAGAACACACAGCAAGATATTGAGCTGCTTAAAGAACTGAAGGTGTTAGGCCTACCCACTATCGATTTTTGGGACGCAAACGGAAATGCCATCAGCAATGCACGCGTCACCGGCTTTATGCGAGCCGAACCTTTCTTAGCGCATTTGGTCACCCATAACCTATAAGCACCATTTATATCGCGCCTTGAAGACTCAAGGCGCGACAGCTCATCCCTGCCTCTTTTAAGCCTTACTATCGCTAGATGAGCTTTAGGTTACCCATAAGCCAAAAGCCTTATAACCTGCCGCGAACGTTGACGCGGCTATAGTTCCAAAACGCAATTCGCTCATCTATATGCAATTTTTCTAATAAAACCCGATACAGTTCAGACTTTTAGTGCATAAACATTGTCCACATTGCTAAAGGTGACAATAATTCTGTTAACCAAATTGTTATAAGTGCTTAACGTCATGGATTCGACCTACAACATCATCATCGCTGACGATCACCCGCTATTTCGAAATGCGCTGTTTCAATCCGTTCACATGGCGGTCAGCGGCGCGAACTTGCTCGAAGCGGATTCCTTAGACGCCTTACTTGCCGTACTCGCTCGTGAAGAGGAACCTGATCTTCTGCTGCTTGATCTCAAGATGCCTGGCGCGAATGGCATGTCTGGCTTAATTCACCTGAGAGCCGAGTACCCAGATCTGCCTATTGTGGTGGTGTCTGCCAGTGAAGAGCCGTCGGTCGTCACCCAAGTGAAAAGCCATGGCGCGTTTGGCTTTATTCCAAAATCAAGTGACATGCGCGAGCTCGTTAGCGCACTGAATCAAGTACTCAATGGCGAACCCTTCTTCCCTGAAGGCTCGATCACCAACAATGCGGCATGCAACGATTTGGCTCAGAAAATTGCCACCTTAACACCTCAGCAATACAAAGTCCTCGGAATGCTATCTGATGGCCTGCTCAATAAGCAGATTGCGTATGAATTAAATGTTTCAGAGGCGACCATCAAAGCCCATATGACGGCGATCTTTAGGAAGTTAGGGGTAAAAAACCGAACTCAAGCTGTCATTCTACTTCAGCAGCTTGAATCTGAAGCTTAACTGACGCCAGCCTGACACTTTTTAATAGTAAGCTTTGCTAAACTCTCCGAGTCAGGCAACAATCTGATTTACCCCTCTGTTCACTAACTCTGGGAGTATATCTCTTGCTAAGTGTCTTAATCACTCAATTCGTCGTTTTGTGGGCCGTGATTGATCCGGTCGGCTCCGTCCCTGTCTACCTATCACAAACTCATCACTTAACCGCTAAGCAGCGCAGACTTGTTGCGTTAAAAGCGGTGGGCATTGCCACTGGGGTGCTGCTGTTTTTCCTTGTGGTGGGTCAGCTTTTACTTGAAGCCATGCAAATCCCTTTACCCGCCTTCCAAGCAGCGGGAGGGCTGGTACTGTTGCTATTTGCACTGACCATGATTTTTGGTGAGTCCAAGCCTGAACAAGAGACAAAACTCAGTGAGGAAATCAGCCATTCCGATCTCGCCGACCTTGCTGTGTACCCTCTCGCCATTCCGTCGATTGCATCACCGGGAGCGATGATGGCCATCGTGATGCTCACTGACAACCATCGCTATTCGCTGATCGACCAAGGATTAACCGCAGCCGTGATGATTGTGGTGCTACTGATTACGTTGCTTTTGCTACTGGGTGCGACTCATATTCAGAAATGGATTGGCAACGTCGGCGCTGCGATTATTAGTCGGGTGATGGGGCTTATTTTAGCCGCGGTAGCCGTGAATAATCTGCTGATGGGGATTAAAGATTTCTATCTCGGTGGATAAATTTCCGCTGAATAGACCAGCAAACATTAGACTTTTGGCTAATTTAACACAACATTAACATCACAATTTCTCACCAGATCTATTTAAGCGCCTAATTTTTAGGCGCTTTTTGTTTTATACGCCCCGACTAAAGTTGAAAAGAGTTCTTGCCCCACCCTTGCTAATGTAGATGTTGAAACATTTCCTTAACAACAAAACCAATCGTAAGGAGGCGGCAATGGCGTTTGAAAGTCAGGATAAAGCCAAAGCCTATTGGGACAAAAACGTAAAACTGATGATCAACCTAATGGTGGTTTGGTTTGTCGTTTCTTTTGGCTGCGGCATCTTATTTGTCGACGTACTTAATCAATTTCAACTAGGTGGTTACAAGCTAGGCTTCTGGTTTGCTCAGCAAGGCTCCATCTATACCTTCCTAGGTATTATTTTCTACTACGCGTGGAAAATGCGCCAAATTGACCGTGAATTCGGCGTAGATGAGTAAGGAGTAACTCAGATGGATTTGAAAACTATCACTTACCTCGTTGTTGGTGCGACCTTTATCCTCTACATCGGTATTGCGATTTGGGCACGTGCTGGTTCAACTAAAGAGTTCTATGTTGCAGGCGGTGGTGTAAACCCTATCGCTAACGGCATGGCAACCGCAGCTGACTGGATGTCTGCAGCATCGTTTATCTCAATGGCAGGTCTGATTGCCTTTATGGGTTACGGCGGCTCTGTATTCCTAATGGGTTGGACAGGCGGTTACGTACTTCTCGCACTACTACTTGCGCCTTACCTACGTAAGTTCGGCAAGTTTACTGTACCAGAGTTCGTAGGTGAGCGTTTCTACTCAAACGCGGCACGTATCGTTGCGGTTGTGTGTCTTATCATTGCATCGGTCACGTACGTTATCGGTCAGATGAAAGGCGTGGGTGTTGCATTCGGTCGTTTCCTAGAAGTGGATTACTCAACGGGTCTTCTGATCGGTATGTGTATCGTATTCATGTACGCAGTAATGGGCGGCATGAAGGGCATTACCTACACGCAGATTGCTCAATATTGCGTACTCATTTTAGCTTACACTATCCCTGCAATCTTTATCTCTCTGCAACTGACGGGTAACCCACTGCCTCAGCTTGGCTTGGGTAGTACCATACAAGGCACCGATGTTTATCTACTCGATAGGCTCGACCAAGTGGTGACCGAACTCGGCTTTAGTGAATATACCACGCAAGTCCGTGGCGACACGCTGAACATGTTCGTTTACACCATGTCACTGATGATCGGTACAGCAGGTCTACCGCACGTAATTATCCGTTTCTTCACGGTACCTAAGGTACGCGACGCACGTACATCTGCAGGTTGGGCTCTAGTCTTTATCGCTATCCTATACACAACTGCTCCAGCAGTATCTGCAATGGCTCGTCTAAACCTAATGGATACAGTGAATCCAGCGCCAGGTCAGCACCTTGCTTACGATGAGCGTCCAGACTGGTTCAAGAACTGGGAGAAAACAGGTCTACTTGGTTTCGAAGATAAGAACGGCGATGGCAACATCCAATACACTTCTAGCACAGCAACCAATGAGCTAAAAGTTGACCGTGACATCATGGTACTGGCTAACCCTGAGATTGCGAAGCTACCAAACTGGGTAATCGCTCTAGTGGCAGCCGGTGGTCTAGCAGCCGCACTATCAACGGCAGCAGGTTTATTGCTGGCTATCTCGTCCGCGATATCCCATGACTTAATCAAAGGTGTTATTAATCCGAATATATCTGAGAAGAAAGAGCTGCTCGCCAGTCGGATCTCCATGGCGGTGGCGATTGCGGTGGCTGGTTATCTCGGCCTCAACCCGCCAGGCTTTGCCGCCGGTACGGTAGCGTTGGCCTTCGGTCTTGCTGCATCGTCCATCTTCCCGGCACTAATGATGGGTATCTTCAGTAAAGGCATCAACAAAGAAGGCGCAATCGCAGGTATGATTGCAGGTATCAGTATCACGCTATTCTACGTATTCCAACACAAAGGCATCCTATTCGTTGCTGATTGGACTTACCTAGAAAGCTGGGGTAGCAACTGGTTCCTAGGCATTGAGCCAAACGCATTCGGTGCAATTGGTGCTCTATTTAACTTCATCGTTGCATTCGGTGTGTCGAAAGTCACTGCTGAAACGCCACAAGAAGTGAAAGACTTGGTTGAACACGTACGTGTACCTGCAGGTGCTGGCGACGCTGTTGACCACTAATAACAATATCTAAACCACAAAAGCCCCTATTGGGGCTTTTTTATTCCAAATTTTGCGTTACCGTATTCGAAGTCTGTTGTAGCAAGGAAGCCAAGATGTTCAAAAATAAGCACTTTATAGTCGCTCTATTAGTTGCCCCAATTCTATCGATCATCGCCTATTTCGGTGCTGATATGGCGGTCAGTGAGAAACCTCACGCAGCCAAAGAAGGACAAAGCTATAAGTTGATTGCCAAATCCAACTGCCGATATACCAGCGGTCTTTGCGGAATGGAAAATGGTGAATTTAAAGTGCAGTTTCGTTCAGAAAAGCTCACCCAATCTGAGCTACAGCTCTCATTGAAGTCTCAATTTCCACTCGAGGGCATCAAACTCTCATTGGTCGACAGCCAAGATCAAACAGGTCAACCTATCGATATGGTTTCAGCCGATCAAGCAGGTCAAAACTGGTACGTTACGTTACCCAAACCTGCCTCAGCGGAAAGTTGGCTCCGCGTCGCGATTCAAGCCGAAGGCACGCTCTACTATGGCGAAACTCAAACCGCCTTTGTGAAATACGAGACGTTATTTACTGAATAATGTTCATCAAGAAATATTGAAGGGTTGGCACAAATGCCAACCCTTTCTTCTTCTAGCCAACTACCTAGACTCGATTCAAAATTGCTCTTAGTTTTAACGGTTTCACTGGTTTGGGTATAAAGGCAAATCCATTCGACTTAATGCCATCCATCATGTCGTTGGTACGGTCAGCACTGATAATCACGCCTTCAAAGCTGTCTCCCAGACGCAATCGGCACTGCTGTAATACCTCAAGGCCTGTTCGACCATTGTCGAGTCGATAGTCCGACAAAATCACATCAGGAAGCCAATTGTCTTCGATCGATTTCAAGCTCGTTACAATATCTGTTGCAGTGCGTACGTCACAGCCCCAACGCGCGAGCAGATTCTCCATCCCGGCCAAGATGTCCGTTTCATTATCCACGCACAGCACTTTCAAGTGACTTAAGTCAGAAACGGGGGCCGCTGGTTGCACTTGCGGTTGGACGAGCGCCTCCAATCCTCTTTTTAAGGTAATGGAAAAAACACTGCCTTGCCCCGGCCATGAGCGCATTGAAATTTGGTGGCCAAGCACATGCGCGATGCCCTTGGATATCGCTAAACCTAAGCCCAAACCTTGATCGGATCGCACTTGGCTACCGCGCGTAAACTCTTCAAAGATCTCTTGCTGTTTCTCTTCCTCAATGCCAGTACCGTTGTCCCAAACCTCAATCCGAGCTTGGCCATCGACGCGACGTACGCCAAGCACAACCTTACCCTTTGGATTATAACGGAACGCATTGGTTAAGAAGTTTTGCACTACGCGACGCAGCAGTTTCGGGTCTGACTGAACGATCAACTGGCTCGGGACCATTTCGAAATCAATCCCCTGCTGCTTAGCGAGCGCACTAAATTCCGCATTGAGGTTAGCCAGCACATCATTGATCGCAAAGGCATGCACGTTAACATCTAGCTTCCCAGACTCAAGACGTGAAATATCCAGCAAGTCACCAATCAAATCTTCCGCCGCACCTAACGCACTCTCTATGTGTTGCGAGAGTCTCTTGGTCTCTTCTTCTTGCGCCACTTCCGACAAAGACGATGCAAATAAACGCGCAGCATTGAGCGGCTGCATTAAGTCATGACTCACCGCAGCCAAAAAGCGAGACTTTGATTGAGACTCTAACTCTGAACGTTGCGTTGCAGCAACAAGCTGTTTATTGAGGTTTTCCAGTTCTTGAGTTCGCTTGTGTACACGCTCCTCCAAGGATTCGTTGGCTTCTTTTAGGGCCTGCTCTGCATCTCTAAATACGGTGATATCGGTAAAGCTCATTACGAATCCACCACCCGGCATCGGATTCCCTTGCACTTCAATCACTCGCCCATCAGGACGGATACGTGATGAGGTATGACGCGTGCCTTGCTCTAGGTGATACACGCGGCGGCGTACATGCTCTTCCGGATCGCCCGGGCCACAGAGCCCTTGTTGTGCATTGTGTCGAATCACATCCGCAATCGGCCGACCAACCTGAATCAATCCCGTCGGAAAGGTAAACAGCTCCAAATAACGCTGGTTCCAAGCCACCAGCCTGAGCTGCTTATCAACCACCGCAATGCCTTGGCCAATGTGTTCAATCGCCCCTTGCAGTAACCCGCGACTAAAGTCATACAGCTCAGAGGCTTCATCGACAATGGTTGCGACCTCTTCCAACTGCATATTGCGCCCTTGCAAAGCGGACGTAAGTACCAACTTCGCTGACGAGGCACCAAATACCCCTGCCAACACGCGTTCAGTATGGCGAATGAGGGTGGAAGGCGCTTGTTGATTCGGCAACATGGTTTCATGCTGCTGCATCCAATATTGTTTGAAGGCATTGCGAACCCGCTGCCTGCCCACAAAGCGAGACGCGAGCATCTCCAATTCACCGACCGTGACTCGGCTTTGGTAGAGACTCATGTTTTCACTTTCCGGCAGCGGTGTACCGACAAAGGAGGCAGATTGCAGTCGCTCACTCAAACTTGAGCGAGTAACCAAAGAGACCAACACATAGCTGATCGCATTGATAGTCACACTGAGCACAATGCCCCAATCGGAGCTTTTTATTCCGGCGTTTTCTAATAGATCGGGTGGTGTCACGACCCACAATAAGAAGTTGCTGCTGGCATCACCGGCTAGCATGTCGGTTTGACTCATCAGGGTAATCAACCAGATGGTAAATCCTAATCCAAGCCCAACGTAGGCGCCTTTTCGGTTGCCCTGACGCCAATACATTCCACCGAGGATGGCTGGCGCAAACTGGGTAATGGCAGCAAAAGAGAGAAAACCAATCGCCGACAAGGAGTGAATATTGCCCAAAGCTTGATAAAAGCCCCACGCGCCGAGCAGCAAGAGTAGAATCAAAGCACGGCGAATCACCAGCAACAAGCCAGAGAAATGACGATGATTGCGCTGCGACAATCGCATTCTGCGCAGCAACAGAGGCATCACCAGATCGTTCGAAACCATAATCGCCAGCGCAATGGTCGATACGATCACCATGCCACTCGCCGCTGATGTCCCGCCCAAGAAGGCGAGTAAGGCAATGTCTTGTGCTCCTACCGCCATCGGTAAACTGATCACA
The DNA here is from genome assembly GCF_027587055.1 of Vibrio sp. MarTm2. Classification (NCBI taxonomy): domain Bacteria; kingdom Pseudomonadati; phylum Pseudomonadota; class Gammaproteobacteria; order Vibrionales; family Vibrionaceae; genus Vibrio; species Vibrio sp. MarTm2. The sequence continues at coordinate 71,980 of NZ_JAPPTK010000011.1, read as the reverse complement.
TAAGTGTCGGCACTGACGCCAGAAAGCATACTCTGCCCCACCCAAGCAATAGGAAGAACGAACAGCCCCATCAACACCAAATAAGCAGGGAACAACCAACGTGCCGTATGCAGGTCTTGCGCTCGTTCATTCTCAACCACCATGGTATGAAACTGACGCGGCAAACAGACGATCGCCATCATGGTCAACAAAGTGTGGATGACCAAGGTAGGAATATTGGGCGATTGATAGGTTTGCGAGGCGATGTCGAGCAGTTCTATGTCACTGCGATTGAGCGCAAGATAGAGAATAAAGCAGCCCACCACTAAGAAGGCGACTAACTTAAGCAAAGATTCAAATGCGATCGCCATCATCATACCGCGATGATGCTCGGTGTTATCAATATGACGAGTACCAAACAGCATAGTGAAGATGGCTAATGCAGCGACAACAAACCATGAGACATCAAACCCTTGCCCTGAGACATTGTCCGCGAGATCTGGCGCGATGATCTCGAGCCCCATGGTAATGCCGCGTAGCTGAAGGGCGATGTACGGCAAGATACCCGCGACCGCAATCAAGGTGACGACCACCGCTAACCCTTGCGACTTACCATAGCGGGCAGCAATAAAGTCGGCGATTGAGGTAATGTGTTCGCGTTTTGCGGTGATGATCAAACGCGCAAGTATTCGCCATCCGAGGGTAAACACAATAATCGGGGCGATATAAATGGGCAGAAATGACCAAGGGTTATTACTCGCTTGCCCGACCGTGCCATAGAAGGTCCAAGAAGTACAATAAACCGCAATCGACAAGCTATAAATCCACGGTCGCCATTTTGCCAACCACTTCGTCTGCTTGTCACCGTACCAGGCAATGAGAAACAATAGCCCTAGATACAGCAGCGACACTAAGATCACCAACCAACCTTGCATCAGATATCCTTATCGAATCGTCGATTCTCTTTTTATCATCAATAAAAAAGCCCTCCATCATGGAGAGCTTTCATTTAACTAAGGATATCTACTGAACTCAATCAGACAGGGTTAATTCTGTGGTTCAGGCTCCATAACCTTGCGTGGCGATTTCACCTTAGGTTCAACACGAATAAACAACGCTAATACACCCATTACGGCCATCGCCCAGAAGACATTCGCCCCCCAGTGCTCGTAACCCCAACCACTTAACGTCGTCATTAACGCAATAAAGGCGCCCAAAGGAATCGCGTTATACAGCGCCTGCAACGCCACCATTTTGCGTGGCTCTGAATCTTGGATATATTGGATGGCGGCAATGTGGCCAATCGCAAACGTCACTCCATGCAACAGCTGGATCAACACCAGCGCCAACAGCATCGTTGTTGATGCCGTTAAGCCCCAACGCACAATAACGCCAATAGCGGCCACCACAAACAACGCACGCAGTGTCCACCCTGCGAACAAACGCTTACTCAGCGCGAAGATTGCCACTTCAGAGACCACTCCTAGGCTCCACAAGTAGCCGATAATATCTTCCGAGTAGCCCGCTTCTTTCCAATAAATGGAACTGAAACTGTAATACGCCGCGTGACTGCCTTGAATCAATGCGACCAAGACAAGAAACTTGACTACTGGCCCTTCACGAAGCAAGTCCATCAACTTGGGTCTTTCGGTGTGTTCTTCGACTTCCGTTACTGGCATTGGGTTGATGCTGCGCATCGAGAAGATAAGCGCCGCCGCTATCCCCGCCAATGCGGTAAACAAAATCATATCGCTGCCATATTGAGCCACTAAAAAGCCCACCACGGTCGAGCCTGCAATAAACGCAATCGAGCCCCACAAGCGAGTGCGACCATAATCCAGCACCTTCAGGCGAGAGTAGTAATTCGCCATCGCATCGGACAACGGGACAGCCGGACCACAACAGAGATTAAATAGGACCGTTGCCAGCACCATCATCCAGAAGTTGCCGCCGGTGAAGAAATGGAATGCAATAAAGAGTAACGAGGCAAAACTTAACCAACGTAATGCTGGCATTAAATGTTCGACTTTATGAAGTCGCGGCGTCAGTACTAAGTTAGCGACGCAGCGGGTCGCGAAACCAATACCGACCAAAAGACCAATATCGGTCGCAGAGACGCCCTGCTCTTCAAACCACAAAGCCCAAAACGGCAAATAGACACCATACGCAAAGAAAAAACCAACAAAATACTGGGATATCCAGCCGTAGGGGGTAGGGGTCAGCATCGTTACCTCGGATTGCTAAAGAACTGAAACTCTATTATCCACGTTGTTACCCCAGTTAAAAGGGAAGATTATTCCCATTATTTTTTCCCTTATTGTCCAACTGGCTAGCCCTGAAAAACAGCGTTTCCCCCAATTCGACCAAAGTCGTCTGGCGAATCCAACCAGATCAGGCACACTTACTCTATGGTCTCTTGCACACTTGTAGGTCGCTCATGCCCGATAAATTTAATATGCAATCCCCACCGTTTGATCGCTTAGATGAGAAACAGCAAATCTCACTGCGCGCCGCATTAGATGTGGCTTACTTTCGCGAAAAGGAGGCCATTTTAAAGGCCAACAGTGACAGCCAGCATCTCTATATATTAATCAAAGGGGCGGTCGAAGAGCGCAGCGAGGATGGCCAAGAGATCTTTGCTCACTACGCGAATGACGACTTATTTGATGTGCGCGCCTTATTTGAGGGGCAAGCCAAACATCATTATGTCGCCCTTGAAGATACCCTCGTCTACTTGTTACCTAAGGCGGTTTTTCTCGAGCTCTATAATGAAAACGGCCAATTTGCTGCCTACTTCGATACCAACCTCGCCAAACGGCAAGAGCTGATTGAAGCGGCGCAACAGCAACAAAACTTAGCCGAGTTTATCCTGACCAAAGTCGACCGTGGCATTTATCACCCACCAATGATTTTACAGCCAGAACAGCCATTGAATGAAGTCACCAAAACCTTAAAAGAGAACGGTTTGGACTCCGCATTGGTCAGACTGCATGACGACGACATTCGCTTATTGGATGACCCACACCATCTGCCTTATGGCATCATCACACGCACTAACATGCTGCATGCGGTGATGCTCGATGAGCATCCGTTAGATACCCCCGTTGGGCGCATTGCCACTTTCCCTGTGGTGCACATCGACGACGGTGACTTTCTCTTCAACGCCATGATCAAAATGACGCGAAATCGCATGAAGCGAGTCATGGTCGCTGACGGCAAAGAAGCGGTGGGCATGTTGGACATGACGCAAATCTTGAGTGCGTTTTCAACCCACTCCCATGTCCTGACGTTGAGCATTGCTCGCTCATCCTGCGTTGAAGAGCTGGCGATGGCCTCAAACCGCCAGCGTCAATTGGTCGATAGCCTATTAAGCAACGGCATCCGCACCCGATTTATCATGGAGCTTATCTCTGCGGTCAATGAGCAAATCATCGAAAAAGCCTTTGAACTGATTGTTCCTCCTGCCCTTCACGACCACTGTTGTTTGGTCGTTTTAGGCTCAGAAGGGCGTGGAGAACAAATCCTAAAAACCGACCAAGACAACGCTCTAATCATCAAAGATGGTTTGCATTGGCATCAGTGTGAAAAAGTGATGGATCAACTGACGCACACACTGCAACAGCTAGGCTACCCACTCTGCCCCGGCAACGTGATGGTCAACAACCCTAAATGGGTCAAGAGCCAAACGGAATGGAAAAAAGTTCTCACTAAGTGGTCCAAACCTACCGCGTCTGAGCAGGTGATGGATCTGGCGATCTTTACCGATGCTCACGCCGTCGCGGGGAATAAAGAGCTGCTTGCCCCTGTAAGACACCACCTTCGAGAATTGATGCTTAACAATATGTTGGCACTGCAAGACTTCTGTCGACCAGCGCTGCAATTCTCTTTGCCCCTCACTCTGTTTGGCAACGTAAAAAAGGACAAGCAAGGGGTCGATTTAAAAAGTGGCGGCATTTTTCCTATCGTCCACGGCGTGCGTACGTTGGCTCTCGAATACGGCATCGAAGAGAGCAATACCTTTGATCGTATTGAAGCATTGCGACACAAACGCATTCTAGAGCATGACACTGCCGATAACCTTAATGAAGCGCTCAAGTTGTTTTTTAAATTACGTCTTGGTCAGCAGCTGGCCAACCAACACAGCAGTAATCGAATCGATTTAACACTGCTTGAACGCACCGAGCGCGATCTGCTGCGCCATAGTTTTCACGTGGTTAAGAAATTCAAACAGTTTCTTGGCTATCATTATCAGATACGGGATTAAGGGAGACCGCGATGAACTGGCTTCAACGTCGTTATTGGTATCTCAAGTTGAAAGGCTCGCCCTATCGACCGCTGTTTGGCACGCTACAAAAAGGCGAGTATGTCTCACTAGACTGCGAAACCACCAGCTTGGATCCCAATCGAGCTGAGTTGGTGACCATTGCGGCCACCAAGATTATTGATAACCGCATCATAACCAGCCGCCCCTTTGAAGTACGGCTACGAGCGCCTCAATCTTTGGATTCTAGCTCGGTCAAGATTCATCAAATGCGCCATCAAGATTTGGTCGATGGGCTCGATGAAAAGCAGGCTCTGATTAAATTACTCGAGTTTGTTGGCAATCGCCCTTTAGTGGGCTATCACATCCGTTATGATAAAAAAATTCTCGATTTAGCCTGTCGCCGCCACCTTGGGTTTCCCCTCCCCAACCCGCTGATTGAAGTGAGCCAGATTTATCACGACAAACTCGAACGCCATTTACCCAATGCGTATTTTGACTTGAGTCTGGATGCCATTTGCAAGCACCTGGACTTACCAATGCAGGATAAACATGACGCTCTGCAAGACGCGATTTCCGCAGCCTTGGTCTTTGTTCGCTTAACAAAAGGTGATCTTCCTAGCCTAAATTTGCCTTACGTCAGATAAATTATCATACGACCGAGTTCTCAATTTGCGTTTTAATTCCTTAATTTTTAAGCATAAGTCTCTCTCTCATCCTAAAGTCTAATTGTCGAATCTCAGCCTGTGATTGAAAGTTATAGCCATAGGGAATTTACAACGTCAGGGTCAAGTGACCTTATCGTTTAAAACGGACACTTGCTCGATTCAAATGAATTAAGCACAAGGAGAAAAGCAATGAGTGAAGCCCATATCTATCCGGTAAAAGAAAACATCAAAAAAAATACCCACGCGGATAACGATACTTACCAAGCCATGTACCAACAATCGGTCACTGATCCTATCGGCTTCTGGAGCGAGCACGGAAAAATCGTCGATTGGATGAAGCCTTTCACCAAAGTAAAGAATACCTCTTTCGACACAGGCCACGTCGATATCCGCTGGTTTGAAGATGGCACACTCAATGTTTCTGCTAACTGTATTGACCGCCACCTAGCCGAGCGTGGTGATGACGTTGCCATCATTTGGGAAGGTGACGATCCAAATGATGACAGCACACTCACTTTCAAAGAACTGCACAAAGAAGTGTGTCAGTTTGCTAACGCACTGAAAGAGCAAGGCGTTCGCAAAGGAGACGTGGTGTGCCTTTACATGCCAATGGTGACTGAAGCTGCCGTTGCTATGCTCGCTTGTACTCGAATCGGCGCAGTCCACACTGTGGTATTTGGTGGTTTCTCTCCGGAAGCCCTGTCAGGCCGTATCATCGATTCAGATGCGAAAGTCGTCATCACCGCAGACGAAGGCGTTCGTGGTGGTCGCGCTGTACCACTGAAGAAAAACGTTGATGAAGCACTGACTAACCCAGAAGTGAAGACCATCGAAAAAGTGATCGTAATGAAGCGCACCGGTGGTGACATCGACTGGCACGAACACCGCGACGTTTGGTGGCATGAAGCAACGGCGAACGTCTCTTCAGACTGCCCACCAGAAGAGATGAAAGCCGAAGACCCGCTATTTATCCTTTACACGTCAGGCTCAACAGGTAAACCAAAAGGCGTACTTCACACCACAGGCGGCTACCTAGTATATGCAGCAATGACGTTCAAATACGTCTTTGACTACCAACCAGGGGAAACCTTCTGGTGTACCGCAGATGTGGGTTGGATTACGGGGCACACTTACCTAATCTACGGTCCATTGGCAAACGGCGCGAAGACCATTCTATTTGAAGGTGTGCCAAACTACCCAAGCACCAACCGTATGAGCCAAGTGGTCGACAAGCACCAAGTCAATATCCTTTACACAGCGCCAACCGCTATTCGTGCATTAATGGCGAAAGGTAACGAAGCGGTGGAAGGCACCTCTCGTAGCAGCCTACGTATCATGGGCTCAGTGGGCGAACCGATTAACCCAGAAGCGTGGGAGTGGTACTACAAGACCATCGGTAATGAAAACTCTCCAATCGTTGACACTTGGTGGCAAACCGAAACGGGGGGCATCCTAATCGCCCCACTTCCTGGTGCGACGGATCTAAAACCAGGTTCGGCAACGCGTCCATTCTTCGGTGTTCAGCCTGCTCTTGTTGATAACATGGGTAACATCATTGAAGGCGCAACAGACGGCAACCTAGTAATTCTAGATTCATGGCCAGGTCAGATGCGTACTGTTTACGGTGACCACGACCGCTTTGAACAAACTTACTTCTCTACCTTTAAAGGCATGTACTTCACAAGTGACGGTGCTCGTCGTGATGAAGATGGTTACTACTGGATCACAGGCCGTGTTGATGACGTTCTAAACGTATCGGGCCACCGCATGGGTACTGCTGAAATCGAATCAGCACTGGTTGCACACGATAAGATTGCCGAAGCTGCGATTGTCGGTATCCCACACGATATCAAAGGTCAGGCTATCTACGCTTACATCACGCTTAATGATGGTGAATTCCCAAGCGCAGAACTGCACGCAGAAGTGAAAAACTGGGTGCGTAAAGAGATTGGCCCAATTGCAACACCAGACGTGCTGCACTGGACAGACTCTCTACCGAAGACGCGTTCAGGTAAAATCATGCGTCGTATTCTGCGTAAGATTGCGACGGGCGATACCAGTAACCTAGGAGATACCTCAACGCTCGCCGATCCAAGCGTGGTTGATAAACTCATCGCAGAGAAAGCAGAGCTGGTATAAGCCAAACCTGTTTAAAACACCTACCAACACCCAAAGTCGCCGCTTATGTGGCGACTTTTTTGTTTGTTGGAGCACAAAATCGCCCTAGGAAATGGCTCGAATATGACCAATTTTGTTACCTTGGTTGCAAAATCGCCCCGCACCTCTGGCTGATTAGACCAGTAAATTGCTGCTAAATGCGCTGAATTAGCTATAATCTGGGTCTATTTCAAAGATCCAGCCGAATTTCTTACAAAGAAACCATGCTGAATCGACGATAATATGGGAATATCTAAGTTCGACTCATGTACTAGGAAGATAGCGACATAATGACAGCAAAATCACGCATTCTTGTCTTAAACGGTCCAAATCTCAACCTGCTAGGGCTACGTGAACCCGCTCACTACGGTTCTCAAACGCTTTCGCAGATCATTGATTCCCTGACCGAACAAGCACAACTTGCCAATGTAGAACTGGAACATCTACAGTCAAATCGCGAGCACGAACTGATTGAAAAAATCCACACAGCGTATGGCAACGTGGATTTTATTATTATCAATCCAGCAGCGTTTACGCACACCAGTGTCGCGCTACGTGATGCTCTACTGGGCGTTGCCATCCCATTTATCGAAGTGCATTTATCCAATGTACATGCCCGAGAACCTTTCCGTCATCACTCTTACCTGTCTGATAAAGCAGAAGGGGTGATTTGTGGTTTAGGGGCTCAAGGCTATGAATTCGCATTGTCGGCAGCCATTAACAAGTTGCAGGCAAGCTAACCCAACAAACGTTAAAGTCACTGGCTATTAACGTCACAGAATCACTCTGCAGCTCTATTGAGCTGTCTTATTCACAAGATAAAAGAGAAAGAAAAGATGGATATCCGTAAAATCAAGAAGCTTATCGAGTTAGTAGAAGAGTCTGGCATTGCTGAGCTAGAAATCTCTGAAGGTGAAGAGTCGGTACGCATCAGTCGTAGCGGCAGCGCAGCACCTGCAGCGCCAATTCATTACGCAGCAGCGCCAGCACCTGTAGCAGCTCCTGCTCCAGCGGCAGCACCGGCACCTGCCGCAGCTCCAGAAGCAGCAGCGCCAGCGACACCAGCGGGTCATCAAGTTCTTTCTCCAATGGTAGGTACTTTCTACCGTTCTCCAAGCCCAGACTCAAAAGCATTCATTGAAGTGGGTCAATCTGTTAACGCTGGCGACACACTATGTATCGTTGAAGCAATGAAAATGATGAACCAAATCGAAGCTGACAAGTCTGGCGTAGTAACAGCTATCTTAGTTGATGACGGCCAACCAGTTGAATTCGACCAACCACTTGTTGTTATCGAATAATAGAGGCTCTCTCTTATGCTAGATAAATTAGTCATCGCGAACCGAGGTGAAATCGCACTTCGAATTCTTCGCGCATGTAAAGAATTAGGCATCAAAACGGTTGCTGTTCACTCAACAGCAGACCGCGACCTAAAACACGTCCTATTGGCAGACGAGACCGTGTGTATCGGTCCTGCTCGCGGTATCGACAGCTACCTGAACATCCCGCGCATCATTTCTGCAGCAGAAGTGACAGGCGCTGTAGCGATTCACCCAGGTTACGGTTTCTTATCTGAAAACGCAGATTTTGCCGAGCAAGTAGAGCGCAGCGGCTTTATTTTTGTGGGTCCTAAAGCCGACACCATCCGCATGATGGGTGACAAAGTGTCTGCGATCACGGCAATGAAGAAAGCTGGCGTTCCTTGTGTTCCTGGCTCTGACGGTCCGCTTGATAACGATGAAGTGAAGAACAAAGCGCACGCGAAACGCATCGGCTACCCAGTGATCATCAAAGCCTCTGGTGGCGGCGGCGGTCGCGGTATGCGTGTGGTTCGTAGCGAAGGCGAGCTAATTGAAGCAATCGCAATGACGCGCGCAGAAGCAAAAGCGGCATTCAACAACGACATGGTTTACATGGAGAAATTCCTAGAAAACCCTCGTCACGTTGAAGTTCAAGTGATTGCTGACGGTCAAGGCGGTGCTATCCACCTAGGTGAACGTGACTGTTCTATGCAGCGTCGTCACCAAAAAGTTGTCGAAGAAGCGCCCGCTCCAGGTATTACTGAAGAAATGCGTAAGTACATCGGTGAACGTTGTACTCGTGCGTGTCTAGAAATCGGTTACCGCGGCGCAGGTACATTCGAATTCCTATACGAAAACGGCGAATTCTACTTCATCGAAATGAACACTCGTATTCAGGTTGAGCACCCAGTGACTGAAATGGTCACAGGCGTCGACCTAATCAAAGAGCAGCTGCGTGTTGCAGCGGGTCAACCTCTGTCATTTACGCAAGATGACATCAAGATTCGCGGCCATGCGATTGAGTGTCGTATCAACGCGGAAGATCCAGAGCGCTTCCTACCGTCTCCGGGTAAGATTGAACGCTTCCATGCACCAGGCGGCATGGGAGTACGTTGGGAATCGCACATCTACACGGGCTACACAGTCCCACCTCACTACGATTCAATGATCGGTAAACTGATCACATTCGGTGAGAACCGTGACGTAGCGATTGCTCGTATGAAGAACGCTCTAGGTGAAATGATTGTTGAAGGCATCAAGACTAACGTGCCTCTGCAAGAAATGATTATGAATGACGAGAACTTCCAGCACGGCGGTGCGAACATTCATTACCTAGAGAAAAAACTGGGTCTGCAATAAACCTAGATTCTCTCGCTTAAACAAATGCTCACTTCGGTGGGCATTTTTGTTTAGGGCATTTAATAACCTATAAAAATGGCCAATTTCTGCTACACTCTGCGCCAAATCACATCAATCAAGTAAAGAGCTGATACTCATGCCTTGGATTCAAATCAAACTCAACGCGACCAATGATAACGCTGAACAGATCGGCGATATGTTAATGGAAGAAACGGGCGCCCTTTCTGTTACCTTTCTAGATGCTCACGATACCCCTGTATTCGAGCCTCTACCGGGTGAGACACGCTTGTGGGGTGATACTGATATCCTTGCACTTTATGATGCAGAGGCTGACACCAACTTCATCATTGAGCAAACTAAGCTCAGCGGTTTACTTCCTGAAGGCTTTGCTTACAAAGTTGAGCAACTTGAGGATAAAGACTGGGAACGCGAGTGGATGGATAACTTCCACCCAATGAAATTTGGTGAGCGTCTATGGATTTGCCCAAGCTGGCGTGACATCCCTGAGCCTGACGCGGTCAACGTAATGTTAGACCCAGGTTTGGCCTTTGGTACTGGGACTCACCCTACTACGGCTCTCTGTCTTGAATGGCTAGAAGGCTTAGATTTAACGGGTAAAACCGTCATCGACTTTGGCTGCGGATCGGGCATTCTCGCGATCGCTGCGATCAAGCTGGGTGCTGAGAAAGTTATCGGGATCGATATTGATCCTCAAGCATTGCTCGCCTCTAAAGACAATGCCGAGCGTAATGGCGTTGCTGAGCAACTGGAAGTGTTCCTTCCTCAAGATCAACCTGAAGGACTGATCGCCGACGTTGTGGTAGCGAACATCCTAGCGGGTCCTCTGCGCGATCTTTCGCCAATAATTAAGTCATTGGTTAAGCCAAATGGTGAGCTGGCAATGTCCGGTGTTTTGGATACGCAGGCGGAAGATGTTGCTAACTATTACCGTGACGAGCTTCACATTGATCCTATCAAAGAGCAGAGTGAATGGTGTCGCATCTCTGGTCGCAAGCAAGGCTAGACAAGACTTTGCGAGTTAATTGACTGATTTTTGGGCATTTTGCGAAAACAATTTGTAAATGCTCAAATATTAGTCTTTTCACGGCGCTAAAAAATGCGTAAAATGCGCGCCCTTACTGGTCCTAAGCTGTTTGATATTTTGAAAATCGGAAATTACCAACTTAAGAACAATCTCATCGTTGCCCCTATGGCAGGTGTGACGGATAGACCATTCCGAGAGTTGTGTCTCCGCTATGGTGCGGGTATGGCCGTCAGTGAAATGATGTCGTCTAATCCGAAACTATGGAAAACCTCAAAATCAAAGCAGCGCATGGTACATGAAGGCGAATCGGGCATTCGCTCTGTACAGATTGCGGGTGCTGACCCACAGCTTATGGCCGACGCTGCTCAGTTTAGTGTTGAAAACGGTGCGCAAATCATCGATATCAACATGGGCTGTCCAGCCAAAAAAGTGAATAAAAAGCTAGCCGGCTCTGCGCTACTACAGTATCCAGATATCATCGAAGATATCCTGAAAGCTGTGGTGAATGCAGTCGATGTTCCTGTGACATTAAAAACCCGTACTGGCTGGGATACAGACAACAAAAACTGTGTCCAAATCGCTAAATTAGCCGAAGACTGCGGCATACAAGCTCTCGCCCTTCACGGACGTACCAAAGCATGTATGTACAAAGGCGAGGCCGAATACGACAGCATTAAAGCGGTCAAACAAGCGATCTCTATTCCGGTTATTGCTAACGGTGATATCGATAGCCCAGAGAAAGCAAAATTTGTCTTAGAGTATACTGGGGCAGACGCTTTGATGATTGGACGCCCTGCCCAAGGTCGTCCGTGGATTTTTCAGGAAATCCAACACTTTTTGGAAAACGGCACGACGATGCCTGATCTTCCCCTTGCGGAAGTGAAAGACATCCTGCTTGGTCATGTGAATGCGCTCCATGAGTTTTATGGCGAGTATTTAGGTCCACGTATCGCGCGTAAGCACGTGGGTTGGTACCTAAAAGAACATGAACAAGCAAGTGAGTTTCGCCGTACCTTCAATGCCATCGATGTAGCAGAGCTGCAACTTGAAGCATTAGAAGGTTATTTTGATTTAGCCTAAATATTTGCGGCGATTGCTGCAGGTATGACGGGTTTAACGTTGCATCATAATTAAGAGAAGAGCTAGACCGAATATGTTCGAACAAAATCTGACTTCAGAAGCATTAACAGTAACTACAGTAACGTCACAAGACCAGATTACTCAAAAGCCTTTACGTGACTCTGTTAAAGCATCTCTTAAAAACTACTTGGCACAGCTAAACGGCCAAGAAGTAACAGAGCTATACGAATTAGTTCTAGCTGAAGTTGAACAGCCACTACTAGATACTATCATGCAGTACACTCGCGGTAACCAAACTCGCGCAGCAACGATGATGGGTATCAACCGCGGTACTCTTCGCAAGAAACTTAAGAAATACGGCATGAACTAATTCGTTAGTGCATTATTTCTGACGTTGGAAAAGCCGAATCTTACCGATTCGGCTTTTTCTTTTCTGTTGGTCCGAAATTTTGTAGCTCGTACCGAACGTAGTACTTATTGACTAAATTATAATCAAAGTGTGATCTATTGAGATTGATCACAACAAACACCCTTATATAATGGTCAGTTCTTTGGTGATCTGGATTGAACTACATGATTGATATGCAACGGGAAGAATGGCTCCAGCTATTGCTGAATGAGCTCCCCGAACAGCTATTTGTACTCGATCAATATGGTCAATTTGTCGAAGGGTTTGGTGGTACGTTCCACGCAACTCGCCTAGATACGTCAAAGACAAGCTCTCTGAGCACGACTCTCAGCAAGCCTAAAGCAGAAGAATTACTGCAAGCACTCAACAGTGTCCTTAAATCTCAGAAACCAAGCGTCATTCAATACGCCATTTCGCCTCTCGACTGCCAACAGCTCTCAATTGAAGAGTTGGATCAACTGCATGGTGAAGCCTGGTTTGAAGCGACAATCAAGCCGCTTTGCACGCTTGCAGGTAAGCAATATGTTTTGTGGCAAGAACGAGATATCACCGATGCTCATCAGCGTGAGCAAACTTTAAAGCGTCTCTCTGAAACGGATGAACTGACTAAGGTTCTCAACCGCCGAGCTTTCATGTTAGAGCTCGATCAAGCCTTTATGGCAGCCAGACAAGCTAAAGAGCACGTCAGTTGCTTGATGATCGACATCGACCATTTTAAAGAGATCAATGATCAAGTGGGTCACTTATCGGGAGATGAGGTGATCGCTCACGTCGCACGCATCTGCCAACAGCAGATTCGTTCTAGCGATGCTATTGGCCGATTAGGAGGAGAAGAGTTTGGCATCATGCTCAGCAAGATTGGCGCAATTCAAGCCTATGATATTGCTGAACGTATTCGTGAATCGATCGAAATGACGCCTTGTGAGGTAGATGGCAAACTGATTTATCCTACGGTCAGTATTGGTATTGCCGAAGCTGACGACACGCTTTCTGATGTCAAAACCTTGTTGGTTCAAGCAGACAAAGCCATGTACTACTCCAAGCATACTGGCCGCAATCAGGTCACGATCTATTATGCCAACCTGCCCGATATGAAAATCGACTCGGACAGCAATAAAACCAAAATCCTTATCGCTTCTTAACTTGAGCCACCTCGTCACAGCACGATTCGCTGTGTCGCTCATCGTCCGCCAACGCACCAAGTATCGAGCAATGACTCGCATCATCATCTACGTGGCCGCAGCAAGCATCATTTATCTTCCGTAACGCACTGCGAATTCTGGTCAATTCACGGATCTTCTCATCAATCAGCCTCAATTTGGCCGTAGTGATCGCTTTTACCTCAGCGCAACTGTGCTCGGTTGCCTCAAGTTTTATCTCTAAAAGCTCTTTAATTTCATCCAAACTCAAGCCTAAATCTTTTGCTTTCAAGATGAAGCTGACTTGCCGCTGATTTTCTTCATTGTACAAGCGATAGCCCGATTCACTGCGGCCTGCGGGGTTTATTAGCTGATTTTTCTCATAAAATCGAAGCGTATCTGCAGTCACACCGCAGCGTTTCGCCAATTCACCAATCTGAAACATAATTGTCCTAATTAACGTTTTCGTTACGTTTAAAGCCAAAGAGCGAGTTATTTGCAATTATTTTTGCGATGCCAAACGATTGCGCGAGCTTTTTTGTAATAAATTGGTTAGAATACGCGCCATCAATCTCAGAGACTGTTTCAATAGCAATAGTGCTAACAAAGGTCTTTACCAAAACTGGCCAATATTTTACTGCTAATTCAACGAGCAAAGTAAAAACAAGTTCATTTTTGGCAAACATCTTTATCTTACTGTGACTTTGAGGAAATAGAAGCATGAGTAACGCTCGTCCTATTCGCCGCGCACTTATCAGCGTATCAGACAAAACTGGCATTGTAGAATTCGCTCAGGCACTCGCTGAACGCGGTGTCGATATTCTATCTACTGGTGGTACGGCTCGCCTACTGGCAGAAAAAGGCATCTCTGTAACGGAAGTCTCTGACTACACTGGCTTCCCTGAAATGATGGACGGCCGCGTTAAAACTCTACATCCTAAAGTTCACGGTGGTGTTCTAGGTCGCCGTGGTCAAGATGACGACGTAATGGAAAAGCACGGCATCAACCCAATCGACATGGTTGTGGTAAACCTTTACCCATTTGCAGAAACAGTAGCAAAAGAAGGCTGCACTCTAGCGGACGCAGTTGAGAACATCGACATCGGCGGCCCAACAATGGTTCGCTCTGCAGCGAAGAACCACAAAGACGTAACTATCGTGGTTAATGCACACGACTACGACCGCGTTATCGCTGAAATGGACGCGAACGACACGTCTCTTACACTAGACACTCGCTTTGACCTAGCTATCGCAGCGTTTGAGCACACAGCGTCTTACGATGGCATGATCGCTAACTACTTCGGCACTATGGTTCCTTCTTACGGAGAGAACAAAGAGGGTGACGAAGAGTCTAAATTCCCACGTACTTTCAACCAGCAATTCGAGAAAAAGCAGGACATGCGCTACGGTGAAAATAGCCACCAAGCAGCCGCTTTCTACGTTGAATCAAACCCTGAAGAAGCATCAGTATCTACTGCTCGCCAAATCCAAGGCAAAGCCCTTTCTTACAACAACATCGCTGACACTGACGCAGCTCTTGAGTGTGTGAAAGAGTTCGACGAGCCCGCTTGTGTCATCGTTAAACACGCAAACCCATGTGGTGTAGCACTAGGTAAAGACATCCTAGAAGCTTACGACCGCGCATATAAGACTGACCCAACGTCAGCATTTGGCGGCATCATCGCGTTCAACCAAGAACTAGACGCAGCAACAGCATCTGCAATCGTTGAACGTCAATTCGTTGAAGTCATCATCGCACCATCTGTTTCAGCAGAAGCAGTTGAAGTAGTAGCAGCTAAGAAGAACGTGCGTCTACTTGAGTGTGGCGAGTGGACAACTAAGACCACTGGCTTTGACGTGAAACGCGTGAATGGCGGTCTACTGGTTCAAGACCGTGACCAAGGCATGGTAAGCCTAGACGACCTAAAAGTGGTTTCTAAGCGCCAGCCAACCGAAGAAGAGCTGAAAGATGCGCTATTCTGCTGGAAAGTTGCGAAATACGTGAAATCAAACGCGATTGTTTACTCGAAGGGTGACATGACAATCGGTGTGGGCGCAGGCCAAATGAGCCGCGTGTACTCAGCGAAAATCGCAGGCATCAAAGCGGCGGACGAAGGTCTACAAGTTGAAGGCTGTGTAATGGCATCTGATGCATTCTTCCCATTCCGTGACGGTATCGACGCGGCGGCTGAAGCGGGCATCAAGTGTGTGATTCAACCAGGCGGCTCTATGCGTGATGATGAAGTTATTGCAGCAGCAGACGAACACGGCATGGCGATGATCTTTACCGGAATGCGTCACTTCCGCCACTAATTTTCTCTTCGTATTTGGCACTGTGGCGTCGTTAACTGCTTTCGCCCACCCCGGTCACATAGCTGGCTATGCTCCCGGAGATGGGCTCAATTGTTGCCTAGCCACAGCACCAACTACTTTGAGTAAAACTTAATACTTAGCTTTTTAATATTTGAAATATTTAAACTGCGCAGAGCAAGTCAGTGGTTTTAGTTCAAGGAAAACACGCGGAGCTTATGACTATAAGTGAGCATGTTTGACACAGAAATAAAGACACTGACGCAGCTATAAGGATTTTAAAACATGAATGTATTGATTATTGGTGCCGGCGGTCGTGAGCATGCACTAGGCTGGAAAGCTGCACAAAACCCAAATGTTGAGACAGTATTTGTTGCACCTGGTAATGCAGGTACAGCGCTTGAGCCAAAGCTTGAGAATGTAAACATCGGCGTTGAAGCAATTTCTGAACTGGTTGCTTTTGCGCAAGAGAAGAAAATCGAGCTGACAATTGTTGGCCCTGAAGCGCCACTAGTTATCGGTGTGGTTGACGCTTTCCGCGAAGCAGGTCTACCAATCTTTGGCCCAACCGAAGCGGCTGCACAGCTAGAAGGCTCAAAAGCATTCACTAAAGACTTCCTAGCGCGCCACAAGATCCCAACAGGCGCTTACGCAAACTTCACTGAGATTGAACCTGCTCTAGCTTACGTCCGTGCGCAAGGTGCGCCTATCGTAGTTAAAGCTGACGGCCTTGCGGCAGGTAAAGGCGTTATCGTTGCGATGACTCTTGAAGAAGCAGAAGATGCAATCAAAGACATGCTAGCGGGCAACGCCTTCGGCGAAGCAGGCAGCCGCGTGGTTATCGAAGAGTTCCTTGAAGGTGAAGAAGCAAGTTTCATCGTGATGGTCGATGGCAAAAGCGTTCTACCAATGGCCACCAGCCAAGACCACAAACGCGTAGGCGATAAAGATACTGGCCCTAACACTGGCGGCATGGGTGCATACTCTCCTGCTCCTGTGGTAACGCCTGAAATCCACGAGCGTATCCTTGAAGAAGTTATCTACCCAACGGTACGTGGTATGGACGCTGAAGGCGCGCCATACACAGGCTTCCTATACGCAGGTCTTATGATTGACAAAGACGGCACGCCGAAAGTTATCGAGTACAACTGCCGCTTCGGTGACCCAGAAACGCAGCCGATCATGATGCGCATGGAGTCTGACCTTGTTGAGCTATGCTTGATGGCTATCGATGAGAAACTCGATGAAGCAGAGTCTAAATGGGATCCTCGCGCGTCTATCGGTGTTGTCCTCGCTGCTGGCGGTTATCCTGCTGACTACGCCAAGGGGGATGTTATCTCTCTACCAGCGGCAGAAGCAGAAGGTGAAAAGATTTTCCACGCGGGTACTGCAAATAACGCTGCGGGTGAAGTTGTGACTAATGGCGGTCGTGTACTGTGTGCAACAGCACTAGGTAATAGCGTCTCAGAAGCGCAAGAGAAAGCTTACGCACTGGCTAAGCAGGTTAGTTGGAATGGTATGTTCCACCGCAACGACATCGGCTACCGTGCGATTGCACGTGAGCAAGAGAAGTAGACAGCAATTTCAGTTGGCACATTAGGTAAAAGGCGCTCTTTATGAGCGCCTTTTTGATCTCGATAGTCGGTTTATTCTTCGATTAAATTCGGACGCTCAATACAATCTTGGCTATCTTCTGCCAGCATCAAGAGCTCTTTGACCGTCACTTTGTTTCCGCGAGTTGATCCTAAAAGCGCAATGTAGTTGTCGACTGAAGACAAACGATCAACAACGAAGCTAGGCAAAGTCTGGTTGAACTCGATCGTTGAGTAGTTATTCTCTGAACAGGTTTCAAAAGTACTGCCATCCCAATACCCTTGGATAAGCTCAAGGCCATCTTTTTCCTGCTGCTTACTAATGGTTGCGATATCAAGCGCTTCTTGTTTCAGCCATGCCAACTTATCACGACTGACGGGCAATACTCGTCCATCTAATCGATACTGCTGATAAACCGCCTCACCATTCTTGTTAAAACGCACATGAATTCGGTACGACACCAACTCTTGGTCATCGTTACGTTGCTCACCTTCACGCACCAGTTCGCGCAACTGAGCTTCTGACCAACGGTAACTGGTTTTATACCAGCCATAATCGCCTGCCGTAACATAATCTGCTGCGGTAAATGGATTGGAAAGCCGCTCTGTGTACCAATATAGGCTAGTGGCGTCGCCCATAGAGCGCCCACCAGTATATTCAGAGAACTGTTCAAGGTTTGCCGTTGACGGACCGGATGAACAACCAGTCACAAGAACGCCAACCAGTGCTGACAATAAAATTTTCTTCATAATAAAAATATACGCCAAGATAGAGGCTACCTTGGCGTATTTTAAACAATTCCAGCAAAAAACTCTGGAGTCGTTGTATTAATTATTTTACGGCGTCTTTCAGCGCTTTACCTGATACAAACGCAGGAACGTTTGCTGCAGCGATTTGGATCTCTTCACCAGTCTTTGGGTTACGACCAGTACGAGCTGCACGGTGGTTAACTTTGAATGTACCAAAACCAATTAGTTGAACTTGGTCACCCTCTTTAAGTGCATCAGTCACACCATCAAGAGTTGCTTCAAGAGCAGCTTTAGCTTGCGCTTTAGATAGGTCTGCTTTCTCTGCGATAAAGTCGATTAATTGGGTCTTGTTCATTAGGTTTCCCTTCTCATATGTTATCGAATTCAACTCACTCTAAAGCATAAATGCCCCATCTGGCAAAGGTTTGTAAGCGATCTTTCGCTCTCATGACGTACTTTTAACCATAATCTGAGTATTAACTCACAATTTGTTACCAGCCAGAGCGAATTGATCCCTTGTTTTTAACCATTTTCGACCTTATTTATAGCTTGCTCAAAGCCTGAGAAGCTTGATTTTACAGGCATTAGAGCGGATAAAAACCAATCAGACCAGGTTTATAAAGCGTGAAAATCCCGTTGGCTTGAATACCAATTTCGGTCGTGATACTGGCACCGTTTTCGGGTATAACAAGAATACCAAGCCCGACTCGCTGAGAAGTGTCGGTCATACATTAATCTTCATAGGAAAGTTATGTTTCTGCTAGCTCTATACGTCTCTGTTGCCATTGGCGTATCGTTTGTTTGCTCTGTGTTAGAGGCGGTGCTTCTAAGTATTTCACCTAGCTATATTGCTCAATTGCGCCAGCAAGGGCACCCTGCGGCAGAGGCTTTAACCAAGCTCAAAACCGATATCGACCGACCACTGGCCTCAATTTTAACCCTGAATACTATCGCTCATACCATTGGTGCAGCGATTGCTGGTGCACAGGCAGCTGCCGTATTTGGTAGCCAGTGGTTAGGGGTTTTCTCTGCGGTCCTGACGTTTGCTGTCTTACTCCTGTCTGAAATCGTGCCAAAAACGATAGGTGCAACGTACTGGCGTCAACTCGCGCCTACAGCCGCGACCACATTGCGTTGGATGGTATGGGCGCTGACTCCATTTGTCTGGTTCTCGGAACAAATCACCAAACGCTTGGCTAGCGGTCATGAAGCGCCAAAAATGCGTGATGAACTGTCTGCGATGGCAATTCTAGCCAAAGAGAGTGGTGAGTTTGCAGAGGGTGAAACCAAAATCCTAAACAATCTATTGGGCATCCAAGATGTCCCTGTGACACAAGTGATGACTCCTCGCCCTGTCGTTTTCCGAGTAGACGCAGAGATGAGTATCAACCAATTCTTGAGCGAGTATCGCGATACTCCATTCTCACGACCTTTGGTTTACAGTCAGTCAACAGACAACATCATTGGCTTTGTACATCGTTTGGAGCTGTTCAAGCTACAACAAAGCGGCTGTGGTGAAAAACAACTTGGTTCGGTGATGCGTCCAGTGCATGTGCTACTGAATACGATTGTGCTACCGAAAGCGTTCGAACAGATGATGGCGAACCGTTTTCAGCTGGCGATGATTGTCGATGAATATGGCACGGTTCAAGGTATATTGACCCTAGAAGATATTTTCGAACACTTAGTCGGAGAAGAAATTGTCGACGAAGCCGATCGCACCACAGACATGCAAGAGCTGGCTTTTGAGCGCTGGGAAAAGTGGAAAGAGCGCCACGGGGTAATCGAGAATCGTGACGACGATGATGACGAGTCGGACGACCAAAACTCGAAGAAAGAAGACTACTAAAACAAAAGGGTTGATGTCATGCATCAACCCTTTTGCTATCAAACATTAACAGAGCAAGAGAGCCCCCTACACCGCAATACCGATATTACTCACGCCTTCATCTTTAAGCTCAGCGCGCAGGTCTTTGATCAACTCAATATCACGCTCTTGCGCATCCTTCAACGGACGGAAGATGGCCCACTGCACGTCCCACTCAGCACAAACAGCTTCATTATCTTTTTGATTCTCGTTGGTAATTTCTTCGCCCGTTTGAGCTTCTTCTAGCTGTGCTACCGTCATCACCGATTGTTGACTGAGTTTTTGCATGTTTTCATACAAGTAATCGCGGTCCAGCAAGCCGTGAATTAGCGTCGACAAACCTACACAAGCATCAATGGCTGGGTAAACCCCGTAAAAATCGAAATCTTCAGAGCTAGGAATGATCTCTTCTAACTTTTCAAGCTGGCGCTCAAAATTCACTTTAGCGGTTTTCACCGTCAGTTGCTCCCAGATGCTATCTAGGATATCCCGGTAAATTCTCGCTTCAGCAAACTCTGTCGTTTGGCAAAACATGGCATAGTTTGGATACATGCGTTCACATAGACACGCCATAAAGGTAATCTGTTTCCAGGGTTCAAACTTCTCAAGGCGAAGTTGAAGAGGATTCTGTAGCATAACGACTCTTAGGGTCTGTTGAAATAAACAGCGAAAGTGTACTTGATAACCAGCAGGGAAAAAAGCAAGCCGATGAACAATTTCACTTATAAAGTGTATCTTCTGACGGAAGATGACTCGAAGTACCAAGCGTTACTCGAACAAGCCAATTTGCCAGACTTAGAGATCAGCACCTCTCGCGAAGAGGCGAATATACTATTGGCCTCTCCTCCACTCGCCTCATCGCAGATTGAACAGTTTCCCAATGTTGAGTGGATTCAATCCATATTCGCAGGAGTTGACGCACTGCTTCCGTCTTTAGATGAGTTTAGTGGTGAATTAACCAATGTGAAAGGCATCTTCGGCCAGCAAATATCGGAATACGTACTCGGCTATCTTATTCAGCATCAGCGCCACTTTAAGCACTACGCCAAGCAACAAGAAGCATCGACTTGGCACCCTATACCTTATCAATCACTGAACCATTTAAAGATGGTGGTTCTTGGAACAGGCTCGATTGGCAGCTATTTGGCCACTACCGCCAAAGCGTTCGGCATTCATGTCTCAGGGGTAAATCGCAGTGGTATTCCCGCCAAAAACAGTCCATTTGATACCACCTACCATATCCAAGAGTTGGCTACGGCGTTCAAAAACGCCGATGTCATTGTTAACACCCTGCCGAACACGCCAGAAACCCATCATATTTTCAATCAAGAAAGTCTGAGCTACTGCAGTCAAGCCTTGCTGTTTAATGTTGGCCGAGGGAGTGCTGTTGACGAATCGGCACTATTGGACGCATTAGATAACCAAAAGCTTGCTCACGCTTACTTAGATGTGTTCGATACGGAGCCCCTACCTAATGAACACCCTTTCTGGGCTCGCCGCGACATCACCATTACCCCGCACATAGCTGCCTTAAGCTTTCCTGAACAAGTCTTTGATATCTTTACTAAAAACTTCCAAAGATGGCGAGATGGGTTTGCGCTACTAAACCAAGTAAATATCGACAAAGGTTATTAAGCGGCCCAGCATGAGCAAACTAGAACAACTTTTATATCAAGTTAGACAATGCGATATCTGCGAGCCTCACTTAGAGCATGGCTGTAACCCCGTCATCCAAGCAAGCCCATCAGCAAAGCTGCTAATTATAGGTCAGGCACCAGGCCTGAAAGTGCATCGAACCTCCATTCCTTGGAATGACCCCAGCGGTGATAGACTCAGGGAGTGGTTACAGTTGGACAAAGCCCAGTTTTACGACGCGAAACAAATTGCGATTATGCCGATGGGGCTTTGCTACCCAGGGAAAGGAAAAAGCGGCGACCTACCCCCAAGAAAAGAGTGCGCTCCAACTTGGCATAGTGCAATTCTAGAGCAGTTACCAAACGTCGGCATGACGCTACTCATCGGGCAATATGCGCAAAATTACTATCTGAGAGATAAACCCAAAACGTTGACAGAAACTGTTAAGGACTGGCACCGATGGGCACCTCATTACCTGCCTTTACCTCATCCGTCGCCGAGAAACACGCTGTGGCTAAAAAGAAACCCGTGGTTTGAAGAGGAAGTGGTTCCGTATATAAGGCAATATGTTCATCAGCATCTCAAAAACAAATAAAGCTCCACTTGGAGCTTTATTTTGTTAAGGGGTTTATCTAGTCAGAACCAAACAAATCGCGGGTGTATACTTTGTCTGCCACGTCGGCCAACTCTTCAGCCATGCGATTGGAAACAATAACATCCGACTGCGCTTTAAACGCTTCCAAGTCGCGAATGACCTTGGAGTGGAAAAACTCGTCTTCTTCCAGCACAGGTTCATAAACCACAACAGTAATCCCTTTCGCTTTCAGTCGCTTCATAATGCCTTGGATGGATGAGGCTCTGAAGTTATCTGACCCAGCTTTCATAATTAAGCGATATATGCCGACAACTTTTGGATCTCGTTTTATGATTGAGTCCGCCACAAAATCTTTGCGCGTTCGGTTTGCGTCAACGATTGCGCCAATAATGTTGTTTGGAACTTCTTGGTAATTCGCAAGTAGCTGCTTAGTATCTTTCGGCAAACAGTAGCCACCATAGCCAAATGAAGGGTTATTATAATGGTTGCCAATACGCGGGTCTAAACCAACCCCTTGGATGATTTGGCGGGTATCCAAGCCATGCGCTTCAGCGTAGGAGTCCAGTTCATTGAAGTAAGCAACTCGCATAGCAAGATAGGTATTGGAGAACAACTTAACTGCTTCAGCTTCAGTTGAGTTAGTCAGCAGAACTTCAATATCCTGCTTCTGTGCCCCTTCAACCAACAGATCGGCAAACTCTTGTGCGCGCTCACTTTGCTCGCCTACGATAATACGTGATGGATGTAAGTTGTCGTAAAGCGCCTTGCCTTCGCGAAGAAATTCCGGAGAGAAAATCAGATTGTCACAGCCAAA
The DNA here is from genome assembly GCF_027587055.1 of Vibrio sp. MarTm2. Classification (NCBI taxonomy): domain Bacteria; kingdom Pseudomonadati; phylum Pseudomonadota; class Gammaproteobacteria; order Vibrionales; family Vibrionaceae; genus Vibrio; species Vibrio sp. MarTm2. The sequence goes on along the minus strand of NZ_JAPPTK010000011.1, from coordinate 49,019 downwards.
TTCTTGTTTAATACGTTCGGTATAACCAACTGGAACGGTTGACTTAATGATCATCACTGCATCAGGGTTGATCAAAATGACATCTTTAATCACAGATTCCACTGACGAAGTATTGAAGTAGTTTGTCACCGGATCGTAATCAGTCGGTGTCGCAATCACCACAAAACGAGCATCTTGATAGGCGAGTTGCTTATCCGTGGTCGCAACAAAGTTTAGCGACCGGTTGGTAATAAAGTCCTCTATCTCTACATCAACAATTGGCGAGACTTTGTTGTTCAATAACTCAACTTTCTTCTCTACAACATCTAACGCCACCACTTGATGGTTTTGCGCCAACAACATTGCATTGGACAGGCCAACATAGCCCGTACCCGCGACGGCAATTTTCATTGCTTACCCCGTTAATTTAATCAAACTAGCCTGCGATGCCGTTATGATAGCACCAACGCTACCCTCACAACAGATTAGGCTAACAGAAACAAAAAAGCGGAGACAAATGCCTCCGCTATACAGTTCGCTATAAGTAGCTGGTGATGATTACATCATGCCGCCCATGCCACCCATACCGCCCATGCCACCCATATCAGGCATTGCAGGCGCGTCTTTAGCTGGTAGGTCAGTCACCATCGCTTCTGTTGTGATCATAAGACCCGCTACTGATGCAGCAAATTGAAGTGCAGAGCGAGTTACTTTAGTTGGATCCAGAATGCCCATCTCGATCATGTCACCGTATTCACCCGTAGCTGCGTTGTAACCGTAGTTACCTTCGCCAGCACGTACGTTGTTAGCAACAACAGACTCTTCATCACCTGCGTTCTTAGTGATTTGACGAATTGGCGCTTCCATTGCACGTAGCGCAACACGGATCCCCACATTTTGCTCTTCGTTGTCACCTTCAAGGTTAGCCACTTTAGATGCTGCGCGAATCAGTGCGACACCACCACCAGCAACCACACCCTCTTCAACCGCTGCGCGAGTTGCGTGAAGTGCATCTTCGACGCGGTCTTTCTTCTCTTTCATTTCAACTTCAGTTGCTGCGCCAACTTTGATTACTGCAACACCACCAGCTAGCTTAGCTACGCGCTCTTGTAGTTTCTCTTTGTCGTAATCTGACGTTGCTTCTTCGATTTGCTGACGGATTTGACCAACACGACCTTGGATCATTGCTTCTTCACCCGCGCCATCGATGATGGTTGAGTTTTCTTTGGTGATAGTCACGCGCTTCGCTTGACCTAGGTCTTCTAGTACAACCTTCTCTAGCTCAAGACCAACTTCTTCAGAAATCACTGTACCGCCAGTTAGAATAGCGATGTCTTGTAGCATTGCTTTACGACGATCACCAAAACCAGGCGCTTTAACAGCCGCTACTTTCACGATGCCACGCATGTTGTTCACAACTAAAGTTGCTAGTGCTTCACCTTCTACATCTTCAGCAATGATTAGAAGTGGACGAGATGCTTTCGCTACTGCTTCTAACGTTGGCAGAAGCTCACGGATGTTCGACACTTTCTTATCGATAAGAAGGATGAATGGGCTTTCTAGGTCAACAGAACCTGCTTCTTGGTTGTTGATGAAGTAAGGAGAAAGGTAACCGCGATCAAACTGCATACCTTCAACGACGTCTAGCTCATCTTGTAGAGCCTGACCTTCTTCAACAGTGATAACGCCATCACGACCTACTTTTTCCATCGCTTCAGCGATAATGTTACCTACTGTTGCGTCAGAGTTCGCAGAGATAGTACCCACCTGTGCGATCGCTTTAGTATCAGCACATGGAACTGATAGCGCTTTTAGCTCTTCAACCGCAGCAACTACTGCTTTGTCGATGCCGCGCTTTAGATCCATTGGGTTCATGCCCGCAGCGACTGCTTTTAGGCCTTCGTTGACGATAGCTTGCGCTAGTACGGTTGCCGTTGTTGTACCGTCACCCGCCGCGTCATTTGCTTGAGAGGCGACTTCTTTTACCATTTGCGCGCCCATGTTTTGGAACTTGTCTTCAAGTTCGATTTCACGCGCTACAGAAACACCATCTTTAGTGATCGTTGGTGCACCGAAAGATTTGTCTAAAACTACGTTACGACCTTTAGGGCCTAACGTTACTTTTACTGCGTCCGCTAGAACGTTTACACCTTCTAGCATTTTAATACGTGCGTCGTTACCAAATTTAACGTCTTTAGCAGCCATCTTTAGTTTCCTTTCTAAATTCTTAGTTTTGATTAGCAGTTGAATCTGAGCAAAAAATTACTCAATGATTGCTATTACTCAACGATCGCCATGATGTCGTTTTCAGACATCACTAGCACTTCTTTACCGTCGATTTTTTCAGTCTTAGTGCCGTAGCCTTCAGCGAAGATAACCATGTCGCCAACTTTAACGTCCAATGGCAGCACTGTGCCGTTTTCTAGAATGCGGCCTTTGCCTACAGCTAGAACTACGCCGCGAGTTGATTTCTCTGCAGCTGAACCAGTCAAAACAATGCCGCCCGCTGATTTAGATTCAACTTCTTGGCGTTCTACGATAACTCGGTCGTGTAATGGACGAATGTTCATCGGTCGTCTCTCCTGAAATGTCTATGTTTGATTTGATAAGCGGCTTTGAAAGCCTTGTGATATCTATATGTGGGACGGTTTTAATAAACCCAAGGGCGCAGGAGAGATTTTTTGTGATCAAGCTCAGATAAGAAAGAAGTCAGAAAGGAGCAAAGGAAGAGCAAACTAGCGTAGCAATCTGCGAAGTGAAGGCGTTGCTGGCAAAGCTTAACGCCTAATCCTATCCATCAACGGCAAAGCGAATTAGGCTTATCGCCAAGAATCAAATGGAATGACTTCGGCATCTGATTTTGGTTCATCGTAGCCGTCTTGCTCAATCACATCTTGGAACTTGATCATTTGGGAAACAAGTTCTCTCATTAGAAGAACGTTTGCCTGATTAGGGTTTTTGCAATGGTTCACAACCCTATCGATATGGCTTTGCTGGGCCCAAAGCCGATCCTGCATGGCGTCGGACGCAGACAAAATCAGCTCTTCACACATATCCTGCTTAAATTGGCGAAATGCTTCTGGGTTTTGCTGCGCCAACTCAACTAACTCATCAAACGATGGGAGAGTTTGGTTTACTAGTGGTGAACTCATACTGCCTCCTTGGTGTTGACGCTTCTATCAACAAGATACAATAATAATAGTCGATAACAGGCAAACGCCCAGTCACTTCACCTCGCATCTTAATAATGAGACAAAAGTTCAAAGAGAAGGGGCTGCTTTCACTAAAGTAGGCCTTCATACTGATACTTCTCTATGCGTACTCACTCAAATCCGGAATCTTTCTCCCACTATTTATCCGTTCACAATTGCAGCAGCACTGAATGTATGGATAATTAGGTAATTAACCGTATGCATAGTACAATCGCCGCAAACACTTCTAGACAACAATTGTTTACAGAATATTGAAGTTTGGCATGTGCTTTTTATTTAAACTCTTCTATTACGACATGAAGGTTGTAATACATAATTAATTTAATGACTTAGCAAACATGGAATTTAAAAAAAAGCTTTTGCTTGCGATGGTAATCCCAGCGTTATTGGCAGGATGTACAACTCCAGGCTCACATCTCTCGACAGACAATAAAAACATCGTCGAAACAGAAACCAATCAAGAATCCACGGTTTCTGAACAAGTTAACCTCTATCCACTGACTGCTCAGACCGTTAGCACGCTGCCTAAAGAGCGCAGCTTTGTTTCCCAAGCCAACCCTGAATTAGATCAAATGATCGCCAACTACGAGTATCGAGTTGGCCCTGGCGATATATTGAATGTTACTGTATGGGATCACCCAGAACTTACAATTCCTGCAGGTTCATATCGCAGTGCTTCTGAAGCTGGTAACTGGGTGCACGCTGATGGCACCATATTTTATCCGTACATTGGTACTGTAGAAGTACAAGGCAAAACAGTGCGTGAAATCCGCAGTGACATTGCCCAACGTTTAGCTAAGTACTTAGAAAGCCCTCAGGTTGACGTCAATGTTGCCGCATTCCGCTCACAAAAGACTTACATTACTGGCGCAATATCCAAACCGGGTCAGCAAGCGATCACTAACATTCCCCTCACGCTATTGGATGCCATCAATCGCGCAGGTGGACTCGCAGAAGATGCAGATTGGCGCAATGTCACGCTTACGCGTAACGGGGTTGAAGAGTCTCTTTCACTTTATGCTCTTATGCAGCGTGGTGACCTAAAGCAAAATCGCCTATTGCAATCTGGCGACATCATCCACGTACCTCGTGACGACAATCAAAAAGTGTTTGTTATGGGTGAAGTGAATGATCCTAAACTGTTGAAAATGGATCGCGCTGGTATGAGTCTCACCGAGGCGCTCAGCAATGTGGGTGGTATTAATGAGCTATCAGCGGACGCAACAGGCGTATTTGTAATTCGCACAGCAGGTGACAAATCCGAACACCTTGCTGATATTTTCCAACTGAATATCAAAGATGCGTCCGCACTAGTGATTGGTACAGAGTTTGATCTTAAGCCTTACGATATTGTCTACGTTACCGCTGCGCCACTTACCCGTTGGAATCGCGTGATCAGTCAATTAATGCCAACAATCACTGGCTTTAACGAGCTTACCGAAGGTGCATTACGTATCAAGACTTGGCCGTAATATCCAGTTGAATTAAATGGAGCTCCCGGCAAGCTAAACTCTTGCTGGGAAATGAAGATATGTTTAATAAAATTCTCGTCGTCTGTGTAGGCAACATTTGTCGCTCTCCAACTGGTGAGCGAGTTTTACAAAAATTACTTCCTGAAAAGCACATTGCTTCTGCCGGTATCGCCGCCGAAAAGAGTGGGCTTGTCGGTAAGTCTGCTGACAATATGGCAACGGAGCTTGCCGCAGAAAATGGCGTTGACTTAACTGGGCACCAAGCTCAACAACTTACCTCTTCACTGTGCGCCCAATACGACCTGATTTTGGTTATGGAAAAAGGACATATGGAAGCCTTGACCTCAATAGCACCAGAAGCTCGGGGAAAAACCATGCTATTCGGCCAATGGATTGGGCAACAGGACATACCCGACCCTTTCCGTCAAAGTCGAGAAGCCTTTGAACACGCTTACCAACTTATTGAAAAATCTGCAGAGGCATGGGCTAAAAAGCTCTAACTCCACGTTGCCAGGAATTAAAGAACCTTAATACATTATGACAACACAACAATCTCGACAAACAACCGATAATTCCTCTGATGAAATCGATCTAGGGAAATTGCTTGGAATTTTATTGGACGCGAAGTGGCTAATTATCGTTGTGACAGCCATTTTTGCCGTTGCTGGGGTAGCCATTGCTCTGCTTTCAGCTCCAATTTACAAAGCGGATGCTTTGATTCAGATAGAGCAAAAGAGTTCTGGTGGTATCTCCGCTATGGTCGGCGATATGGGGGAACTCTTTTCACAAGAATCTTCCGCGACTACCGAAATTGAAATTATTAAATCCCGCATGATCCTAGGTGATACGGTTGACAAGTTTAATCTTACGACCGTTGCCTCACCATCATACTTACCGCTTGTGGGTAAAGGCATTGCTCGTCTAAGTGGAGATCTCAATCGGATCACCATTAGCCGCTATGAACTACCTGACTACGCACTGGGGATGGAGCACAAACTCATCGTTCTTGATGCAGAGAAAAAACAGTATCAACTGGTGCGTGAAGATGAGCGCGTGGTTCTTGAAGGTACAGCAGGTAAACTCGCACAAAACGAAGACTACACTCTGTTTGTTACGGATCTTCAATCAAGCACTGGATTTGAATTTGGGATTGCCAAGCGCTCTCGTTTAGAAGCGATTGAATGGTTAAAGCGCAATCTTTCTATTAGCGAGCGCGGTAAGCAAACGGGTATTTTAAACCTTAGCTTTGAAGGTGAAGACCGCACATTAATCAGCGACATTCTGAACCATATTAGCCAAACCTATTTCTTGCAAAATGTTGAGCGTAACTCTGCTGAAGCAGAAAAAAGCTTAACGTTTTTAAAACAACATTTGCCGGAAATAAAAACGAACTTAACCTCTTCAGAAGATATCCTTAATCAATATCGTCAAGAGAACGAGTCGGTAGATTTAGGTCTTGAAGCGCAATCGACACTGAAAGTAATGGTGGAACTTGAAGCGCAGTTAAATGAGTTGACCTTTAAAGAAAGCGATATTAGCCAGCGCTTTACCAAAGATCACCCTGCGTACCGTTCACTGCTAGACAAACGTCAAACACTACTTAATGAAAAAGAGCGCCTCAATCAACAAGTACAAAAACTACCTAAGACTCAGCGCGAAATTCTTCGTATGACACGTGATGTGGAAGTAAACCAACAGATTTACATCCAACTACTCAACAAGGTTCAAGAGCTGAGCATTATCAAAGCTGGTACTGTGGGGAACGTACGCATCCTCGATTCCGCTCAAACTTACATGGTTCCAGTTAAGCCTAAGAAGCCATTGATTGCAGTACTTGCTACTCTATTGGGCGGTATGTTGAGCGTTGCCTTTGTATTGGTAAAAGCAGCGTTTCATCGTGGAGTTGAGAATCCAGATGAAATCGAACAGATTGGCCTATCGGTGTATGCAAGTGTGCCACGTTCAGAGATGCAAGAGAGCCTCTTTAGTAAGGTGAAGAAGAAACACCGAGACGGTCAAATGGCACTGCTCGCCGAAGCTAACCCTGCCGATCTTTCTGTAGAAGCCCTACGTGGTCTGCGTACTAGTTTGCACTTTGCCATGATGGAAGCAGACAATAATGTGTTAATGATTTCCGGCCCTGCTCCTGGTATTGGTAAGTCTTTTGTTTCAACTAACTTTGCCGCAGTCGCTGCCAAAACCGGTCAACGCGTACTATTGATTGATGCGGATATGCGTAAAGGCTACCTGCAGAAACCTTTTGGTTTAAAGTGGGACAATGGCTTGTCGGATCTACTTAGCGGCAAAATCGATACCGCACAATCAATAAAGACTACTTCCATAGAAAATCTGGATATCATTGCTCGCGGGCAAGTCCCGCCGAACCCATCTGAACTGCTAATGCATCGACGTTTCAAAGAGCTATTAGATTGGGCGAGCAGCGAGTATGACCTAGTTATTGTCGATACCCCACCAGTACTTGCAGTGACTGACCCGAGTATTGTTGGCGCACTTGCTGGCACGACATTGATGGTTGCGCGATTTGGCCAAAACACGGTCAAAGAGATCGATGTTGCACGCGACCGATTTGAAAAAGCGGGTATCGAAGTGAGAGGCGTGATCTTGAACGCTGTCGAGAAAAAGGCGTCTAGCTCTTATGGCTACGGTTACTACAACTATGCTTATAAGAGTGATAGCTAAACATAGCTGCGATAGCCTGCTGGTATGTAAAACAAGTTGTTAACTATTTTACACTTTGCCTGATGTCGCATAGAATAAGCAACGGAGTGATTAAAATTCCTCCAACATCGATGTTAAAACTGTAAATTTACAAGGATAATTTTATGAAGAATATTGCTCTAGCAATGTTAGTCGCACTTGGCATGTCTGCTGGTGCCTTCGCAAATACAGGCGCTGAAGTTGGTGCTGCGGGTGCAGGCGGTGCTGGTGGTGGTGCTGCAGGCGGTGCTGCTGCAGCTGGTGCTGCGGGCGGCGCAGCTGCAACAACAGCAGCGGTTACTGTTGCAGCTGCTGTAGGCGTTGGCGTTGTTGCTGTGGCTTCATCAGACAACGATGGTACTGATGGTACTGACGGCACTAACTAATCTGTAGTGTAAATCTCCAAACACCCTTAGCTACACTAAGGGTGTTTTTTTAGTTTTTTGTAATCACCTCTGTCATTGTCAGGACGAACAAATGACTCACCTTCGTAGTGCTCTCCTAATCCTATTTGTTTTTTTGTTATCAGGTTGCTCCCAACGGTTTCAAGATGTTAATTCGACACTTGATGAAGCTCTGTTTGGCTTTGACGATTTCACCCATGCTCAAGAACATGTCGCAGATCTGCCTTATGCCAGTATGTACGTGCGCATTAATCAGGGGCCGCAGCTATTTATGGTGCTTGCCTACGCAGAAACAAACCCTGTGACGGGTAATACCCAGCTAAAATGGTTTTCTAGCGACAAAGCAATGATCACTACAGAAAACGGCCGTATTGTCAAAACCAATCGCCTTCCTGGTGCCAATCTTGTTGGACTCTCTTCTTCTACCCAACTTGCTGTACCGACAAGCGACACAATAGCTTGGCAAGCAGAATATGATTGGCAACCGAATTACCATTTTTCTCAGCGTGCTCAAGTAGAAAGCTACCCTGTTGGTACAGGGGTGACGAAGTCCCTATTGTGGGAAAAACAGACCCGTCATATTAAAGAAGTTGTCACCTTCAATCACAGCCAACAAGTGATGGAAAACAATTACTGGATTGATGAGCGAGGTAACGTAGTAAAAAGCCATCAACAGTTAATCCCTCACCTTTTAGAAGTTGAGTTTGAAGTATTAAAGCCTTACGTTGAGTAATTACTATGAATCGATTATTGAACAAGTGTGTCAAATCTATACTGGGTAGAGTGTTGCTTGGCTGTCTACTTATTCCGGCTACAGTTTATGCCACAGAGCTAAGCATATCACTCCCTGGTGATCAGCTAGCCCTAGAGTACCCTCACCCCGTTCGTATTGAGCAAGTGTTTACTGATGTCATTGCTCTGCAAGGGGCAACACAACCGACTGTTTACCCTCTTGCCAATCAATTATTTAATCTAGACAAACAATTTCAAGCCGATATAGAGAAACAAGATGTGCTTGAGAAACTGCAAGCTCTAGCCGATAGACAGCTCATTTCAGCAGAAGCAGCAGGTGTATTCAAACAACAGATTCAAAGTTGGACTGTCGCTTATCGAGAAAAAATTGATCTCGACTTTGACCAAATACGGACCGATGCTGCCGACAACCCGATGCTTCAAGGCAATTACGAGTTGATTACTCCTAAGCGAACTCGGACGCTCTCATTTGAAGGTGCTTTGTATACACCGCAAGACGTAGAGTTTGACGAGTCATTATCGCTCTCTGGTTACCTTAGCCGACTCAATCTACTCAAAAAAGCTCATCCGAGTTACGTGTGGGTTATTTACCCTGATGGGAACTTTGTGCGTAGCGGATATGCTTATTGGAACAGTCAAAACACATCACTCACTCCAGGCAGTGTTATTTTTATTGGTTTCAATTCTAGCAACAAAGAAGTACAGCAACTTGAACAGCAAATTGTTCAGCTAATAACAATGAGAAGAAGTGCAAAATGAAAAACAACAAACCCACTTTAATCCTCTCCACGCTGACTCTTCTTTCTGTACCGACTTTTGCAAGTGATGCGACTTGGAAAGTCTCGCAAACTGACTTCGGCGGCACAGGCCTTATGCAAACGCCAACCGCTCGGATGGCAGCTGAAGGCGAATTCAATATGGGGGCGAGCTTCAATGACGATTACTACTACTATACCGTATCCCTACAATTAATGAGCTGGTTGGAAACCACCATCCGCTACACTCGCATTCCAGACACATTGTACAACCCGAATCCAGACTATAGCGGCGATAACATTAATACTGATAAAGGTATTGATTTTAAAATTCGCTTGCTTGAAGAAAGCTATTGGCTTCCTGAAACCTCTATCGGGGTTCGCGACTTTGGTGGTACAGGGTTGTTTGATGGTGAGTTTATCGCCGCGACAAAGCGCTTTAACAACTTAGACTTTACTTTGGGCATAGGTTGGGGATATTTAGGTCAAAGCGGAACTTTAAGCAATCCATTTTGTAAGGCCAGTGAGAAGTATTGCACGAGGCCAACGGAAACAAAAGGCAAAGGAGGGAGTGTGGACTTCGAAAGGTGGTTCAAGGGTCCAGCCTCTTTGTTTGGTGGAATTGAGTATCAAACCCCTTTTGAGCCCTTGCGCCTAAAAGTTGAGTATGAAGGTAACGATTACAGCCAAGACTATCCTGTAAGAGTTGGTGCCAAATCGATGACTCAGCATACTCCTTGGAACTTTGGATTGAACTACCGCTTAACCGATTGGGCAGATGCGAAGCTCAGCTATCAACGTGGGGATACTCTGACACTGGGCTTTAACATCGACACCAATTTCAATGAGATGAAAGCCATTTGGCGTGATGAGCCAAAACCACAGGCTCAACTCAGACCAACAGAAGCCGACACTGATTGGCAGATCGTTGCTAAGCAAATCGAGCGCAACGCAGGATACAAGCAAAATACTCTGACGAAAGAGGGCGATACGCTTACTGTAAAGGGTGAACAGAGAAAATACCGTGACAGAAACGAAGCGTTGGATCGCGCCGCAGCCATTTTGTCCAACAGCAGCGATGATACAATCAAGACATTTAAAGTCATCGAAACCCAGGATGGAATGGCTCTAACAGAAACAACCATCGATCGTAGGCAGTACCTCGAAGCAGCCAATCATATGGCAATCAATGCAAACGTTGAAAATAGTTTTTCTACATCTGAACCTACTGATGAAACCGCAACAGATACACTCGCTTCAACTAAGCAACGATGGGATTACGGCATCGATCCTGTGCTCAAACAAAGCATTGGTGCACCAGAAGATTTTTACTTGTACAGCATCGGCCTTAACGCGAAGTCTAACTTTTGGCTTACGGATAACCTCGAGTTAGCTGGCTCTGTTTATTTCAACTTAACCGACAACTACGACAAGTTTAACTATGTTGAGTACTCACCGCACGTGCGCAACTATGCTACGCCTCGTGTGCGTACTATGTTCCGAGCCTATGTGCATGACAACCCAATCCGTTTGAACAGATTGCAACTCACTTGGTTTGAGCAACCAACCAAGTCGATTTACACCCAAATGTATGGCGGCTACTTGGAATCGATGTTTGCTGGAGTTGGTGGTGAAGTACTCTATCGACCACTTAACGCCAATTGGGCAATCGGTGCGGATGCTAACTTAGTAAGCCAGCGAGATCCTGATTCCTGGTTTGGTACTTTTAGCGAAGACTACTTCTTTTACGATGAAGCCGCATGTAACGACCCTATCCCGCAATGCCAAGCCTATGTATTGAGCCAAGGTACAACTGGTCACGTAACTGGCTACTATATGCCGCAGTGGCAATTCTTAGACAGCACCTTGTTGAAAGTTAGCGCGGGTAAATTCCTTGGTGGTGATATGGGAGCTCGCATCGACTTTTCGAAACAGTTTAAGTCAGGAGTTATTGTTGGTGCGTACGCCACCTTTACCGATTTAACAGCGGAAGAATATGGTGAAGGCAGTTACAACAAAGGCTTTTACGTCTCGATTCCAATGGACATCATGACCATCAAGCCGAGCACGAGTCGAGCACAAATTGCTTGGGAACCGATCACTCGTGATGGTGGCCAAATGCTTCGCAAGCAGTACTACTTATTTGATAAGACTGATGCGAGATCGCAATGGGGCCAAAGACCTAGTAGCGTTGAATAGCGATATTGTGAGCTAGCTTAAGGGCTGATGTGAGAACATCAGCCCTTTTTAGCTCTAGAGGCTAAGTGAAGTGTGATGAGCTTCTACAACACCCGAAGACCGAGCGTTCAAGGCACATTTATTGCTAGAAAGTTAACAGACTAGAATGACTTAGGACAAAAAATTGACGATGAAAGCAGCAAAGAATGCTCTATTACTGACCTTACCAGCCCTAATGGTTGGCTGTGGTGGCGGAAGCGGTGGAAGCAGTGGTGGCGGTTCAACACCTTCTACACCTAAGTACACCATTGACTTCGTTGCGTTAAAATCTGTCACTTTCGGAACAGAAGGAAATTGCGCTATATACGGAACGAATAATGGCAATACTAAGTCGTACATAGCTCAAAAAGCACAAGGAGCGAACATCAAGCTTCACGTCCACTCGTCAAATGGCACTTGGAAAAGCTCTTATCAACCGACAAGTGGAACGATAAACATCAACCAAAGCTTGGTGCAAGACGGAGACTACATCAGCATCGTGTCGACTTCTCGAGGTGGTATATACGACATACTAACCATCGAAAAAGACTTTATCCCAACCCGCTTTACCGTCAATACCTTTAACGACTGGGATAGCCGAGTCTCATGCAATACAGAAATTAAACCATCCACAACAGATTACAATGGTTATATTGATGATGAGGGAGATGGCAATGGCTTCTTCGTCTTCCGATCTACAACTGACGATCAAGAAAGCACTTCGCCGAATAATATTGCTTACAATAGTGTAACCAATAAAGAAGTATTAGCGGCTCGACTTTGTCGCTCAACGAGTGGTTGCAGTGATAAAGATTTGATGCAGTACCGTTTTATCGCAGCTTCAGCGACACAAGACAGTAACAATCCTGTTGATTTAGTAGACGTAACAAATCATACCACCCCTTGGTATACACTAGATGGTACAGATACAACCCTGAACTCTGCGAAACTCAACATATACCGTCAAAACACCGGGGCGATTCTGTGGCAATCACTCCCTCTCACCGATGGTACCTATAGCTATGCGGCTGAGCTATCCGAAGACTACTATGTGCATATTAAGGCGACGCATAAAGCGTGGAATACAGAGTACACCAAACACATAGAAAATCCTGACAACGGCATCAATGAGTTAAATAGCCTCACAGATCTTAATATGCCGACACCAACCTCCTCTCTTAGTTTAGTGTCAAACTGTGGGTTATCTGTAACCTCGTTTTGTTTAAATGGCTATGATAGTGCCGCTCCAACGACAATGGATTTGCAGCGCTCGACACTATATGCCGTAGAGAATAATGGAAATAAGATTCATCAAACGATTTACGGGAAACCAAACTTAAACCAACCATTGATGGCCTTTGAAGATAGTAACATCGACGCTGTTTGGGCGAATGCCGCTCTTAATAAAAAGGAAGTATATCTCTTTGAAACTAGAGACGATCAAGACGTTGAACTAACGTTTATCTCATCGAATTTCAATGCCGAGGCTGTCGAAAACAATGGTTATCAAACCACATCAGATGTGGACACGATTTCTATCATCCGGAGTCAGCAAGAGAACAGTCAGCGTCAAGCTGCATTGACTCACCAGGACAACATGGTATTTAGCCAAGCATTCATTGCACCTTAAACAAAAAGGGCAGCGCTAACACGCTGCCCTTACTTTATCTACTGACATCCTATAGTGTTCTTCACTAAAGAATCTGCTTTAACACTCGGTCGGCTTTTACACGCGTAATCTTACGCATCAGCTTTTGCACGGGTTCTGGGTAATTCTCAAACTTCTCCAACTGCTTATACGTGCAGATCAAATGCGTATGTTGAAGAATGTTCGCCATCTCTTGCTCAAACTGCTCGGTTAAATGATGGTAGTTATCTTGAATTAGAATCGCGTTTTCTAGATCTAGCTTCCACGCACGCGGGTTTAGGTTATTACCAGTAATCAGCATATAACGCTTATCTACCCAAATGCCTTTCAAGTGGTAGCTGTTTTCATCATGCTTCCAAAGGTGGATAGAGAGTTTGCGGCTAGCAATATTGGCCTCGTTCGCTTTTGCAAACTGACGCAAGTTACGCTCGTACAAGTACGGCAAACCACCGATGGTTTTAAACTCTTGGTCTGGGGCAATATAAAAGTCATTAGCGGTTTTATCACCGACGACAATCGTCACCTTCACACCGCGCCTAATCGCTTTTTTGACTTCTTTGGCGACACTACGCGGAAAGTTAAAGTATGGCGTACAAATGAAGATCTCATCCTTTGCCAAGGCGAGCAATTGGTTAATGCCTTGATTGAGTTTATTGCGCTTTTTCCCGACACCCACGATAGGTGTCACTGCAACCTGATCAGCAGAAACCGACTCAGGTGTAAATTGGTAGCTCGCCTTCGCTAAAGAACCACGAAGCTGACGAATTTGCGCTTTGATCTCTTTCGTCTCTGGCTTGGTGGGACAAGCAAGATCATTGACCGCAGGATGCGCGATCATCTCTTTCTGCACTAAATCGACCATGCTGTCAGCCAGCGCTTTATTGCCTAGCACGTGGTAACGGTCGAAGCGGTAACGTTCTTTGTAGTTTAAGTAAATGTTATTTAAGCTAGCGCCGCTGTAGATAACTTGGTCATCGATGATAAACCCTTTTAGGTGAAGCACACCAAACACCTCTCTACCACGAACAGGAACACCATAAACAGGCACGTTATGCGGGTACTTATCGGCGAAGGCTTTATACATAGAGGCATTGGTTTCACCAGGCGCCGCACCAATCAATCCACGCTGAGCTCGGTGCCAGTCGACACACACCGCAATATCCAAGCCAGGGTTGCGCTGTTTCGCTTCATAAAGCTCCGTTAAGATTTCTCGGCCAGCTTCGTCATCCTCAAGATAGAGCGCGACAAGGTAGATTCGCTTACTTGCCTTTTGAATCGCCTCAATAAGACGAGTTCTAAAGTCTCTCGCCGCGTAGAGCGTCTCAAACTGAGCCGGATCTTGCGCCAGAGTGGGCAGTTTTTCGAATATATTCCTATTGGTCATCATGTTGGATGTAATACCTTTACTTAAAGTGGAGAGCGATATTAGCAAAATATGGTAGAAAATACCTAGATTTGCCGCCCCAGATTGTACCTTGACTGAGTAAGAATTGTCCTTAGCTCACAGCATCATGAAACACCCTTTGGCAAATTAGCCTGCATTGATAAACATCAAAGCCTTATTCATGACGTTTGATAATGCATCGCCACCAATTTTTTGCCACTGGCTGAGTAACGAATAAAGAGCTGTCTAAGCGCATTGGGTAATGCGCTTTCCTCGACCATAACAAACCCATGCTGCGCGTAGAACGATTCCAAATGCTGGTAAGCAAAGCAGTAATCAAGGTCTGTGAGCACCTTGTCTTGACAATAAGCCATCAGTTGATGACCAAGCCCTTTCTCTCTTTGGTCTGGCACCACCAGCATCCCCGTCAGTAAGCGATACTGCTCAATGGAACGAAAGCGAACAACAGAAGCAAGTTGCTGCTCCCAATACCCCACTATTGTCAGTTCATCTTTCTTTGCTTTGCCAGAAGGGTAATACTGCTTGTATAGCCTCGCCACGAGTGGCAGTTTTATCGGGTCTAACACATCGATGGTTAAGCTGCTCATTATCGCCTAATCCGTTTTTAAGGTAGAATGTCCGCAGTTTAGTTGACTCGATAATAGTGATGCAAATTCAGACTCAAGCCGATCTCTCGGCGTACCATACTTTTTCTATCTCTCAGACCTGTGACTATTTGGTCGAAGCCCACTCTATCGAGGATATCATCGAGGCGTATCAAACGCCTGCATGGCAAGACCTACCGAAACTGATGCTTGGAAAAGGCAGCAATATGCTTTTCACTCAGCCGTTTCATGGTGTTGTAGTGGTGAATCGCTTGATGGGCAAGAAGGTCAACGAAAGCGAGCATCACTGGCACTTGCACGTAAACGCCGGCGAAGATTGGCCAGCACTGGTCGAATGGTCGGTCGGGCAAGGCTACAATGGGTTGGAAAACCTAGCACTGATTCCAGGATGCGCGGGCAGTGCTCCTATCCAAAATATTGGCGCCTATGGCGTTGAGCTGAAAGACATCTGTGAATATGTCGATATTCTTTGCTTAGAGACATTTAAGGTACATCGAATGACGGCTGAGCAATGTCAATTTGGCTATCGAGACTCGATTTTCAAGCATCAGCTTTATCAAAAAGCGATCATTATTGCTGTTGGCCTCAAACTCGCTAAAGATTGGCAGCCAAATATCAGCTATGGCCCGTTGCAGCAATTTGATGCAGAGGCTGTGACAGCTCAACAGATTTACTCGACCGTTTGTCAGGTACGGATGGAAAAGCTGCCTGACCCAGCAGTAACGGGTAATGCTGGTAGCTTCTTCAAGAACCCTATCGTATCGCATGAGCAATACTCAGCGCTTAAACTTCGATTCCCTAATCTCGTCGCCTACCCAGCAGAAAGCGGTATGAAACTCGCGGCCGGTTGGTTGATAGATCAATGCCACTTAAAAGGCACCAAGGTCGGCGGAGCACAAGTCCACCCCAACCAAGCGCTTGTGTTAGTCAACCGAGATTCAGCAAGCGCCACCGACGTCGTCAACCTTGCAGAAAAGGTACGCGCCTGTGTGTCAGCCAAATTTGACGTCGAACTAGAGCATGAAGTTCGCTTTATGGATCGCACCAGCGAAACGTACTTACACAAGATCATAGAGGCCTGACATGAAAGAACATTCCATCAAACTGGCCATATTACGCGCACTTGCTCAAGGCGGATTTCATTCAGGCGAAGAACTCGGCACTATGCTTGGCGTGTCTCGCGCAGCAATCAGTAAACACATTAAAGGCATTCAAGCGTGGGGAGTAGACGTTTATCGAGTGCAGGGAAAAGGCTATCAACTCGCCGAGCCCATGCAACTGTTAGATGAACGGACACTGCAAGCGCAGTTTGGTGATTTGGTCCAGCTTATCCCCGTCATTGACTCTACCAATCAGTATCTCTTAGATAGGGCAGACAGCTTGCAGTCAGGAGCGGTTTGCCTTGCAGAGTACCAAGCCAAAGGGAGAGGACGTCGCGGTCGCGAGTGGGTATCCCCTTTCGGTGCTAACTTATATATGTCGATGTACTGGCGGCTAGATGCCGGAATGGCGGCGGCTATGGGACTTAGTTTGGTTGTCGGGGTAGCGATAGTCGAGGCGCTGGAAAAACTTGGCCTAGAGGGGGTGAAACTCAAATGGCCGAATGACCTCTATTACCAAGACAAGAAGCTAGCTGGAATTTTGGTAGAAATGTCGGGCCAAGCGGGGGCGGCAGCTAACTTGGTGATCGGTATGGGCATGAACCTGAAGATGTCTGAAAAAACCGAAGGCATCACCCAGCCATGGGCTAGCCTCAAGGATGTTGCGAACACGGAGACACTTGACCGAAACGAGCTCGCGCTAACGCTGATTAACACGTTACACCAAGCCCTCACTGACTATGAGATCAAAGGGATGCAAGGTTTCGTAACACGCTGGAATCGCCTAGACAATTTCTTAGATCGCCCAATCAAGCTTATTATGGGCCCCCGTGAAATCACTGGTATTTGCCGTGGCATCAACGAGCAAGGTGCCGTGCTATTAGAAACGAATAATGGGGTTGAGAGTTTTATTGGCGGGGAGATTTCTTTGAGAGCTCAGCCCTGATACAAGAAAGCGAGCCCTTTCGGCTCGCTCTAATCAACTTAATGAACCAATGCTTTCAACTCTGCATTGAGCTCCACCATTTGACCTGACTGATTTTCACTTAACTGCTTCCAGACCAAATCCCCTATTTCATCCGATGGGTTAAAGTCCGTCGGCGCCTCAAGGAGTAACCGCCTAATTTCTTCATGATTGAAATTGTGACAAGCGTGGTCGAGCTTTTCTAATAGCTCTAAATAGTCATCAATCGGCAGATAGGTTTCTTGCGCGGTCATGATTCTAGGGTGTGCGGTTTCTTGTACGTTATCACCGATAAGCAGCTCTTCATACAGCTTTTCACCAGGTCTTAGGCCAGAAAACTCTATAGCAATATCACCATACGGATTATCACTATCTTTGACCTCCAAGCCAGAAAGCTGAATAAGATTTCGCGCAAGATCAGCGATTCGTACTGGCTCTCCCATATCAAGGACAAAGACATCACCACCTTTGCCCATGGCTCCCGCTTGAATGACCAATTGAGCGGCTTCAGGAATGGTCATAAAGTAGCGAATAATATCCTCATGTGTAACAGTAACTGGACCACCCGCAGCAATTTGCTTTTTGAATAAAGGGATGACCGAACCAGAGGAACCCAACACATTACCGAAACGCACCATACAAAAGCGAGTACCATTCTCTAACGCGTTTTGTTGCATTGCTAAAGCCTGAAGGCCAAGCTCTGATACACGCTTAGTTGTACCCATAACATTCGTTGGACGCACAGCTTTGTCGGTTGAAATCAACACAAACGACTCAACTTTCGCTTCAATCGCAGCTTTCGCCGCATAATAAGTACCGAAAACATTATTACGGACCCCTTCAACCACATTGTACTCAACAAGTGGGACATGTTTATAGGCTGCAGCGTGGTAAACGGTTTGTACATTGAAGCTTTTCATGGTTGTCGCTAAGCGATTGATTCTTTGAACAGAGCCAAGCAATGGAATCACCTGTAGAGATAGGCCCTCCCTTTCCATTAGGTTATTTAGCTCTCTGTCTATTTTGTACAAGCCAAACTCAGACAACTCAAACAGAACAAGGGCTTTAGGTTTCTGCCTAATAATTTGTCGGCAGAGCTCTGAACCTATCGATCCTCCAGCGCCTGTCACCATTACAACTTTACCCTTAATGTTTGCTTCCATTAACGACTGTTGCGGTGACACAGGATCTCGACCAAGAAGGTCTTCTACTTCAACATCTTTAAGCTCATCAATTTTAGCTCGTCCTTCAACGATATCTTCCATATTCGGAATGGTTAATACTTCTGCAGATAAATGCATCAAAGAACCGAGTATTTGCTTGCGTTTAGCTCTTGATGCGCTTGGAATCGCGAGCAAAACTTGGCCAACATTATACTTTTCCACGATATTGTCTGTGATGAGGGCATCGTAAACATTGAGCCCCATAATCATGGTACCCACAATAGTTTTATCCTGATCAATAAAACCAACAACGTGGTGTGACTCTGATGAGCGCAACGCTAATGCGAGCTGACGACCTGCTGAACCAGCTCCATATATCAGTACTTTCTTCTTGCTCTTGTTATTCGCCTGTGCAACCAAAGAGCGAATGATCATTCGAGCGCCGCCACAAAGTAAGCAAAGAAAAGCGCCATATATAATCGGAACAGAGCGAGGAATTGGGGCATCTAGATAAAATGAGAAGACAGCAACTGACAGCGCTGAAATAACACTGCACACCCCAACCACAGCCAAAGCATGGAACGTTAAGTAGCGTAGTACCGCTCTGTAAAGCCCTAAGCGAGTGAAAGCAATGATAGAAACAATCGTCGTTCCCGCTAACACATAATAGGTTAACTGGTCTTGAGCGGCCGTGATTGTTCCTAACCGAGTCCAGTAAGCGATATAAAATGAAGTAACAATAAAGATACTATCAATAAGTATGCTGATCAGCCGCTTGCTGAAACGCGGCAAATTCCAAATGTATTCAAGCCTAGCCATAATCTTCCATTAAAGTTGTTCTGCTCCAAAAAACACAGAGCCATTGTTATTTTTGAGCTTCGAGTAATACTTCACGTATAACTCTAGCTGATTTTTCAACCTCTTCAGAAGATAAAGTTGGATGGACCAAGAACATCAAACTCGTTCCACCCAGTTGCTTGGCATTATGAAGAGCTTCGACTGGCCTCCAAGGCGTATTGTCAAACGCCTTCTCTAGGTACACCTCTGAACAACTGCCTTGGTATGCTGGCACACCGCGCTCCACAATGGCTTCTACGATGCGATCTCGTGTCCACCCTTCTGCAAGCTTCTGAGGCTCTACAAACAGATAGTGTTTGTACTCGGCATGCTCGCTGTATTCCGGCACTTGAACTCGGCGAACCACGCTAAGGTCTGCAACCGCTTCATCGATTTTTTCCGCGTTCGTTTGGCGCTGCGCAGTCCATTCTGGCATGCGAGTAAGTTGGATACGACCAATTACCGCTTGCAGCTCTGTCATACGCCAGTTAGTGCCGAAAGATTCGTGTAACCAACGAAAGCCCGGTGGATGCTCGCGATTGTAAATCGCATCAAAGCTTTTACCGTGATCTTTGTACGACCACATAGTTGACCACAATGCTTTATCATTGGTTGTCACCATGCCGCCTTCGCCGCCTGTCGTCATGATCTTGTCTTGGCAGAAAGACCACGCGCCAATGTGGCCAATAGTACCGACACTACGGCCTTTGTACTTCGCACCGTGCGCTTGAGCACAATCTTCAATCACGTAAAAACCATGCTGCTCAGATAGCGCCATAATGGCATCCATCTCTGCTGGCATACCTGCAAGATGCACCACAATTACCGCTTTGGTTTTTGGCGTGAGTACCGCTTGTATCGATTCCGCCGTAATCGCTTGGCTGTTTAGATCCACATCAGCAAAAACGGGTGCAGCACCGGAAGTCACAATTGACGAAGCAGAAGCAAGGAACGTTCTTGGGGTGGTAATCACCTCATCCCCCTCACCAACGCCCAAAGCTTTCAATGCCACATCAAGTGCAAGCGTGCCATTGCCAAGCGCAATCGCGTACTCGCAACCAGTCCATGCCGCGAACTCTTTTTCGAACTCGCGACACTCGTTACCTGTCCAGTAGTTTACTTTGTTTGACAGTAGCACACGGCTCACTGCATCGGCCTCTTCTTGAGTAAAAGAAGGCCATGGAGAAAATGGGGTATTAAGCACAATGTCACCTAATAAGTGTTATTTTTCTGATTTGATAAGCGTATGAGCAGGAGAGCCCACTACAGTTTGAAAGTCTGGTATGTGGTTAATTACCGTCGAACCTGCGCCAATAACAGCATCACGACCAACGACGATAAGTTGTTTCACTTGGCTACCGATCCCTATCCAAGCGTTTTCGCCAACTTCTACGCCGCCAGCTAAGCTTGCATTAGGACTAATGTGAACGCCTTCAGCCAGCCTACAATCATGTTCTACGACAGAGCTTGTGTTAATGATACAGCTCGCCCCAATATGGCTAAATGGGTTGACGACTGCATTTGCCATCACCACTGTTCCTGCTTTGATGTTGGCGTATTTACTGATTACTGCACTTGGATGAGCGAGCACATTGAAGTTCGCTCCTGCGGCACTCAACTCACGTTGTTTCGCACAGCGCGTCGCGTTATGGCCTATGGCAACCACGACCACATCATATTCGCTTGCCGTTGCCAAAAGTACAGCAGTATCACCAGAGACGTCCCAAAGCTCTACAGAGGTTAAACTGGGCCAGCGGTCATCAAAAAATGTGATATGTTGATAACCGTTTAGCTCTGCAATTTCTGCGACCACCTTGCCATGTCCACTGGCTCCTAAAATGGCGCAACTTTTCATGATTGGCGACTACCTTGCTCTTCTGAGCCTGTAAATGGCTCGATGGTCACGTGGCCGTCTGCAGATATGCCCTCCTTTACGAAGACCTTTTTTACCGTCATGAAAAGAATCTTAATATCTAGCCACAATGTTTTGTTATCTACGTACCAAACATCTAAGGCAAACTTTTCTTCCCAGCTAATCGCATTTCGGCCATTGATTTGAGCCCAGCCCGTTACGCCAGGACGAACATCATGGCGCCTTGCTTGTTCTTTGCTGTAAAGCGGTAGGTACTGCATGAGCAACGGACGAGGCCCAACTAAGCTCATTTCCCCTTTCAGCACGTTCCAAAGTTCTGGAAGCTCATCTAAGCTGCTGTTTCTTAACTTATCGCCAAAGGGAGTCATACGCTCAGAGTCCGGTAGCGGATTCCCTTGTTGATCCACCGCATCTTTCATGGTGCGAAACTTCACCATTTCAAAAGGTTTACCGTTTAAGCCCGGACGCGTTTGACGAAATAGAACCGGTGAACCTAGATTTTTACGAATCTTCCAAGCGACTAATACAATGATAGGAGATAATAAAATAAGCGCGATAAGAGACGCGAGAAAATCAAACAGTCTTTTCATCTTTCACCTCTGATGCATGGCGATCTGTCGCATTACCCTCTTCTGTATTAACGCCAGTCACCCAATCAACCCATTTATCAGCCAATAGCGCGCGGTCAAACTGGCTCTCTGCAAGCTGACGTGCATTGGCCCCCATCAAGGTAAGGGCTTCTTTTTGATTGGCAGCTTTTTCTAAGGCATCAGCGAAAGCAATTGGGTCGTCTGGTTGAACCGCGAATCCGCATTGCGTTTGCTCAATCATTCCGGCTAACCAACCCGGGTAGTTATTAATCACAGGTAGGCCCGCAGAGATATAATCGAAGAACTTATTAGGCGATGTGCCATAATAAAAAGCAGGTATATTCGCCAGTACTTGCATACCAACATCTGCACTTGCCATCAAACCAGATAACTTCTGCTTATTTACTGGAGGGTGAAACACCACATTGTTCAATTCGAGCTCTTTCGCCCTGCTCTCCAGTTCGGGTTTTAACTTTCCTTGCCCGACTAAAGCTAGCTTAATGTCCTTTCGACCACGTTTCTGTAGCTCCACTGCCGTATTTAAAACCGCATCAAGGCCATTTGCCATTCCATGAGTTCCAGTAAAAATAGCCATCAGATCTGTTTCTTTCACGCCTTCTGGGCGCCAAGGCTCACTTGGTTGACTAAAGATAGACAAATCACAACCATTTGGCACCATGGCTATTTTACTTTCGTCCACGCCACGCTTTTTAATGCCTTCAACAATGCCCGGAGATAAGCCAATACAACGATGCGCACTTCGGTAAGACGCCCACTCTAAAAACGACATCAAACTAAGAATGACTGGGTTTTTAATTACCCCCATTTCTTTGGGCAGTTCTGGCCATAAATCTCTCACTTCAAAAACAAATGGCTTGCCGCGTAACCAACGAGCAAAGATACCCGGAATGCCCGCTGTCAGAGGTGTTGTGGTTGCAAACAACACATCGTATTTTTCAGTAAAGGCAAGGCCAATACTTTTTAAGGCAAACTTAATAAACGTCATACTGCGTTTAATAAAACCATCTGAGTTTGAGTAAGCCAAATCAAACTCAATGATTCGAATGCCATCGACGATACCTTCACGCTTTCCCGAAACAAAGGTCGAATCTAAACCCGTCTCTCCACCACCATAAGTGCCACAGACCATAGTCACATGATGTCCATGATGAATTAGGCGCTTAGCCATTTCATAGGAACGGATCCCTGTTGAACCTTTCGGTGTAGAAAAGTGTTGATGAAAATAAAGAATATTCATGAGTGAAATTGATACTCTGTTGTAATTTTGCCATCTGACGAAATCTCCACCTCAAGAACTGGGATAGAGCTTTCTTGGTAGTAATAACGAGATTCTCTGCCTTCTACGATCTCTAGGCGATCAATCTTTACATCACTATTGATCAAGATACTGTGATTTCCATTGGTCACTTTTTGTCCCTGAACTTGCCAATCGTCAGGAGTTAGCCGCCAACGAAGAACAGCTTTATTTTTAATGCCTTGTACTTTGTCTGTTACCCTCAAAGACGTTTCCGAAAGAGATACTTCTCTGTGATGCTCACATCCCAGATAATCTCGATAACCCGCTTGTCCATTAAGCTGACGCTCGTCAAAGTTGACGTTCTTTGCTTTTAACCAACCGCCCAGCAAAAAGCGGCTAAGCCTTGGCATTTGCTCGTGCTCGTCAAATTGGATGGTATTATGACTTTGTGTACCACCGTAGTAGTCGATATAGCCTTGACCTGCGTTGTAGCTGAACGTGCCACCATCACGTAACAGATTGACCCCGTCACGCCACAGATCCACATGGAGCGCATCATTTTGAGCGGGTCTAAATCGAAACTTGGGATAGTTAAATAAAGCAAATGTTCCCGATTGATTTCTTAGACCGATATAGCCACCATGCTCAAAATGAAACGATGCTGGTGTTTGTAAGTTTTTTTGCGGTTTTTGTAACTGCAACAATGCAAGCGGTTCATCATATTCCCCATCTTCCTGCCATGCAGATGTTTGAAGGAACAAGACAGAAGCAAGCTGAACAGATGGACGAAAATCTCGATAGTCAGTATCCGTTAGCTGCAATAAACGAGCACCATCGTTATGACCTAAATTAGGCGCATCACCTGTTGATGTGTCGATTAGCTGATAAAGCCACTGAGTTGCCAGACTTACCCTTTTTGTCAGCTCTTTTGAAAATGGGGGAAGATCTAGTTCTCGACGCCAAAGCTCAGCCATTGAGTAAGTGTCTAGCATTACCCTGTGATAGTTCACCGAATACTGACTAAAGGTTCCATCTTTAGCAATCAGGTGCTTGGCTCGGTTTTCTAACCATTTCCTCCCCAACTTTTGCCAGCGATTCCCACTTTTATCGCTATTAATAACCAACCAACTGCCACCAATAAACAAGGCTGCAGCCTCAGATGTGCCATGGTTATTATCTTGCGCAACCGCGTAGGAGATCGTCGGTGCTATTCGTTGAAGATGCGCTTTTATTAGCACCAAAAGTGTAGGTTCAGTTTTACGAACTTGATTAAGCAGTTTAGCAGAAAACGCTAAGTGCATAACGCGTATTGACGCTTCTTGCCCGCACTTCCAGTTAGGGCCGAGATAAGGAGCGTTCTGCTCCATCCAACTTTTTGCGGTAGCGTTGAGTTCATCTAAAGCTGACTCACTACCAGAAAGATAATCTCGAGCTAAACCCAAAGCCCAATCAAATCTTGAGGACTCCCAAATGCCTTTAATATCACCAACATTTGAATCAAAATCAGATAGGTTGAACCAAGGCTTACTCATATCTGAAAAGCGATGTTCGGTTAGTACACTGTTATCCCATCTGAGTTCTTTTACAGGCAATTGTGGCAACCAACCAAATGGAGCTAGCTTATATGGCTTAATGCATTTCAATTGTCTTGAGCAAGTAGTCGGGTGGAACAAAAGCCCCGAGTTCGGGGCTTGAGAAAGGCGCTTAACTGGGTTGAGTCCGCTTCGAACACCAAGTTGATAACCTGCGACTCGAGCTAAGTTTAAAAGCCCTAAGTCGATGGCTGTTTGCGCTTTTAATTTAAAACTCATCTTATTTTTACAACTTATCGCTGTTTACGTAGCTGCTCTGCGATTTCAATCGTGATTCTTGCCACTTCAAACAACTCTCGCGCTGGAATTGGAGACTCTTTACCAGATTCAATCGCACTAAGGAAAGCCGCCGCACAATCGGTTTGTCCCTTGTCTTGCTTCCATAAATTCATTTTGCTGAAGCCTGGCCAGCCGAATGCCTTTAACTTACGGAAGTTATCAAGTTGAAGAACTCGCCCTGCAGCAAATACTTCTACTCGCTCTTTAGGGAAGTTCGCCGCACCGTTAGCTAAGTAATGAATCGTACCGAATGAGCCATCAGCAAAGCCAAGGATAATCGCCGCTTTATCCTCGGTAATATCAACACCGTCAACATCTCCCATGCGACGGCACTGTACAGAAACAATTTCTGAGTCTGCTAAAAATCGCATCAGATCGATGAAATGGCATGCCTCACCAATGATTCGACCGCCGCCAACTTCATTATCTTGCGTCCAGTGATCCGCCGGGATCGCGCCAGCATTCATCGTCATCATAAAGCTCTTAGGCTCTTTGACTGACGACAGTAGCTCTTTCATTTTTTGCACTTGAGGCGAAAAACGGCGATTAAAGCCGACCATTAGCTTTGGCGCTGAAGCAGTAGATGCTTTCGAGTAATACGTAGCTTCCACTTCCGCAAGCTCTTCTAGCGTGACGGCTAAAGGCTTTTCTACAAATACGTTTTTACCAGCATTGAGCGCTTCAGAAACAAAATGAGCATGACTGTTATGGCGCGTAACGATTGCAACTGTGTTAATTTCCGAGTCAGAAATCATGGCGCTTGTATCTGTGGTCGTTTTAGCAAAACCTGCTTTTTCACCATGAGTTACTCCGTTAATACCACCAGAAGTAGCGATAGTATGTAATTGAGCACCACCAGCTTTAAACGCAGGGATCAGCATTCGAGACGCATAGTTACCAGCGCCTACAAAACCAACGACAGGCTTAGATGCCTCGAACGTCGCTTCACTGTTAAGCGTAACGGATTTCTCATGGCGAGTACTGGAGTCACTCTGGTATTGAAGCAATATTCCAAGAGCAGACTTGTCAGACGTCAGGAGCTCGTATGCTTGAGCTGCGTCTTCAAATTTGAATCGGTGAGTAATAAGAGGCTTAACGTCCACTTGGCCTGAAGACATCATATCTAAGATGGCTTCAAAGTTACGCTGTTCAGTCCAACGAACAAAAGCATATGGATAGTCATTACCATTGTCCTCGTACTCCGCATCGTAGCGACCAGGGCCATAAGAACAAGAAACTTGGAATGTCAGTTCCTTTTCATAGAAATCTGCGCGATTTAGCTCTAAACCAGTAACACCAACAAGAATAATACGCCCACGTTTACGACTCATTCGTGCCGCTTGTGTCACTGGATCATTAGATTTCGTGGAAGCTGTAATAATTACACCATCAACACCATTACCGCGGCTGAATGCCATACCCGCAGCGACAGGGTCTTCACCTTTGCCAGGGTTACAAACTTGGGCGCCAAACTGCTTAGCCAATTCTAGTTTCGCATCGTCATAATCGATGGCTAGTACACGACAACCTTGAGCACGGAGTAATTGAACAGTCAGTAAGCCGATTAAACCAACACCGGTCACGACAAACGCTTCCCCCAGCGTAGGTTCTGCTAAACGGATACCTTGTAAACCAATACTTGCCACAACGGTGAATGATGCTTCTTCATCAGATACATTATCAGGAATAAGCGCACATAAGTTTTTTGGTACACGAACCACATCAGCATGAGGGCCATTAGATACAACGCGATCCCCCTCTTTGAAACCTTGAACTCCCTTACCAACGGCGTTAACGACACCAACGTTGCAATAACCCAAAGGTAATGGTTGTGCCAACTTAGACTGCACTGCTTCCAATGTCGTCATTAAGCCATCTGTCTGGACCTTTTCAAGCACCATTTTAACTTTGTCAGGTTGCTGCCGCGCTTTATCTAGTAGACTTGCTTTTCCAAAGTCCACTAACATGCGTTCTGTGCCTGCCGAAATTAATGAAATTCTGGTATCAATTAATAGATTACCGGTTGAGGATTTTGGGGCAGGTGCTTCCACTAAATTAGAGCCACCTTTAGCCATATCTTGTAGTATTTGCTTCATAATTTTAACCGACTATATTCTATTTAATAAATCGCTAACATAACAATCGTAAGTATGCCATAGTGGTTCTTTCTCTGACATGTGATTACCAGAATCAAGATTACCAGACAAGATAAACTCTTTTAGTGAATCATAGTCTGAATATTTAAAAGAAATGCCTAGTCCATTATCGACTATCACATTTGAGTATTTAACTTCTGAATTAACAATAATTGGAGTATTGGTAAAAAATGCGTCCCCCCACTTATTTGACATTGCAAACCGGTTTATCTCCAAACTTGGATCATAATAAGTATAAATATAGTTAGAGATATAGTAATAAGATAAACATTCTTTTTGACTTATTTCACCAACATATTTTACACCATTCATTTTAGAAAATTCATCTGCTGCGTCGCCATCTAGCCTGCCGGCAACAACGATAAACAAATCAGATATAGTCAGTTCTCTCCTTAATCTCAACAAGTTATCTAAACCTCTACTACGCCCAATCCATCCGTTATAGTAAATAACAGTTTTCGAACTGTATTTCACTAAATCTTCAGACAACCTTACGGACTCATTCAATTCATATTCAGAAGGAACATTAGGCAATAAAAATAAATTATTAAACTTACTACAGTAACGATCAAGAGTAGGCACCACATGAATTAAAGATCTATTGCTCGTGTATACTTCTAAAGCTTCGAGTAATTTTCTAATGGGCTTAAAAAAAGGAAACAACATCGAAAATCGATCTGCATCATCATATATTACATCGTGTTTTTTAAGAATAGAAGCTACAACACAAGGAAAAGCACTTTCAAAACCTAAAGCCCAAATTTTTGACTCGCGAGGAAGACTACATGCGTATAAAAAAACTCTAAACATCCAAACAAAATACAATAAACGAATTGTTACTTTCCCACCACCAATGTCAAGACCACAAACTTTGTTTATGCCACCCAAGAAATCCTCGTTATTATCACCTTTACTACGAGACCAATAAAAATGAGTTATTTCATAGCAACCTTTGGAAGATATACTGCGAGCCAACTTGTACATGCGAGTTCGTTTACTCAAACTAGGAATAGGCGCTATTATATTTATCTTCACATCAAACCTTCGCAAATTTTTTAAAAAACAGACTCAAAAAAAACAACATAACTATTGGTAATATAAATTGAAATAATCTAGCAAATGTTCCAAAAACCTCACCGGTCATCATATAACCAATAGCATAGAGGCATATTACCCATGTAACCAATTCATAATCATTATTAACCAATGATAACATTCGTGCAAAGAAAGAAAGAAATACACCAAAAGGAATCCCAACAATAATAAAACCAAAAAACCCAAAGTTTATATATGACTCTGCAATTATTCCTGGCGAATAAGAACTAAGTTGGAAACCATTAACAATATCATAAGAGCCTGGATGAATTAAGTTTCTTAGAGTTGGTCCGCCGCCAACAGGTTTTTCTTTCCATATAGACCTTGGGACCCAACCAACAGCAACGGTATAAAACGTACTACCCAATGTAACATCTTGAAGATCTTTATTCTCCACCAACCACATCGTATTTTCAATTGAACCAAACGCATTGAATTTTGAAAAAACACTACCAATCTGAGTCCTACTTTCGACAGATGAGAGTTCTACATCTTTGGTCAAAACCTCCCTAATATCACCAAACTTAAGCCCTACATAACCAACCAGAAATATAAACACAGCTGTTGATATTACGCTTCTTAGTTTTATTGCTTTTTTCGATGAAAATAAAAGAAACCAACAAATAACAATCCATACTAAAACAACTAGTCCCTTAGACTTACTCCCCATGTATAAGTTAAAAGCCGTATAAATAACAATCAAAGATAAAAGAGCAACAGCACTAAATAAATTAAACCTTTTATTAAAAACATTCCTCAACCAATACACAACGATGCCAACACCTCCCCAGTATATAGGCATCAAGACATATCCTAAACCACTTCGTTCCTTTGTTCTATTAATACTATATTCCTGATAACTCGCACCACCAAATTTAATTATACAAAAAACAATAGATAATACAGGAAGGATAATATAAAAAAACTTGTAAAAAAAACCGTTATTTGTAGATAAAGAAAGATTATACAATTTTGATGTGAAATCACTTCGATTACAGGTTAACCTAGACGCAACATAAGCTGATAATGTGAAAAGGAATGAATATAATAATGCTAAAACCCATGTACTATCATTATATGGCTCTGACACATACCTATAACTTAATGTATCTCTAAAAAACCAAAAAAAACCATAGGGTAAAAGAAAAAAAAGAACATAGAAAAGAGAGAAAAAGTCTGCTGGATAGAAAACCCTTTTTATTCCATTTATCCCATTGATATTTAAAATAAATTTCAAATACAAAAAAGACAAGATTATAGCAATGATACCAGCCACTATTTACCACCCAATAAATTGTCAAATTCTGCTTTATACTTATTAAACAACTCTACAGAATCCAAAATTTGACATGACGAATCATAAATTTCACAATTTTCGAGCTGAGAATGTGCACATAAGTTTCCCTCCATAATCAAACTCACTATACTTTTATAGTCAATGGATTCAGCTACATTATTACGTACATATCCATATATATCACTCCCCATTGACATATCTTTTGCATACAATGAAATTGAACCACTCACCACACTATCTAAAATAACTCCAGAGTCACCTGCAAGAACGTACTTATACTCAGATAGACAAATCTCTAATGGCCTCAATTCTATATTATAAAAGCCATGCTCTTTCATTGCAGGGTGCAACCTAATTTTATAGTGTATTCCCGCCGCCTCCAATTCATTTATATATTTCCCCAACACTTCTAACTTATCCAACTTATTTACACAAATTAAAACAGACTCAACACTTCTCTCTATTTTTTTTAATCCATATATACTTGCATATCTAAGAGCGCCCAACTTTATATAAGTCACCTCGCTTGCACCACTAGCTCTATATATTTTCTCCGATTCCAGACCATCCACAAAAGCATAATCAAATATCATTCGGGGGAATAAATCATTTACAGGCGAGTGTTGGATGTAAATTGTTTTTAAGCCCATAAATTTGGAAACAACACACAGTGCTCGATTAATAGTATTATGGTCGTTAGACATAATTAGAAACTTAGGTTTCACTCTAATCAATATGAGACATGATGATGCTATATAACCAGGAGTCCTTATAAACTCATCTAGTGAATAAGAAAGTAATCTAATTTTTCCAAATCCAAAATAAAAAAAATAGAATAGGAATGAGACAGGAAAAAATAAAAAAGAAACTACAACCGTCACAACCCAAGGATAGTAGAATTGGCATGAGTTATCGTCACTTTTTATATGCACATAATCCGTAAACATATTTTTCAGTTCATGTGTTGAATGATCTTGATTTTTCGTTGAAGTAAAAAAACACACTTCACTTTTACGATATGCAAGGTTTGATTTAATAATTTTTCTAAATGTAAATATGTACCTTATAATGGACTTAAGGAATAAATATAAGGTTTTAGATTCACCAGATCTTATCCTTACATAACTTTCATTCAACCGAATTTCATTTGGCTCTATAAGCAACTTTTTAATTATCGACTTCATTACTATTACCATTTAAAAGTAAGATCAATAAAACTGATGAGAATAGATTGGAAATAACTAACGCATAAGGCACATAGTCAATTGATATTTCTGATAGGTAAAGAAGAGATATCATGTATATTAAAGATGAAAAAAACGTAACAGATGACAATTTAAAGTTTTCAGCATAATAGAAGAAATAATTTACAGCTAGATAGTACGGAATCTGTAAGAGAAAGCCTAAAGTAAACAAACTTACATATCTGCCAACACCAGAAAAACCATCACCTAATAAAGACGCAAATATCCAGTCTGGAATAAAAAAGAACGGTGTGGCAGAAAAAATCACAAATATATAACTTCTTATTGCCCACTTCCTCACTTCATCTCTTGAAATTTTCTTAGATTTTAAAGAAGAATAATAGTACGGTACAAGTGCTCTATTGGTGGAAGCCAATACAATCATTACCACACTTGATAATTGATATGCCGCAGAGTACACCCCTAACTCCTTCGCAGAGAAGTAACTAAATATTATAATCTTATCCACATTACCCTTAACAAAAAAACTAATTTTATGTACTAGTAATGGTATGCCATAGCAAATAATGTATCTGTTGGTCTTCTTAATTACTCCAATCTTAAGGTAACTTGAACTACAAAAGACATGACTATTGAGATAAGTACCGAACGCTAAGGAAAAAGCATTGGAAACCACTATACCGAGTAATCTCATTTCATGCGTAGCACCAAAATTTTCAAAAAACAGTACAGTAAGAATTACTGCAGTTAATGCACATATTAATTGTATTAAGACATAATCTTTAACTTTTTTTTGCACCTGTTTTAATGACAACTGAGATGTGAGTAATGACTGAGAGAAAGACATCAATATGACATATAAAGCAATTTCACTATTTAAATCCAATAGAAAAGAAGATAAATATAAGAATAATGCAGCAAGTGTCGAGTATATAACACATGATAGATATACTACGTTGATTGCTCTAAAACCATATCTATAGTAATACCTTGCTAATGCCCCCTCTTGGCTAAGGCCAATAAAAATTGAAATCATCGCAACATACGCAAGTATATTTGCTAATTCACCAAAGCTTTGGGGGCCTAACTCTCTAGTCAAATAAGGTAACATTAGAAATGGGATAAGCTTTACCACTACTTCTCCCAAAACATAAATAATACTATCTTTAACTATTCTCATGGATTTTTAACATACTCCCAAGCGACTGGAGTACCACCTTTTAAATCTTTAATTGCTATTCTCCCTATAACTTCGCTATAGAATTTTGGTGCTAAGCCAAAACCCGGCCTGATTGAGCGCACATTCTCGGGTGTGAATACTTCACCTTCCGCTACATCTTTTACAACGTAGAGAGAGCGACGAAACTTCACATTACCTTTTTCCGCTTCAGTTCTTTCATAGTTAACCTTGCCAAGAGCTTGCCACGCTGTTTTAGTATCTTTACACAATGCCTGTAACTCTATAGGCTCCAGTGAGAAGCTATCATCAGCGCCACCACCATTACGATCCATCGTTACATGCTTCTCAATTAAGCAAGCACCAAGAGCGATAGATGTCACTGCTGTCGCATTATCAATAGTGTGGTCAGATAAGCCTGAAAGAACATCAAAACGCTCGGCGATATCTGCAATCGTTTTTAGATTGTATTGGGCTGCAGGTGCTGGATAACCACTGACACAATGAAGCACTACTAACTCCTGGCAACCATTATCTCTTGCTGTTTTGATAGCTTCAGCAATCTCTTCTTGATTCGCCATTCCCGTTGAAATGATCATTGGCTTGCCCGTTTGGGCAACACGTTTAATAAGAGGTAAGTCAATCACTTCAAACGAAGCAATCTTATAGGCCGGGGCACCGAGTTCTTCTAAAAGCTCTACCGCGCTAAAATCGAAAGGTGAACTAAAGATAGTAATACCCAACTCTCGTGCTTTTTCGAATAACGGCTTATGCCATTCCCACGGCATATGCGCACCTTTGTATAGCTCATACAAAGTCTGCCCATCCCATAAGCCACCATGAATTTGAAACTCTTCAGAGTCACAATCCATAGTAATAGTTTCATGAGTATAGGTTTGTAATTTTATCGCATCTGCGCCCGCCTTCTTCGCTTCTTCCATTATTTGGAAAGCGCGATTGATATCCCCATTATGGTTAGCGGATAATTCTGCGATGATATAAGGAGGGAAGTCGGGCCCAACTTTACGGCCGTCAATAGTAATAAATGGTTTCATTTTTGCCTCAATCAATTGGTCGTCGAATGTAAGTTTCTTCATCGACTTGTTGGTAGCAACATTTTTGGAAGAGTCGTTGAGATGCACTATTTGCTTTTAATACCGTAGCATGCAGAGTGACATCAGGATGAATGGCATCCACAATGCTTAGAGCTTTGAACGCAATCCCTTTCCCATAGCTTTTAGGGTCTAGAAATATTGAGACCAAATAATGTCCAGCTTCTATTCTATCTAAGCGCACTGCTCCAACTTTATTACCATCATCCCTACTAACGATCATGTAAAAGTAGTCAGTGGCTGATTTCAGTTTTTTACACATCCAAGCTTGGTGAGCACTCCATGTAGGCACCTCAGGAGTCAATGCGTACTTTCTCGTCTCTGGGTGACATTGCCAATCATAAATCAACGCGATATCTTCTTGCGAAGCAGGCTTCAGAGATAATCCATCAGCTGTCTCATTAAGTAACAACTCGACCTCATAAGAGACTCGTCGCGCGCCTCGCCCATCGCAAAGAGAAAGATTGGCATCTCGGAATTGCGACCACCGCCTCAGAACTGACAAGAACTCACTTTGCAACCGACTAGGGATATCCTCGATATCAACTTTTAATGCCGCAGAATGTTTTACTAATTGTTCACAGATTAGTTGCTGGTTATCTGCTAAAGGAGTGATTACGTTAGGTAATCCAAGGCAAGCTCTTTCCCAACTTGTGGAGCCTGGAGCCCCTATAGCGATGTCATGCTCTAACATTAAACTTGCCATATCAGAGACAAAGTCGAGATGCAAAACGTCAGCTCTAGATGCACACCACTCTTTAACTTGGTCAAAGTGAGGCGCTCTAGGCGACAACAATACAGTAAACTTGGCCTCTACTTTGCCACATAAAGATTCTAATACTTTGAAAGTTGCGTTAGGTGCATCAATCCCGCCCATCGATACCAGCACTTTCAGAGGCTTGTTAGAAATCTCTCTAGAAAGCGCTGATTCTCGCTTGCTCGCGAAATCTGATCTCAATAAAGCAAACTCACTGCCCGCTAAGACCTTAGATTGGGATGCAGAGTAAGCAGCTTCATCACGCCCTAACGTTTGATCCAAGATCAAGTCAGCTTTATGGCATCGCCCGAGATCATCAATAGCAAGCATTCGACAATCTAATGAAGCGATAACTTGCTCTTGCCATTCAATCCCGATTGCATAGTGATCAGTGACAACAAGGTCTGCATAAGTGATTTCTGTTAGGAAATCTTGCACATCTTCAGATATGCTCTTTTGAAGCCAAGCTGCATAATCGGCATCGTGAAGCGGTTCTATAACTTCCCTTGGTTTGGCAAGAGTTGTCACCTGAAATCCACGTTCACGAATAAACGCACGCATGTCTCCTTCTAATGGAGAACAAGCAAATTCGACGTCATGTCCTTTGTGAGCAAACTCTTCAGCCAAGACGAGACAACGCATAACATGCCCACTACCAACCAACAAAGATGCATCGACTCGAAAAACAACCTTCATACTTCATCCTAAATGTTAATTGGTGAGCTTTAGCACAGAAAATAAAGATTCAGCAAGCTCCCAATCTTCGGGGGTATCAATATCTTGAACTCGATTACGAGGTAAAAGTACCGCTTTCGAATGAGGAGAAAAAATAGAGTACTTTTCTAAAAATGCTCTGGTTTTCCCCCAATAAAACTGTCCTGCATCGTGATAAGCCTCTTCGAGGTCTTGAGACCTTACCTGTTCATTTTCAGGGGAAAACATCGAAACAGAGCCGTCTGAATCAAGTTTAATCGCGCGTTGAATTGGGAATGGAAATGAAGTAGCACTAAAAGCAAATTGCACACCTTCGCCTTGCAAAAGTGCATAGCCTTGTTGTAAATCCTTCGGCAATACAAATGGAGCCGTTGCATATAAACAACATACAGCGTCAATATCCCAACCTTCATCTTGACACCAATGGATAGCATGAGCCATGACATCCATTGTTGTAGCATAGTCATCGGAGATATCTGCTGGACGGAGAAATGGAACATGCGCACCATGAGCCTCGGCAACGGCTGCAATTTCTGTATCGTCGGTCGAAACGATCACTTTATCAAAGCAGCCAGAGGCAATGGCTGCTTCAATAGAGTAGGCAATCATAGGTTTACCATGAAATGCTTTGATATTTTTTCTTGGTATGCGCTTACTACCGCCACGAGCTGGAATAATCGCGACTTTCATTAGCGCCCCTGCAATATTTCAGTGAGAACTTGAACGACTGTATCCTGCTGCTCTTCACTCATCGCGTGGAACATCGGAAGAGAAATCGCTTCGCGGTAATAGCGCTCAGATTCTGGGAAATCACCTTCATTGAAGCCCATTTTGTCATAGTAAGGCTGAGTATGGACTGGAATGTAGTGCAGGTTGACTCCGATACCTTTGCCTCTCAGTGCGTCAAATACCTCTTTGTGTGTCAAAGAGATCTTGTCCAACTGCAAACGAATTACATAAAGGTGAAGGCCCGAGTAGGTATTCTCCAATTGATATGGCAATACCACTGGTAAAGACTTCAATAGCTGGTTGTAACGATCTGCAAGGTGATGACGAGCGGTAATAAAAGCGTCTAAACGATGCATCTGAGATACACCCAGTGCCGCCTGAAGCTCGGTCATACGGTAGTTAAAACCTAAATCAACCTGTTGATAATACCAACCACCATGGCTTTCACCCTCCATTTGCTCAGGGTCACGAGTAATACCGTGACTTCGAAGCAAAGTCATCTTGTCAGACAAAGCCTTTTGGTTGGTCATTGCTGCGCCACCTTCCGCCGTCGTAACAATTTTAACGGGATGGAAGCTAAAGACAGTGATATCCGAGTATTCGCAATTCCCTATCGGCAAGCCTTGATATTTGCCGCCAATTGCATGTGAAGCATCTTCAATGACTTTGAAGTTGTACTCTTTCGCCAGTTTGGCGATCGCCACCATATCGCATGGTTGACCACATAAGTGCACCGGCACAACAACTTTCGGAAGCTTACCTTCTGCTTTCGCTTTGATTAACTTTTCCTCAAGGCGTTTTGGACACATATTGTAAGTATCAGGGTCAATATCTACGAAGTCGACTTGTGCACCACAGTATAAACCGCAGTTTGCTGACGCGACGAAGGTAACAGGCGACGTCCAAAGCCAATCCCCTTCACCTAGTCCCAGCGCAAGACAAGCGATGTGTAATGCTGATGTAGCGCTATTTACAGCCAGGGCATAGCTTGCACCTGTATGATCGATAAGTGCTTGCTCAAATGCAGGAACTTGGGGGCCCTGCGTCAGAAAATCCGACTTCAAAACATCAATAACACTGTCAATGTCTTGCTGGTTAATATCTTGCTTACCGTAAGGAATCACTACTATTCTCACACTGTAAAGTTTGGATCAACGTGCTCTTTGATTAGCTCACGTAGGCCTTCAATACTTTCCCACTCTGTATTCGTACCTGAGTTGTATTTGAAACCAAACGGTACTTTTTCCGCTTTGTGGTGTTCGAGGTATTCTTGCTCTGTATAGGTGAACGAAACAGAAGGAAGAATTGCGTAGTATTTGCCAAGGTCGATCGTATTTAGCGAATCAGTATCGGTGATCATCTCTTCATGGAGCTTTTCACCTGGGCGAATACCTACAACTTTAGTCTCACATTCTGGAGCAATCGCTTCTGCGATATCCAAAATCTTGTACGATGGGATTTTTGGTACAAAAATCTCACCACCTAAATGGTTTTCAAGCGCGTACATCACCATGTTCACGCCATCTTGCAATGAGATATTAAAGCGTGTCATCTCTTCATGAGTGATCGGCAGCACGCCTTCTTCACGTTTACTCAAAAAGAATGGGATCACGGAACCACGCGAACCCATGACGTTGCCGTAACGCACTACGCTGAAACGGATATCTTTAGAACCTTTGATGTTGTTCGCCGCTGCAAACAACTTATCCGAAGCAAGTTTGGTTGCTCCATATAGGTTAATTGGTGCACATGCTTTATCTGTTGATAACGCTACAACATCTTTAACGCCGCACTGCAGCGCTGCATGGATAACATTCTCTGCACCATCAACGTTAGTTCGGATACATTCTGTCGGGTTGTATTCAGCAGTATCTACCTGCTTGATCGCTGCAGCATGAATAATCACATCAACACCTTCACAGGCTTGAATCATGCGGTTTTGATCGCGAACATCACCGATAAAGAAACGAAGTTGTGGGAAATCTTTGGCTGGGTACTTCTGCTTAAGCTCAAACTGTTTTAGTTCATCGCGAGAAAAAATAATAATTTTCTTCACTTCTGGGTAGCGTTCAAGAATGGTTTTAATGAACTGTTTACCGAACGAACCAGTGCCGCCAGTTATCAAAACCGTTTTATTATTCAACATAAATTTGTAACCTTTTATTTCCAAACGCCCTTGGTGTCTACAATTAACCCTTGGGTCACTTTACATTTTGTAAACTCTTGATGATCAACCAACAAAACCTGCACATCAGCTTCTTTTGCCGCGATATCAAACTCTACAAGTTCAACATATTTCAATTTTTCAGGAAGAGATTCAATATTTGGTTCTACTGCCACAACACGACCGCTATGCATTTCTGCGATCTTTTGTGTAATGACCATTGCAGGGCTCTCACGCAAGTCATCAATATCTGGTTTAAATGCCAGACCGTAACAAGCGACTGTTACTTCTTTGGCTGTTTTATCAGGGTTCGCTTGTAGGAAGTCTGCAATCGCCAGTTTGACTTTGTTGATCACCCATTCCGGTTTGCCATCATTCACTTTACGTGCAGTGTGGATGATTTGTGCCTCTTCTGGCGTTTTCGACACGATAAACCAAGGGTCAACTGCGATACAGTGGCCGCCTACACCTGGGCCCGGTTGAAGGATGTTTACACGTGGGTGACGGTTTGCGAGTGCAATCAACTCCCATACATTGATGTCTAACTTGTCACAGATGATGGATAGCTCGTTGGCAAAGGCAATTTGTACATCACGAGAGCTGTTTTCGGTTAGCTTCGCCATTTCTGCCGTGCGAGCATTGGTCACCACACACTCACCTAAAACAAAGGTTTTGTACAACTCAACCGAACGCTCTGAACAGCGAGCAGACATACCACCAATAACGCGGTCGTTTTCTACTAGCTCACGAACAACATGGCCAGGAAGCACGCGCTCTGGGCAGTGCGCCACATTGACATCAGCATTGTCATCATGTGTTTGTGGGAAAGTAAGGTCCGCGCGAGCTTCTGCAAGCCAAGCCGCCATTTGCTCTGTCGCACCGACAGGAGAAGTGGATTCTAGAATCACTAAGTCGCCTTTTTTTAGCACAGGGGCAATCGCTTTACTTGCTGCTTCTATGTAAGACAAATCTGGTGCTGGTACTTCGCCCTCTTCACAAGGTAAGAACGGCGTTGGAACGGCAATCAAAAACGCATCCGCTGGTTCTGGGGTAGTACTGGCTTTTAAGTAACCCTCTGATACCGCTGCACTCACGATCATATCCAAATCAGGTTCTACGATGTGGATTTTACCTTGGTTGATGGTATCCACTGCGTGTTGGTTTACATCTACACCAATCACTTTCTTTTTACGAGAAGCGAACATCGCGGCAGTAGGTAAACCAATGTAACCTAAACCAACAACTGAGATTGTTTCAAAAGACATTTTCATTTCCTGAGGTTGTTATTTTGCTAATTCGTCTAAAATTCTTTGGCATGCTAGGCCGTCACCGTAAGGGTTGTGCGCGAAGCTCATTGCTTTATAAGCCTCTTCATCTTTTAACAACACTTCTAAACCTGAGACGATCTTGTCGACATCTGTTCCCACCAGTTTCACGGTGCCAGCTGCAACAGCTTCTGGCCTTTCTGTGGTATCACGCATCACCAACACTGGCTTACCTAGTGAAGGAGCCTCTTCTTGAATACCGCCAGAATCGGTAAGGATAATGTGCGCACGGCTCATCAAGTAAATAAAAGGAAGGTATTGCTGAGGCTCGATAAGATGCACGTTATCCACGTCGGATAGAATGCGATTTACCGGCTCTCTTACGTTTGGGTTCAAGTGAACTGGGTATAGGATTTGCGCAGCAGGGTTGTCTTTTGCTGTACGTGCCAGTGCTTCACAAATGCGCTCGAATCCACCGCCAAAGCTTTCGCGGCGATGTCCAGTGACCAAAATCAACTTTTCATCTTCTTTTAGCATTGGGAACTGAGCCGCGAGTTGCTCGTTCAGTGCTGCATCATTGTCGATTTTGTCTTTCACCATAAGTAACGCATCAATCACTGTGTTGCCGGTGATAGAAATATCCGCTGGGTTGGTGTTTTCTTTTAGTAAGTTATTTTGAGAGGTTTCGGTTGGCGCGAAATGGTATTTGGTTAGCGCACCAGTTAGCTTGCGGTTCGCCTCTTCCGGCCAAGGCGAATAGATGTTGCCTGTGCGTAATCCGGCTTCTACATGGCCAACTTCAATTTGCTCGTAGTAGGCTGCAAGGCTCGCGGCAAAAGTAGTGGCTGTATCACCATGAACAAGCACCACATCAGGCTTAAACTCTTGCAGCACAGGTTTGAGCTCTAACAAAATACGTGCGGTCACGTCATTTAGTGATTGCCCAGCCTTCATCAAGTCCAAATCATAATCTGGTTTGATCTCAAACAGTTCAAGTACTTGGTCAAGCATTTCACGGTGCTGCGCAGTCACACAGCACTTTGCTTCGAATCGCTCATCATTTGCAAGTGCATGAACAAGCGGTGCCATTTTGATAGCTTCTGGGCGCGTGCCAAAAACCGTAAGGATTTTTTTTCTAGACATAACCTTAATTTACGTTGGAAGTAGAATGAGTAAGTAGTAACTCAGATGCCAAGTTACCTTGCAACACCATGTACCGCTATAGAGAAAATAATTCAGACTAAGACACGCTACCGCCCTTAGGTTTAGCTCCCAAAGGCAAATAGGTAGACATCCAAACTGTCGGGGGAATCCCATAATTGGCGGTGAGTATATCGAAAAATACGACTTAAATAAAAGTTATCTGGAAAAGTAAAACAAATAATTATTAAGTAGTATAAAGATACTGCCTCCATGTGACTTATTGCTCATTTCCCACCAGACTAATAGTTATTTCGCTCACTAAAATGATACTCCTTTTACTTCTTATAGCCCCTAAGAGTGTTGTTGTAACCATGCCGACTCTACACGTATCAATATCACTTGTGGTAGCATACAAGCACTGACAGCCCTAGGTGATGAAACGTGAGAAAACTGCTTAAAAATTCAATTGTATGCCACGGTATCGGTGTGTTTGGCACCCTATTAATCCTCCATGTTGTAACAGGCTTCAGGGCTAACCTTCCCATCACGGTTATCAATAGTTTTTGGCTCGTTAGCTGCGCCTATGTTGCTACCTCTGTCACTATTCCCAAGATTACTAACTACTTGCTGGTTGATCGTAAGTACTACATTTTGCCGGTTTTGGCTTCCATCTATGCCGCCGCTATGGCTTTTATTTTGTTGTTTAGGGTTGAGTACTCACGTGAGATTCTTATTTACGCTTTTAGTATCCATTTGTTTTGGATGTACTTTTCTGCCGTATACCGCAAAGAAAATGCCAAACTCAATTTAAGTGCAATCAATAACTTTGATGTTGACAACCTTGATAGTAGACATGCACGTATCCATCTATCACTTTTACGTGAGCCTCTCTCAATGTCTGAGATAAAAGATGGATTAGTGGTTGATTTACATAACAAACTCACGCCAGAACAAGAGAAGTTTGTTGCCGATTGCAGTATCAATAACATTCCGGTTTTCCATTCGGAAAGCATTCGAGAAATGATTGAAGGCAAGGTAAAAACAAGTCACTTGTCTGAGAATGCCATTGGTTCGCTTGTTCCTAACCCTGTTTACCACAACGTAAAGCGTGCTTGGGAATCAGCCTTAATCATTCTGAGCTTTCCAATCACGCTGCCTATCATGGCTATCACTGCTTTACTAATTAAACTGGAAAATCCTGGGCCTGCAATGTTCATTCAAGAGCGCGTGGGGCAAGGTGGCAAAACATTTCGCATCTATAAGTTTCGAAGCATGACGGTTAAAAAAGCCGGAGCTGAGGATAAATTTGCCACTGAAGAGCAAGCACGTGTGACCAAAGTCGGCAAATTCATCAGAAAGGTTCGAATCGATGAACTCCCTCAATTCTTCAATGTGCTAAAGGGAGAAATGTCACTTATTGGACCTCGACCAGAGCAAGAGAGCTTCGTAAAACAGTTCGAGAAAGAGATTCCTTTCTATGGTTACCGTCATATGGTCAAGCCAGGCATCACAGGATGGGCGCAAACCGTACAAGGATACGCCGACGATATCGATTCAACGCGCGAAAAGCTAGCCCATGATCTTTATTACATTAAGCACTTATCTTTCTGGCTAGATATGAATATTGTGTTGAAGACTCTAAAAACGATGATGACTGGGTTTGGAGCTAAGTAATCCGAAGAACTTACACCCCAACTAACGCAATTTGGTTGGGGTATAACTATTTCTGGCTTTTATTTGCCCGAAGATGAAAGAACTTCAGCTATGTGCTTCCAAGTAATCTCAGAGCCTAATGAAGATAAATGTAGATCTGGCATGAAGAGAGATTTACCATCCAAATCATATTTACATTCTTCATCGGTACAAAAAACACTATCTACAGGAATGTATTGAACAGATTCATATTGTTCTGCGAGTTTTATAAGAACTTCATTTACCCTTTTAACGTTAGGTGGATAAGGCCAATTGGTCTGACATTCCTGATTAATCCCTAGTAGATAGTTACTCTTCATGCAGGTGACCAAGTCTTTAGATTGTGGCCTTGGTAAGTCCCCTAAAAGATATACTTCAAGCCCTTTATACTCTTTTAGTAATTCGTGCATGTTCCATTCTAAATCTTTTAAGTAATTTCCAGTTAGCGGACAACTACCATTGGTACACTCAAGACGGTTATTATTCTTATCCCAATGGTGTACGAGAATAACTGGCTTGGATTCATTTAATGCAAGCTTATAGTGTTCTCTACACTTCTCTTTCCAATCTAACCTAAGACCGTCTCTCTTATACATGGAACTTGGGAATGACATACATGCACCAAGCCAGGCTTGTTTGACTTTGGTTTTCTCTTTCAAAATCCCACGGGTATAATGATTGGCGTTGCTATCACCCAGAAGTAAGTAGTCATAATCACCTTTATCAGCCGTATTTAGATAAACCACCCCTTCATTTATTCGATAATTTTCACCAGTTCCACCTTGAACAATTGGGCTGGATTCTATCTGTAATCTTTGAGCTAAGCCTTGAGTAATAAAAACGAGACTCCCGGCAGCGCCTAGAGCAATGATTACTAAGAGATGTACCCCTACAGCTTTTAGCCTACTGTTTTTTAGCTTTCGCGAAAATGGCTGCTCTATAAATCTATAGCTCAAAAAACCCAAACCAATAGAGGATAGAACTCCCAAAAATGCTAGGTTCTCAAAACCAAAGTACGCCAAACCAGTGACTATTGGCCAATGCCAGAGATAAATCGAGTATGACCAAAGCCCAACCCTTTGAACAAACGTATTGGTGAGGGCTTTGCTGTTTTGTACTCCTCCCCAAATAACAAGGCACGTACCCAAAGTTGGAATAAGAGTCATAAAGCCAGGCCAAAGATCTTCGCTATCAACCCAAACACAAGATAGTACGATTAGAAGATAACCGACCAAAGCAACGCTAAGAGAATTACTATTCTTCAGCTTTAAAGGGAAAAGGAAGACTACTCCACCTAGGAGCATTTCCCATGCTCGGCTAGGAAATAGAAAGTAAGACTGCGTTGGGAAATGAGCCGATAAGTATACGCTTAAAGCAAAGCAAATTATGGTAAGGGAGAGCAAGATTCTATTTAGCGACTCTTGGCCAAAAAGCTTGAACAAACCAAACATGACAATTGGGTAAACGATGTAAAACTGCCACTCCGCCGATAGTGACCATGTGTGTAA
The DNA here is from genome assembly GCF_027587055.1 of Vibrio sp. MarTm2. Taxonomy (NCBI): domain Bacteria; kingdom Pseudomonadati; phylum Pseudomonadota; class Gammaproteobacteria; order Vibrionales; family Vibrionaceae; genus Vibrio; species Vibrio sp. MarTm2. Next base: position 6,181 of record NZ_JAPPTK010000011.1, on the reverse strand, counting down.
AAAGAAGTTGCCTTCGCTGGCAAAATAGCCCTCTCGCATCGAGAACATAACATTACTAACAAATGCAATGCTCGTCGCCACATCTCTACCAACAGTTTTGTAATCCCATGGAACTAAATAGAAGTAACCCAAGGCTAACATCACAAAACAAAGCACGGCTAAAGCAGGAATAATCCTGTTGGCTCTAGCTAGATAAAAGTTAAGAATATTAAATCTATCACCTTTCAGTCCTGTATATATGATACTCGTCATCAAGTATCCAGATATAACAAAGAACACATCGACTCCAGCGAAGCCGCCTGTCAGAACATCAGGATAAAAATGGAATATAACGACGGCTGTTACGGCCAAAGCGCGTAAAGCATTTATGTCTTGGCGAAAGGCTTTCATTGTAACGACACTACTTTTTCTATTTTGTTGGCAATACGGTTCAGTTCTTGTTTTGTGTAGCTGTATCCAGCCCCATGTACGCTGTACTCATATTTTAAGTAATTAATAAAACCCTTCCTCGCAGCCATATCGACCGGCTTAGGATTAGATAGCCCATCAGACAGTTCTTCTATACTAATAGGTTGACAGACATCTTCACGAGCAAAAAATGCCCGCCCCAATACAAACAGCGGTTTATCGGTTTCTATCGCTTCCATACAGACAGTGGAATTCACAGAAACAATTGCGTCAGACTGGCTAACCAATTTAGTGGTATTTGCCCTGGTAAACAGGGTTTGTTCTCTCGCTTCGTAACAGCCTAAATCGTTAGGATGAAGTTTGACTACCAACTGGTGCGTTTTTGACAATGTAGAATGGTAAAACGCTCGCTCAACTTGCTCCAACAGTGACTGGTTTGACGAAAAGTCACTGTGAATAAGGAATTGGGTATCATTTTCTAACTGCATAGGAAAAAACACATAAGGTTTTTCAGGGAGCGATTCTGAAGCATTACTAGCAGTATGCACGCGACGTTTGACACTTTGCTCCCAAAATCGCTTTATATACGGACGAATTCGGAATGGGTTGTGTAGTATTGGAGAGTTGTGACCAGCAACCCCACCTAGTTTGTTAAGCAGTAAAAAATAAGCAAAGTTCAACTTAGAAGTTTTACTGTCATGACCATGGAATGAACTGGGCACGTTAAATCTTCTTCCAGTGCAATTGGCATACTGAGTAAAGTCTATTTCTAGGGATGCCACACTTGAGTTGGCATTCACGCCATAAAAATCTAGCGTAGTAGTGTACGGTCTGAATAAACCTAATTCACTAACACAAAAAGGCACACCTTCTTCAATGCATATTTTACGAGCGATTGCGTGATGCCAGCGGAGATCATTGTGCATCATGACAAAGTCTATTGCCTGCTCTCTTAAGTATGATCGGAAAAAGTTGGCAAATCTTGCAAATTTACTTGTCTCGTCTTCATTGAGTTCACGCTTTTCAAACTTACGTATATACGCCGAATAATGGTTATTCGACCATATCGCGAGTTTGTAATCGTCCTCTGTTACTGTTGAGTGACTAGCCAAAATATCACCAATGAAATGGTATTGTTCACCTGAAAAGTAATGTGTATAGCCAAATTTTGAAAATATGCCATGGAATGAAGTGACTTGGCTTATCTGCTTAACGATAAGAGAGAAAAATCGTGAGTATGGAGAATCAAGTGAGAGAATATTCATAATTTAAGTTCGAAATTGATCTAACCAAAGAGAGAGGATGGCGTCCTTTCCAAAGCGTTGTCGATTTTTTACCGCTCTGGCAGACATATCAAGTCGTTTGACTTCATCATTAGCCAATTTAATCAATCGCTTCGCAAAAGTTTCAACATCAAATGCTGGTACTAAGTACCCATCTTCACCATCAGTAATAATTTCAGAGGGCCCTGTTTCGCAATCAAAGCTAACGATTGGCAGACCATGAGCTTGAGCTTCTAACAGCACCATAGGAAAACCTTCATTTCTCGAGGTTAGGATGAAGACTCCCGCCTTTTGATATTCATGGCACACGTCATTGGTAGGATCATTCACTTCAACAATATGATCGAGATTCAATTCTGTGAGTCTATTTTGAAGCCACTGTTTATCTTCCCCTTCACCATAGAGGTCAAACAACCAACTTGGACAAGCGAAATGAACTTTCTCTATAATATCAGCTAGATAATCAACCCCTTTAGTTTTGTTGTAGCGGCCAATAAAAAGAAATCGATGACGATTGCTGTATACCGATTCAACTTCTGAGAAGTTAGTGTAATTGGGTATTACCACTACACGATTTAAGTATTTATCGTAGTGATGCACTTTATCGGCATAGGTAAGACATATCAAACGCTGCAATTTTGGATATCGCCATCGTTTCATTAGTTTACGAAACGGTCCAAAATAATTATGAGCGGTATGTTCTGCTCCCCAAAGAGAAGCTCGCTTAAATTTACAAAAACTCGCAAATAGGTTCATTGCAGTACCAACAGCAATGACGATATCGACCTCTTGACTGTCAACATAGTACTCGACTTCTCGGCGAAGAGAGCCATACCATACAAGCTTAGAAGCAGCATTCAAACCATGCAGAGCTGGCATCTCTAAGTAGTCAACTCTAGAATGATGATACTTTCCATATTTTGCTGCAGCTGACAATGCGCGGACGTGAAACTCATTACCAAACTGAGCGAAGTCATTCACAAGATTTTTTGTGACTCGCGACAACCCTCCTGGCATGGTGATGTCGTTAATTAAGAAAAGTATTTTAGTTTGCTTTGACACTGCTACCACTTACTTCAATTTTAACCGTCGCCACAATGACCCCAAGGCTGGTGTTCTAGTGTGAACATAAAGTGACAATGCTGATTTGTAATTCCACCTGTTAATATTCTTCAACATAACTCCTAGGCTATAGTGACTAGGATCCGCTTTACATCGAAGAATAGTAAAGGATTGAATATGTTCCTTGGACATCAAATGTTCATGCTTATTGAAAAACATATCCAATGCAGCCAGTCGTTTCACATTGCTATTGGTAATTCGTTTTTCCTCATGCCCAGTATGCCAAACGTAGGTAGCAGACTCTAACTTAACCCCCTTTCCATACGCTTCTATGAACCTTATCCACATATCGTAATCTTGAGAAGCGGGTAGCGATTCATCGAAACCACCGAGTGCAATTAGCCACTCTGTGCGAGTAAATATCTGATTTCCTATTGGATTACTATGCAAAGCCCTAATTAAATCAATTTCCCCAACGTCGCCAGTTCGACAGAACCTTCCCTTGCCAGTATCTTCCCAAATTGAGGACGCAACGAACGAGCAATCATTTTTACAAAAACTATCTAGCAAAGTTTCTAGGTGGTCGGGCAAAAACTCATCATCATCATCTAGACCTGTTATGAACTCACCTCTGGCATTGCGTATTGCTACATTTCGGGCATGACACGCACCTTTAGCCTCTTGGTTTTCAAATAATCTAATGTTTTCGAATTTTTTTTGAAAATCCCTTACAACTTTATTTGTATCATCGGAAGACCCATCATTAACAATCAAAATCTCAATGTGCTTATAAGTTTGAGTCACAACTGATGTAATAGCCCTCTTTAACAAACGACTCCTGTTATGCGTCGGAATATAGATGCTAATCAGCGGAGAACAATTATTCACCTTCAACACCATCTAAGACATTGTTTAATTTAGACCACATATCTCTAGTTTGTGACTTATACAGTTCAACTTGAGTGCTATATTGTGTCGATGTAACATTATCTATAGAAAATAATAAGGCATTCTTTATGTCATCATAGGAAGCGCCAGCGTTTAACAACTGCTTATCTGCAGTGTATTCTGAAAATAACTGCTCGTATTTATGACTCCAACTGGTGCCCACGCAAGGGACGCTCTGCGATAGCGCACTAACACAGCCATGAAATCTAGAGCACACAACTGCTTTGCTATTCCCAATAATACCTTTGACTTTTAGCGGATCGCTTTCTTCAATGTACTCTAATTGATTGTTAAATTGTTCATTTATTTGAGCACATAGTCGGCCATCGCCCTTCCCTTCATGATTGAGCAGTACAGGTTTAAGCTGCATACTTTTGATCACCCGGACAGCATCACATAACACGGTTAGGTATGTGTCTTTCCACATTTTATTCGGATTATTGTCTCCAATCATATTGCTATTCGGAATAATAACCACCTTTTCAGATCCATCTGTGAAATAGCTTGGAACTTCTCCAATAACTAAATTAGTAAAGTCTGGGGCTATAAACAGGTTCTCGTCACCGTAGGCAAGCGAACGAATATAATCATGTGTAGTCTTCTCTCTCGCAAAAACTAGAGATGCGAAAGGCAAACTTGCCTTCAGCTTTTTCCTATCGCTTTCTACAGTAAATGGGCCCATAGCCTGTGGCATAAAGATATATTTACTATTGTACCGCTTAGCCCTAATAAGCTCCCCATACAAATGATCTACATTCATATTTTTCCACTGATCACCGTAAGCGAAACCAGATGCATCCAACACAACATCTATATCAGCTTCAGTCACAATCCCCCAATTATTTTTGAACCATTTCCTGACTGATTTAGGTAAAGTGAAGGCCAGACGGTTGAGATCAAAGACTCCCTTTCTCAAGCTTAGCTTTTGGTATGCCCCTACAGATATCCTAGATAAGTAAGGTGAATTTACGTGAGGAGCTAGAGCAATTTTTATTGTGTCATTTCTTGCTTTAAGCTGCTGTAAGATAGCGCATAACATGAGCTCTGCACCTTTATTGACAAACTGAACACCTTTTATTTCTACAATCATTGATCTACGACCTTCATTAACTCAACGCTGTCTTTTTTTCTTGAGAAAGCTATCCCACCATCCGGATCTGCATATCCAACGGCCAATAGCATAATGGTTCTTTGGTGCTTTGCCAAACCTAGCTCCGCATCAAGCATTCGTTCGCGCTTTTCTATATCAGGCCAATTAATCGGACATGAACTTAACCCTAGAGTCTCTAAAGCTAGCATTAATTGCATACTAACTAATCCACCATCAATATAGATAACATGTCGATCCCTCTCTGAAGGATAAGCAGATAAATCCCCAACAACCGCGATCACTGCGGGTAGGTTTTCTGCAAAACCAGCCGTTCCCATAGCACATTTAGCAATTTTCTCAGCTTTCACTTTAGACAGAGCAGTATAAAACTGAAACGGCTGTCGGTTACATGCTGAAGGCGCCTGGGTCGCAATATCGATAGCCCTGTTTAGCTCACCTAACTCAACAGGTTTATCTAAATACCAACGAACGGAACGGCGCTGTTTGAATAAATCATGCAGCTGCTCGTAACTAACATCTGATGTCATCCTCTCTTTATGTAAATAAGGAACACTTAACTCACGCATTTCGGTGCTTCTCATATCACCAAACATAGCTCTAGCTCGGTCGATTTCGGGAGTACTTCCCACTATGTTGAAATAATCGCTTAATACGTCACCCCACCAATTTATTTCTTCGGGGCTACCCACATCTTGATCAATTGCATTACAATATGCCTTAACCGTCTCCAAAATAAAGGCTGTGGCAAAAACTTCCCGTCTAGGCCTCATTATCAAACCTTTCTCTAAGCGATGGATATTGCGACGCAATAAAGTCGTACCCTCCCTAGAGTCAACAATAGAGCGACGATACTTCAACCTACCTTTCAATACACTTTGCTGCTCTCTGGAAAATGACGAGTTAAATAGAAAATAATACAAAGAAGAAAGAAACCTAGTTTTCGAAAAAAACTTAATAGCAACACTATCAAACTCACCAATAGTGGAAATTATTTTTTCCTTTGATGCTCTACTTAGCTTACTTTTAATAAATTTAAACATAAAATCACTTAGTAAATTTAAATTTCAGGCTTATCAATCTCACTAATCTTAATGGTAAAAAGAGAGAGCGAGACATAACCCAGAAAATTGGCCTAGTCTTACTAGAGAAACAGAACACCAGATACGATGCTCCAATGTATGAAATTAGGGTTGCAATTGCAGCCCCTACACCACCGTACTCTGGAATTAGAACAATATTTGCTAAAATATTCATAATAGCCCCAACCCCTTGACTTAAAAGTGAGTACTTTAGAAGCCCTTCCGCGATAATCCATTTACTTACGAGAGAGCGCATAAAAACGAAAATTGATGCAAATATATGGATATTG